>NZ_BJNV01000043.1 GCF_006539865.1 Zoogloea ramigera
ATCAGGTGAAAGGTCAGCTGGCGCATGTTGGGGTCGTTGTAGCTTCCCTGGTGGTCATAGCCGGTGGTGCAGAACAGCCGTTTGATGTTTAGGCCGGGTGCCTCGCCGGACTGCCAGTTGACCGTGCCGTCGCCTGGCGCGTCCTGGGGCTGGATGTGAAACTCGATGCTGGAGTTGGCGATCGGCCGTGGCCGGGTACCGTTTGTCGGTTGGAGGGCGGGGTGGTCGGCCGTGGCCGTGCCCAAGCCGAAATCGGCAATCACCCTGCCGGGCGTGTTGGATGACGCAGGCTTGCCCTGGCGTAGTCTGGCTTCATGCATGGCGTCCTGCCCGTGCCAGGTGCCGGCCCAGCGGACAGTTCCGTAGCTTAGTTGGTCGGCATCCCGTCCGTAGAAGGCGTAGGTGTTCGGGTGGTAATAGTTGCCGATGATTTCTTTGTGGAAGTGCTCGGCTTGTCCGATCGCCTCAATGCATTTCGCCATCGCTCCGTTGGTCTCGCCTTGGCCGAAATCGGTGGCGTATTTCTTTCCCGGATCGAGCAGCGCCGGATCAATCAATCTGTACCAGCTTTTCATGTCCCGATAGATCTCGTCGTAGGGGTCGGATTGAGGCAGCGAGAGCATTTCCCTCGCCGTCGTGCCCTTGCGGTCCTTTACGAAGGCCTTCAGCCAGCCGGGCGGATGCAGATGGTTGGGCAGCAGTTCGAGTGGGCCGGGAGAGACGCCCATCACGGGGATGGTGTCGGCGGGGGTCTTGCCGGCGATTGTCGCGAATCCTTTGGTTTTCAGGTTTTCTCCTTTGGCATCTCCTGTTTCGGTGCCGCAGGCCATGCGCCGATAGGCGAGCGGCGCTCCCACGGCGGGCTGGACGCCATGGATGATGCCCAGCACCTTGTCCGGATGCCGCTTGGCGTAGGCGCGACATACCAGTCCGCCCATGGAATGGGAGATGAGGATCACCTTGTCGCACTGGTAGCCGGGGCGGGCCTTCCATTCCGCGATCCAGGTGTCGATTCGTCGGGCGAGGCGCGCTGCGGCCTCCGAATTGCAGCGCAACCAGTTGTAACCCACGGCATAAACGGGGTAGTGGTATTGGGCGGACTTTTCGAGCTCGGCTTCACTCAGTGCTGCCAGATCCCTGGCGTCCCAGCTCCCACGGTCGGCTCGTATGACGGACTGCCAGTGCGCCGCGATCACGCGGTTACCGTCAGCCTTGCGCACGAAAGTTCGATTCAAGCTCTCTTCCAGGGTCTGCAACCATTCGCCGTAGCTGTCCCAGTGAATCTCACCCCAGCCGCGTTCCCGGTACTGGGCCTCGCTGGCAAACCAGCCGACCTGGAGATCGCCGCGATCGTCAACTTCGGTGTCGTCGGGGTCGAGCAGGCGCTGACGGTCGCTCGGGCTGCGACCCTTCCAGATCCGAAATGCCTGATTTGCCGCATCCATGGTGCCATTCGGCGGTCGCCAGGCGATCTCGGACGGCTTGCCCTTGCTGGCCTTGGTTTTCAGGTTGCTGCCCATGATCCCGGGCACGAAAACGATCGGGATGATCTTGGAGGGTGGTACGCCGACCCCGGCGCGAACCCCGAAACGGATCGGGCTGGTCACGCTCTGTGCCTTGACTTGACCTTGCGCGTCGATTTCAACGGGGACACGGCGGATGGGTTCGCTCATGATGAGTGCCTGGTTAGCTTTGGAATCAGGGAAGGACGAGACGGACGAGTTGGATGGCTTGCGCGGGGGACAACGCCGTCCGCCCTTGCGCATCGGTAAGGCCCTCGATGACTTGTCCATCGTCGAGCGTCGCCCGATAGGCCCGGCCGGCGATCGGCGCGCCGGTCTGCTCGTTGTGGATCACGAAGCGTTCATCCGTTGCGAGGCTCGACTGTGGCAGGTCGGGCAGGTCGGCCTTGCCACCACCGCCCTGGTTGAAGTTGAAGCCGGGTGCCTTGATCTCGACGCCGTTGGCCGCGGACAGGGTGATCTTGCCGTCGGCGAGGGTGATCTGCGCGCCGCCGCTGCGCAGCGTGATGCCCTTGCCAGATTCAAGCAGGATCGATTCGAGGGACGCCAGCCGCAGGAGCTTGGCGGCGATCAGCTCCATTTCGTCCGACTGGGCCTGCAGGCTCAGTTTGCCGGCGGCGGCGATGAGCTTGATGCCGGCCTTGTGGGCGAAGGCGGCCAGGCCTTGCCCGGCGTGCAGGAGGAGTTTGCGTCCGGTGCTGAGGTGGGCGTCCTGGGTGGCAGTCAGGTTGAGCGCGCTGCCGCTGGCGGCGGTGATGGCCCCAGCGCTACTCATGGCGAGGCCTGCGGGAGCGCTGATGGCGATGGCCGGTGAGCCGCCACCGGCTTGCCAGCGCTTGATGTCGTCGGTGAGCCTGGCAGCTGGCTGGAGATCGGCCGTGCCGGCCTGGTGGGTGTCGGCCAGCTCGGCGAGCTGCCGGGCGATGGCGAGCGCGGTGTCGAGCTGGCCGGCGAGCTCCTGTCGGGCGAGCGCCTCGCCCTGGGCTCTGGCTTGTGCGTCGGTGGTGATGAGCAACCCCTGCGCGGCACGGATCGCGCCGGCGAGATCGCTGCGCAGCTCGAAGCCTTCGCCGCGCGGTTCGGCTTTGCCGTCGTGGCGTGGGTGGCCGAGCCAGCCTTGGTTGAGGGCGGTATGGCCGTGCTCGCTGGCAAGCTGGGCGCCGATCTGGCCTGGGCTGTCGTCGAAGCGCAGTTGCTGCAGGCGTGTGCCGTGCAGTTCGCGGGTGCTCCAGCCGCTCACGGCATGGTTGGCGGGCAGGCTGCCGGCGTTGTTGAAATGGGGCGGGCGGTTGTCGGCGTTGTAGACGCGGCCGGTGATGAGGGGCCGGTCGGGGTTGCCGTCGAGGAACTGGACGATCACCTCCTGGCCGACGCGGGGCAGGGCGAGCTGGCCGTAGTGTTGGCCGGCCAGGTCGGTGGCGACGCGCACCCAGGCCGAGCTGAGGTCATCGTGCCGGCCGATGCGGTCCCAGTGGAACTGCACGCGCACCCGGCCGTATTCGTCGGTGTGGATCTCGTGGCCAGGCGGGCCGACGACGAGGGCGGTCTGCAGGCCGTGGATGCGGGGTGTGTGGCTGCTGTGGCCTGGCGTCGGGCGCCACGGGATGCGCTTGCGCAGGCAGGTGAAGCGGGCACGGTACTCGGCGGTCTGATCCTGCCCGGTTTCGTAGTTGTTGTTGACGAGGTGATGGGCATCGATGATGAGGAATTCGTTGTCACCCGCTCCGCTGCCGATGGCCTGGATGTCGTAGGGGCCGGCCAGGGTGAAGCTGCGGCCGGGCTGGACGGTGTCGGCGTCGCCTTCGGCCGAGAAGTGCTTGGCGCCGGCCTCGTAGGCTTCCATGCGCCGTCGGGCGAGCGCATCCCCGTCGGCGGTGTTCCGGAAGCCGTAAGCGCCGGCATAGTCGTAGACTTCCAGCGGCGGCAGCTGGCCCTGGTCATTGAGGGATGGCACGTAGGCCGTCCGGGGGTGGGGAGTCTTGAAGTCGAAGCTCGCCGCGCTGTAGTGGTTCGGGATCATCCGGCGGCTGGCGGTTAACGCCCAGACGCCGCAGGGGGTTACGCCACTCCGGCCTTCCCAGGTGAGATGCCCGCCGCCATCGGCCGGGTCGGCCTCCCGGCTGTCGCCGCACAGCACCAGGGTGTGGCCATCCTGGCGATGTTCGTACCAGTAGGTCCACCCCTGGGCCTCCCACCGCCGGTGCAGGTAGTTGTGGTCGTCCTCGGCGAACTGGACGGCATCGCTCATCGGCGCATCGGGGCCGAGCTGGCGGGTCTGCCAGTCGTGCATCGGGTAGGCGTCGAGGATGTGGTGGGTCTGCTCTTCGAGAGTCTTGCCGTGAAAGATGCAGTTGTTGCGACGTTGCCGAAGGAAGGCCAGCCAGGGTCGCAGGGTCATCTGGTAGTGGGCAAACCCGGCGTCGTGCTTGAGGAAGCTGAAGGCGAACACGTGGCCGTTGAAGTAGCGGACCGAGCCGTCTTCGCGCTGGAGCTCGACGGTGACCATCTTGCCCATGACTTCTTTCAGGGGAATGGCCGGGTTGAGCGAGAGGACGTCGACGGTGTACTCGAAATCGCGGGAGAGCCCCTCGTCGGCCTCCAGGCGATTGGCCACGAGCTGGCTGCCTGCGGGGGCGTCGTCGTGGGGAAAGGCGAGCTTGAGCAGGCGTCCGTGCTGGCGCTGTGCGTGGAGCAGGGTGTCGAGCGTATTCGATGGAGCCATGCCTTGTCCTTTCTGCCCGTTTCACATTGCGCGAGGCATTTCGTGTGTGTGTGTCGGCACTGGAGCACTGCATTGTAGAGGGTCGTATATATGAATGGAATTAAACTAAAGTCATACGTTTTGGCAAGTTTCGGCGAGATCTTAACCCGCACTACCGTTTTCCGGTCGCTGCGCCCACCTTTGCAGAAGCCCGGAGTTCGGTGCGCGGCCCGCTAGAATGTGGCCCCGTGCGGGCTGGATGCGACGGGACCTCCGACAAGATGGCAAACCCTTTTGGCTGATTGATCATGCAACTCCGTATCGGAATCGACCTCGGCGGCACCAAGATCGAGGTGATCGCCCTCGGCGCGGCGGGGCAGGAGCTCGCCCGGCACCGGGTGCCGACGCCCCAGGGCGACTACGCGGCCACGCTGGCGGCGGTGGTGGGGCTGGTCGAGCGGGTCGAGCGCGAGACCGGCCGGCGGGGCACGGTGGGGGTCGGCACGCCGGGGGCGTTGTCGCGGGTGAGCGGCCTCATCAAGAACGCGAATTCCACCTGCCTGATCGGCGAGCCGCTGAAGGACGACCTGCAGGCCCTGCTGGGCCGCGAGGTGCGCGTCGCCAACGACGCCAACTGCTTTGCCCTGTCCGAGGCGGTGGATGGGGCCGGGCGGGGGGCGCAGGTGGTGTTCGGGGTGATCCTCGGCACCGGGGTCGGCGCCGGCATCGTGGTGAACGGGCGGGCCCTGGATGGCGCCAACGGGATCGCCGGCGAGTGGGGCCACAACCCGCTCCCGCTTCCGGCGGGTGACGACCTGCCCTTGCCGGCGTGTTATTGCGGCCGCGCGGGCTGCATCGAAACCTATCTGTCGGGGCCGGGCCTGGCGATGGATCATGCCCGCTGCAGCGGTGAGCTGGCGCGGCCGGAGGGCATCGTGGCGGGCGCCGCCGAGGGCGACCCGGCCTGCGAGGCCAGCCTGGCGCGCTACGAGCAACGCCTGGCGCGGGCCCTGGCGGGGGTGATCAACATCCTCGACCCGGACGTGATCGTGCTGGGGGGCGGGCTGTCGAACATCGAGCGCCTCTACCAGCGGGTGCCCAGCCTGTGGTGCCCCCATGTGTTCTCCGACCACGTGGCGACGCGGCTGGTGCAGGCCCGGCACGGGGATTCGTCGGGGGTGTGGGGTGCGGCCTGGTTGTGGCCCGATTGACCGTTTTGCCCCGGGATGGCGCAAAATGGGGGACGTTGCATTTATGGGGCGCAAAGGGGCGGAAACGCCCGGCCCTGATGGGTTGCGGCCGTGAAGCAATGTTCGGCAGCCTGTACCCGGGGCCGGGCCTCGTTTCGCCCGGCCTTGACTCGTGCGGCCCGCCGACTAGATTTCAGAATTCCCCGCGATGATTTCCAACGAGAGTTCAACCATGCCTGTCCTCCGCCACCCCGCGCTGCTGGGTCTGCATTACACCGAACTGCTGGGGCGCCTCAGCCTCTCCCAGGCGGATGTCACCCAGCGCCTCCAGTATCTGGCGTGCCGTCTGTCGATGGGGGTGATGGAGAACAGCCTGCGTCAGTTCATCCTGCGGCGCGACGAGGCTTACTATGCCGCCGACTGCGTGGAGCTCGAGGAGCGGCTCGGGGTGCTCTTCGATGCGGGGGCCGAGGGCTGCGTGACGATCCTGCGCAGCTACATCGAGGAGTTCACCAACGCCCACATCCGCTGCCTCGAGGCGGCCTTCGAGACCGGCGGTGAAGCGCTGCCCCTGCGCCTGCTGCCCTTTGTGCCGCAGCGCGCCCTGCCCGCGCCGGGCCTGCCCGGGCTGAAGCGCGGCGCCCTCCGCTGAGGCGGTGCCGGGCGTTCAGGCCCGGCGCCGGTCTTCGGGCGCTTGCGGCGCGATGTCTTCGGCGTCGGCCGGGCGAGCGTTGGCCACCATCAAGGTTTCACGCCAGCGCTCGATGGCCGCCGCGAGGGCGAGCCGGTCGACCGGCTTGGGCAGGTAGTCGTTCATGCCGGCGGCGAGGGCGGCCTGGCGTTCCTCGCTCATCGCGTCGGCGCTGACGCCGATGATGTAGGCGGGCGTGTTGGCCTTGCGCAGCGCGACGGTGGCGGTGAGGCCGTCCATCCGTGGCATGCGGGCGTCCATGAAGATCAGCTCGAAGTCGGTTTCGGCGCAGCGGGCGAGGGCATCCTCGCCATCGCGGGCGAAGACGATGTCCTGGGCGCCGATGCTCTCGAGCATGCGCGCCAGCACGGTGCTGTTGATCGGGTTGTCCTCGACCACCAGGATGCGCGTGGCGCGGCGCAGGATCATGCGCGGCGCCTGGTGGGCGATGGCCGCGCCCTCGAGCAGGCCGGTCTCGAGTTTCACCGCAAACCAGAACTCCGAGCCGACGCCCTCTTCGCTCTCGACGCCGATGCTGCCCTCCATCAGCTCGCAGAGCATGCGGCAGATCGCCAGCCCCAGGCCGGTGCCGCCGTAGCGGCGGGTGGTGGACATGTCGGCCTGCTCGAAGGGGGTGAAGATGTGGCGGCGCTTGTCGGGGGCGATGCCGATGCCGGTGTCGTGCACGCTGCAGTGCAGGCCGACCTTGCCGCCGGCCTGCTCGCCGGCCCGCAGATGCACCCGGATCGCGCCCTGGGTGGTGAACTTGAAGGCGTTGCCGACGAGGTTGAGGAGGATCTGGCGCAGCCGGGTCGGGTCGCCGACGAGGGCGTGGGGGACATCCGGGGCCACGCTGCAGTTGAAGCGGATGCCGCGCTCGGCGGCGTTGGGCTGGAACAGGGCGCCCACCTCGCTGACCAGCTGGTGCGGGTCGAAGCCGATTTTTTCGAGCTTGAGCTTGCGCGCCTCGATCTTGGAGTAGTCGAGGATGTCGTTGAGGATGCCCAGCAGGGCCTGGCTGCTGTGCCGGATGGTGGCGATGTATTCGCGCTGCTCGGGGCTCTGGGGCGTCATTTCGAGCAGCTGGGCCATGCCGATGATGCCGTTCATCGGGGTGCGGATCTCGTGGGACATCATCGCCAGGAAGTCGCTCTTGGCGCGGCTGGCGGCGGTGGCGGCGTCGCGGGCGTCGATCATGGCCTGCTCGGCGCGCCGGCGCTCGGTGACGTCGACGATGCAGTACACCCGCCCGATCACCTCGTCGTCGTGGCGGGCCGGCCGCGAGCTGACCTCGAAGATGCGCCCGTCGGTGGCGTGCAGGATGTCGAAGGTCTCGGCCTGGCTGCTGGTGGCGACGAGGGCCTGGAAGGCGGCCGGGTTGGTGAGGCTGGCGGCCATGTGGGCGAGGATGGCGGCGTCGTCGCGGCGGGCCAGCAGCGCCTCGGGCAGCGGCCACTGGTCGGCCAGGCGGCGGTTCATGTTGACGATGCGGCCTTCGCCGTCGAGCACCAGGATGCCTTCGGTGGTGGCTTCGAGGGTTGCCCGCAGGTGTGACGCCATCTGCGCCAGCTCGTCCTCGGCGCGCTTCTGGGCGCCGATGTCGGTGGCGCGCACCAGCACGCCTTCGGGGATCCGCCGCACCGTCTTGCGGGCGGTGAGCAGGCTGCCGTCGGCGCGGCGGTAGAGGCCCTCCATGACCTGCTCGTCCACCCGGCCGCCGCTGCGCACGTCTTCCCAGAAGAAGACGTCGGTGAGGGCGCACTCGATCTCGGTGACGGCCTGCCCGACGAGCTGCTCTTCGGGGTAGCCGAGCAGGCGCGTGGTGGCGGGGTTGACGGCCAGGATGAGCAGGCTGGCCGGGTCGACCAGCAGCAGGATCTCCTCGGCGGCGGCCAGCAGGGCGCGTTGATAGGTGCGGATCATGCTGTGCGCCCCTGGCGAGCGTCGGCGTCGAAGTAGTAGGTCACCCGCTTGCGCGGGCTGAGGTACTCGTACACTTCGGGCGGCAGGTGGATGGGGCGCAGGGCCTTGGTGATGTTGATGTCGGGCTCTTCGTCGAGGTCGAGCATGATGGCTTCGTCCCGCGGCACCTGGGGGTCGAAGACGGTGACCCACGGCCGCAGGGGCCGTTGCGGGTTGACCGACGAGACCAGGGCGAGGGCGTCGTTGGAGAGGCGCACCACCGAGCCGGGCGGGTAGACGCCGAGGCAGCGGATCATCACCTGCAGCGCGCGGGCGTCGAACTTGGCGCGGCGCTGGGCGAACATCAGCGACAGGGCCTCGTGGGGCGTCATGGCCTTGGCCAGGTCGGCCGGGTTGCACAGGTTGTCGTAGTAATTGACGAGGGACACGATGCGCGCGAGGGGGTCGATCTGCTCGCCCTTGAGGCCCTTCGGGTAGCCACTGCCGTCGGCCAGCTCGTGGTGCTGGGCGATGATGCGCAGCACCGGCTCGGGCAGGCCGATCTGCCGCCCGATGCGCACGCCGTAGTCGCAGTGCAGCTCGCGCAGGTGGCGTTCGGGGGCGGTGAGCTCGTGGCGGGGGCGGGCGACGCGGTCGGGGATGTCGGCGAGGCCGATGTCGTGGAGCAGCGCGCCGACGCCGAGGGCCTGGCTGCTGGCCCGCTCGAAGCCGAGCTCCTTGGCGAGCATCATCGCCAGGATCGAGGTGTTGAGGCCGTGGAAGTAGGTTTCCTCGCCGCCCGGGTGCTCGCCCATCACGTGCAGGGCCACTTCGGGCTGGTCGAGAAAGGCCGTGACCATCTGATTGACCAGTTCGCCAACTTCCTCGAGGCACTCCTTGGGCCGGGCGAAGAGGTTCTTGCTGATGTTGCGCATCACCCCGGCGGCCTTCACGAAGGCCTTTTCCACCTCGACCACCTTGCGCTTGCGCTCGGCCAGGCGGGCGATGCGTTCGCGCTTGCTGGCCAGGCTGGCGCTGGTGGCGGGGTCTGCGGGCGGTGGTGGCGGGGGCGGCGCGACGACGGGCTGCAGCGTGTTGCTACGGGGCTGGGTGTCGGAGCGTTCCGGGTCGTAGCGGAAATGCCGCACGCCCAGCTCGCGCAGGGTCTTGATCTGCTCCGGCGTGCGGATCTTGAAGCTGTTGAAGCTGAACGGATGGCTGAACCAGGGCAGGTCGAGGTGCACGAACAGCCCGACGCACAGTTGGTCGGGCGTGACGACGAAGTCCTGGGGCGGAGGCGCGGGCATGGTGGCAAAAAGGGCGATCAGTAAGGCTATTTCGGCCTGGCTGCGGTGAAGTTGAGGCTTTCCGGCCCCGCCCGGCCTCGCGTCGTGATAGGGGTCACATGGGTGCGTCCACCAGGATCACATGCACGCTGCGGGGGCCGTGGGCGCCGAGCTGCAGGGTGAGCTCGACGTCGCCGGTGCGCGACGGGCCAGCGACGATGTTCACGGTGCGCGGCATGCCGCCGGGCAGCGCCCGCACCAGCGGCCAGACGTCTTCGAAGTGGCGCAGGATCTGGCTGCAGTGCAGTACGACGAGGTGGTGGTCGGGCACGAAGTTGAGGCTGGTCGGGCTGTCGGGGCCGGAGGGCAGGACGACGCTGCCCACCTCGGCGATGCCGGCCAGGCAGGTGGTGACCGAGAGGATCTCGCTCTGGCCGGCCGGGCCCGGGTGGTGGCTGAAACCAGCCGGCCAGGCCAGCCCGGCCAGCGGGCGGGCGACGGCGGCGCGGGCCGGCAGGCCGAGGCGGGCCTGGTAGGCGGCCACCGCCTCGGGCACCTGGCCCCGGGTGGCGACCCGCGCCACGCTGCCGGAGCGGTTCTCGAACCTGGCGATGAAGCGCTCGACGAGCTCATCGCCCACGGCGATGCGGGTGTGGGCGGGCCGGCGGGCCTCGAGGGCGGCGACGGCCTCGGGCGTCAGCGGGCCGCGGCCGAGCTGGCGGCGGATCTGGTCGAGGATGGCGGAGCGGGAGAACATGGGCGGGATGTTTGAGGTTAGGGCGGCCGTGTCAGCGGCGTTTTTGGGCGTGCCACATTTCGATGAAGGTCTGCCCCTCGGGCGCGGGCAGGTCGCGCAGGCCGCTCCAGGCCTCGCCGAAGGGCAGGCGGGCGAGGCGGCCCTGGCTGCCGCCGGCGGCCTTCAGGGCCCGGGCGGCGAGGCGGTTGGCGGCGCGGTAGAGGCGCGGCCGCTCGGCCACGAAGCGCCAGGCCTGCAGGGCCCGGGTTTCGGCGCGCGGGCGCAGGCCGGCCTGGCTCTGGCGGTGGCGGAGTTCGCGCAGCAGCTCGGGCAGCGGGATGCGCACCGGGCACACCGTCTGGCAGCGGCCGTTGAGGGTGCACGCGTTGGGCAGGTCGTAGGTGCTGTCGAGGCCGACGAAGAGCGGCGTGAGCACCGAGCCCATCGGCCCCGGATAGACCCAGCCGTAGGCGTGCCCGCCCACCGCGCCATACACCGGGCAGTGGTTCATGCAGGCGCCACAGCGGATGCAGCGCAGCATGTCCTGGAACTTGCCGCCCAGCATCTTGCTGCGGCCGTTGTCCACCAGCACCACGTGGTATTCGTCGGGGCCGTCGGGGTCGCCGGGGCGGCGCGGGCCGGTGGAGAAGGTGGTGTAGGTCTCGGTCTCCTGGCCGGTGCCGCTGCGGGCCAGCAGGCGCTGGAACAGCGAGACATCCTCGAGGCTGGGCACGATGCGCTCGATGCCGCTGGTGACCACATGCACCCGGGCGAGGGTCTGGGTGAGGTCGCCGTTGCCTTCGTTGGTGACGATCACCGACGAGCCGGTCTCGGCCACCAGGTAGTTGCCGCCGGTGATGCCCACGTCGGCCTTGAAGTACTTGTCGCGCAGCACCAGCCGGGCTTCGGTGACGAGCTCGCCGACGGTGGTCTTGCGCGGCCCGCCGTGGGCCGCCTCGAAGAGCTCGGCCACCTGGGCGCGGGTCTTGTGGATGGCCGGGGCGATGATGTGGGACGGCGGCTCGTCGGCGAGCTGGATGATGTACTCGCCCAGGTCGGTCTCGATCACCTGGTAGCCCTCGGCCTCCAGGGCTTCATTGAGGCCGACTTCCTCGGAGACCATCGACTTGCCCTTGGTGATCGTCCGGGCGCCGACCCGCTGGCAGATGCCGAGGATGATCTGGCGGGCGTCCTCGGCGTCGGCGGCCCAGTGCACCTGGCCGCCGGCGGCGGTGACCTGGGCCTCGAAGCGTTCGAGGTAGTAGTCGAGGTGGGCCAGCACGTGGTTCTTGACGTCGCGGGCCTGGTCGCGGAGCTGCTCGAACTCGGGCAGCCCGGCCACCAGCGCGCCGCGGCCATTGACGAAGCCCTTGCGCGACTGGCCGAGAGCATCGCGCAGGTGGGGGTCGGCGAGGGCGGTGACGACCTTGGCCTTGAACTGGGGGCTGCTGACTTTCATTGTGAGGCGCCCCCAGCCGCGCCGCCGATGCCGTCGCCGTCGGCGAGGCCGGCCAGGACTTCGGCGGTGTGGAAGACCTTGACCTTTGACCCGCAGCGCTTCAGGCGCCCGGCCAGGTGCAGCAGGCAGCCCAGGTCGCCACCCAGGAGGGTGTCGGCGCCGGTCTCGGCAAGGCGGGCGAGCTTGTCGTCGGCGAGGCGGCCGGAGATCTCGGGGTATTTGACGCAGAAGCTGCCGCCGAAGCCGCAGCACACCTCGGTGTCGGCCATCTCGGCGAGCTGCAGCCCGCCCACGCTGCCGAGCAGCAGGCGCGGCTGGGCCTTGATGCCGAGCTCGCGCAGGCCCGAGCAGGAGTCGAGGTAGCTGGCGCTGCCGGCGTAGGCCGCGTCTGTGGTGGTGATGCCGCGCACGTCGGTGAGGAAGGAGATCAGCTCGAAGCTCTTGGCGGCCAGCGCTTCGGCCCGCGCGCGCCAGGGCGGGTCGTCGGCGAAGAGGCGCGGGTAATCCTTGCGGATCGTCGCCATGCACGAGCCGGAGGGGCCGACCACGTAGTCGAAACCTTCGAAGGCCTCGATGAGCTGTTTCGCGAGCGCCCGGGTGGCGTCGAAGTCGCCGCTGTTATAGGCCGGCTGGCCGCAACAGGTCTGATCAAGGGGCACTTCGACGGTGCATCCGGCCGCTTCCAGCAGTTTTACCGCGGAAAAACCCACATTGGGGCGAAACAGGTTCATCAGGCAGGTGGCGAAGAGGCCTACGCGGGGAGGCATGGATGATTCCTTGAAGACGGGGCGGGCGTCGGGCGGCGGTTTGCCCGTTACGGGGGTGGCGGGCGTGGCGGCGGTGCCACTGCCCATTTTAGCCGCTACGTCCGGGCGCGGGGCGTGAGCAAGTTGGCCGCCAGCCTTGGCCCGCCGGGCCATTGCGGCCAGCGGCTGCTCCGCCGCGGGGCCCCGGTGGGGGGGCGGGGGCTGCGTCGGGGTGGTATAAAGATCGCCCCTTTTCGTGCAGGTGTTCGAGCAATGGAGATGGATCTGGCCGGCTGGCTGGTGACGGGGTTTGCGATCCTGATCACCGGCATTTCGAAATCCGGCCTCGGCGGCGCGTTGGGCGGGCTGGCGGTGCCCTTCATGAGCATGTGGATGTCGCCGCGGGATGCGGTGGCGGTGATGCTGCCGGTGCTCATCACGATGGACATGGTGGGTATCCGGGCCTGGCGGGGCAAGGCCGACTGGCAGGATCTGCGCACGCTGATCCCCGGCGCGCTGGTCGGGATCGCCCTCGGCACGCTGGCCTTCGGGGTGATGTCGGACCGCGTGGTGAAGGGCTCGATCGGGCTGATCGCGGTGGGCTTCGCCGTGCAGCGCTTGCTCGGGAAGGGCCGCCCGCCGGCCAGCGAGGCGCGGCCGCCGCGGGCGGTCGGCTGGCTGTGGGGGGCGGGGTCGGGCTTCACCAGCACCCTGGCCCACGCCGGCGCGCCGCCGGTGATGATCTACCTGCTGTCCCGCCGCCAGCCCCGCGAGACCTTCGTGGCCACCTCGGTGTTCTTCTTTGCGGTGATCAACCTGGCCAAGCTGCCGTTCTACATCGGGCTGGACCTGTTCACCCGCGAGACGCTGGTGATGTCGGCGCTGTTCATTCCGCTGGTGCCGGTTGGCGTGTGGAGTGGCATGCGCATCCTGAAGCACATCCCGGAGCGCCCGTTTTACCTCTTCGCCACGGCGGCGCTGGGCCTGTCGGGCGTGAAGCTGCTGTGGGACGGGGTGGTGGGCTGACGTCCTGCCAAGACGGCAGCCCGCGCCCGCGGGCGGCGCGCAGGAGAGCGCTTTCAAGGAGGCGCAGGCCCGCCCCTGGCGGCGTTCAGTTGTAGGTGAACACCATCGAGCCGTCGCTGTCGGTGACGGTTTCGGAGAGCGGCGTCACCGCTCCGGCCGGGGTGATCCGGTAGCGCAGCGTGCGGGTGTAGGTGGTGGCGCCCAGGCCGTCCTTTTCGATACCGACGATCTGCGCGATGGCGGTGCTCGCCGTGTCGGCCTGCAGCGCGTAGGTGTAGGTGTTGGTGCCCAGGAAGCTCGTCTTGCTGGAGTTCGTGTAGCGGTTGTCGGAATAGGCCGTGCCCGTGTCGCCGACGCGCGCTGTCTGGGGGATGGTGGCGCTGCCATTGACGACGGTGTATTCGTCGGCGGTCTGGGTGCCGAGGGGCAGGTAGTTGCTGTCGTAGAAGTCGCTGCCCGACTCCGTATCGGTGACCGTCTGCCCGCCGCCGGTGATCGTGGCGCTGACGGTGGTGAGCTTCTGCTGGGCGGCGACGCCCTCGAAGACGGCTCCTACGAGCCCGCCCTGGGTGATGCTGCCGGAGCCCCTGAGGGCCAGCCCTGCGTAGGTGCCGGACACGGTGAAGCTGCGCGTGCCGGTGTCGCGGACGATGTTGTCCCAGGCGGTCTTCAGCTGGAACACCTCGGTCGAGGCGATCGGTGTCCAGGCGTTGCCGCCTCCGCCGCCCCCGCCACAACCGGCCAGAAAGCCCGTCAGAAAAAGACTGGCCCAGTAAAAGTTGCCGATGCGTGCCATGGTTTTCCTCCCGTGTATGCTCACTTATATTGTTAGCATCATTTCGGCAAAACTGCCGGCTACAGCCGCAGCCGCCCGCCCCGCTTGCGCGTGCCGACCCCGGCCATGGCGGCCAGCCCGCTGCTGCCGTGGGCGTGGCAGATGGCGCAGGCCAGCGCGTCGGCCGCGTCGCTGGACGGGCTGCCGTCCAGGCTGAGCAGGCGCTGCACCATGTGGCTGACCTGTTCCTTGGCGGCCTTGCCGTGGCCCACCACCGCCTGCTTGACCTGCAGCGCGGTGTATTCGGCCACCGGCAGGTCGCACGACACCGCCCCGCAGATCGCCGCGCCACGGGCCTGGCCGAGGAGCAGCGTGGATTGCGGGTTGACGTTGACGAAGACGATCTCGATCGCCACCTGGTCGGGCTGGTAGGTGGTGATCACCTGGCGCACGCCGTCGAGGATCACCTTGAGTCGCTCGGGCAGGCTGCCCTCGCCGCTGCGGATCATCCCGCTCGCCACGTAGCGCAGCTGGCTGCCGAGGGTGTCGATGACGCCGAAGCCGGTGTTGCGCAGGCCCGGGTCGATGCCCAGGATGCGCGTGGCGACGGTGCTGGACGCGGCCGGCGTGCTCATTTGCGGGCCAGCCACACGCCGAATACCGTGACGCCCATGCCCACCAGGGCCAGACCGGTGAGCGTTTCGCCGAACACCGCCCAGGCGATCAGCGCGGTGGTGGGCGGCGTGAGGTAGAACAGGCTCGCCACATTCACCGCGCTGCCGCTGCGGATCAGCAGGTTGAGCAGGCTGATGGCGCCCACCGACAGCACCAGCACCAGCCACAGCAGCGCAAACACGAAGTGGCCGCTCCAGGTAACCACCATCGCCTCGGTCTGGCTGGCCACCAGACTGGTGGCGAGGAGGGTCGGCACGAACTGGATCACCGAGCCGGTGCGCAGGTCGAAGGCCGGGCAGAAGCGCTTCTGGTACAGCGTGCCGGCGGTGATGCCGACCAGCGCCAGCAGCACCGGGCCGAGCATGGCGGCCAGCTGCGGCGTGCCGGCGGCGCCGACCACCTTGTGCGACACCACCAGCGCCACCCCGGCGAGGCCCAGCACCAGCCCGCCCCACTGGCGCGGCCGCACCTTCTCGCCCAGCAGCAGGCCGGCGCCCAACGCGGTGAGCAGCGGCTGCAGCCCCACCACCAGCGCGGCGATGCCGGCCGGCAGACCGTGGCTGATCGCCGTAAATACACCGCCCAGATACACCCCGTGCACCAGCAGCCCGGTGAGGCCGATGTGCAGCCACTGTCGGGGTGTTTGCGGCCAGGGGGCGCGGGTGGCCAGGGCGACGGCGCCCATCAGCACGATCACCAGCCCGTAGCGCAGGCTCAGGAAGCTGAGCGGCTCGGCGTAGGGCAGGCCGTAGCGGGCGCCGATGAAGCCGGTGCTCCACAGCAACACGAAGAGAAGGGGGTAGAAGCGCGTCACGGGTGGGTAAGGGCCGTTGGGGCTTGGCTGCAGCCAGCCGTGGCCTGGAAAAGATGGAAAAAATGGAAAAGGGCCGACGGGGCGGGGGCAATGGCCGGAAGCCTTGCCGCGGCGCCTACTGCCCGGCCGGGTGCCGGCTGCGGTAGATGCGGGTGGCGGCGGTGACGATGGCCTGCACGTCGGCCGGTGGCAGCTGGGGCAGGTTCTCGCGGATGAGCCGGTAGGCCAGGTGCTCCAGCTGTTGGCCGTTCCAGGCGTTGGCAGGGTCGAAGAAGGGCTCGATGAGGCGGTAGGCCTGGTCCACCGCCTCGCGCAGGGCGAGGTTCTTGCGGCGTTCGGGGGTCGGGTTCATGGGCAACGGTCCGGGAAGGGCGCGGGCGGGATGATAACCCGGCGCTCAGCCTGCATCCGGTTTGCGCGCTGGTGGGGCGTACCAATTTTCGGGGGGTACGCGCTTTTCCTGGGCCGGGTCGGCCATGTAGTGGGGCGACATGATCTGCACGCCGTGCTCGTTGAAGACGTCCTGGATGCTGGCGTGGAGGTTGCTGAGCACCCGCGCCCGCGGCGCGTCGCCGGTGGGGGCGGCCTGGGCGACCAGGCAGTATTCGGGGTAGAAGTCGGACAGGGCGGTCTGGAACACCCGCGGCGCCGGGTCGGCGAGCACGCCGGCGGTGCGCCGGGCGGCCTCGAGGAGCATCGCCTCGACCTGGCGCCAGGGGGTGTCGTAGCCGATCGTTACCGTGATGTCGATCATGAAGCCCAGCCCGTCGGTGGTGCGCGAGTAGTTGCGGGTGGCGCTGCCGACGATCAGCGCGTTGGGGATGGTGACCTCGGCGCCGCGCCCGGTGCGCAGCCGGGTGTTGAAGAGGGTGATCGCTGCGACGGTGCCCTCGTGCTCGCCGATGCGCACGTATTCGCCGGTGCGCAGGGTGCGCGAGTACATCAGGATCAGGCCGCTGGCGCCCTGGCCGACCACGCTCGAGGCGCCCAGCGACACCATCAGGCCGATCAGCACCGACATGCCCTTGAAGGCCTCGGTGTGAGCGCCGGGCAGGTAGGGGTAGGCCATCACCAGCGCGAAGATCCAGATCAGGATGTTGGTGATCTTGCGGGTCGGTTCGACGGTGTCCTTGTCGAGCCAGCCAACGCCGTTGCCGCTGCTGGCGGCGTGGTCGAAGACGGGCTTGAGCAGGCCCACCACCGCCCGGGCGACGAGGAACATCAGCGCCGCCACCAGCAGGTTGGGCAGGGTCTCGAGGATGCCCAGCCCGAGCCGGGCCAGCACGCCGAGCAGGTAGTCGTCGAGCTGCTCGCCCCAGGCCCGGGTGTAGGGGAACAGCGCCAGCACCCGGGCCAGCCAGGCGTAGGCGAGCAGGGCGGCGAGCAGCCAGAACGCGGCGCCGGTGAGCCAGCCCACCGCGGCCAGCACGCGCTCGCCGCGGATCAGCTCGGCGCCGCCCGGCCGCAGCCGGCGGGTTTGCGCGTCGATGGCAGCGGCGAGGCGGCCGGCGATCCAGCCGCGCAGGCGCCCGAGCCCGGAGAGCAGGATGGCGAACACCAGCGTGAGCCCGGCTGACACCGCCAGGCCTTCGACGAGGGTCTTGCTGTCGCGGCTCTCGCGGGATTCGGCGAGGGCCGTGCGGAGGGCCGCCAGGGTGGTGTCGGTGAGGGCGTCGAGGGTCTCGCCGGCGAGCTTGTCGGTGTCCTCGGGGGTGAGCACGAAGGCCAGCTGGCCACCGACCAGAACGATGTTGCCGACCGGGTTGGGCTGCACGCTGACGGTGTCGCTGCCGCCCCGCTCGAGCTGCGCGACGATCGCCAGCCGCCCGCGCTCGGCCCGCTGGCGGGGCGGGGCACCCAGGAAGGCCGCCCGGAAGCGCACGATCTGGCGGTTCATCAGCACCAGCTCGGCCTCTTCTCCGGCCGGCACGGCGACAGCCGCCGGCGGCGCGGGCTCGGCCGCGGCCACCGGCGCGTGGCGTGTGTGGCCGGAGGCGGCGCTGCAGCCGGCTGCCGCCAGCCACAGGGCCCAGGCCACGAACAACAGGCGGACGATGCTGCCGCGGGGCAGGCACAGAAAATCGGGGCGCATGGCGGTGGACTCGCGGTTGAGGTATGCCGGCCGGGCATCCGGACCGGGCGGGAGATGCCGTGATGATAGCGGTTCGCAGGGGCGGGAGGCGCTTTTGCGGGCCCGCCGGCTTGTGCTCGGCGGCGTTTTGCGCGACAACCGCGGCTTCGGCGCGCGCCTCCGCTCGCGCGTCCAACCCGCAACGAGGTGCCGCCATGCGCTGCTGGCTGATGAAATCCGAACCCGACGACGTCTCCATCGACAGCCTGGCCGCCCGGCCCGGCCAGACGGTGCCCTGGTATGGGGTGCGCAACTACCAGGCCCGCAACTTCATGCGCGACGCCATGCGGGTGGGCGACGGGGTGCTGTTCTACCACTCCGGCTGCGCCGAGCCGGGGATTGCCGGCATCGCCCGGGTGGCGAGCGAGCCTTACCCGGACGCCACCCAGTTCGATCCGGCGAGCAAGTACTTCGACCCAAAGTCCACCCCCGAGGCACCACGCTGGCTGCATGTGGACGTGGGTTTCGTGCGCAAGACCCGGCTGGTGGGTTTGCCCGAATTGCGCGGCTGCCCCGAACTCGAGAACATGCGCGTCCTCGCCCGCGGCAACCGGCTGTCGATCACCCCGGTCGAGCCGGCCGAGTGGCGTTTCATCGTCGGGCAACTGCTCGGCGCAACCGACCTGCAGGACTGGACATGAACATCGGTATCGAATGGCTGGCCGCCTACCTGGCGCTCGGCGCCTTCGTGGGCTTTTTTGCCGGGCTGCTCGGCGTGGGCGGCGGTGCGCTGATGGTGCCCATGCTCACCACCTTCTTCGCGGCCCAGGGCTTCCCGCGGGAGCACCTGGTGCATCTGGCGCTGGGCACCTCGATGGCCGGCATCGTGATCACCTCGATCTCCAGCCTGCGCGCCCACCACGCCCACGGCGCGGTGCGCTGGGACATCGTGCGCGGCATCGCCCCGGGCGTGCTGGCGGGCACCTTCGCCGGCACCTTCGTGGCGTCGCGGGCGCCCACCCAGCCGCTGGCGATCTTCTTTGCCTGCTTCACTGCCTACGTGGCGGTGCAGATGATCCTCAACGTCAAGCCCAAGCCCAGCCGCGAGCTGCCGGGCTCCGTCGGGCTGATGGGCGTGGGCGGCGTGATCGGCGGCATCTCGTCGCTGGTGGCGATCGGCGGTGGTTCGCTGTCGGTGCCCTTCATGACCTGGTGCAACGTGAAGGTGCACAACGCCATCGGCACCTCGGCGGCCATCGGCCTGCCCATCGCCGTCGCCGGCGCGCTGGGCTACCTGATCAACGGCTGGAGCGTGGCCGGGCTGCCCGAGTGGAGCTTCGGTTATGTGTACCTGCCGGCGCTGGTGCTGCTCAGCCTGCTCTCCAGCCTGACCGCGCCGATCGGCGCCAGGCTCGCCCACAAGCTGCCGGTGGCGACGCTGAAGAAGGTCTTCGCCGGGCTGCTGATCGCCTTGTCGGCGAAGATGCTGCATACGGTGCTGGGGGGCTAGCCGCCAGCACGGCCTTTGTTTCGAGAGCCCCGGCGAGCCCGGGGCTCTTTGCTTTCAGCGCCCCTTGAACACCGGCGTGCGCTTGGCGAAGAAGGCGTCGAGGCCTTCCTTGTAGTCTTCGGTGGCCAGAAAGTCGAAGGCGGCGCGTTTTTCGTCGGCCGACAGCGGGGTGCCCTTCATCAGGCGGTGCACCCACTGCTTGTGCCAGCGGGCCACCAGCGGCGCGCCCTTGAGGATGCGGGCGGCGGTGGCGAGGGCTTCGCGCTCCACCTCCTCGTCGTCCACCACGCGGGTCAGCAGGCCCTTGGCGAGGGCTTCGTGGGCGCCGAGGATGCGCCCTTCGAGGAGAATCTCCAGCAGCACGGCCGGGCCGACGAGCTCGAGCAGGCCGGCCATCTCGCCCGGGTACATCGAAAAACCGAGCTTGTTGATCGGCGCACCGAAGCGGCTCGATTCGCCGGCGATGCGGATGTCGCAGCAGCCGGCGATCTCGAGCCCGCCGCCGATGCAGGCGCCCTGGATCATCGCCACGGTGGGCACCGGGCAGGCGCGGATGGCGTCGAGGGCGGCGGCGACGAGCTCTTCGTGGTAATGCAGGGCGTCGTCGACGGTGGCCCGCACGACGAGGAACTCCTCGATGTCGCCGCCGGCTGCAAAGGCCTTGTCACCTGCGCCGCGCAGGATGACGCAGCGCACCTCCGGATCGGCGTTGAGGGCGCTCATGCGGGCCTGCAGGGCGCGCCACATGTCGGCGTCCACGGCGTTGAGCTTGTCGGGGTTGGAGAGGCTGAGGGTCGCGATGCCCGAGGCCTGGCTGAAGTGGATTTCTCCGGACATGGGGGCTTCCGTGTGGGTTGAAGGTGTTGCGCTGCAAAAAAATCCCATACGCTGTGGTATGGAGTCTTGTATATGTTATATCATCCGTCTGGGCGTTGTTGCGGCGCGGCTTCGCCTTGGGTAATTTACATATAACAACAACAAAGCAGTCTGCGGGTCGCCACAAGAAAGAACCAACAGGCAGTTCGCGCCACATCCACTCAGTTCTTAGGGAGGAAACATGTCGAGTACTTCAAACCAAAGTGCGGTCTACGCACGCATCCGCAAAAACCCGCGCTTCACCGAGCTCGTCTCGAAGCGCCAGGGCTTTGCCACCCTGCTGTCGGTGATCGTTTTGACGATCTTCTACGGCTTTTTCATGGTCGTGGCCTTCAACCCGAACCTGATCGGCCAGCGCCTCTCCGAGGGCTCCTACGTCACGGTCGGGATCGCCGCCGAACTGTTCATGTTCATCTTCTTCTGGGTGCTGACCGCGGTGTACGTGAAGCGCGCCAACGGCGAGTTTGACGCCATCACCGAAGAAGTCGTCCGCGATGCCGCGAAAGGGGTGAAGTAATGCTGGCCCGTCTCAATATTGCACTGCTGGGCCTCCTGGCGCCGGCCCTGTCCTTCGCCGGTGACGCGATCTCCGCCACCGAGAAGCAGCCCCTCAACCTCCACGCCATCGGGATGTTCGTGCTGTTCGTCTCGATGACCCTGGGGATCACCTACTGGGCGGCCGGCCGCACCAAGTCGGCGTCCGACTTCTACACCGCCGGCGGCGGCATCACCGGCTTCCAGAACGGCCTGGCGATCGCCGGCGACTACATGTCGGCGGCCACCCTGCTCGGTCTTACCGCGCTGGTGTACACCAAGGGCGTCGATGGCTACATCTACATGATCGCCTTCTTCGCCGGCTGGCCCATCATTTTGTTCCTGATGGCCGAGCGCCTGCGCAACCTGGGCAAGTTCACCTTTGCCGACATCACCTCCTACCGGCTCAACCAGAGCAAGGTGCGCACGATGGCGGCGGTGTCTTCGCTCACCGTGGTGTGCTTCTACCTGGTGGCCCAGATGGTCGGTGCTGGCCAGCTCATCAAGCTGCTGTTCGGCCTCGACTACAACATCGCCCTGTTCGTCGTCGGCGCGCTGATGATGGTTTACGTCACCTTCGGCGGCATGGTTGCCACCACCTGGGTGCAGATCATCAAGGCCTGCATGCTGCTGGCCGGCGGCACGCTGGTGGCGGTGCTGGCAATGTCCCAGTTCGGCTTCAGCTTCGAGAAGATGATGGGTCAGGCCGTCTCGCTGCATTCGCTGGGTGAGAAGCTGCTGTTCCCGGGCTCCCTGCTGCCGGATCCGATCACCGCGCTGTCGCTGGGCCTCGGCCTGATGTTCGGCACCGCTGGCCTGCCGCACATCCTGATGCGCTTCTTCACGGTGACCAACGCCAAGGAAGCCCGCAAGTCGGTGCTCTACGCGTCCGGTTTCGTGGCCTACTTCTTCAACGTGATCCTGCTGATGGGCTTCGCTGCCATCATCATCGTCGGCCAGAACCCCGAGTTCTTCGAGGGCGGCCAGATCGGCGGCAAGATCGTCGGCGGCGGCAACATGATCGCGATGCACCTGGCCAAGGCCGTGGGTGGCAACCTGCTGCTGGGCTTCCTGTCGGCGGTGGCCTTCGCGACCATCCTGGCGGTGGTGTCCGGGCTGGCGCTGGCCGGTGCGGCTGCCATCTCTCACGACATCTACGCCCGCGTGATCCGCAAGGGTTCCGCGACCGAGACCGAAGAGCTCCGCGTGTCCCGCTTCGCTTCCGTGGGCCTGGGCCTGGTGGCGATCGTCCTCGGCATCGCCTTCGAGAAGATGAACGTGGCGTTCATGGTGGCCCTGGCCTTCGGTATCGCCGCTTCCGCCAACTTCCCGGTGCTCATCCTGTCCATGTACTGGCGGGGCCTGACCACCCGCGGCGCGATCGCTGGTGGTTACGCCGGCCTGGTGGCTGCGGTGCTGCTGGTGGTGCTCTCGAAGTCCGTGTGGGTGACCGTGCTGGGTAACGCCCAGGCGCTGTTCCCGTACGACCAGCCGGCCCTGTTCTCCATGCCGCTGGCTTTCCTGATCACGTTCATCGTGTCCAAGCTCGACAACAGCGCCGAGGCCCAGGCCGAGCGCGCTGCCTTCGAAGACCAGTACGTGCGTGCCCAGACCGGCTTCGGCGCTGCCGACGCCAGCTCGCACTGATTCATTCGAAGGGCGCCCGCGAGGGCGCTGTCGGATGCAAAAAACCCCCGCTCGAGCCTGGCTCGGCGGGGGTTTTGTGTTGTGGGGCCGGCTGTGGTGTTGGCGCTCGGAGGGGGGGCGGCTCAGGCGGCGCTGTCGCGGCGGGCGGCCACCTTGGCGAGGGCCTGGCGGCCGCTGGAGATGTGTTCGCGCATCAGCCGCTCGCTGCGGGCCACGTCGCGGTGGGCGAGGGCGTCGAGGATGGCCCGGTGTTCGGCAAGCGATTGCTTGAGGCGGCCATCGCTGAACAGCGAATGGTGGCGCGACAGCTTGATGACCTTGCGCAGGTCGGTGATGGCCTGGGTCAGCCAGCGGTTGTCGGCGATGTGCTGGACTTCCTGGTGGAAGGCCTGGTTGGCCTCGAAGAAGCCGTCGATGTCGTTGCTGCCGGCGGCGCGTTCGAGCTCGTCGTGCACCGAGCGCAGATGAATGAGGTCGGTCTCGCTGGCCTTGCGCGCGGTGTCGGCGGCACACTGGCCTTCGAGCAGGGCCATGACGGTGAAGATTTCGTCGAGGTCGCGCTCGGAGATCTCGGTGACGTAGCAGCCGCGCCGGGGTTTGAGCGTGACGAGCCCCTCGGAGGCGAGCACCTTGAGGGCCTCCCGCAGCGGGGTGCGCGAGATTCCGTAATCGGCGGCCAGGGCTTGTTCGTCCACCCAGGTGCCGGGGGGGAGTTCGTGGGCAAAAATGCGCTGGCGCAGGCGTTCCGCGACTTCCTGGTACAGGGCGAGAGGGGCTATCCGGCCAGCGTTCATGGATTGGCGTGATGTGTTTTGTTGATGAGGGGCTTCAGCTATTGCATCCATAATTATGGATAAAGTATTATTTACAAGATATCAAGTCAAGTTCCTGCGCAGCATCTATACCCAGATCTGTCCGGTGGCCTCGCCGCCGGGCCGAACAAAACATAGAGGGAGGGAGAATGCCCTGCGCAGGGCACGACAGCCGGCCGTGGCCAGGGGTCACGGCCGGTCCTGCCGTACATGATCGAACTGACACGGGCCGTCCGGTGGCCCCGTAACCAGAGGGAATAAAGCATGGCGAACAACAACGAACCGACCTTCCCCCAACCCGATCTGGCTGCCTGGAACAAGGCTGCCGCCAAGTCGGCGCCTGAAGGCGACGTCGCCAAGCTGAACTGGGTGACGCCGGAAGGTATCAGCGTCAAGCCACTGTACACCGCGGCCGACCTCGAAGGCCTCAAGTACACCAACACCCTGCCGGGCTTCGAGCCCTTCCTGCGTGGCCCGCAGGCCACCATGTACGCCGCCCGGCCGTGGACTATCCGCCAGTACGCCGGCTTCTCCACCGCCGAGGCTTCCAACGCCTTCTACCGCAAGGCGCTCGCTGCCGGCGGCCAGGGCGTGTCGGTGGCCTTCGATCTCGCCACCCACCGCGGCTACGACTCCGACAACCCCCGCGTGGTCGGTGACGTCGGCAAGGCCGGCGTGGCCATCGACTCCGTCGAGGACATGAAGATCCTGTTCAACGAGATCCCCCTCGACAAGGTCTCGGTGTCCATGACCATGAACGGCGCCGTGCTGCCGATCCTGGCCGGCTACATCGTGGCTGCAGAAGAGCAGGGCGTTTCGCAGGACAAACTGTCCGGGACCATCCAGAACGACATCCTCAAGGAGTTCATGGTCCGCAACACCTACATCTACCCGCCGACGCCGTCGATGAAGATCATCGCTGATATCTTCAATTACACGTCGACCCACATGCCCAAGTTCAACAGCATCTCGATCTCGGGCTATCACATCCAGGAAGCGGGCGCCAACCAGGCCATCGAGCTGGCCTTCACGCTGGCCGACGGCGTCGAGTATGTGCGCACCGGCATCAAGTCGGGCATGGACGTCGACACCTTCGCTGGCCGCCTGTCCTTCTTCTGGGCGGTGGGCATGAACTTCTACCTCGAGATCGCCAAGATGCGCGCCGCGCGCATGTTGTGGTGGCGCCTCATGAAGCAGTTCGAGCCGAAGAGCCAGAAGTCGATGATGCTGCGCACCCACAGCCAGACCTCCGGCTGGTCGCTCACCGAGCAGGACCCGTACAACAACGTCGTGCGCACCACCATCGAGGCGATGGCGGCGGTGTTCGGCGGCACCCAGTCGCTGCACACCAACGCCCTCGACGAGGCCATCGCGTTGCCCACCGAGTTCTCGGCACGCATCGCCCGCAACACCCAGATCATCATCCAGGAAGAAACCCACATCACCAGCGTCGTTGATCCGTGGGCCGGCTCCTACATGATGGAGAAGCTCACCCAGGACATGGCCGACACGGCCTGGGCGCTGATCGAAGAGATCGAAGCCATGGGCGGCATGACCAAGGCCGTCGAATCCGGCTGGGCCAAGATGAAGGTCGAGGAGTGCGCCGCCGACAAGCAGGCCCGCATCGACTCCGGCAAGGACGTCATCGTCGGCGTCAACAAGTACAAGCTGGCCAAGGAAGACCCGATCGAGATCCTCGACATCGACAACCACGCCGTGCGCGAGGCCCAGATCGAGCGCCTCGCCCGTATCCGCGCGATGCGTGACCAGGCCGCCGTCGACGCCGCCCTGGCCGCCCTCACCGAGTGCGCCAAAACCGGCGAAGGCAATCTGCTCGATCTCGCCGTGAAGGCCGTGCGCCTGCGCGCCACCGTCGGCGAGATCTCCGACGCGCTCGAGGTCGTCTTCGGCCGCTACCGCGCCAACCCGCAGGCCGTCACCGGCATCTACAACGCGGTGGTCGAGGGCAACGACGACTGGCAGGCCCTCAAGGCCGACATCGAGGCCTTCGTCGCCGAAGAGGGCCGCCGCCCGCGCATCATGATCGCCAAACTGGGCCAGGACGGCCACGACCGCGGCGCCAAGGTGGTGGCCTCGGCCTTCGCCGACCTCGGCTTCGACATCGACATCGGCCCGCTCTTCCAGACCCCCGAAGAAGCCGCCCGCCACGCGGTCGAGAACGATGTGCACGCGGTGGGCTGCTCCAGCCTCGCCGCCGGCCACAAGACCCTCGTGCCGGCCATCATCAAGGCGCTCAAGGATCAGGGCGCCGACGACATCATCACCTTCGTCGGTGGTGTGATCCCGGCCCAGGACTACGAAGCCCTCTACCAGGCCGGTGCCGCCGGCATCTTCGGGCCCGGCACGCCGATCCAGACCTCGGCCCGCGAGGTGCTCAAGCAGATCCGCGCGGCGAGGAAAGTTTAAATTTTCAGATCGGAATGTAATTAAATGCCTGCCGACACTCCGCCGGACTTTACCAGCCAATTGGTGAGATTTTTAGTTGATCAATATTACGGCGGTGAGTTGGCTACATTGGCCGAAAGCACTGGATACAGCAAGCAGCAGATTAAAAGTTGGATGGCTGGAGAGAGAAGGCCGAGAGCCGCCACCCTGCGCTACTTGATGTCAAAGACACTTGCGCCAGAGTTTACGGTGGTTTGTGAATATGAACCGATAAGAGTAGATAGTTCCGGGGAGATTGGGCCTGAGTTGTCCAGGGTTCTTGGAGGGAATCATAATAAGGCAGGTATTTATGCCTTTTATGACTCCATGTGCAATCTTTTTTATGTAGGAAAGGCGAGTACAGGTTTAAAGAAAGAGATATATCAACAACTACGCAATCCTTTGGGTGTTAGTTTCTCAAAATCTGTAGCTAATCCGCCTGAAAAAAGATGGCAAGTTGTTTCTTTCATCTCTGCGTATGAGATTCCCTATGTTGAACATCTGGATTATCCAAAACATGTGGAGGCGTTGATATTGCGCTTGTCTAAACCGATAGGTAATAAGGTTCTGGGGACTCTCAACTTTTGTAAACCACCTGCTGATGTTACCTAGTATGGGGACGACGCTATTGCCCCAGATGTCCGACCAGGCCCTCGTCGACGGCGTGCTCGCCGAACAGCGGCGCCCCCTCGCCAAGACGATCACCCTGATCGAGTCCCAGCGGCCCGACCACAAGCAGCGCGCCCGCAGCGTGCTCGAAGGTCTCCTGCCCCACACCGGCAGGTCGATGCGGGTGGGCATCTCCGGCGTGCCGGGGGTGGGCAAGTCCACCTTCATCGAAGCGCTGGGGCTTTATCTCATCGAGCAGGGTCACAAGGTGGCGGTGCTGGCCGTCGACCCGTCGTCGAGCGTCACCGGTGGCTCGATCTTGGGTGACAAGACGCGCATGGAGCTGCTCTCCCAGCGCATCGAGGCCTTCATCCGGCCGAGCCCGTCGGCGGGCAGCCTGGGCGGCGTCGCCGAAAAAACCCGCGAGGCCATGCTGGTCTGCGAGGCGGCCGGCTTCGACGTGATCATCATCGAGACGGTGGGCGTCGGCCAGTCGGAGACCGCGGTGGCGGGGATGACCGACATCTTCTGCCTGCTCCAGCTGCCCAACGCCGGTGACGACCTGCAGGCGATCAAGAAGGGCATCATGGAGATCGCCGACCTTATCGTCATCAACAAGGCCGACATCAACCCCCAGGCGGCCACGGTGGCCCGCTCCCAGATCAAGAGCGCGCTGGGCATGTTGCGCCATGCCTCGCCCAACTGGACGCCGCCGGTGCTGATGCTTTCTGCGTTACAAATGCAGGGGATCGCCGAATTCTGGAATACCATTGAAAATTATCGTTCCACGATGCAGCGGAGCGGTGAGTTCGAGGCCCGACGCCGTCACCAGGCGCGGGCATGGATGTGGGAACTGATCGATCAGGGCCTGCGGGCCCGGTTCGCGAGTCACGCCCGGGTGCAGCACGATCTGCCCGGTTTGCAGGCGGCCGTAGAGGCCGGCCAGACCACCCCGTCGGCCGCAGCGATGCGGCTGCTGGGTTATCTGGGCTGAAGAACAAAATTCGGATTTTTACTGGAGGCTGTAAATGCACGACATCATCCACCAGCTGGAAAAGAAGCGCGAAGCGGCCCGCCTGGGTGGCGGCCAGAAGCGTATCGACAGCCAGCACAAGAAAGGCAAGCTGACGGCCCGCGAGCGCATCGAACTCCTGCTCGATCCCGATTCCTTCGAAGAATGGGACATGTTCAAGGAGCACCGCTGCGTCGACTTCGGCATGGATCAGGCCGAGAAGACCCCAGGTGACGGTGTCGTCGTCGGTTACGGCACCATCAACGGCCGGCTGGTGTTCGTGTTCTCCCAGGACTTCACCGTGTTCGGCGGCTCCCTGTCCGAAACCCACGCCGAGAAGATCTGCAAGGTGATGGACCAGGCGATGAAGGTCGGCGCCCCGGTGATCGGCCTCAACGACTCGGGCGGTGCCCGCATCCAGGAAGGCGTCGCCTCCCTGGGCGGCTATGCCGACGTGTTCCAGCGCAACGTGATGGCCTCCGGCGTGGTGCCGCAGATCTCCATGATCATGGGTCCGTGTGCCGGCGGCGCGGTGTATTCGCCGTCGATGACCGACTTCATCTTCATGGTGAAGGACTCGTCCTACATGTTCGTGACCGGCCCCGAAGTCGTGAAGACCGTGACCCACGAAGACGTTACCGCCGAAGAGCTGGGCGGCGCGGTCACCCACACCACCAAGTCCGGTGTTGCCGACCTGGCCTTCGAGAACGACGTCGAAGCCCTGTCGATGCTGCGCCGCTTCATGAACTTCATCCCGGCCAGCAACAAGGAAATGCCGCCGGTCACGCCGACCAACGACCCGGCCGACCGCTTCGACTATTCCCTCGACACCCTGGTGCCGGACAACACCAACAAGCCGTACGACATGAAAGAGCTGATCGTCAAGGTTGTCGACGACAGCGACTTCTTCGAGCTGCAGCCCGACTACGCCAAGAACATCATCATCGGCTTCGGCCGCATCGACGGCAGCCCGATCGGCATCGTCGCCAACCAGCCGCTGGTGCTGGCCGGCTGTCTCGACATCAAGTCGGCGATCAAGGCTGCCCGCTTCGTGCGCTTCTGCGACGCCTTCAACATCCCGGTGGTCACCTTCGTCGATGTGCCGGGCTTCATGCCGGGCACCGCCCAGGAATACGGCGGCATCATCAAGCACGGCGCCAAGCTGCTCTACGCCTACGCCGAATGCACCGTGCCGAAGGTCACCGTGATCACCCGCAAGGCCTACGGCGGTGCCTACGACGTGATGTCGTCCAAGCACCTGCGCGGCGACGTGAACCTCGCCTGGCCGTCGGCCGAGATCGCGGTGATGGGCCCGAAGGGCGCCGTCGAGATCATCTTCCGCGAAGAAAAGAACGACCCCGCCAAGCTCGCCGAGCGCGAAGCCGAGTACAAGGCCAAGTTCGCCAACCCCTTCGTGGCGGGCGCCCGTGGCTTCATCGACGACGTCATCATGCCCCACGCCACCCGCAAGCGCATCGCCCGCTCGCTGGCCATGCTGAAGGACAAGCAGCTCGACAACCCGTGGCGCAAGCACGGCAACATTCCGCTGTGATCGCCGAGGACGCCAAGACATGTTTACCAAGATCCTGATTGCAAACCGCGGCGAAATCGCTTGCCGTGTCATCAAGACCGCCCGCAAGATGGGCATCGCCACCGTCGCCGTGTACTCCGAGGCCGACAAGGACGCCCTGTTCGTGGACCTCGCCGACGAAGCCGTGTGCATCGGCCCGGCGGCCTCCAAAGAGTCCTACCTGGTCGCCGACAAGATCATCGCCGCCTGCAAGCAGACCGGCGCCCAGGCGGTTCACCCGGGCTACGGCTTCCTGTCCGAGAACGCCGAGTTCTCCCGCCGCCTCGAAGAAGAGGGTATCAAGTTCATCGGTCCGAAGCACTACTCCATCGCCAAGATGGGTGACAAGATCGAGTCCAAGAAGCTCGCCATCGAAGCTGGCGTGAACACCATCCCCGGCTACAACGATGCCATCGACGGTCCCGATGCAGCCGTCGAGATCGCCAAGAAGATCGGCTATCCGGTGATGATCAAGGCCTCCGCCGGCGGCGGCGGCAAGGGCCTGCGGGTTGCCTACAACGACGCCGAGGCCCACGAAGGCTTCTCGTCCTGCGTCAACGAAGCCCGCAACTCCTTCGGCGACGACCGCGTCTTCATCGAAAAGTACGTGCTCGAGCCGCGCCACATCGAGATCCAGGTGCTGGGCGACTCCCACGGCAACTACGTGTATCTCAACGAGCGTGATTGCTCCATCCAGCGCCGCCACCAGAAGGTCATCGAGGAGGCGCCGAGCCCCTTCGTCGACCCCGAGATGCGCAAGGCGATGGGCGAGCAGGCCGTGGCCCTGGCCCGTGCGGTCAATTACGAATCGGCGGGCACCGTCGAGTTCGTCGTCTCCGGCGCCACCAAGGAGTTCTACTTCCTCGAGATGAACACCCGTCTCCAGGTGGAACACCCGGTCACCGAGCTCATCACCGGCCTCGACCTCGTCGAGCAGATGATCCGTGTCGCCTACGGCGAGAAGCTGCCGCTGGCCCAGGCCGACGTGCAGATCAACGGCTGGGCGATGGAGTGCCGGATCAACGCCGAAGACCCGTTCCGCGGCTTCCTGCCCTCCACCGGTCGTCTGGTCAAGTTCCAGCCGCCGGCCGAGATTCCGGGCCAAGTGCGCGTCGATACCGGCGTTTACGACGGTGGCGAGATCTCGATGTTCTACGACTCGATGATCGCCAAGCTGATCGTCCACGGCGCCACCCGCGAGCAGGCGATCGCCCGCATGCGCGACGCGCTCAATGCCTTCGTGATCCGCGGCATTTCGTCGAACATTCCGTTCCAGGCCGCGCTGATGCAGCACCCGGTCTTCCATTCCGGCATCTTCGACACCGGCTTCATCCCCAAGCACTACCCGACGGGTTTCGATGCCTCGATGGTGCCCCACGATGATCCGGCGCTGCTGGTTTCGGTGGCCGCCTACGTTTACCGCGCCTTCACCGACCGTTCCGCCTCGATCTCCGGCCAGCTCCAGGGCCACGAGCGTCTGGTCGGCGACCACTGGATGGTCATCCGCCTGAACAAGGAAGGCAACGAGAACCACCCGGTGACGGCCAAGCCGATCCCCGGCGGCTACCACGTCGAGTACAAGGGCGAGCAATACGAGCTCAAGTCCGACTGGAAGCTCGGCGAATCGCTCTTCAACGGCACCTGCAACGGCGAGCCCTTCACCCTGCAGGTCGAGCGTCACAAGACCAAGTACAGCCTGTTCCACTGGGGCACGCGTGCCGACTTCATGGTGATGAGCGCCCGCGCTGCCGAGCTGCTGGCCCTGATGCCCGAGAAGCTGCCGCCCGACCTCTCCAAGTTCCTGCTGTCGCCGATGCCGGGCCTGCTGCGTGAGGTCTCCGTCCAGGTCGGCCAGGAAGTGAAGGCTGGCGAGAAGCTGGCGGTCATCGAGGCGATGAAGATGGAGAACATCCTCAAGGCCGAGCAGGACTGCAAGGTCAAGAAGATTGTGGCCTCCGCCGGTGGCAGCCTGGCCGTCGACGAAGTCATCATCGAGTTCGAATAAGCACCACCAACGACCCCCCCGGGCGTTCTTCCCGCCCGGTGGGTCTGCAAGGTTTCGTTCGATGGGGAGGGAGACCCGTCCTGTGGGCGGGTTCCTGTCGAGGGAGTTGGGGTCGTCGAAGGACGACCCCTTTTTTTATCTTGCCCCCTTGTTGTTGGCACATGATCTGCTTGGTCAGGAAGACGCAGGCCGCGGCCGTTTCTGGGCGCATCCGTTCAACATTTAACGGTGAGCCGGGCCGCACCCGCTGCAGAATGGCCTGAACCACCCGGAGACGCCGAAAGTGTTACCCCTGCTCATCGTCAAGCTTGGCGACACCATTCCTGACCTCGCCGCCCGCAGGGGAGGCTTCGAAACCTGGATCGCCGCAGCGCTGGGCGATGCACCGGTGCGGGTCGTCGATCCCCGTTTTGATGCACATGGCCTGCCCGATCCCGGTGAGATCTCTGCCGCCGTCGTCACCGGCTCCCGCGCCATGGTGACCGACCGGGCCGCCTGGAGCGAGACCACCGCGCGCTGGCTGGCCCGGGTGGTGGCTGCCGGCAAGCCGGTGCTCGGCATCTGCTACGGCCATCAATTGCTGGCCCACGCCCTGGGCGGCGAGGCCGACTGGCACCCGGAAGGCATCGAGATCGGCACGGTGGCCGTCCGCAAGACGCCGGCGGCCATCGCCGACCCGCTGTTTGCCGAGCTCCCGGAAGTCTTCCATGCCCAGGCCGTCCATCGCCAGAGCGCCGTGCGCCTGCCCCCGGGGGCCGAATGCCTGGCCCGCAACGACTTCGAACCTCACCACGCCTTCCGCGTCGGCGAGGCCGCGTGGGGCGTGCAGTTTCACCCGGAGTTCGACGCCTCCGCGATGCGTGGCTATATCCGGCATCTGGCCGATGCCCTGCGCAGCGACGGGGCCGACCCCGAGGCCCTCGCCCGGACGGTCATCGATACCCCGGCCGCAGCGGCCATCCTGGCCCGCTTCGGGCGCTTCGTCATGGAGCGAGCCGTGGGCGTGCGTGCCTGAATGCAACGAAACTGAGCGCCTCCGGGGCCGTGTCGCTGGCGCCGGGCGCTGCTGATGGCGTTTGCATGTAGAATCCACCCGTGAGTGCCGCAGGGAGCCAAGGGGTGGCGAAAACGATCTTCCGGTGCTGGTCCGTCTTTCTCTTGCTGGCGGTCGTCGGCCTGGCCCACGGGGCCGAGCGCGTGCTGAAGGTCGGGGTGATCCACCATTCACCGCCCATGTCATACGTCGACGCCTCTGGCGGGTTGACCGGTTTCAATGTCGAAGTCATGCGTGAGCTGTGCAAGGAGCTGGCCGCCCGCTGTGAGACGGTCGTGCTCACTCTCGACCGGGTGGTCGACGCCGTGGCTGCAGGCGAGGTCGACTTCGCCGCCGTGAGCCTGCTGGTCACCCCCGAACGCCGCGCCCGGCTGCTGCTCACCAAGCCCTATTACCGCTCGATCAGCGTCTGGTTTGCCCGGCCCGGCGTCAAGCCTGGCGAGGCGCGGGTCGCTGTCGTGAAGGGCGGCATCCAGGCCCGCTACGCCCAGGCCCGCGGCTGGGCGCAGCTGCCCTTCGACAACCACGAGGCCATCTTTGGAGCGCTTGCCACCGGGCAGGCCCAGGCCACCCTGCTGCCGATGGCGAACGCCGTCGCGCTGCAGCAGGACCCCCGCATGTCTGCCCAGGGTCTGGCCAGCACCGTGGTCCAGGACCCGGAACTCGCCGGCGATGCCGCGCTGGGGGTCAATCCGCGTGACCGAGCGCTGCTCGACAAGCTCAACGATGCCATCGACGAGATCAAGCGCGATGGTCGTTTCGATCGCATCAACACGCGCTTCATCCCTTTCCGCCTCCAGTGACGACCCCCGCCAAGCCCGCTGATGTGCATCGAACCTGGCGGGCCGGGCGTGTGCTGCTGGCGCTCACCAGCGTCTTTGCGGCGATCGCGGTGTGCGGGGTCGTCTGGCTGGCGGTGGATCTCTACGCGGTCGGCGTGGCGGCGGGGCGGCTGCAGGGCGAGACGGTGCCGTGGACCATCGAGCGCCAGCGCCTCGGGCGCAATCTCGAACAGTTGCGCCTCGAGGGCCAGCGCGTATTGACGGCATCCAGCCCGGCCGGTCGCCAGGACGCGCTGTTCCTGGTGCATGTGCTGTCGGCCCAGCCGGGCATGGCGGACGACCCGCGCACGGCCAGCCTGGCCGCCGAGGTCGAGCGTTTCCTGCAGCAGGTCGAGGCCCCGGCGACGCCGGCTGACATGCAGGTCTGGGAGGCGCTCTCCAGCCGCCTGCGCCTGATGGCCGACGACCTGTCGGTGGAAGGTGGCAAGCGGATGGGCCGCGAGCTGGGCCGCATGTCTGGCGAGATGGCGCAGGCGAGCTACAAGCTGCTCTTCAACCTGGCCCTGATGGCCGGCTTCATGGCGGCCTTCCTGCTGGTCGTGCGGCGTTATCTGATCCGCCCTCTGCAGCGGATCCGCCGGGTGCTGTCAGCCCTCGACCCCCGCGGGCCGGTGCCGGCCTTCCCGCCCGGGCCGATGGCCGAGATCCGGGCCGTCGAGGACGCCATCGTCCGCTTCCACGCCACCCTGCTCGAGAACGACGAGGTGCGCCTGCGTCTCGAGCGCCTGGCCACCACCGACGGGCTCACCGGGCTGTTCAACCGGCACCATTTCATGGCGCTGGCCGCCGACGAGATGGCGCGGGCGGCCCGCTACGGCCGGCCGATCACCGTCGGCATCGCCGACCTCGACCACTTCAAGCAGGTCAACGACACCCTCGGCCACGCCGCGGGCGACCATGTGCTGAAGACCTTCGCCATGCTCCTCGGCGACACCCTGCGCCAGACCGACCGGGTGTGCCGCTACGGCGGCGAGGAGTTCGCCTTCGTGCTCCCCGAGACCACGCCCGAAGAGGCGCAGCTGCTCGGCGAGCGCCTGCGCACCCGCCTGCTCGAGAGCCCCCCCGTGCTGCCCGACGGGCGCCACCTGAGCGTGACCTTCAGCCTGGGCCTGGCCGATGCCTCTGGCTGCGGCCTCGAAGAGAGCCTCGCCCGGGCCGATCTGGGCCTCTACGAAGCCAAGCGCGCCGGCCGCAACCGCACGGTCGTCACCCGCCGGCCGGACGGGCTGTGATCACCCCGGGATCACCCCAGGTTCACCCGTAACGCCGCGCCGCCTCCACCGCGAGGCCGGCGCCGATGCTGCCGAACAGGTCGCCCTCCACGCAGCGCGCCCGGGGCAGCTCGGCGGCGATGCGCGCCCGCAGCTGGGGCACGCCGCTGGCGCCCCCGGTGAAATACAGGCTGTCGACGTGCTCCCGGGCCACGCCGGCCTGGGTCAGCAGCTCATCCACGGTTCTGGCGACCCGCTCCACCAGGCTGTGGGTGGCCTGGGCGAAATCCTCGCGGCTGATGTCGTGCTCCAGCCCCGGCTCCAGGCGGTCCAGCTGCAGCCGGGTGCTCGCCCCGGCTGACAGCTCGATCTTGGCCTGCTCCACCTGCAGCGCCAGCCAGTGGCCTTCGCGCTGGCCGATCAGGCGGGCCAGGCGGTCGAGCTCGCGCTTGGCGGTGGCGTCCCGGTAGATGTGCTGGAAGTCGGCGAAGGCCTGGCGGGTGTAGGCGAAGTTGATGGTGTGCCAGGTGGCGAGCTGGAAGAACAGCCCCGACGGGATCGCGGCGCCGCTCTTCATCAGGCCCTTGTGGCCCAGCAGCGGCATCACGCACTCCAGCGACAGGGCCCGGTCGAAATCGGTGCCGCCCACATGCAGGCCGGCGTTGCCGAGCAGGTCGCTGTGGCGGTCGATGTGGCGGGCCCGCTCGGGCGACAGGCGCACCAGCGAGAAGTCGGCCGTGCCGCCGCCGATGTCGGCGATCAGCACCAGCTCTTCGCGGGCCAGCGAGGCCTCGTAGTGCAGCGCCGCGCCGATCGGCTCGAACTGGAAGCTCACCTCGCGGAAGCCCACCTGGCGGGCGATGTGCTCCAGGGTGTCCTGGGCGCGGCGGTCGGCGGCGGGGTTGTCGTCCACAAAGAACACCGGGCGGCCGAACACCGCCTGCTCGAAGGGCCGCCCGGCCTCGCGCTCGGCCCGCCGCTTGAGCTCGCCGATGAAGCTCGCCAGCAGGTCGCTGTAGCGCAGCGCCCGCCCACCCACCTCGGTGCTGCCTTCCATCAGGTTGCTGCCGAGCAGGCTCTTCAGGGCGCGCATCAGCCGGCCTTCGTAGCCCTCCAGGTATTCCTGCAGTGCGTCGCGCCCGTAGTGGGTGCTCTCCTCGTCGGCATTGAAGAACACCGCCGACGGCAGCGTCGGCTTGCCATCCTCCAGCGGCAGCAGCGCCGGCACCCCGGGCCGCAGCCAGCCGACGGTGGAGTTGGAGGTTCCGAAGTCGATTCCGCAGGCGCGGGCAGGGGCGGGGCTCATGGGCGGGCGTGGAGAGAGCGGGGGGCGGATGTTACGCCCCTTGGCGTTGGCGAGGAAGAGGGGGGCTGCCCGCCTTCGGCGGCGGGGTGATGGCCGGCCCGATCTGCCGAGTTTGATCCCGGAAACGTCCAAATTAATTCCCGCGGGCGATTAATTAATTGCTCGACGGCAAAATGAAATCCCTGCTGCCTTATTTATCTGCAGAAAAACGGGATTAAAAGATCCCTCGGAGCTTATTTTTTGGACCGGCGAGGGATTTTTTAGGAGCGAATCGGGATTAAGTAAAGCCGTTTTGGGATTTTTAAATCCCGACCTCGTGAAGGGGCACGAGGAATTCGTATTTGTTGGGAGCCCGGAGGAATCAAAAAATCCCCCTGAGGTATCTTTTACCTTGCGCCGGGTATGCGCTGGCAGCGCGGGGCGGTAGAGCGGAGCGCGCGAGATGTCTTCCAGCCCGGATGCCTCACTCCTTCTTGATCAACCCCGCCAGCGCTGCAAACGGATTGTGCGTCGCAGCCTTGCCGGGTTGCTTGGCGGTGACGTTGCCCTGGGTGGCTTCGAGCTGGCGCTGGTGCTCGTTGTCGTGGCAGTAGAGGCACAGCAGCTCCCAGTTGCTGCCGTCGGGCGGGTTGTTGTCGTGGTTGTGGTCGCGGTGGTGCACGGTGAGTTCGCGCAGGTTGGCGTGGGTGAATTCGCGGGTGCAGCGGCCGCAGATCCAGGGGTAGATCTTGAGGGCTTTTTCGCGGTAGCCCTCGGCGCGCTTGTCGGCGGCGCGGCGGGCTTCGAGGACGAGGCGGTCGAGTTTTTCGCTCATGCTTGGGCTCCAGGGAAGCGGGTGGCCAGGTCGGCCAGGGCGTCTTCGATGACTTCGGCGGCCCATTCGAGCTCGGGCTCGCCGACGATCAGCGGCGGGGCGAAGCGCAGCACGCTGTCGTGGGTGTCCTTGGTCATCAGGCCGCGGGCGAGCAGCCATTCGGCGGCGGTGCGGGCGTTCACGCGGCGGGTGTCGAGCTCCATGCCGATCAGCAGCCCTCGGCCGCGCACTTCGCGGATCAGCGGGCTCTCGATGGCCTGCAGCCGGGCCAGGAAGGTGGCGCCGAGGCGGGCTGCGCGCTCGGCCAGGCGCTCGTCGGCGAGGAGGCGCAGGGCCTCGTCGGCGACCGCGGCGGCGAGCGGGTTGCCGCCGAAGGTGGAGCCGTGGTCGCCCGGGCGGAAGACCTGCATCAGCGCGTCGTTGGCCAGGAAGGCCGACACCGGCAGCAGCCCGCCGCCGAGGGCCTTGCCGAGGATCACCCCGTCGGGGCGCACGCCCTCGTGTTCGCAGGCGAGCAGGCGGCCGGTGCGGCCGAGGCCGGTCTGCACCTCGTCGGCGATCAAGAGCACGTTGTGCTGGCGGCAGACTTCGGCGCAGCGGGCGAGCCAGCCGGCGGGCGGGATCACGATGCCGCCTTCGCCCTGGATGGGTTCAAACAGGAAGGCCGTGGTGTTGGGGGTGATGGCTGCCTCGAGGGCCGCTGCGTCGCCGTAGGGGATGCTGCAGAAGCCCGGCGCGAAGGGGCCGAAGCCGTCGCGGTACTGGGCCTCGGACGAGAAGCCGACGATGGTGGTTGAGCGGCCGTGGAAGTTGTTGGCGCAGACGATGATCTCGGCCTGGCCGTCGGCCACGCCCTTGAGCTTGTAGGCCCACTTGCGGGCGGCCTTGATGGCGGTCTCGACGGCTTCGAGGCCGGTGTTTACCGGCAGCGCGCGGTCGTAGCCGAGCAGGGCCGACAGGCGCTCGAGCATCAGCGGCAGGCGGTCGTTGGAGTAGGCCCGCGAGGTGAGTGCGAGCCGGCTGGCCTGCTCGGTGAGGGCGCGCACCAGGCGCGGGTGGCTGTGGCCGAAGCTGACCGCCGAGTAGGCGCTCATCATGTCGAGGTAGCGCCGGCCCTCGACGTCCCACAGCCAGACGCCCTCGCCGCGGGTGAACACCACCGGCAGCGGGGCGTAGTTGCGGGCGCCGAAGGTGTCTTCGCGTTGGCGCAGCTGGGCGGTGGTGGGGCCGAGGGCGGCGGCGGCGATGTCGCGCACCCAGCCGGCGCCGCTGCCGTCGCGGTCGCGCTCGGGCACGTATTCGACGATCTCGAGGGCCATCAGGTCGGCGCAGCTGCGCAGGCCGTGGAGGGCGTCGACGAGCTCCTGCGGGTCGAGGCCGTCGGGCACCAGGCAGGTGGTGGCGGGCAGTGCGGCGCAGTCGATGGAGTCGAGGTCCACCGACACGCCGAAGCCGGCGGTGCCCTCGCGGGCGATGGTCATGGCCTCGCACAGCACGGCGGGCAGGCCGCGGGCCTGGACTTCGGGCATGAAGAAGATCTTCACGCCGAGCTTCTGGAGCAGCTCCAGCTCTTCGGGCTCCCACGAGCGGGCGCCGACGATGGCCACGTGGGCCGGGTCGAGGTGCGGGCCGGGCAGGCCGGTGAGAGCCTCGTGGCCGACCCCCAGCAGCGCCGACAGGGGCATGCCGTGGATGTTGCCGGTGTGGGTGGTTCGCTCGGTGTGGGCGTCGAGGTGGGCGTCGATCCAGATCAGGCCGAGCTTGCCGCGGGGGGCCAGGCTGCGCGCGACGCCGCGCCAGGTGCCGGCGCCGATGGCGTGGTCGCCGCCCAGCACGAGGGGGATCGCGCCTTCGTCGCAGATGCCGGCGACGCTGTCGGCCAGGTCGTGCAGCAGGTTGCTGACCAGGGCCAGGCGCTCGGGCATCGGCGGGTGGGGCGGCTTGGGGGCCGAGGGTTCGAACAGGGCCTCCCAGCGGGCGCGCACGCCGCGCTGGCGGAGCTGGGCGTCGAGGCCGAGGGCGCGCAGGGCGCGGGGCCCGGCGGCGGGGCCGAAGATGGGGGCGCCGAGGCAGGAGCCGACGCCGACGATGTGGACCGGGCGGGAGGGCACGAACGGGGCTGGCATGATGGTCCTTCGCGGGTGGGCGGAAGTCTTGCCTGTTGGAGCGGGCGGGCGGCCGATTCGTTCAGGCCGCCGGCGGGGTGTGGGCGAGGCTGGGCCTCAGTGCAGCCAGCGCCAGGCTTCGAGGCCGATCAGCACTGCCAGCAGGCCGGCCATGGCGGCGATCCAGCGGTTCTGGCGGCGGGTTTCGTCGGCCAGCCGGGCGACCTGGGCGGGCAGGGCGTCGCTGTGGGGGGCGGTGAGGTGCTGGTGGATCAGGCGCGGCAGCTGGGGCAGGGTGCCGGCCCAGTCGGGGGCTTCGTTCTTGAGCTGGTTGACCAGCGCGCGCCAGCCGATCTGGTCGTTCATCCAGCGTTCGAGGAAGGGCTTGGCGGTTTTCCAGAGGTCGAGGTCGGGGTCGAGCTGGCGGCCAAGGCCCTCGATGTTGAGCAGGGTTTTTTGCAGCAGCACCAGCTGGGGCTGCACCTCCATCTCGAAGCGGCGGGCGGTCTGGAACAGGCGCAGCAAGGTCTTGCCGAAGGAGATGTCTTTTAGCGGGCGGTCGAAGATCGGTTCGCAGACAGCGCGGATGGCGCCTTCGAACTCGTCCACCCGGGTGTGGGCGGGCACCCAGCCGGCCTCGATGTGGGCCAGCGCCACGCGGCGGTAGTCGCGCTGGAAGAAGGCCAGGAAGTTGGTGGCGAGGTATTTTTTGTCGGAGTCGTTGAGGGTGCCGATGATGCCGAAGTCGAGCGCGATGTAGCGCCCGCGGGCGGGGCCCTCGGTGGCGACGAAGATGTTGCCCGGGTGCATGTCGGCGTGGAAGAAGCCGTCGCGGAAGACCTGGGTGAAGAAGATCTCGACGCCGGCCCGGGACAGGGCCTTGAGGTCGATGCCGTCGGCGCGCAGCTTGTCGAGCTGGGAGATGGGGATGCCCTTCATGCGCTCCATCACCATCACGTTGGTGGCGCACCAGTCCCAGTGCACTTCGGGCACCACCAGCAGCTCGGAATCCTTGAAGTTGCGCCGCAGCTGCGAGCAGTTGGCGGCCTCGCGCATCAGGTCGAGCTCGTCGCGCAGATACTTGGAGAACTCGGCCACGACCTCCCGCGGCTTGAGGCGGCGGCCCTCGGGCCACACCTTCTCGAGCACCGTGGCGGCCGCGTCGAGCAGGGCCAGGTCGTGGGTGATGACCGGGGCGATGCCCGGGCGCAGGATCTTGACCGCCACCTCGGTGCCGTCGGGCAGCTGGGCGAAATGCACCTGGGCGATCGAGGCCGAGGCCACCGGCTGCCGGTCGAAGCGGGCGAAGACCTCGTCCACCGGCTTGCCGTAGGCGGCGTGCAGCTGGGCCAGCGCCTCTTCGGTGGGGAAGGGCGGCACGCGGTCCTGGAGACGGGCGAGCTCTTCGGCGATGGCCGGCGGCAGCAGGTCGCGGCGGGTGGACAGCATCTGGCCGAACTTGACGAAGATCGGGCCGAGGGATTCGAGGGCCTGGCGCAGGCGGGCGCCGGCGGGCTCGTCGAAGCGGCGGCGGTAGCGGCTGAGCCAAGCGAGCCGGCCGGTCGGCTCGTTGGAGAGGATCATCTGGTCGAGCCCGTATTTCAGGCTGACGGAGATGATCTTGACGAGGCGAAAGAGGCGCACGGCGGCAGGCAGAAGGGAAAACGCGGATTGTGCCCGGAAAGCCCGGGCGGTGAAAGCGGCGGGCCGGCCTCAGCGCCGACGGCGCGGGCGCTCGGGCGGCGGCGGCTGGACGCCCGGATGGACCTGCTCGACGAGCCAGCGCACGGTGTTGCGGATGTCGCGCCTGAGGGCTTCGTCGGCGGCGGGCGTGCCGAAGTCGAGGCGGGCCAGGCCGTCGCTATCGACGCCGAAGGGGGGCAGGCGCCATTCCCGCTCGACCACGAAGAGGTGGTCGCCGTCGCGGATGGCCTTCTGGGCCAGCACGTAGCCGTAGTTGCGCTCGCCGAAGCGCCCGCAGTAGGCGGTGCGGGTGGCGTGGGGCAGGCCGTCGCGCTCGCCGCTGGTGAGGCCGCTGGTGGTGAAGGGGCTGCAGTGGGAGGCGAGGCCGCTGGCGATGTGGCCGAGGTAGGCGTCGGGGCTCATGCCCTGGTCGGCGAAGCGCTGCACCAGGAGGCGGTCGCGGTAGTCCTCGATGCCCTGGTCGCGGGGGATGTATTCCTCGTGGCGGACGCCCTGGCCCGCGCGCCACTCGACGACACGCCAGCCCACGCCGGCCGGCAGCGGCAGGCGCCAGTCGAGGGTGGGCGGCTCGGCCAGCGCGCTGCCGGCGGCCAGCAAGCCTAAGGCCCCCAGCAGGGTGGCGGTGCCACGGCGGAGGGAGGGCCAGGGGCGGCAATTGGTACGGCGGCGAAGATCCACGGCGTGACTCGCTGGGCTGCGTGATCCCTCAAACATACGCCATCGGGCGGGTCTTCGTCACCTCCGCCGCACTTTGTTGGCGCCCGGCGTGAGCGCAGCCGCCGGGATGCCCCCCGCTTCGATATAATCCGGGACTTTTAGCCGCAGCTTTTTGCCATGAGCGCCGATTCCAAGACCCAGCTTGCCGACCTCCTGCGTGCCGCGCTCCTCAGCGTGGCCCCCGAACAGGCCGATACCCCCATCAACCTGGAGCGTCCGAAGCAGGCCGGTCACGGGGATTTTGCGAGCAACCTGGCCCTGCAGCTCGCCAAGCCCCTCAAGCGCAACCCGCGCGACCTGGCCAACCTGCTGCTGGCCGAGCTGCCGGCCTCCAGCCTGGTCGCCAAGGCCGAGGTGGCCGGCGCCGGCTTCATCAACTTCACGCTGGCCTCCGACGCCAAGACGGCGGTCGTGCAGCGCGTGCTCGAGCAGGGCGAGGCCTTCGGCCGCGGCCAGAAGAGCGGCGTCAAGGTGCAGGTCGAGTTCGTCTCCGCCAACCCCACCGGCCCGCTCCACGTCGGCCACGGCCGCGGCGCGGCCTACGGCGCGTCGCTCTCCGACGTGCTCGATTTTGCCGGCTTCGACGTGACCCGCGAGTACTACATCAACGACGCCGGCCGGCAGATGGACATCCTCGCGCTGTCCACCTGGCTGCGTTATCTCGATCTCTTCGGCATCGCCATCGCCTTCCCGCCCAACGCCTACCAGGGCGACTACGTGAAGGACATGGCCGCCCAGATCAAGGAAGCCCACGCCGACCGCTTCGCCAAGGTGAGCGCCGCCGAGGTGCTGCAGGACGCGCCGTCCGTCGAGGCCGACAAGGAAGGCCACCTGGACGCGCTGATCGCCAACGCCAAGAACCTGCTCGGCGCCGACTACGCCTGGGTGCACGGCTTTGCGCTCACCGAGCAGCTCGGCGACGGCCGCGAGGACCTTGAAGAGTTCGGCGTCACCTTCGACAAGTGGTTCTCCGAGCGCTCGCTGTTCGACACCGGCCTGGTCGAGAAGGCCGTCACCGAGCTCGAGGCCCGCGGCCACCTGTATGTGCAGGACGGCGCCAAGTGGTTCCGCTCCACCGCCTTCGGCGACGAGAAGGACCGCGTGGTGCAGCGCGAGAACGGCCTGTTCACCTACTTCGCATCCGACATCGCCTACCACGCCAACAAGTACGAGCGCGGCTTCGACCGCATCATCGATATCTGGGGCGCCGACCACCACGGCTACATCCCGCGCGTGAAGGGCGCGCTGCAGGCGCTGGGCCTGCCGCCCGAGAAGCTCGACGTGGCGCTGGTGCAGTTTGCGGTGCTCTACCGCGACGGCCAGAAGGCCGCGATGTCCACCCGCTCGGGCGAGTTCGTCACCCTGCGCGAGCTGCGCCGCGAGGTTGGCAACGACGCCTGCCGCTTCTTCTACGTGCTGCGCAAGGCCGACCAGCACCTCGATTTCGACCTCGACCTCGCCAAGAGCCAGAGCAACGAGAACCCGGTGTATTACATCCAGTACGCCCACGCCCGCCTGTGCTCGGTGCTGGGCCAGTGGAACGGCGTGCTGGCCGACCTGCCCGGCGCCGACCTCGCCCGCCTCGACAACGAGCGCGAGCTGGCCCTGTGCGCCCGCCTCACGGCCTTCCCCGAAGTCGTGCAGGGCGCCGCGGCCGACTACGCGCCGCACCAGATCGCCTTCTATCTCAAGGATCTGGCCGGCGAGTTCCACAGCTACTACAACGCCGAGCGCATGCTGGTGGACGACGAAGGCCTCAAGCTGGCCCGCCTGGCGCTGGCCGCGGCGGTGCGTCAGGTGATCCGCAGCGGCCTCGCGCTGCTGGGTGTGTCCGCTCCCGATTCCATGTAATTTCAGACGGCCTGTTCATGACCCGCGATCAAAAGCCTCGCCTGCAGACCAAGACACCCAAGTCAGCCAGCCGGGGCAGCACCCTGGTGGGGATTTTCGTCGGCCTGATCCTCGGTGCGCTGGTCGCGGCGGGCATTGCGCTGTACTTCACCTCGTCGTCGCCCTTCCCCAAAGCCAGGCAGGACGACAGGCCCGCGCCGGCGCCGCAGCCGCCCAAGCCCGCCAGCGAGCCCATCGCCCTGCCCGGCAAGCCGGGTGACAAGCCGGTCGAGAAGCCGCGTTTCGATTTCTACAACGTGCTGCCCAAGGGTTCCGACGCGCTGCCCGCACCGGAGAAGCCCGAGGAGACCACCGAGATCGTCAAGCCCGAGAAAGCCGACAAGGTCGACAAGACGGACAAGGCCGACAAGCCCAAGCCCGCCAAGCCCGACGAGGCGGCAAAACCTGCCAAGGAAGACAAGGCCGACAAGGTGGACAAGTCGAAGGACGACGCCGAGCGTGCCAAGGCCGAGGCGGCCCTCCTCGACAAGCCGCTGGTGCCCGAGAAGTTCTACCTGCAGGCCGGCGCCTTCGAAGATCCCTCCGAGGCGGACAACCTGAAGGCGCGTCTTGCGTTGATGGGGGTGGAGGCCAGCGTGCAAAAGGTCGACGTGCCCGAGAAAGGCACGATGCACCGGGTGCGCGTCGGCCCCTACATGGGCCAGGAGGCGATGAGCAAGGCGCGTGAGCAGCTCACCGCCAGCGGCATCGGCACCGCCGTCGTCAAGATCAAGCCGAAGGAACCAAAACCCGCCCCGGCCCCTCAATGAGTGCTTTGAAGAACCTAGGAGTAAGCGTAATGCAGCGTCGTGACGTCCTCAAACAGCTTTCCGCGCTGGCGGTTCTCGGTGGCGTGGGCCTGCCGGCCCTGGCCCAGCCCGTGGGCTACGAGCTGGTGGCGCCGCCCCAGCCCACCGAGGCCAAGGGCAAGGTCGAGATCCTGGAGTTCTTCCATTACGGCTGCCCCCACTGCAAGAGCTTCGATCCGCTGCTCGAGCTGTGGGTCAAGAAGCTGCCCTCCGACGTGGTCTTCACCCGCGTGCCGGTGACCTGGGGCAACCCGCAGCTCGCCGGCCTGGCCAAGCTCTTCCTGACCCTCGAGACCACCGGCGACCACGCCCGCCTGCATGGGCAGATCTTCGACGCGGTGCAGTCCGAGAAGCTGCCGCTGCACACCGAGGCGGGTGCCCAGGAGTGGGCGGTCAAGAAGGGTGTCGACGCCAAGAAGTTCGCCGAGGCCTATCGCTCCTTCAACGTCGGTGTGCGCCTCAAGCGCATCGAAGATCTGGGCCGCAACTACAAGGTTCAGGGCGTGCCGCTGCTGGCCGTCGATGGCAAGTACTTCACGTCGGCCTCGATCGCCGGCAGCCATGAAGCCGCGCTCAAGTCGGCGGACCAGCTGATCGTCCGCGCCCGCGGCGAGCAGGGCCGCAAGTAAGCTGGCGGTGCGGCCCGCCCGGGCGGCACCTGCCGATCTCCCGATTCGTCCCCCCATGCCATTGCGGGTCTTCATCACCGGCGCATCCAGCGGCATCGGCGCGGCGCTTGCCCGCCACTATGCCGCCCGCGGGGCCACGCTCGGGCTGGTCGGGCGTCGCAGGGACGCCCTCGACGCGCTCGCCCGAAGCCTGCCCGGTGAGCACGCGGTGTATCGCCTCGACGTGGCTGCACCGGCCGCGCTGGCCGAGGCAGCGGCCGATTTCAATGGGCGTTTCGGGCTGCCCGACGTGGTGATCGCCAACGCTGGCGTGTCGGTGGGAACCCTCACCGAGGAGGCCGGCGATCTGGCCGCCTTCGAGCGGGTGCTGCGCACCAACGTGCTCGGCATGGTCGCCACCTTCCAGCCCTTCGTCGCGCCGATGCGTGAGCGCGGGGCGGGCCGGCTGGTGGGCATCGCGTCGGTGGCGGGTATCCGTGGCCTGCCGGGGGCGGGTGCCTACAGTGCCTCGAAGGCGGCGGTGATCGCCTACCTCGAGAGCCTGCGCGTCGAGCTGCACGGCAGCGGCGTGAAGGTCGTCACCATCGCGCCGGGCTACATCGAGACGCCGATGACGGTCGTCAACGATTACCCGATGCCCTTCATGCTGCCGGCCGACGAGGCCGCGCGGCGCTTTGCGCGGGCCATCGACGCCGGCACCGGCTACACGGTGATCCCCTGGCAGATGGGCGTGGTGGCCAAGCTGCTGCGCCTGTTGCCGAACCCGCTCTTCGACCGGATTTTTGCGCGCGCGGGGCGTAAGCCCCGTGGTCTGCTCGACACCTGAGCGCCCCCAGGGCCGGGCTTCGCCCCGCCCCCCGTGGGGA
>NZ_BJNV01000044.1 GCF_006539865.1 Zoogloea ramigera
GCGTCAACACATTAGAGAAAATAAATCTCAAACAGCTTCGGCTAGTATTCCGGCGGAGCTGAGCCGGTATAAGTGCCCGCAAAATTTTCAAAACGGGTGAACTCCCCGAGAAACGTCATTCGAATCGTACCGGTCGAGCCGTTCCGGTGCTTTGAGATGATGAGCTCCGCCATGCCCTTGTCCGGCGAATCAGGGTTGTAGATTTCATCTCGATAGATGAACATGATGATATCCGCATCCTGCTCGATGGCGCCCGACTCACGAAGATCCGAGGCGACCGGCCGCTTGTTGGGGCGCTGCTCGAGACTGCGATTGAGCTGCGACAAGGCAACAATCGGCACATGCAGCTCTTTGGCAAGCGACTTCACCGACCGGGAGATCTCCGACAACTCAGCAGAGCGGTTATCACTCTCCTTAAGAGAGGTCATCAACTGCAAGTAATCGATGACGATCAAACCCAGACGACCGCACTGACGATGCAGGCGTCTGCAGCGGGCCCGGAGGTCTGTCGGATTGAGGCCCGGCGTCTCGTCAATATAAATCGGCGCTTCGTGCAACTTACCCAATGCATAAGTGAGGCGCTGCCACTCTTCGTCGTTGAGCTTGCCCGTACGAATCTTGTGCTGATCGATCCGACCAACCGATGACAAGAATCGGGTGGCAAGCTGGGTGCCAGGCATCTCCATGGAGAACACAGCCACCGGAAGCCCCGCCTCGACGGCGACTGTCTCGGCAATATTGAGAGCCAGCGAAGTCTTGCCCATACCGGGACGAGCGGCCAGGACGATCATGTCCGAAGGCTGGAGACCGGATGTCTTCTCATCAAGATCAGCAAGCCCTGTGGGCACACCGGTAATGCCAGCAGGCGAGTCGCGGTCATACAGCTCCTGGATCCGGTCCACCACCTGCCCCAGAATGGGCTGAATGGGAACGAAGCCACTAACCGTCCTCGCGCCCGCCTCCGCGATTTCGAAGACTTTAGCCTCAGCTTCGTCCAGGAGCGTCTTGGCATCCTTCCCCGAGGGCGTCAGCGCACTGGCGGCAATCTGATCTCCCACCGAGACCAGCTTACGGAGGATGGCACGCTCGCGAATGATCTCGCCATAACGGCGCACGTTCGCCGCCGAAGGCGTGCTGTTGGCGATCTCACCCAGATAAGCGAGCCCCCCCACATGCTCCGCCTCCCCGTTCTTCTCCAGCGCCTCATAAACGGTAACCACGTCGGCCGGCTTGCCGAGTTCGATGAGGCGTGCAATCTGACGGAAGATGCGGCGGTGATCGTCTCGATAAAAATCAGCCTCATTGACGATGTCGCCGACACGCTCCCATACGGTGTTGTCGATCAGCAAACCGCCCAACAACGACTGCTCCGCCTCGATGGAATGAGGGGGCAAACGCAAGGCGGACATCACGGGATCTTCTGCTTGACTCTGAGATTTACGCATGGGACATCAACCGGAGAATGAGACCAAATCGGAACAAGGGCGGCCAGTCTGGCTGAGCCCCCCCCCTTACACCACCCGACATGCGGGTCCGCACCGAAGGATTCGAATTATTGAGGTTATGAGGGCCGAGGCACGCAGAGCCAGTCGCAGCAGAAAACGGGCATCATCAGACTCAGCGCCACGCGGCTGCCGTGCCATCAGCCTCGACTTTTCGCGGAACACAGCGGGCGTCTGCGCAGGCTGGAGATACGGCAGGCAGGCAAGCGGACCGGAGCTGTTCGGCGACTTCCGGCAGGCTACGCCCACCTGAGCGTCTCGTCATCTGTCGGATGCACCGCCTGAAGGCCTCTTCGACTTTGTCGGCCAACTTGCCTTTGACCACCTGAGCCGCACCAGAAGGCATGACCCAGAACTTACTGCCGCCAGATGCTGGCGCGACCGCTGTCTTGGTTTCACCAATCTTCGGTTGAAGTTGGGTACAGAGTCGCCCCTCTTCGAGCCCTCGTTCACGCGCACGGTGACCGCGCATATTGCAGCCGTCCCCGTCCGCGCGGAGCACGAACCGACAGCCACACGGCTCCAGTCAGCGATCCGCCTCGCCAGGGCGGGCCATCAGGACGTCTAGACAGAACCGGCCGACACTCCTCCAGATCCACCAGCGAGCGACACCCGGCAACCTTCGGGCACGTTGCGCTTTACAGCGAGCACCGCATCGCACACCCGACGTCCCGGGCGAAAGCTCTGGGCCAAGTTCGGGAAACGCGGGTTCGATACTGGGCCGCAAGGCTTGCAGCGGGGCCCGCCGGATCCGCCGGCCTGCCACCATCGGCACCCAGCCATCACACATTCCCGCCGGGCTTTGGACTATGAGCGCAGCCCACCGGCACTTGCCAGCAGCCACGGCCACCAAAACCTCCCTACGCTGCACAGCCGCCCGATCTACCCCTCGGTCACGAGAGCTTCGTAGTTACCCGCCCGCTCACGCCACTCGGCAGCACCTTCGATCCGATTCTTGCACTCCGGCTCGATGCCATGCTCCACGCCAGGTCGCCATCATGCAGCTGCGCCTCACTTCGTTCGCTGCGATCAACGCACAAAGAGACCTGCAACCGCAGGAGCGCGCCGATACTAGCCGCACAAATACGAAAAAGGGCTGCACCAGGCAGCCCTTTCTTGCTGGCGAGCCGAAGGCTCGACCCGGCGATCAGTTTTCGCCGACCACCACGACGGAGATGGTCGCCGTCACGTCAGTGTGCAGAGCCACGACGATCTGGGACTCACCAACAGCCTTCAGCGGGCCGTCCGGCATACGGACAGCGGACTTCTCGACCACAAAGCCCTTGGCCTTCAGCGCCTCGGCGATGTCGGCATTGCTCACGGAGCCGAACAGACGACCATCGACGCCAGCCTTGCGGCTGATGGAGACGCTCTGACCTTCGAGCTTCGCACCTTCAGCCTGGGCGGCAGCCAGCTGCTCGGCAGCCAGACGCTCAAGTTCGGCACGACGGGCTTCGAACTCGGCGAGGTTGGCGGCGTTGGCGCGCTTGGCCTTGCCCTGCGGGATCAGGTAGTTACGAGCGTAACCGTCCTTGACCTTGACCACATCGCCCAGACCACCCAGGTTTACAACCTTGTCCAAAAGAATGATTTGCATGCTAAGGCTCCGGGATTACTGGTGCAGATCGGTGTAAGGCATCAGCGCAAGGAAGCGGGCGCGCTTGATCGCGGTGGACAGCTGGCGCTGATAGCCCGACTTCGTGCCGGTGATGCGCGCCGGCATGATCTTGGCGTTTTCGGTGATGAAATCCTTCAGGATGTCCACATCCTTGTAGTCGATCTCTTCGATTTTTTCTGCGCTGAAGCGGCAGAACTTGCGACGCTTGAAGAGGCTGCGACCGCCACGGTCGTCCTTACGCTTGGTTGCTGGCTTGAATGCCATGATTCGTTCCTTCCAAAAATTCGATCGTATCGATGTGCAACACAGGTGCCCTGCTGCGCAGACTTCGTGCTGCGATGAAGCCGGTGATGCGAGCCACTGCTCCGAGCTTGGCAACGGCAAGCAGATTAGCCTTGTCACCCAGCGCCACCACCTGCAACTCGACGCTCACCTCTCGGGAGAGCCCAGCTTCCATCTGCTTCGAGCGGTGCTCGATGCGCCCTGCCAACACCGGCACACCGCCGGGGGAGTAACGCAGAGCCCCGACCTCGGTCAGGACACCATCAATCTCAAAACTGTTGCGAACCTGCTCCTGCAACTCAGGCGGCAGGCTGCTGCTCGGCCGGCTTGGCCTCGTCCGCGGAAGTCAGGGAGCGAGCCTTCTCTTCCTTCATCATCGGGGACGGGGTGGTCACAGCCTTCTTCATGCGGATGGACAGGTGACGCAGGACGGCATCGTTGAACTTGAAGCCATGCTCCAGCTCGGCAATGGTCGGCTGATCGCACTCGATGTTCATCAGCACGTAGTGGGCCTTGTGGATCTTCTGGATCGGGTAGGCCAGCTGACGACGACCCCAGTCTTCCAGACGATGAATCTGGCCGCCCTGGGAGGTCACGAGGGAACGATAGCGCTCGATCATGGCGGGCACCTGCTCGCTTTGATCGGGATGGACGATGAATACAACTTCGTAATGCCGCATGAGATCTCCTTCTGGATGAAAACCCCCCGTCATGCGAAACGGTAGGGCAAGGTAACAAATACGGACGGCCGACTGAGCACTCAATCAAGCCAGCCCGCGATAATCACACAAGCTCGGAATTAAATCAAGGATTTACGGGCGCAAGCAAGGCGCACCGCACGTCACAACTCGAACACCGGGGCGGTGCACAAGCACTCCGAAAGACGAACAGCAAATGAAAAGCGCCCCTTGCGGAGCGCTTTTCAAGAATTTGGCGGAGAGGGCGGGATTCGAACCCGCGTCAGGGTATTACCCTGAACACGCTTTCCAGGCGTGCGACTTAAACCGCTCATCCACCTCTCCAAGTGGAGGCAGCACTATACACCGGGATTTCTAAAAGTCAAAGCCTATTTTCAGGTTCGAGCCCTCACCTACCAGCATCCGGGAGGCGAACCTTGTCCACCAACGCCAGCACCGCAGCGCTCGGAGGTGGCGTAAGCAGGCTGACGACAACGATAACCAGAAAACCAGTCGGCACGCCGAATACACCACAGGAGATCGGGTGAATGCCAAACCAGGCATTTCCCAGCCCACCACCGAAGAACGGATGAGTACGTACGATGTACAAGAGGGTTATGCCAAGGCCGGCGATCATGCCGCTGATCGCCCCCCACTTGTTCGCCCGCTTCCAGAAGATCCCCAGCACCAACGCCGGAAAGAACGCCGAGGCGGCAATCGAGAAGGCCAGGCCAACCATGAACAGGATGCTGTCGGGGCGAAGTGACGCAACCCAGGCCGCAATCACAGCCACCACCAGCAGCTGGGACTTGGTGATCACCAGGCGTCGCTGGGAGGACGCCTCCGGATTGATCACGCGATAGTAAACATCGTGGGACAAGGCGTGGGAGATGGTCAGCAGAAGACCGTCAGCCGTCGACAGCGCCGCCGCCAACCCCCCCGCCGCAACAAGCCCCGACACCACATAGGGCAGGCCAGCGATTTCAGGGGTCAGCAGCAGGATCGCATCACTGTTGAGGCTCAACTCGGCAAGCTGAAGAATTCCATCAGCGTTGATGTCCTCAATCTTGACGAGCCCGACCTTGCCCCACGACGCCACCCACGGGGGGAGCGAGGCAATATGCGAGCCGATCAGGGTGCTGTACACCTCCCACTTCGCAAAAACGGCGTAGGCCGGTGCCGTGACATACAGCAGAAAGATGAAGAACAGCGTCCAGAACACTGAACGTCGCGCGTCACGCACACTGGGCGTGGTGTAGTAGCGCATCAGGATGTGCGGCAAGCCTGCGGTGCCCACCATAAGCACGAAGCTCAGCGCGATGAAGTTGAGACGCGCACTGTCGCGGGATGCCTGATCGGGGCCGGGATGTGCCTCGGCATGGGGTGGCGGCGGAACCGAGCGCTGCAGGCTTTCCTGACGTGCCCGCTCCCACTTGACCCGGGCCTCGTCCGGCGTGCGTGGAAGATCCCGCAGCGTGCGCTCCGCCGTGGCAACCTCCCGCGCCGGCGCCCCCTGGGTTCGCAGTTCGTTAACGCGCTGCATCTGCGCCTGACGCTCCACCGCGAGCGACTCGGGCAACTCGGAAATCTTGCGCGCCAGGTCATCGGCACGCTGTCGATAAAGGGCCCGCACGTCATTTTCCCGGGGCTCGGTGAACAACTCGACCTCCTTCACCCCAAGATCATGCAGCACCGTGCCATACACCGCCTGCGGGATGGGCACGCCGGTTACCTTGTATGAAAGAATCACCACCGGCACCAGGTAGGCGATGATGAGAATCAGGTATTGGGCGACCTGGGTCCACGTCACCGCGCGCATCCCGCCCAGGAAGGAGCAAACCAGAATACCCGCCAGCCCGACGAACACCCCGATCTCGAACTCGATCCCGATGAAGCGGCTGGTGATGAGCCCGACCCCGTAGATCTGCGCCACCACGTACACGAAGCTCGCCAGCACGCCGGCAAAGACGCCGACCATCCGCGCAAAATGCCCCTCGTAACGGGCACCGAGAAAATCCGGAATGGTGAATTCGCCGAACTTGCGCAAGAAGGGCGCCAGCAACAGGGCCACCAGCACATAACCACCGGTCCACCCGGTCACGAAAGCCAGGCCCTCAAAACCCGCGTAGTAGAGCGTCCCCGCGAGCCCGATGAAGGATGCCGCACTCATCCAGTCGGCGGCGGTGGCCATGCCGTTGTAGAGCGCCGGCACCCGCCGCCCCGCGACGTAGTATTCCGACACGTCGGAGGTTCGGCTCATCACACCGATGAGGGCGTAGATCGCGATGGTCGAGAACAGGAAGATCTGCCCTATCCAGCGCGGCGCCAGCCCAAACCGCTCGGCCACCGCCAGAAACACCACCAGGCCGACAAAACCCGCCGCGTAAAGAAGGTAGTAGCGCCCGAGGCGCCGAAAAAGAACGGATGCGGAACGCGTCATCGGCCGCTCTCAGCCCTCGCCACCGAGGCCATGACGCCGCTCAAGCCGGACCATCCAGCGGTCGTAGATCCAGACGATCAACAGAAAAACGATCAAGGCGCCCTGCCCGGCCATGTAAAAGCCAAACGGCCAGCCGAAGAACACAATCTGGTTCATCTCGTCGGCGAACCAACCAGGCAAGAAGCTCACCGCGGCCCAGACGCTCAGGAGCACACCGGTCAGGCGTAAGGTCGACCGCCAGTAAGCCCGCTGTCTCGCCTCGGTGTCGTCCACGCACACTCCTCGATCCGGCGCTGCCGGCAGTTGATATCCGGCGCAGTATAGCTCCGGGCGCCGCCTCACAACTGATAACGGCCGCGCAGCCTGTCCTGCAGACGGCGAGCCTGGCGTAGGGACTCCTTCAGAAAAGCCCTCTCCAGCTCGTTCAGCTCATCCGGTGCAACCTGATTGGGAGGGGTGCCAGGCACCCGCTGGCGCCGCAGACGCAGCTGCAGGATGAACTCGAAAGCCTCTGACAGGGCCCCGACTTCCCGCGCCCCCCAGCGCAAGACAGCCCCCGCCGCCCGCAGACGCTCCACCGTGGCGGTCTCGGGCAGGCCCAGTTCCAAGGCGTAGATGCGCGCCGCGTCGACAAAAGGGCGCGTCCCGTCGCGCTTGAGATCCAGCCGCCCGCTCTCCCGGTCGACCACGAAGTCGCGGATGCGCCCCAGCGGCGGGCCGCTGCGCAGTGCGTTCTCCGCCATGAAGCGGAGGAACAAGGCATTGTCGGCCGCAGCAGCGAGCAGCCACCCACGGAGCGAATCGGCCAGCGCAACATCGCCGACCAGGGCCCGGAAGTCGAAAAAGATCGTCGCGTTGAGCAGGTCTTCGGCGCTCGCCGAGCGCATCCAGTCGGAAAAGCGACCACGCCACTCAGCCAGCGACAGGCACCAGCATGGGTTTCCCGCCATGATCCCGCCCTTGCACAAGGAAAATCCGCAGGCATCAAGCAGGATATTGACCCGCTGCGCGAAGGGAAGAAAGCGCGCCCGCAGGCTTTCCGCCTCGGCCTCGTCGGCGGCCAGAAATATCAGGCCGTTGTCCTGATCGGTGTGCAGGGTCTGCTCCAGCCGCCCCTCGGAGCCAAAAGCCAGCCAGCACCACGGAACCATGGGCAGCTCGAACTCGGCCTCGGCGATGTCGATGGCAGCCTGCGCGAGCAGATCGTTGAGCAGGGCGATCCACTCCCCCACGCGCCCGGCCTGTTCGCCCCCATCCACCAGCGCCCCCGCCCCGGCGCTCACCTGCCGCGCGACGCTGGTGAGCGCAGCTTCATCGCGGACGGCCTGGATGCGCTCGATCAGATCGTCCGCCCGCGGGCGGCGCACCGCGTAAAGATCCTCCCGCGACACAACCCCCACCAGACGCCCGGCCTCATCCACCACCACCAGGCGACGCAGTCGATGACGGGCAAGCTGCAGACGCGCCTCGTGCACCCCGGCCGTTCGCGGCAGCGCAACAACCCCTCCGGTCATCACGCCGGCCACCGGCCCATCGAGACTTTCGGCGGGCAACGCGACCCGTTCGACGACGTCGCGCTGCGTGAGGATGCCCAGCGGCCGCCCGGTGACGGGCGCAACCACCACAGCCTCGGCCGCATCCTCGACGCACATGCGGCGAAGCACCTCACGAACAGCGGCCTCCGGCGACACCGACAGCGGCGCGCATCGGAGCAGCATCTCAAGCGAGCCCACCACGTGAGCCTCCATGGGACGCTCAGTACTTCACGCGGGCGTAGTAGGTCTTCTCGGATGCCCGGCGGGCTTCGCCGAGCGTCCGGATGCCCATCTCGGCGAGCAGCGGGATCATGCGCAGGAAGACCTCGCCGGTCACGATCGCGTCGCCGATGGCCGTGTGCCGGCCCATGATGTTCACCCCCATGCGTTCGCTGATCGCCTCGAGCCGGTGGGACTCCTGGGACGGGTGAATAACCGCCGACAGCAGCAACGTGTCGAGCACCGGCTGCTCGAAGCGGATCCCGGTGCTCTGCTCCTTCATCTGCAGGAAGCGCATGTCGAAGGCCGCATTGTGGGCCACCAGCACGGTGTCCGCCGCAAAGGCGTGGAAGGCCGGCAGCACCCTGGCCATCGGCGGCTGGCCGACGAGCATCTCGGGCGTGATGCCGTGGATCTTGGTGGACGCCTCGGGGAGCTCCCGCAGCGGGTCGACCAGCTGATCGAAGGATTCCGAGCGGAGCAGCTTGCCATTGACGATGCGGGTCGCCCCGATCTGGATGATCTCGTCGCCCTCGGACGGATTGAGGCCGGTGGTTTCGGTATCGAAGACGGTGAAGGCGAGCTCCGAGAGTAGGCGGTCGTCCAGCTCGTGGCTCACCTCGGTCTGCTTGAAGAGGTCGAAATCGTAGTACTCGGGACGGCTGTCGCCCTTGAGATAGGCGGCGGCCACCACCTCTTCCTGGGGCAGCGCCGAGGGCAGCAGCAGGCGGAAGAAGGCGCGGTGCTGGGTTTTCTCGCGCTGCAGCCAGATCTCGCCGTCGTGACGGGCAATCACGTCCCGCACGGTGAGGGGCGAACTCTCGCCGGCGAAGCTCATCGGCTCGAGCTCCCACGACATCACGGTTTCGGTGCTCATCGCCTGCCCCGACCAGATGAGGTCGAGGTGCGCCAGGCGCCCGGCGCTGCTGAGGCGGAAACGCACCTCGCGGACTTCGAACTCGTCCGACAGCCGGCTCGCCAGATAGCTGATGGCCTGCAGCAGCGAGAAACTATCGACCTTCACCCAGACCGCCGGGTCCACGTCCTCCAGCTTGGTGGGCAGGCCGAGCTTCTTCTCGATGCGGCGCTGAGCCGCGGCGATCAGGTCGGCGCCGTGCATGTCGTCGAGGGGCCAGCGCGTCTTGAGGGAATCGGCAAAGGCGTTGGCGGTCTCCTCGAGCCGGCCGCTCATGGCCTGCACCTCGTCGCGGATCACCTTCAGGAAACGGTCCTTCAGGTCCACATCGAGGTCGGGATACTCGAGCATCTCGGCCGCGGCGCGCAGGTTGGCCAGCGACGAGCGGCTGCCCTCGGTGACCGAATTGAGCAGCTGGTCGCGGCGGGTTTCACTCTCGAAGTTGCGGGTGATGTTGTCCAGCATCAGCACGAAGCCCGACACCGTGCCATCGGCGTCGCCCTCTGTGGTGCTCATCACCGGCGCCATCTGCACCCGCAGCAACTGGCCGGCGCGGGTCGTGGTGACAAAATTGGCCATCGGCTGGGAGCTCTGACGGCGGATGCGCTCCTGGATGCTCTCGAGGGCATGGACGATCAGGTTGCGCTCGAAAACCAGATAGATCGACCGACCCAGCCCGATGATCTCACCGCCACCGGCCGCGGTCGGCGCATCCGAGAGCGCCTTGAACTGCAGCCGCGCCCGGTTGTTGTAGAGCAGGATGCGGCCATCGAGGTTGCACACGACGACGCTCTGATTGAGCTCGGACATCAGCGCCGCCAGCCGGTTGCGCTCCTCCTCGACCGACAGGCGCGCCTCGCGGATACGCGACTCCACGTCATCCTGCAGGCTCTGCCGCTGATCAGCCAGGCTATTCACGGCCTCGGCGATGCGCTGCAGCTCCGGCGAACCGGACGGCTTGAGCCGGCGCGACGGATCGGTACCCACCAACAGGCCAATCTCGTCGGCCAGCAGCGCTGGCGCCGCAATGCTGTCGTGGGCGAAGGATTTCATCAGGACCGCCGCCGCCCCCGCACCGACCATCCCGATCATGATCAGCAAACCCAGGCGCGGGTTGAGGATGGGCTCGAGCACCGCCCGCTCGTCGGCCCCGAAATCCCGCCAGAGGGCTACCCCGGCACCGCCAAGCACCCCCAGGACGAGCGCCGAAGCCCCGAGAATGACCAGCCCCTGCCTGGCCTTCGGGCTCATGCCGGCAAGTCCAGCAGGGATTTAACCTTCGTCACCAGCTCCCGGGTCGAGAACGGCTTGGTCATGTAAGCATCGGCGCCCATCGCCAGGCCCTTGGTAATCTCCATCTCACGCCCCTTGGCGGTCAGCATCAGGATGCGCGTGCCCTGCAGCCCGGGATCGGTGCGGATCTCCTGGCACACCTCGTAGCCATTCTTGCGCGGCATCATGATGTCGAGCAGGACCAGATCGGGCGCCTCGCTGCGGACCTTATCGATGGCTTCCTGGCCGTCCGTGGCGACACAAACGGTGAAGCCCTCGCGCTTCATCAGGAACTCCAGGGATATGACGATATTTTGTTCATCATCGGCGATAAGTATTTTTTTGGCCATTTTGTCTCCTCCCCCTGCGTGCCCGGACCAAGACTACGACGAAGCAGCCCATTCCCGGCACAAGAAAGCATAAGTTTATCCTGCGTCTTCCTTCCTTACAGCTGATTTCCCGCAAGGCATAAGAAATGAGAATGTCGCCCCTTCGCCCGGCACGCTCTCAACCCACAAGCGGCCACCGTAGTGCTCGACGATCTGGCGGCTGATGGGCAAGCCGAGGCCGGTACCCTGGGGCTTGTCGGTCATCGTGTTACCCCCCTGGCGGAATTTCTCGAAAACAACCCGCTGCTCCTCCGGCGTCAGGCCCGGGCCATTGTCGCGGACATCCACCTGCAGCCCCTCATCGGTCTCACAAAGGCTCAGCCGCACCTGGCCACTCCCCCGCACGACGAACTTCACTGCGTTCGACAGGAGGTTCAACACCACCTGCACCAGCCTGTCCCGATCGGCAAAAAGAACCGGCACTGCGGGCGGCAAGGACATCTCCAGCGTCACCCCCTTGTCCCGGAACAACTGGCTGGTAGCCGCGGCCCCCTGCTCGACAACCTCGAGCAGACTCACCTCGTCATCCACCCAGTCGGCGTGCCCCGACTCGATCTTGGCCATGTCGAGCACCTGGTTGACCAGCCGCGTCAGGCGCTCGGTTTCGCTGACGATGATGGCCAGAAAGCGCTGCCGGTCTTCCACATCGATGCCTGGATCTTCGAGCAACATCTCGGAAAACGCTCTGATCGAGGTCAGCGGTGTGCGCAATTCATGGGTCACGGACGACATGAAGTCGTCCTTCAGCCGATCGAGCTCCTTGAGGCGCTCGTTGGCACTGCGCAACTCGCGGGTCGCCTCCTCCAGTTCGCGGGATTTCTGCTCCAGACGCCTGGAATACGCCCGCACCTGGGAAGCCTCATCGAGGATGTTCATCACCTCGTCGAGCCCAAGCGGCTCCTCCTGCACCACCGAGGCCACAATCACCCGCGCCGACGCGCTGCCGATCGCCCCGGCGAGGGTGGTCTCGGCAAAATGAACCAGCCCGGCGTCGGCCTGCAAGGCCTCCCGGCTCACGCCCCGCGAACGGGCGTAGTCGTCGAAGGCATTGGCCGCGCGCTCCCGGCCCAGGAAGCGGCCGAGCAGCGGCAGCAGATCGCCCACCCGGGCGCTGCCCCGCCAGAAAGCCCCGTCCGACGGCCGCCCCTGTTTGAACACGTCGACGAACAGGGTCGCCTGCCCCGCCTCGATGGCAGTCGGCTGACGCATCAGCGACACCCACACGTAGGCCCCCAGGTTCGCCAGCATGCTCCAGAACAGACTATGGGCCAGCGGATCGAGGCCCTGCATGCCGAACAGCTCCTGCGGCCGAAGCAGATCCAGCCCGAACAAGCCGTTCTGCAGGAAGTCACCCGGCAACCAGCCAGACTTGGCGAAGGACGGCAGCAGCAAGGTGTACAGCCACACCGCAAAGCCAGACGACAAACCCGCCACCGCCCCGGCCCGTGTCCCGCCGCGCCAGTACATGCCGCCGAGCATCGCCGGTGCAAACTGAGCCACCGCGGCAAAGCTGATCAGGCCAATGCTCACCAGCGCATGGGCCTCCCCCGCCAGCCTGAAGTACAGGTAGGCCAGCAGCAGGATCAGCACGATCGCCCCGCGCCGGATGCCCAGCAGCACGCCGGACACATCCTCCTGGCCCTGCAGCGCCAGCCAGCGGTAACGCAGCAGGAGCGGCATCACCAGATCGTTGCAGACCATCGTGGACAGCGCGATCGTCTCGACCACGATCATCCCGGTTGCTGCCGACAGACCACCGATGAACACCACCAGCGCCAGCCAGTCGTGCCCGAACACCATCGGCAGACGAAGCACGAAGGTGTCGGCATCCACCTGCTGCCCCGCAAACGACATCAAGCCGCCCAGCGCGATCGGCAGCACGAACACGTTGATCAGCAACAGATACAGAGGAAACAGCCAGATCGCCCGCCGCAGATGGTTCTCGTTGACGTTCTCGACTACCGTCACCTGAAACTGGCGGGGCAGGAACATCACCGCCAGCATCGACAGCAGGGTCAGCGCAAACCAGTTGGCGTAACCGTTACCGCCCGCCCCCATGCGCATCAGGGCCTGCAACTGGGGCTCGCGGGCGGCCCGGGAGAAGAGATCGCCAAACCCGTCGAAGAGACCGAAGGTGACAAAAACCCCCACCGCCACGAAAGCCACCAGCTTGACCAGCGACTCGAAGGCGATCGCCGCCACCAGCCCCTCGTGGCGCTCGGTGGCGTCGAGGTGGCGGGTGCCGAAGAGGATCGTGAAGGCCGCCATCGACAGCGCCACGTAGAAGGTGGTGTCGGCCAGCCAGGGCAGCGCACCGCGCCCGGCCGACACAACATCGTCAGGCGGCACAAGGATCGCAAAACTTACCGAGAGCGCCTTCAGCTGCAGTGCGATGTAGGGAATCACCCCAAGCACCGCGATCACGGTGACGAGCCCGCCGAGCAGGTGACTTTTGCCGTAGCGGGAGGCGATGAAGTCGGCGATGGAGGTGATGCGGTTGGTCTTGCCGATGCGGACCATTTTCAGCATCACGAACCACCACAGGGCGACCGCCAGGGTCGGCCCAAGGAAGATCGGCACGAACCCGAGGCCCGACGAGGCCGCCCGCCCGACACTGCCGTAATAAGTCCAGGTGGTGCAATACACCGCCAGCGACAGCGCATAGATGGTCGGATTGGCGATCACCGAGCGGCCGGCATCGGCGCGTTTGTCGCCAAAATACGCCACTGCGAACAGCAGCAGCAGATAAAGGAAGGATGCCGCGACGATCACCGGACCGGTCAACACGACGCGCCTCCCCTTACCGTTCGATGATCCACGCCATCAAGCCGATGAACGCAGCCCACACTCCGAACACATAGAGATACAGCACCGGGATGCCGCCCCAGCTCCGTTCCACATCGAACAGGGACAACACCGGGCTACTGACCAGCACCCAACCAAACAGGAACAGGGCCACGAGGCGCTGCCCGGTAAGCGTCGCTTTGATCATGGCTTCTCCCGTGGAAATGGGAACGACTCACGGCAGCGCCGCAAAAGGGCCCGTGGCCCGCGCTCATCCACTCGAAAGATAAACCGAAAGGCCGTGCCTGGCGAGCATGCACACGCTCGCTCGCCACCGCTCAGCCCGCGAGGCCAAAGCCCCGCACAAGAGAAAAAGGCGCGATGAACGCGCCTTTTCCTCCCCCTCACAACGCCCCGGCCAGACTGCACCGGGGTCCTCCCCTTTTAGTTTTTCTTGCAGCTCCGCTGTCTCCTCCGCCGGGCTGGGATGCCGGTTGCGGGCTGCCCGGCCTTGGGCCGGGGAAGTCTCGATACGTCTGTTACTTGAGCTGTTCCAGGATCGCCGGGTTTTCCAGCGTCGAGGTGTCCTGGGTGATCTCCTCGCCCTTCGCCAGCTGGCGGAGCAGGCGGCGCATGATCTTGCCCGAACGAGTCTTCGGCAGGTTTTCACCGAAGCGGATGTCCTTGGGCTTGGCGATCGGGCCGATTTCCTGGCCGACCCAGTTCTGCAGCTCCTTGATCACCGCGGCAGCTTCGTCGCCGGTCGGGCGGGCGCCCTTCAGGACCACGAAGGCCACGATCGCCTCGCCGGTCAGGTCGTCCGGACGGCCGACCACGGCAGCCTCGGCAACCTTCTCGTGGGCCACCAGGGCGGATTCGATTTCCATCGTGCCCATGCGGTGACCGGAGACGTTCAGCACGTCGTCGATGCGGCCGGTAATGGTGAAGTAGCCGGTGTCCTTGTCGCGGATCGCGCCGTCGCCTGCCAGGTACAGCTTGCCCTGGAAGTCAGCCGGGTAGTAGGACTTGACGAAACGGTCGGGGTCGCCCCAGATGGTACGGATCATCGACGGCCACGGACGCTTGACCACCAGGATGCCGCCCTGGCCCCAGGGCACGTCGGTGCCGGTCTCGTCGACCACGGCGGCCTGGATGCCCGGGAAGGGCAGCGTGCAGGAGCCGGGGATCAGCGGGGTGGCGCCGGGCAGCGGAGTGATCATGTGGCCACCGGTTTCGGTCTGCCAGAAGGTATCGACGATCGGGCAGCGGCCGCCGCCGATGTTCTCGTGGTACCACTCCCAGGCAGCCGGGTTGATCGGCTCGCCGACCGAACCCAGCAGGCGCAGGCTGGAGAGATCGTAGTTCTTGGGATGCACGGCCGGGGTGTTGTCGGCGGCCTTGATCAGCGAACGGATGGCGGTCGGCGCGGTGTAGAAGATGTTGACCTTGTGGTCCTGGATCATCTTCCAGAAACGGCCGGCATCCGGGTAGGTCGGAACGCCTTCGAAGACGATCTCGGTCGCACCGCAGGCCAGGGGGCCGTAGGTGATGTAGGTGTGGCCGGTGACCCAGCCAATGTCGGCGGTACACCAGAAGACATCGTTCGGCTTGATGTCGAAGGTGTACTGCATGGTGAGGATGGCGTGCAGCAGGTAGCCGCCGGTGGAGTGCTGGACGCCCTTCGGCTTGCCGGTGGAGCCGGAGGTATAGAGCAGGAACAGCGGGTGCTCGGCTTCGACCCATTCCGGTTCGCAGGTGTCGGCCTGGGTGGCGGTGAGTTCGTCCACCCAGATGTCACGGCCGGCGACCATGGCGGTTTCCTGGCCGGTACGCTTCACGACGAGGACGCTCTTGATGGTCGGGCAGCCGCTGGCCAGAGCCTCGTCGGCGATGGACTTGAGGGGCAGCGCCTTGCCGCCACGGTTCTGGCCATCGGAGGTGATCAGCAGGACCGCACCGGCATCGTTGATGCGGTCAGCCAGCGACTGGGCGGAAAAACCGCCAAACACGATGGAGTGGGTGGCACCGATACGGGCACAGGCCTGCATCGCGACGACGCCCTCGACGGACATCGGCAGGTAGATGACGACGCGGTCACCCTTCTTGACGCCCTGGCTCTTCAGCGCGTTGGCAAACTTGCAGACGCGATCAAGGAGCTCTTTGTAGGTGACCTTGGAAACGTCGCCCTTGTCACCTTCGAAAATCAGCGCGACCTTGTCGCCGAGGCCCTTGTTGACCTGACGATCGAGACAGTTGTACGAAACGTTCAGCTTGCCGTCGGCGAACCACTTGAAGAACGGTGCATTGCTCTCGTCGAGAACCTGGGTGAAGGGCGTCTGCCAGTCGATCAGCTCCTTCGCCCGCTTGCCCCAGAAACCTTCGTAATCCTGATCTGCTTCGGCGCAGAGGGCCTTGTACGCTTCCATGCCCGACACGGCAGCGTTCTTCACCACCTCTTCAGACGGATAGTAGAACTTCTGGGTGGTTTCGTTCGTCATTTTTCACCTCTCCTCGTGTTTTATGAGTGTGCAACGTTTGAATCTTGAAACCTGACTCGCGGGGGGACTAGGGCCGCTCGGCCATGCAGCAGCACCGGATTGTTTTTATCGTGGTGCGCTAGCCCTGTATCCGGGCGAGATTAGAGTCGATCAATCTTACACATGACTTACACCTCCGTGGGGCCTTCATCCGCATTTTTCGGGGAAGCGACTCACTTCAACGAAGCGCACCCACACGCCGACCCTTTTGGCATAGAATCGCAAATCCTTCAAAAAATCACTTCGGAATATGCCGACGGTCAGAAACCTACTTCTGCCGCTCCTGCTGGCGATGCTCGTCGCGGCCTGTGCTTCCCAGCCCCGGACGCCCCCGGCAGCCAGCCACATCCGGGCCACCGAAGCGCCGGGAGATTCGGGCAGCATCCCGCCCCTGGTGCCCGACCTGCTGCCCCTGCCCCGTCCCAACCCGGCACCGCGGGCCGAAACCTACTCGGTCGTCGTCACCAACGTGCGCATCCAGGATCTCCTGTTCGCCCTCGCCCGGGACGCCAGGATCAACCTCGACATCCACCCGGGCCTCACCGGCACGATCACCATCAACGCCATCAACCAGACGCTGCCGCAGATCCTCGGGCGCCTCGCCCGCCAGGTCGACATGCGCTTCGAGCTCGACGGCCCCAATCTCGCGGTGATGCCCGACGCCCCCTTCCTGCGCACCTATCGGATCGACTACGTAAACCTCAGCCGTCAGGTTACCGGCACGGTGTCCACCAACACCCAGATCGCCACGACCGGGGCCGGCCAGCCCAGCACCGGCAATCTCAACACCCTTGCCAACGGCGGCAACGTCTCGGCAACGCGCATCGAGAACGCCTCCCGCAACCAGTTTTGGGAGTCCGTCGAAAAAAACATCCGCGACCTGCTCCGCGAAACCGACAAGCTCCTGCCCGAAGGCTCCAGCGACACCGTCATCGAGAGCGTCGAGAACGCCAGCAGCACCGGCGTCATGCCCACCGCGACACCCCGCAACCGGAACCGCGGTGGTCAGGCTCAACCGGGCAGCCTCACCGGCAACACCACGGTCAACCCCAACCCTACGTCCAGCCAGAACAGCACGACCACCACTGTTCACAAGGCCACCTTCCGCGAAGCCGCCTCGGTGATCGCCAACCGCGAGACGGGCGTCGTCACCGTCCGCGCCACCGGCCGCCAGCACGAAAAAGTGCGTGAATTCATCGACCAGGTAATGGCCTCAGCCCGCCGCCAGGTGCTCATCGAAGCCACCATCCTCGAAGTCGGCCTGTCCGACACCTACCGGCAGGGCATCGAATGGAGCCGGCTCCTGCCCAGCGGCACCCGCTTCGGCATCACCGGCCCCAGCCTGGGCACCGGCGCCGGCAACACCGTCACGCCGTTCAGCCTCGCCTACAGCAGCGCCGGCGGCATCGACTCAACGATCCGCCTGCTCGAAGGCTTCGGCACCGTCAAGGTGCTGTCCAGCCCCAAGCTGTCGGTCCTCAACAACCAGACCGCGGTCATAAAGGTGGTCGAGGAATACGTCTACTTCAGCGTCAAGGCCGACACCACCCAGACCACCAACGCCGGCGCCCTGACCACCGTCACCACCACCCCTCAGGCCGTCTCGGTCGGGCTCGTCATGACCGTCACACCCCAGGTCAGCCCCCACGACGAGATCATCCTCAACGTCCGCCCCACCATCTCCAGCATCGCCGACTTCCGCCGCGACCCGAACCCCAACATCCCCGCCGGCATCCCCAACCTGGTACCGCAGATACGCACCCGCGAGATCGAGTCCATCCTCCGCGTAGGCAACGGCGAAACCGCCATCCTCGGCGGCCTGATGGAAGACCGGATCGACTACAAGACTGGCCGCGTACCCCTCATCGGCGCCCTGCCCATCCTCGGCGAAGCCTTCACCAACCGCGACAACGCGGTGCAAAAAACCGAGCTCGTGATCTTCCTGCGCCCGGTCGTCGTGCACGAACCCAATCTCGTCGCCAACACGCCACACCTGCGCGAGCACCTGCCGAAGGCCGACTTCTTCACCGACAAACCCGTTCCGGGCAGCCGCAACTTCCCGCCTCCCGGCCTGCCCGCCGCAGTTCCCGGAAGCTTTCTTCCATGAGCCTGCTGATCGATGTCCTGCGCAGGGCTGAGGCGGGCCAAGCCAGGCCTGCCTCGATCTGCCCGCCGCCACCCACACAGCCCCTGAGCTTCGAGCTCGAGCCCCTCGCCGAGCCGCAGCCCGCTCTGGCCCAGCCCATCCCGCCACGGTCGGCAGCGGCCCACGGGGCCACAGCGCAGACACTCCCGCCTGCCGCCCCTCCCGGGGCAAGCCCGGCGACGCCTGTGGATGCCCGCTGGCGCTATGTCGGCCTGTCAGGTTGCGTATCCGCCCTGGCCACGGTCGCCTGGTTGTGGCTGGCCTCGGCCCCTGCCGCCTCGGCCCCCGCCCACCCTGCACCGACGCCAGCACCGGCACCGACACCGACACCGGCCCCAGTTGAGCCGCCCCAGGCCCCATCCCCCATCATCCAGCCGCCTGAAGCCCCACCGGCAAGGCCACGCCCGGCCGTCGCCAGCCGCCCACTAGGCGCCACAGCACCTCGGGGCAAGGCGACACCGCTGAAGCCACCGATCCATGTCGACCGGGCCCCGGCCGAGGCGGCTCCGTTTTCCGCCGCCCTCACCGCCGCCCACGAGGCCTACGGCGCAGGCGATCTTGCCCTTGCCCGGGCGCTCTACCGGGAAGTCCTGGCGAGCGCCCCGGACAACCCGGACGCCCTCGATGGCCTCGGCGCCATCGCGTTGCAAGATGGGCAGCACGAACTCGCCCGGCAGCTCTTCCGCCGCGCCCTCGTCGCCCACCCCCTCGACCCGGCGGCCCTGGCCGGCCTCGCCCGCACCGAGCGCCACGACCCGATGCAGGCCGAAAGCCGCCTGAAGGACAGCCTCACCAGCCAGCCCGACGCAATCGGCACGCACCTCGCCCTCGGTGACGCCCTGGCCGCCCAGCAACGCTGGGCCGAAGCGCAACAGGCCTACTTCCAGGCCCACGCCCTCGCCCCCGGGCACCCCGACATCGCCTACAACCTGGCCGTCGCCCTCGACCACCTGGGCCAGCGCCGGCCCGCGGCGGGCTTTTATCGCAAGGCTCTCCAGCTGGCCGACCAGCACCCCGCACGCTTCTCCCGCCATCACTGTGAAACCCGCCTGCACGCGCTGCAGGCCCAGGAGCCCAGCCCATGACCCCCAACGCCACGCCCATCGGCCAGACCCTCATCCACCTGGGTCTGATCAGCAAGGACCAGCTCCACATCGCCCTGCGCGAGCAGGGCCGCAGCGGCGAGATCCTCGGCCGCCAGCTCGTGCGCCTCGGCTTCCTGTCCGAAACCACCCTGCGCGACGCCCTCGCCCGCAGCCTCGGCCGCCCCTGCGCCGACCTCTCCAAGCTCCTGCCCGACGCCGAAGCCCTCGCTCTCGTCCCCAGGCAGCTCGCCAAGCGCCTGCACCTCATCCCCCTCAGCTACGACGCCAGCCAGCGCCATCTCGTCATCGCCTCCAGCGACGTCGACAACATCGTCGCCCTCGACCAGCTCCGCAACAGCCTGCCGCCCGGCACCGAGGTGGACATCCTGCTGGCCGGCGAGGCCGAGATCGCCCAGGCCAGCGACCAGCTGTATGGCCACGAGCTGTCCATCGACGGCATCCTCAACGAGATCGAGAGCGGCGAATCCGACCCCTTCGGCCAGCCGGCTCGCGGCAGCGAATACGCCCAGCCGGTGGTCCGCCTCATCGACGCCCTCCTGACCGACGCCGTCAAGCGCGGCGCCTCCGACCTGCACTTCGAGCCCGAGGCCGCCTTCCTGCGCATCCGCTACCGCATCGACGGCCTGCTGCGCCAGATCCGCGCGCTGCACAAATCCTGCTGGCCCGCGATGGCGGTGCGACTCAAGGTGATGGCCGGCCTCAACATCGCCGAAACCCGCAACCCCCAGGACGGCCGGATCTCCCTGCAGGTCAGCGGCCGGCCGGTGGATTTCCGCGTCTCCACCCAGCCCACGATCCACGGCGAAAACATCGTCCTGCGCATCCTCGACCGCCAGAAGGGCATCGTCGACCTCGACGCCCTCGGCCTCACCGACCCGCAGCTCGACCTTCTCAAGCTGATGATCGCCCGCCCCGAGGGCCTGATCCTCGTCACCGGCCCCACCGGCAGCGGCAAGACCACCACCCTCTACTCCATCCTCGGCCACATCAACGCCGAGGGCATCAACATCATGACCCTCGAGGATCCGGTCGAATACCCGATGCCGATGATCCGCCAGACCGCCGTCGCCGACGCCGCCCGCCTCGACTTCGCCAACGGCGTGCGGGCCATGCTGCGCCAGGACCCGGACGTCATCCTGGTCGGCGAGATCCGCGACGAGGACACCGCCCGCATGGCCTTCCAGGCCGCCATGACCGGCCATCAGGTCTACTCCACCCTGCACACCAGCTCGGCCATCGGCGCCATCCCGCGCCTGCTCGACATCGGCATCCTGCCCGACATCCTCGCCGGCAACGTAATCGGCATCGTCGCCCAGCGCCTCGTGCGCTGCCTGTGCCCGGCCTGCCGCGAAGCCCGCCCGGCCCACGATTACGAAATGCGCCTGCTCGGCCTCACTGCGGCATCCGAACGCCCGCTCCTCCACGAAGCCCGCGGCTGTCCCCAGTGCGACTTCCAGGGCTACCGTGGCCGCATGGCGATCATGGAGCTCCTGCGCATGGACCCGGAGCTCGACGAGCTCGTCGCCCGCCGGGCCACCGCCCGCGAGATCCGCGAAGCCGCCAGCCGCAAGGGCTTCCGCCCCCTCGCCGACGACGGCGCCCGGCGCGTGCTCGAGGGCGCCACCACCCTCGACGAGCTGTGCCGGGTGGTCAACCTCACCGACCGCATGTCCCCATGACACCCTATGCCTACCGGGCCGTCGGCCCCGGCGGGCAGATCGTCCGCGGCCGGCTCGACGCCCGCGACCTGCCCGACCTCGAACGCCGCCTCGCCCGGCTCGGCCTCGAGCTCCTCCGCGGCAAGCCGGCCATCGCGCTGCAGCTGCCCGGCCGCCCGGCCATCCCCCGGCGCGAGCTGATCAACTTCTGCTTCCACCTCGAGCAGTTCCTGCAAGCCGGCGTGCCCATCCTCGACAGCCTCGCCGACCTGCGCGACTCGCTCGACCACCCGCGCTTCCGCCCCGTCGTCGCCAACCTCATCACCGCCATCGAAGGCGGCCAGAGCCTCTCCGAAGCCCTCTTGCAGCACCCCCAGGTGTTCGACGGCGTCTTCTGCAGCCTCGTCCGGGCTGGCGAACAAGCGGGCGAGCTGCCCCGCGTGCTGCGCGCCCTCGCCGCCGCCCTCAAGCGCGACGACGAACTCGCCGCCTTCACCCGGCGCATCGCCATCTATCCGCTCATCGTCTGCGCGGTGATCCTCGCCGCCATCGGCGTCGCCCTGATCTACGTGGTGCCGGAGCTCGCCCGCCTGTTCCAGACCGTTGGCCAGGCGCTGCCGCTGCAAACGCGCATCCTCATCGCGCTCTCCGGCTTTGTGCGCGGCTACGGCTGGCTGCTCGTCCTGGCGGTGGTCGCCGGCACGCTCGCCTTCCGCCACGCCCTCGCCACCCGGCCCAGCCTCCGGCATGACGTCGACGCCCTCAAGCTGCGCCTGCCGCTCCTCGGCGAAGTCCGCCGCAAGCTCATCCTCGCCCGCTTCACCGGCCTCTTCGCCATGATGTACGCCTCCGGCATCACCATCATCGACGCCCTCCGGGCCGCCGAAGACGTGGTCGGCAACACCGCCCTCAAGGCTGGCCTGCAGCAGGCCGGCCGGCGCATCGAGCAAGGCGCCGGGCTCTCCGAGGCCTTCGCCGGCGTCGAGCTCTTCCCGCCGCTGGTCACCCGCATGCTGCGCGTCGGCGAAAGCACCGGCGCCCTCGACCAGGCCCTCTCCAACGTCAGCTACTTTTACGAACGGGACGTCCGCGAAGCCATCGAGCGCCTCCAGGCCAGCATCGAACCGGCCCTCACCGTCATCCTCGGCCTGCTCCTGCTGGCCGTGATGAGCGCGGTGATGCTGCCCATCTACGACATCGTCAGCCGCATGAAGCTTTGACCATGGCCGAGCGCCACATACTTTACCTCGACAGCACCGGTCTCCAGATCGCCCGCGTCAGTCGGGGCCAGGTCAGCCTCGAAAAGCACCTCGACCCCGCCGACGGCCCGCCGGCGCTGGCCACCTGGCTGCGCGGAAACCCCAAGGTCCGCTGCATCCTGCTCACCGACCTGCCCGACGAGAGCTATCACCTCGAAGCCCTGCCCCCCGTGGGCCGACGCGACCGGCGCCAGCTCATCGCCCGCCGCCAGGCCCAGCTCCGGCTCGATACGCCCTACATCACCCACCAATCCCTCGGCCGCAGCGCCGAAGCCCAGGCCGGCGGGGCGCCGCACGAAAAGCTCCTATTCGCCGCGATCAACCGCCCGGCCGCCCTGCAAACCTGGCTGGCGGCGTTCCAGCAGAGCCAGCGGGCCCTCGACGGCGTGCATCTGGCATCTCACGTCGCCACCCACCTGGCGCCCCAGCTCCCCGGCTTGCCGCCCCTGGCCCTGCTGGTCTGGGCAAGCCCAACCGGCCTGCGGGTGTCCTGCCTCAACGCCGGCCAGCTGCGCTTCAGCCGCCTCACCCCGGCAAGCGCCGCGGCCGGCGCCGAACCCTGGCAGACATGCCACGACGAAACCCGGCGCACCCACCAATATCTCGTCGGCCAGCGCGCCATCGATCGAAACCAGCCCACGCCGGTTTACGTGCTCGCCCACCCGCGGGACCACGCAGCGCTGGCCAGCGCCTGCCGAGACACCGGCGAGCTCCAATTCCAGGCCATCGACCTGCCAGCCCTCGCCAGGCGCTGTGGCCTCCACAGCCCCATCGAAGACTCCGACAGCCTGCCGCTCCTTCTCCATCTGGCCAGTCGCAGCCGGCGCCTGCCGCAACTCGCCCCCTCTGCGCTGTGCCGGCCGCAGCATCTGCTCGCCCCCACGACCGCCCTCGGCGCACTTGCCGCCGCATTGCTGGCAGGCAGCCTGGTGGTCACCGCCCACAACCTGCTCGAAGCAAACCAGCTGCGCCAGCAGGCCGACTCGGCCCTCGCCGAAAGCCTTGCCGAAGAAGCCCGGGCCCGCAGCCTGCAGGGCACCGCACCGCGGCTGCCGCTCCCCGGCGATGCGCTCAAGGCCGACCTCGCGCGGCTCACCGCGCTGCAGCCCTTCAGCACCGGCCTGATGGCCTTCCTGCACCGTCTCGCCGACGCCCTGGACACGCTGCCCGGCGTTGAGCTGACGGCGCTCGAATGGGCCCTCACCCCCGACACACCCCAGCCCGGCGCCACCGCAATCATCGAGCTTCGGCTCGCCGCAACCCGGAGCGCCCGCCCCGACCTCATCCGGCACCTGCTCACCACGCTGCACCACCACACCGGGAGCTCGGCCCACGGCCAGGCGGCCAGCCCCCTGGACGACCAAAGCCCCATCCACTCACCCGGCGGCCAGGCCGACGCCGACGGTCGGCAGGTCATCCGCCTAGAACTGCCCGTCAGCCCCCCATGATCGCCCTCGCCTCACCCCTCGCCCGCCTGCGGCGCCCGCTGATCACGGGCGCGCTCGCCCTGCTTGCCGGCAGTGCGCTACTGCTGTGGAGCCAGGCCGAGCGCCACGACGCCGAAGCCACGCTCCGGCTGCACACCAACCGTCTCACCCAGGCCCGGGCGCTGCACCAGGCTGCCCGCGAAGCCGACGCGGCCGCCCGCGACGGTCTCCGCCTGCTCGAGACCCTGCGCGGCGCCGGCCTGCTGGAAGCCCCCGACCGCCAGGCCTGGCAGCGGCACATCCTAGGGCTGCAAGGCAAACTCGGGCTGGAGAAGCTGGAGTGGGAAATCGCTCCATTCAAACCCGCCGCAGCCCAAAGCAATGGCGCCCCCGCCGAGCAGCCTTCAGCCTTGCATCTCACCACCTTGCACCTGAAAGGCGAAGTCGCCCACGAAGGCCGCCTTCTCCCGCTCCTTGAGCGCCCGGGCAGCCAAGGCGGCGGGCTTTTCCTGCCCCGCCGTTGCCGGATCGCCCGCAACCAGCCGGAGCCCGATGCCGTCGACAGCCCCGTACTTACAGCAGACTGCGAGATCGACTGGATCTTTCTGCGGCTACCCGCTACCCCCTGATGCCCCGGCGGCATGGACAGGCGACGCCGTGCTCTGCAAAATCAAGGCTTGCGCCTCACCGGAGTGGTCATGACGCCCAAGAAAATCCTGCTGATGGCCCACGACGTCACCTTGGCGCACCTGGGCCGCCCGCTCCGCCTCGCCGAATTCCTGATCGCCGACGGCCACGATGTCACCCTCGCTGCCTCCGCCGAGTCAGCCCGCTTCCTGAAAGACTTTCCCGGTCGGGTGCACACGCTAGCCCCCACCGGCAAGGCCCGCTTCATCGACAACCTGGCCAAGGGCCGGCCCGTATTCGATTTCGAAAGCCTCAAAGGTTTTGCGGAAGAAGACGAAGCCCTTCTGACGGCCCTGCGCCCCGATCTCGTCATCGGCGACTTCCGTATCACCCTCTCGATTTCCGCGCGGCGAGCCGGCATTCCGTACGCGACCATCACCAATGCGTACTGGCATCCTGCGCTAGAGCCGCGCTTTGTCGTCCCGGACCTACCCATCGTGCGCTGCTTCGGGGTCCGCATCGCGCAGCGGCTATTCGACCTGGCACGGCCCATGGCTTTCGCATACCACGCCAGACCGATGAATGCGCTGCGTCGCCACTACGGCCTGCCCTCCATCGGCCATGACCTTCGCCGCATTTACACGGATGCAGACCTGGCGCTATTCAGCGACATCCCCGAAACATACGGAATCCAGGAAGACAGCATTCCCAACGGGCTTTTTCTGGGGCCACTGAGCTGGTCCCCCAACATCCCGCTGCCTGACTGGTGGAGTCGTCTGGATCCGGAGCGTCCAACCATCTACGTCACCCTTGGCAGCTCGGGCGACCCGGCACTCCTCCCCAGGCTGACCGCCAAGCTATGCGAGCTGGAAGCCCAGGTGCTGGTTTCCACCGCCGGCGCAGAGCCGCTCGCCAACCACGACTCAGTGTTCTGCAGCGCCTATCTACCAGGGAATCAAGCCGCCGCGCGGGCCGATCTGGTCGTATGCAACGGAGGCAGCCCAACGACCTTCCAGGCACTGTCAGAAGGTGTCCCCGTGCTCGGAATCCCCGGCAATCTGGACCAGTTCCTCAACATGCACTATCTCGAGCGCTACGGCGTTGCAAGAACGCTGCGAGCTCACCAGCTATCCGGGCACTCGGTTCAGGACACGATTGGCGCCATGCTGGCAGGGGATCCTTGGCGCGAAGCCGCAAAACGCCTGCGCCAAGTCATTGCGACTTACAACACGGCAGAGCGCACGGCCACCGGGATCGCCCGCTTTCTGAGCTGAAACAAGAAACGGCCGGACATGTTTCACACATGGCCGAAAACCCAAGCGGGATTCATGTCGATTTTTTTTACACTTCCTGATGAAAAACCGTCCCGACCCTCAATCACGCTTCACAAGACACTGTAATTAAAACAATTTTTTTTCTGGCACACGTATTGCTAAGAAGATACGTGAGTTGAACTCGACTCCCCGAACATTCACTAAACCTGGAGATCAAAATATGTTCAAGAAAACCCTTCTCGCTGCATCCCTGGCTCTCGCCGCGGCTGGCGCCCAGGCCGGTGTTGCGGTCACCATCGACTTCGACGGTGCCGGTGCAGGCGCCGCCAAGAGCGCTGCCTCCCTCGACTGGATGCCGGACTCCATCCTGGTTCTCCCGGGCAGCAAAAACAACAATGTTAACCTCCCGGCCGTCGGTGACGAAGTTCAGACCTACGCCCAGGGCATCCTCGGCTCCGCCCGCAACAGCAGCAACCAGCAAGTCTGGGGTTCCTTCAACGCTCCCTACGAGTTCACCTTCGTTGCCAGCTTCCGTGAAGTGATCAGCTCCGTGGGCGGCAGCCTGAACGATCCCGGTGTCGGCAGCATCCAGCTCCGTTCGATCGACGGCGGCCTCAACTACTTCCGCATCTACGCTGACAGCACCAGCGTTGCCGATCCGCTGGCGGGCACCGGCTACACCGACGGCAAGCTGATCCTCGAAGGCTACGTCAACGCCTACGACAACGCCGCCAAGACCGGCCTGACCGATATCGCCTCCACCAACGCCAACCAGCTGGAAACCACCCTGCTGGACAAGGCTGGCCCTGACAACTACGGCGGCATGGAAAGCGTCAAGCTGCAAGGCCGCGCCGACATCATGGCGACCGTCACCAGCTTTGACAGCGAGTTCTTCACCGACATGAGCGCGGGCCAGCTGATCTCCCTCAGCATGACCGCCGGCGTCGGCACCCCGTTCGACCTCGTCGATCCGTCCAAGTACGTCGCTGGCCAACTGGCTGCCGACACCACCGTCATCGGCGAAATCAACGGCGGCACGACCGGCCCCGGCATCGGCATCCTGCTGCAGAGCGACGGCGCCAGCACCTTCAACAAGGTTCCGGAACCCGCTTCCGCTGCCCTCGTTGGTCTGGCCCTTGCTGGTCTGGGCATGTCCCGCCGCCGCGCTGCCAAGTAATACGGCTTCCCGTCCGGCGACAAGTACTCCACCGAGTGCTTGAAACTGCCGACAAGCCCTCAAAACCCCCGGCCCTCCGGGGGTTTTTTTATAACTCGATACCAGCCGCTACCTGCTGATGTTCGACCGCTGCAATGTCGTGAAAATGATGGCGGCAACCTTGGCCGCGCAGCGCGCTACCGAGGCATCGATCTACGAGATCCAGCCCGCTCCGACCACGGTGCCCCTGATTTGCGACGTCCCCCCGGCGGCCACATCCGCGTGCTGATGACCAATCTGCTCGACGCCCGGCGCTAAGCGGCGGAGCAGTTCGGGGCGGTCTATCAACGCCGCTGGCGAGTCGTGGAGGCCTCAAGCCGATCTTCGCCGGCGGCCTCCTGGCGCGCTCGAAGACGCCTGCGAGAACATCCATTGGGTGGAGACTGCCTCTCCCTGGCGCACATCAGACATCTCGAGGCAGCGTCGGTTTCGGAGATCATCGAACTTCATCAAGCCGCCCTGCCCCGGGAAACGCATCAGCGCTGGTGCCGCAGGGCATCCACGATATTCATCCGTGACGCATTGAACGCCGGCAGGATGCTGGCGCACACAGTCGTCACCACCGCCAGTACGAAGGCATTGAACGCGAGCCCTGCATCCACCAGAAGCTCCGCATCGAATCCGTCCTCCATGCCCGGAGGTGGCGGCATGGGAATGCCGATCCAGGAAATCAGGATCGACAAACTCCACCCCAGGCTCACACCGACGAAACCACCAATCGTTCCCAGCACCAGCCCCTCGAAGATGAAGAGCCGCAGGATATGGCGACGCCTTACTCCGAGCGCCATCGCCGTGCCGATCTCACCAGTGCGCTCCACCACCGCCATGTGCAGGGTATTGCCGATACTGAGGACTATGATCAGGCCGATCAGCATTTCAACAATGAACACCTGCCTCAGGAAGAGGTCGCGGGTCTTGATGTACATGTCCGCAAGCTCCTCCCAGGGCACGAGCTGAAACTGCTTTGGATCGAGCTTGTCTCGGAGCGCCTGTAGCGACTTAGCCGTATTGGCGGTGTCGTCCAGCAGCACCACCCAGGTCGTCGCCCCTTTGACCCTCATGAGCTCACGCGACAATCCGACCGGCACCCGCAGCGCGCCGTCGTCATACTCCTTGCTGAACGTGGAAAACAGCCCCCGCACATGCACATCAGAGGCATTCATCCCCCCTTTGGCCGTGCTGGTCATCAGGACCAAGGTGTCACCCACCTTCACACCCAGATTGGCCGCCAGGCCACGCCCAAGCAGAACGCCTGTCGGGTCGGAGGACGACAGCGCCTCCCCGGCAACCAGGGTGATGTCACGGCTGACCTGCTTCTCGGCTTCCGAATCAACGCCCTCTCCCATGAAAGTGATCGTCTGATCCTTGAAGCTTGCCAGACCGCTGAAGGACAGACGGGAGCTCATCGTCACCACGTGCTCCGTCGAACGGACTGCCTTCTCGGCATCGCTGTTCTCGGGCAATAGGTATCTGTAGGGGTCCGCGACCCCCACCTCGAAATAATTCGGACGCACCACCTGGATATGGCCAACCTGAGAATGGATGAACCCCTCACGCATGTTGTCCAACAACCAGTGGATGAAGCCGCCAGACAGCAGGAAAGCCAGCACTCCGCCTGCGATGATCAACAGCGCAAAGCCAGCCCGCCGACGATGACGGACGACGTTCCGGAACGCCATCGTGAGGTCGCTGAGGATACTCAGAGCTTGAGGAGACATGGCTTCACAGGACGCTAATTGGCAGATGGAACAACCCAGCAAAGGGTTGCCGGGGAATCAGAGCCATTTACGGGCTGGGTTGCCACGCCAGGTTTCTCCTGCGGGCACCCGGGTGCCGGGCATCACATGGGAGCCCCCCATAAGCACGGCGTTTTCACCGATCTCGACGCCTGGAAGGACCACCGAATTCACCCCTACCGTGGCGCCAGCCCCGATGCTGACACGGCCTATCGTGAGACGGCCACCATAAAGCACGTTACCGGAGATCAGGGAGTTGTGGCCGACCACCGCCCCATCGCCGATGCTGACCTGATAGGGGTCGTCGATGGTTCCGCCGATGGCCACATTGGCTCCAACTCTGGCCCCAAACAGCGCCTCCACCACCGGCCGCGTGAACACCGTGGTAAAGGGCAGCAGAGCCCCTTGTCCAAGGCGATAAACAATGGTCACGAGCTTCCAGACGGTGAAAACCGGCGAATCACCGTTGTATTCTCCAGGAAGGATCGGACGAAGCCTGAGGATCAGGCGCACAACCAGCGCCGACAACAGTCCATAAGCCAACAGCGCCAGAAAGAAGTCTGCCACGACATGATAGTCGGCGAAGACGGCCTTCGACCAAGGATAGCCCCCCCAGACCAAACCAACTGCTCCGGCGGAAATGAGAGCGATCACCAGTCCGCACAGCAGGAAATCCAGATAGGTCGTTTTCATAGCGAGTTCTTTCTGCCATTAGGCGACCTTTCGGACGGCTTTCGCCGCCCGGAAGATCAGGAGCGATAATCCGCGTTGATTTTTACATAGTCATATGAAAAATCGCAGGTCCACATGGTCGCCTTGCCCTCGCCGCGCCCCAGGTCGACACGAATCGCAATCTCCGATGCCTGCATTATGCTCGAACCATCTTCCTCTCGATAGCTTGATGCCCGGCCTCCCAACTCGGCGACCAGCACCTCCTCGCCGTTGCTGGCCAGCCACACCTTGATCCCGGCCACATCCAGATCGTCGATGCCCGCGTAGCCAATGGCAGCCAGGATGCGCCCAAGGTTGGGGTCGGACGCAAAGAAGGCAGTCTTCACCAGCGGAGAATGACCAATGGCGTAGCCGACCTTGCGGCACTCGTCCCGATCCTTGCCCCCCTCGATCTGCAGGGTCATGAACTTGGTGGCGCCCTCGCCGTCACGCACAATGGCCTGGGCCAGCCAGATCGCCAGGTCGAGCACGGCGGCACGGAAGACGGCGTAGTCGGCGGAGGCCGCATCGGTGATGGTCGGGTTGCCGGCCTGGCCGGTGGCGATCAGCATGAAGCTGTCGTTGGTGGAGGTGTCGCCATCGACGGTGATGCTGTTGAACGAGAGGTCGGCCACCTCCTTGAGCAGCGCGTCGAGCAGCGGCTGGGCGACATCGGCATCGGTGGCCATGAAGCCGAGCATGGTCGCCATGTTCGGCTTGATCATGCCGGCGCCCTTTGAGATGCCGGTCAGGGTGATTGTCTTACCGCCGAGCTGCACCTGACGGGACGCGGCCTTGGGCACGGTGTCGGTGGTCATGATGCCGTGGGCGGCGCAGAACCAGCCGTCGGCCTTCAGCGCGGCCTTGGCTGCCGGCAGGCCGGCCACCAGGCGCTCAACCGGCAGCGGCTCGAGGATCACGCCGGTCGAGAATGGCAGCACCTGGCTGGCGTCGATTTCAAACTGGGCCGCCACCGCCTCACAGGTGGCCCGGGCAGCGGCCAGGCCCGGCTCGCCGGTGCCCGCGTTGGCGACGCCGGTATTGATCACCAGCGCCCGGATACCGCCCGCCGGCAGATTCGCCTTGCAGACCTGCACCGGAGCTGCGCAAAAGCGATTCTGGGTGAACACGCCGGCCACGCGGGCGCCCGGCGCCAGCTCGATCAGGGTGAGGTCCTTGCGATTGAGCTTGCGGATGGCGGCCTCGGCAACACCGAGACGGACACCGGGGACGGGCAGCAGGGCAGCCGCCTGGGGAGGGGAAAGCAGAACGGGCATGAATGACTCCAGAAACAGACGTCGGATGGCAGAGTGGGGAATGATAATCCCAGAACCGACAATTGGCCGTTTTCGGGCAGCCCTGCAGGCCGCCTGAAGACTGGCATTTTTCTGTGGCTCAGCGGTCGCTCGGCGGGGGGCTCGCCTCCCCGCGTGACGGAGATCAGAACCCAGCCTGGGCGCCCGCCGGATCTGCCGCGCTCAAGGTCACGGCCAGCCCGGCCTGCAGCGCGAAATGCTGGACGGCACGCCAGACCTCGTCATCCAGGGGCTTGCCCTGCCGATCGGCATAGAGCACGCCGATCTGGCGGGTGGGCGTGCCGAAAGGCACCAGCACCGCCTCGTCGCAGCCGGTCACCTGGAGCAGGCGCTCGGTGCCGGGGTGTTCCAGGCGCGCCGCGTCGATACGGCATGCCTGCGCGCTGTCGATGGCCGCGTCCAGCAGGTCGTCAGGGTCGCCTTCCATCGAAAAGATGAAACGTGTGCACAGGGCCTCGCTGCCGCAGCCCAGGGCCACCCGGCCCTGCAGCTGGGCCCGGTCACGGGTTAGCACGGCCACCAGAACGCGCTCGCAGCCGACACCACAGAAGACGCCCTCGGCCACCATCTGAAGGATGTCCGCCAGCGGCGCACGGGCGAAGGTGAGCGCCGCCACGTCTTGCAGGATGCGCAGTTGCAGCGCGGCGTCCGGCTCGACAGGCGGGCCAGCCGGCTCAGGCTCAAACTCGGGCACACCGGCGTTCGAGCCACCGCTGGTCGCGATGATCTGCCCGGCCTCGACGGCACCGAAGGATGCGGCAATGCGGGCGGCCTGGGCCGCATTGGCCAGGACTTCGTCGCGCACGGTCTCGATCGGCAGGCCGAGGTAATCGGCCATCTCACGGAGCGCCTGGCGGGCTGCGAGGGAGGTCCAACCGCCCTCTGCCGCCAACGCCAATCGCTGCCCGAGGAGCACGGCCCGCTCCGGCCCACGGCTGCGGGCGTCGCCCTCCAGCGCCGCCACCGCGAGGGAGCCCAGCCGCCACTCGCGGACCAGCCCCACCGACAGATGGCGCAGCGAGAATCCGAGGACAACCTGCTGCGCCTCTTCTTCGCGCAGACATGCGCTCTTCATGCAGCGCTCGAGGGCCTGGGCCTGTTCACCGCCAAAACACCAGAAAGCCATCTCGCCGACTCGCGACAGGAGGGCGGCGATGAACACCTCCTCGGCCTGCTGCTCACCGCGCCGCTGGGCCGCCCAGCGCGCCTGCACCGCGGCATGGAAGCTGCGTGCCATCTCGACATGGATACGCCCGCGCAGCCCGCCCGCAAGCAGGGAGTCGATCAGCGACACCGACAGGGCCAGCTCGGCGACCGGATTGAAACCGAGCACGACGATGGCCCGGGAGACGGTATTGACCGCCTGGCGCGAGTGGTTGAAGTAGGCGCTGTTGGCCAGGCGCAGCACCTTGGTGGTCATCGGCGTGTCCTTGAGGATCACCTGGGCCAGCGCCGAGGCCGATGCCCGTTCGTCGCCGATGATGCGGCGCAGGGCCGCGACGGTGCTCGCAAAAACGGGCATCTCGCGCCCGCGGATGCGTTCTATCCAGCCGGCCAGATCGGGGGAATTCGGGCTATGACTCATGTGCTCTCCTGTGGCCCATAACGGCACCCGGCCTTGCAGCTTGAGGCCCCCCAGACGCAACGAAGCCCGCAGGGCGGGCTTCATGTCCACACTTGCTACGGGGAAGGGTCAGAAAACCGTAGCGAGCGCGTCGAGGTCGCAAGGAGGAGCGCAGCTGTACTTGAGTACAGCGAGCACCGCAGTTGCGAGATCGGCGCGCGCAGTAAGTTTAATGACCCTTCTTATGAAAGTTTGCCGTGGCAGTGCTTGTACTTCTTGCCCGAACCGCAGGGACACGGGTCGTTACGGCCAGCCTTGGGTGCCGCGCGGTGCTCAGGCTCGGCGGCGCCCCGATCCGGATTGGCCGTGGCCAGGGCCTCGTCGTAGCCGGCGTGGTGATACTGGACGTTCTCGAGCTCGGGCGGCGCCTCGGCCTCCTCGAGCTGGGCTTCGGAACGGATCTGCACCGTCATCAGCAGCTTGGTGACCTCGGTGCGCACGACGTTGAGGAGGTTCTCGAAGAGTTCGAAGGCCTCGCGCTTGTATTCCTGCTTGGGGTTCTTCTGGGCGTAGCCGCGCAGGTGGATGCCCTGGCGCAGGTGGTCTAGGGCCGACAGGTGCTCGCGCCAGTGGGTGTCGAGGCTCTGCAGCATCACGTTGCGCTCGAAGCCATGCCAGGCCGCCGCATCGACCATCGCCACCTTGTCGGCGTAGGCGCGGGCGCCGGCCTCGAGGACGCGCTGCAGGATGTCGTCGTCGCCGATGCTCGGCTCGGCCTTGATCCATTCAGCCACGGGCAGCTTGAGCTGGAACTCGGACTCGAGGGCGAGCTCGAGGGCCGGGATGTCCCATTGCTCTTCGACGGAATCGACCGGCACGTAGATGCGGAACAGGTCGTGGAGCACGCCATCGCGCATCGCGGTGATGGTCTCGCTGATGTCGTTGGTCTCGAGCAACTCGTTGCGCTGCTGGTAGATCACCTTGCGCTGGTCGTTGGAGACGTCGTCGTATTCGAGGAGCTGCTTGCGGATGTCGAAGTTGCGCTGCTCGACCTTGCGCTGGGCGGTTTCGAGCGACCGCGTCACCATGCCGGCCTCGATGGCCTCGCCCTCGGGCATCTTGAGGCGGACCATGATGGCGTTGAGGCGCTCGCCGGCGAAGATCTTCATCAACGGATCTTCGAGCGACAGATAAAAACGGCTCTCGCCCGGGTCGCCCTGACGGCCGGAGCGGCCCCGCAGCTGGTTGTCGATGCGGCGGGACTCGTGGCGCTCGGTGCCGATGATCTTGAGACCGCCGGCCTTCAGCACCTGCTCGTGGCGAAGCTTCCACTCTTCACGCAGCTTGTTGATCTGCGCGTCCTTCTCGGCATCCGACAGCGATTCGTCTTCGCGGATCAGCGAGACCGGCTTCTCGACGTTGCCGCCCAGCACGATGTCGGTGCCGCGGCCGGCCATGTTGGTGGCGATCGTGATCACGCCCGGCCGCCCGGCCTCGGCGACGATCTCGGCCTCACGGGCGTGCTGCTTGGCGTTGAGCACGTTGTGGGGCAGCTTGGCGCGGGTGAGCATGTCGGACAACAGCTCGGAGTTCTCGATGGAGGTGGTGCCCACCAGCACCGGCTGGCCACGCTTCACGCAGTCCTGGATGTCGGCGGTGATGGCGTCGTGCTTCTCCTTCATCGTGCGGTAGACCTTGTCGTTCTGGTCTTTCCGGATCATCGGGCGGGAGGTGGGCACGACCACGGTTTCAAGGGCGTAGATCTGGTGGAACTCGTAGGCCTCGGTGTCGGCGGTGCCGGTCATGCCGGCCAGCTTGCCGTACATGCGGAAGTAGTTCTGGAAGGTGATCGAGGCGAGGGTCTGGTTCTCGGCCTGGATCTTCACGCCTTCCTTGGCCTCGACGGCCTGATGCAGGCCTTCGGACCAGCGCCGGCCGGCCATCAGGCGGCCGGTGAATTCGTCGACGATCACCACCTCGCCGTTCTGCACCACGTAATGCTGGTCCTTGTGGTACAGCGCGTGGGCACGCAGGGCGGCGTAGAGGTGGTGGATCAGCAGGATGTTGCCCGGATCGTAGAGGCTGGCGCCCTCGGCCAGCATGCCCAGGCGGCCGAGGATCTCCTCGGCGTGCTCGTGGCCCTGCTCGGTGAGCAGCACCGAATGGGCCTTGAGGTCGACGGTGTAGTCGCCGGGCTGGGTGATGTTCTCGCCCTCGCCTTCCTGGCGGGTCAGCATCGGCGGCACCTGGTTCATGCGCAGGTAAAGCTCGGTGTGATCCTCGGCCTGGCCGGAGATGATCAGCGGGGTGCGGGCCTCGTCGATCAGGATGGAGTCGACTTCGTCGACGATGGCGTAGTTGAGGCCGCGCTGCACGCGCTCGCCCAGTTCATACACCATGTTGTCGCGCAGATAATCGAAGCCGAACTCGTTGTTGGTGCCGTAGGTGATGTCGGCAGCGTAGGCCGCCTTTTTCTGGTCGTGGGGCATCTGCGACAGGTTGCAGCCCACGCTGAGGCCCAGGAAGCTGTAGATGCGGCCCATCCAGTCGGAGTCGCGGCTGGCCAGGTAGTCGTTGACGGTGATGACATGCACGCCCTTGCCGGACAGCGCATTGAGATACACCGGCAGCGTGGCGGTGAGGGTCTTGCCCTCGCCGGTGCGCATCTCGGCGATCTTGCCGTCGTGGAGCACCATGCCACCGACCAGCTGCATGTCGAAGTGGCGCATGCCGTGAACACGCTTGCCAGCCTCGCGGACAACCGCAAAGGCCTCGGGCAGCAGCGCGTCGAGGCTCTCGCCACCGGCCACGCGCTGACGGAACTCTTCAGTCTTGCCCCGCAGTTCCTCGTCGCTGAGGGCCTGGATTTTCGGCTCCAGTGCGTTGATGGCACGCACTTTCTGACTGTACTGGCGAATCAGCCGGTCGTTGCGGCTGCCGAAAATTTTCTTGAGAAGGCCTGCGATCATTTGATTTGGAAAGGGAAACGCGGCAAAAAGCGGATTCTATCATGTCGTCAAGACACGACCGTGACGCAGGACAAGTCGCCGCGCACTCTTGTCCGCCGGGGACGATCAACCTACGATGGGGGCGCTTTCCCGGATTCCAAGCCCCGATGCCCTCCACCAGCCCGATCGACAACTTCCTCGGCAGCGGCGACGCCCTCTCCCGCCTGCAGGCCCACGCCGGCCGCCTGATACGCCTGCAGCGGCAACTCGAGGCGCTGTTGCCCGACTACATGGCCCCCGCGTGCAAGGTGGCCAACCTGAAGGGCGAGGACCTCGTCATCCACGTCGAGAGCGCCGGCCTGGCCGTCAAGCTGCGCCAGGCGGTGCCCAGCCTGCTCGCCGACTTTGCCCGCGCCGGGGTGATCCTGCGGGACATCAAGGTGAAGGTGGCGGTGCCGGATTACCGCCCGCCGGCCGCGCCGGTGGAGGAGCGCCACGTGAGCGAATCCACCCGCAGCGGGCTCGGCGCCCTGGCCGCCACCCTGCCGGCGGATTCGCCGCTGGCCAAGGCGCTCAAGCGTTTTGTGAAGAATGCTGGCTGAGCGAGCCGGCGTTCAGGCCACCGTCACGAAGACCCGCTCGACGATCAAGAGCGCGAAGAACACCAGCGCCACGATGATCGCCCAGCGGAACAGCCGCCAGGCCAGCGCCAGGTAGCGCGCGTCGCGAGTGAAGAAGTAGGCGAAGACCGAGCCGCAGATCCCGATCCCGACCAGCACCGCCAGGAGACGCAGCAGCAGCATGACCGGCTCAGGCAGGGGCCAGCTCGAAGAGCCGGGCGACCGCCGGCGGCGTGGCCGCGTCTTCCTCGAAGGTCACGATGTCCCAGGCGGTCTTGTCTTCCAGCAGCACGCGGAGAATCTGGTTGTTGAGGGCGTGCCCCGACTTGTAGGCGCTGTAGGCGGCCAGCAGCGGGTGGTTGGCGAGGTAGAGATCGCCGATCGCGTCGAGCACCTTGTGCTTCACGAACTCGTCGGCGTAGCGCAGGCCGTCGGCGTTGAGCACGCGGTATTCGTCCATCACGATGGCGTTGTCGAGGCTGCCGCCAAGCCCGAGGCCGTTGGCGCGCATGAACTCGACGTCCTGCATGAAGCCGAAGGTGCGCGCCCGCGACACCTCGCGCGAATAGGAGTTTTCGGCAAAATCGATGGTCACCGAGGTGCCGGTGCTGTCGATGGCCGGGTGGTTGAACAGGATGGAGAAGCTCAGCTTGAAGCCGTCGTAGGGCTCGAGGCGCACCCACTTGTCGCCCTCGACATACTCGACGGGTTTGAGCACGCGCAGGAAGCGCTTCGGCGCCTTCTGCTCCTCGATGCCAGCCGACTGGATCAGGAACACGAAGGGCCCGGCGCTGCCATCGAGGATGGGGATCTCGGCGGCGTCCACGTCGATGTGCACATTGTCGACGCCCAGCCCGGCGAGGGCCGACATCAGGTGCTCGACGGTGTTGACCTTGGCGTCACCCTTGAGAAGCCCCGAGCACATGCGCGTGTCGCACACCGCGTAAGGGTCGGCGGGCAGGTCGACGACCGGATCGAGATCGACCCGATGGAACACCACGCCGGTATCCGGCGCCGCCGGGCGCAAGGTGAGGGTGACCTTGTTACCGCTGTGGAGCCCCACACCGGTGGCGCTGACGATGGTCTTCAGGGTGCGTTGCTTGAGCATGATGGAAACCCACGATCTGGTAACCTGATTTTAACACAGCGCCTTTGCTGCGCCGCAACAAGCAACTTTTGCACCCCAGCCGCAAAAGCAAAACGCGCAGCGGACGGAGGCGACGTCACGCTGCGCGTTTCACGATGGCCGCGGGAGCGGCCCCGGACGGGTCAGTCCGCCTGCTTGCGCAGGAAGGCCGGGATGTCCAGCGTGGACATGCCGTTGGCGCTCATCGCCTCGACGGTGGTGCGCGAGGTGCGGCGGATCACGGCCGGCAGCTCGAGGTTGCCGTAGTCGATCTCCATGCTCACGTTGTCGGTACCGGTACGGATCACTTCCATCTTGCGCGGCATGGCCGCAGCGCGCACGGCGCCGAGGCCGGTGGCGACCACGGTGACGCGGATGCGGTCTTCCATGTTCTCGTCGAAGACGGTGCCGTACTTCACGAAGGCTTCGGAGGCAGCGAAGGCCTGCACGGTCTTCACGGCGTCACGCACTTCGGACATCTTGAGGTTGCGGCTGGCGGTGATGTTGATCAGCACGCAACGGGCGCCGGACAACTCGGTGCCCTCAAGGAGCGGCGACACGGCGGCCTGTTCGGCGGCGATGCGGGCACGATCGAGGCCGGAGGCCTGGGCAGAGCCCATCATCGCGCGGCCCATCTCGGCCATCGCGGTGCGCACGTCCTGGAAGTCGACGTTGACGAGGCCCGGCACATTGATGATCTCGGCGATGCCGCCCACGGCGCTGGTCAGCACGTTGTCGGCGGAGCGGAAGCAATCCTCGAAGCCGGCGTCGTCGCCATACACTTCGAGCAGCTTGTCGTTGAGCACGACGATCAGCGAGTCGACCTGCTTGGAGAGCTCCTCGACACCGCTCTCGGCAACGCGGATGCGGTTCTCGAAGTCGAAGGGCTTGGTCACCACCGCGACGGTGAGGATGCCCATCTCCTTGGCGATCTCGGCCACCACGGGAGCGGCGCCGGTGCCGGTGCCACCGCCCATGCCGGCGGTGATGAAGCACATGTGGGCGCCTTCGAGGGCCGCGGCGATGGCGTCGCGGGATTCCTGGGCGGCCGCACGGCCAGCTTCCGGCTTCGAGCCGGCGCCCAGGCCGGTCTTGCCGAGCTGGACCTTGGTCGGGGCCAGGCAGCGGGACAGGGCCTGGGCGTCGGTGTTGGCGGTGATGAAATCAACGCCCTGCACACCTTCGCGGATCATGTGGTCGACGGCATTGCCGCCGGCGCCGCCGACACCGATCACCTTGATGCTCGTGCCACCCGATGCCTTCTCAACAATTTCAAACATTTAACGCGCCTCCAAAATTAACTGCAATTACATTGCCGATCCGCACAGGGGTGGGTTATTTAGTATCGGGGCCAACATTTTACAACTAAATAAACCCTGCACAGAGCGTGATTCTTTTACATCCAGCCCAAAATGGTGGGCTGGATCCAAGCTCAGAAATTACGCTCGAACCAGGAGCGCATTCTCGAAAACACCTGCCCCACATTGCGCGTCTGGCGGGCCTGCAGGCCGCGGCGTTTTTGGGCTGCGCCCTCCATCACCAGGCCCATCGCGTTGGCGTAGCGCGGCTCGCAAACCACCTCTGAGAGGGGGCCGTCGTAGCGCGGATAGCCGATGCGCACCGGCATGTGGAAGACCTCTTCGCCAAGCTCGACCATGCCCTGCATCACCGCCGCGCCACCGGACAGCACGATGCCCGACGACAGCAGCTCTTCGTAGCCGCTGCGGCGCAGCTCGGCCTGGACCAGCTCGTAGAGCTCGCACACCCGCGGCTCGATGACGTCAGCCAGGGCCTGCCGGGACAGCTTGCGCGGCGGGCGGTCGCCCACGCCGGGCACCTCGATCATCTCTGAGGCGTCGGCCAGCGTGTGCATCGCCACGCCGTGACGGATCTTGATCTCCTCGGCGTCGGCGGTAGGCGTGCGCAGCGCGACGGCGATGTCGTTGGTGACCTGGTCGCCGGCGATGGGGATCACCGCGGTGTGGCGGATCGCGCCCTGGGTGAACACCGCGAGGTCGGTGGTGCCGCCGCCCACGTCCACCAGACACACGCCCAGCTCCTTCTCGTCCTCGGAGAGGGTCGCGTAGCTCGAGGCGAGCGGCTGGAGTACCAGATCGAGCACCTCGAGGCCGCAGCGGCGCACGCACTTGACGATGTTCTGGGCCGCCGACACGGCGCCGGTGACGATGTGCACCTTCACCTCGAGGCGCACACCGCTCATGCCGATCGGCTCACGCACGCCGTCCTGACCGTCGATGACGAACTCCTGGGTCAGGATGTGCAGGATCTGCTGGTCGGCCGGCAGCGGCATCGCCCGGGCGGTCTCGATGACCCGCTCCACGTCGAGGGGCGAGACCTCTTTATCCTTGATCGCCACCATGCCGTTCGAGTTGAAGCTGCGGATGTGGCTGCCGGCGATGCCGGTGTACACATCGCGGATCTTGCACTCGGCCATCAGCTCGACTTCCTGGATGACCCGGCTGATCGCATCCACGGTGGCCTCGATGTTGACGACGACCCCCTTCTTGAGGCCCGACGAGGGCTGCGAGCCCAGGCCGACCACCTCCATGCGCCCGTCCGGCTTGAGCTCGGCGACCACGCAGGTGATCTTGGAAGTGCCGATATCGAGGCCGACGATCAGTTCTTTGTATTCTTTACTCATCGCTTACCTTTTTTTTCTTGCTTGCCCGCCAGCCCCTCGGGGACGATGGGCCTGAGGGCAAATCCACTGGGGTAGCGGAGATCCACCACCGCCACATTCATGTTCAGCTCGGTGCGGGCCTTCGGGTAATGGCGCACGAAGCGCGCCAGCCGTTCATCGATGGGCGCCTTCACCTGATCGTGGCCCAGCTCGATGGTCAGGCCGTCGTCCAGCTTGAGCTGCCAGGCTTCCCGGGCCGACAGTGAGACGCCCACCAGCTGCTTGCCCAGCGGGCCGAGCTTGCCGGTGAACTCGTCGAACTTGGCCAGCAGCACGCTGGACGAGCCTTCCGGCCCGCTGAAGACCGGCATCTTGGCGTTGCTGGCGGCGCTGAAGACTTCGCCGTAGCGGTTAACCAGGCGCATGTCGCCGGTTTCGCCGACGCGCCAGTAGGCCGAGGCCACGTGCTCCTCGAGGCGCACCTCGACGCCCCCCGGCCAACGCCGGCGCACGTCGGCGCGGCGCACCCAGGGCAGCTTCTCGAAGGAGGCGCGGACATCATCGAGGTCCACGGTGAAGAAATTGCCGCGCAGCGACGAGCGCGCCACGTATTCGAGCTGGGCGTTGGTCACCTGAGCCAGCGGCGTCATCACCACCACCTCGCGCAGCGGGAACGCTGGCAGGCGCGACAGGGCCGCCACCGCGGCATAGCCGAGGCCCGCGGCCCCGACGACCATCAGCACGTCGGAGATGAGATTGAGCAGCTGCGGCCTGTCCCACAGGCCGTTGCCCTCCACCGCCCGCGCCGGACGCGCGGCACGCGCGCGCCTCCCCGAGCCGGGCTTGGCGCCGGGCTCGGGCGGAACGTTGGAGGTGTTGCGCTCGTCAGCCAAGGCGCGCTCCGGACAGAATCTCGAGGCACAGGGCTTCGAAGGACAAGCCCGCCACCCGCGCCGACATCGGCACCAGCGAGTGGTTGGTCATGCCCGGCGCGGTGTTGATCTCGAGGAGCGTGAAGCTGCCGTCGTCCCGCAGGATCAGGTCGGCCCGGCCCCAGCCGCGGCAGCCGAGCACCTTGGCGCAGCGTACGATGGCAGCCTGGATCTCACGCTCCTGCGCTTCAGGCAGGCCGCTCGGGCAGAAATACTGGGTGTCGTCGGTGAAGTACTTGTTCTGGTAGTCGTAGTTGCCCCCCGGCGCGACGATGCGCACCAGCGGCAGCGCCCGCTCACCCAGGAAGGGCGCGGTGAGTTCCTGACCGGTGACGAACTCCTCGGCCAGCACCAGCGAATCGAACCTGGCAGCCAGCTCCCAGGCGCCCTTCAGCTGGCCAGCCTCGGTGACCTTGGTGGCGCCCATGCTGGAGCCTTCATGCACCGGCTTGACGAAGATCGGCAGGCCCAGGTCGGCCACCACGGCGTCCCAGTCGGTGCTGGCGTCGAGGATCGCGAAGCGCGGCGTGGGCAGGCCGGCGGCCAGCCACACCAGCTTGGTGCGCCACTTGTCCATGGCGATGGCCGAGGCCATCACGCCGCTGCCGGTATAGGGGATCCCCATCAGCTCGAGGGCGCCCTGCACGGTGCCGTCCTCGCCGCCGCGGCCGTGCAGCGCGATGAAGGCGCGATCGAACCCCTCTTCCTTGAGGATGTGCAGATCCCGCTCGGCGGGGTCGAAGGCGTGGGCGTCGACACCCGCCGCCTGCAGGGCCGCCAGCACGGCGCCGCCAGACATCAGGGAGATCTCGCGCTCTGCCGAGTTGCCACCCAGCAGCACCGCCACCTTGCCAAATTTGCCGGCCACCGCCGTCGTCGCTTCAGTCACTTCAAACCTCGCCATTCACCAATTTGCCCGGCACGCCGCCGATGCTGCCGGCACCCATGGTGATCACCACGTCGCCATCCTGCGCCGCGGACAAAATCGCCCCCGGCATCTCTTCGATGTTCTCCACGAACACCGGCTCGATCTTGCCCGCCACCCGCAGCGCCCGCGCCAGCGAGCGGCCATCGGCGGCCACGATGGGCGGCTCACCGGCGGCATACACCTCGCCGAGGAGCAGCGCATCGACGGTGGACAGGACCTTCACGAAATCTTCGAAACAATCCCGGGTGCGCGTGTAGCGATGGGGCTGGAAGGCCAGCATCAGGCGCTTGTCCGGGAAGGCCCCGCGGGCGGCGGCGATGGTGGCCGCCATCTCGACCGGGTGATGGCCGTAGTCGTCGATCACGGTTGCTGTGCCGCCGTTCGGCAGGGCCACCTCGCCATAGCGCTGGAAGCGCCGGCCGACACCCTTGAACTCGGCCAGGGCCTTGACGATGGCCTCGTCGGAGACGCCCACTTCGGTGGCCACCGCGATGGCCGCCAGCGCATTGAGCACGTTATGGCGGCCCGGCAGGTTGAGGGTTACGGACAGGCGGCTGGTGGTGCCATTGACGCGCACCACGTCGAAGACCATGCGGCCTTCCTCGGCGTGGATGTTCTCGGCGCGCACATTGGCGGATTCGGAGAAGCCATAGCGGACGATCTGCTTGGACACCAGCGGCATGATCGAGCGCACGTGCTTGTCGTCGTCGCACAGCACCGCGACGCCATAGAAGGGCAGGTGCTGCAGGAAATCCACGAAGGACTGCTTGAGCCGGGCGAAGTCGTGGCCGTAGGTTTCCATGTGGTCGGCGTCGATGTTGGTGACCACCGACAGCACCGGCGTCAACAACAGGAAGGACGCGTCGGACTCGTCGGCCTCGGCCACCAGGAAATCGCCCTTGCCCAGGCGCGCGTTGGCACCCGCGGCGTTGAGCTTGCCGCCGATCACGAAGGTCGGGTCGAGCCCGCCCTCGGCGAGGATGCTCGCCACCAGCGAGGTGGTGGTGGTCTTGCCGTGGGTGCCGGCGATGGCGATGCCCTGCTTGAGGCGCATCAGCTCGGCGAGCATCTGCGCGCGGGGCACCACCGGAATGTTGCGGGCGCGGGCGGCGATGACTTCCGGGTTGTCACCCTTGACGGCGGTGGAGGTGACCACCGCATCGGCATCGAGCACGTTGTCGGCGGCGTGGCCCTGGATCACCCGGGCCCCGAGGGCTTTCAGGCGACGGGTGGCGGCGTTGTCGCCCAGGTCGGAGCCGCTGACCTCGTAACCGAGGTTGAGCAGCACCTCGGCGATGCCGCTCATGCCAGCGCCGCCGATACCGACGAAATGAATGCTTTTGACTTTGTGTTTCACGTCGATTTCCGTTTCTTCAATCAGCGGGCGAGGCCGGCGCACACGTCGGCAACGCGGGCCGTGGCGTCCGGCTTGGCGCAGCTGCGGGCCTTCTCAGCCATCGTCAGCAGGCGCTCGCGGGTCATGTCCTGCAGCAGCGCGGCCAGGCGCTGCGGCGTCAGTTCGGTCTGGGGCAGCAGGAGGGCTGCGCCGGCATCGGCCAGAAAGCGGGCGTTGCCGGTCTGGTGGTCATCCACCGCATGGGGGAAAGGCACCAGCACGCTGGCGACGCCCACTGCGGCAAGCTCGGCCACCGTGAGGGCGCCGGCGCGGCAGATCACCAGGTCGGCGCCGGCATAACGCGCGGCCATGTCGTCGATGAAGGGCAGCAGCTCGCCGCCGACGCCGGCGGCCTGGTAGCCGGCCCGCAGCGCCTCGATCTGCCTGGTGCCCGCCTGGTGGGTGACCAGCGGACGATCTTCCGGCGCGAGCAGCGCCAGCGCCTTCGGCATCGCCTCGTTGAGCGCCGCGGCGCCCAGGCTGCCGCCGACCACCAGCACCTTCAGCGGCCCGGAGCGGCCGGCGAAGCGCACGGCCGGCGGCGCCACCGCGGTGATGTCGGCACGCACCGGGTTGCCCAGCCATTCGCCCTTCTTGAGCACACCGGGAAAGCCCGTGACGACCTTGTCGGCCACGCCCGCCAGCACCCGGTTGGCGAGGCCGGCGACAGAGTTTTGTTCGTGGACGACCACCGGCCGCCCCAGCAGGGCCGCCATCATGCCGCCCGGAAAGGTGACGTAGCCGCCCATGCCGAGCACCACATCGGGCCGCACGCGACGGATCTGCGCCAGCGCCTGGGCAAAGCCCTTCAGCAGGTTGAAGGGCAGCAGCAGCTTGCGCAGCAGCCCCTTGCCCCGCAGCGCGGTGAAGCGCACCCAGGCGACCTCGTAGCCGCTGGCCGGGACGATGCGCGCCTCCATGCCATCCGGGTTGCCCATCCAGACGACCTTCCAGCCCCGCTCGCGCAGCGCATCGGCCACCGCGAGGCCAGGGTAGATGTGGCCGCCGGTACCGCCGGCCATGACCATCAGGGTGGGCATCAGGCGTTGCCCCCACGCAAGGACAGTTTTT
>NZ_BJNV01000045.1 GCF_006539865.1 Zoogloea ramigera
TTTGGAAAAACGGAAATGTTCGCATATAGTTAAAAGTCAATTGACATTCGAAGGGGCTGCGATGCGTTTGCGCGAGTGGGCGGGGCTTGTTGCCTTTTCGGTTTTGCTGCATGTTGTAATATTTTGGCCATTGCCAGCGCCCTCCGATGGAGGAGGGCGCGTTAGTCCGTTGATCGTTTCCCTGCCTGAGGTTCAATCAAACGTTACACCTGAGGTCGAGCCGGTTTTTGTTGAAGACCGTGATCCTGGGTTCGAAGACGCTGATCAGGCTGTACGTCAAGCCACAAAATCTCATCCCAAGAGAGCGTCCAACAGGCTGGCTGAGGTGAAACCAACGATGCCGTCCCCGCTTGAATCCGACAAGGAGCCGATTGGGGCTGAATCGAAGACGAGTCAGCTTGAAGAGGCCAGGGATCTTAGCGCAGCTGTTTCAAAAGAAGATCTCGGCCCATCGCTATCAAGATATCGCCTTGCAGTAGCCGCGGAGGTTATTCGTATGCGTGCTTCCGTGGAGGGGCTGGTGGCGCCGGATTTTCAAGGAAAACTTGTTGTGCTGGTGCAATTCCGCGGACTCGATGCCGCTCCTCTGGTTAGCCTGGAGGAGACTGTGGGTTCGGATCGGCTCGACCGCGAAATCTTGGTTGTATTCAGGAGAGCAGCCAATCTCGTACCCGTTTCAATCGCCGGAGATGTGGGGGATGCTTCCGTGCGCTTGCCGGTTCATTTTGGCATGGCTGCGCTGGAGTGAATCCCCCACTTGGCTCAGATTTGATTCTGACTGGGGGTGGACGAAGGCTGACAGGCGTGCAGCCATTGTCCAAACATCATCGATATCCAGACCATTTCGCCGTAGTAGCCGGGGAAAGCGGGCAGATGAGTCGTGAACAGCTCATCGACGAAATCTTTCCGGAGGATATTTTTCTCGGTAAGGACCGCCAGGGACTCACGGGCGAGTTTCAACAAGCCTTGATGCTTGAGAACCCAGTGCCCGAACGGTAGTCCGAACCCTTGTTTTTTCTTGGTAATGATCTCCTGCGGTAGAAAACCATGGAGAGCTTCCTTGAAAAACCAACGTAACTGCATTCCCTTGAGCTTGTACTCTGGAGGAAGCTTGAGTGAGAAATCGAGCAGATCGTCGTCGAGAAGTGGGAATACAGCATCGACACCGGCTAGCCGGGTAGCTCCGATCACTTTTGGGAGGTCGTTGTCTGCAAGGGTGAAGCGCCAATCGAAGCCGAGCATTCTGTTGACGAGCGCGTGAGCATTGACGTCTTGCCAGACGCGGCGCTGGAGTTTGAGCGGGGCCTCGGGATCGATACCTGAAAGGAATGAGCTCGGAAAGACGTTGTCTATTCCAAGGTGATAGATGAGATTATATTTTGCCGTACGATCGGGAAGGGGCGTGCGTGCCTGTTCGATATAGCTGGCAGCCTTGCGCATCAGCGGCAGTTTCCCGAGCGGTGTCTGCATCAGGGCGGGTTCGAGTAGCGCTCCCTTGATGAGGCCTGGGACTTTCTCGTAAAGGCCGAAGATGCGTTGCTTCGCATAGCGGGAATTGCCACCGAACAGTTCGTCTCCTCCATCTCCGGCAAACATTCGGGTGAGTCCGTCATCGTGGGCGAGCTTCGCACACATGTATGCAGGAAGGACCGATGAGTTGCCGAAAGGTTGATCGTAGGAGGCGGCGACGGCCGGGATGTGGTTGGCCAGATCATCAGAGGTGATGTAGTAGGGCTGATGCTTTACGCCAAAATGCTTTGCGGCGATGCGTGCAAACTCCATCTCGTCATAGCCCTCTGCTTCAAAGCCTATCGAATAGGCTGTGACGGGGCTGCCGCTCTGGCTCAGCATGCCAACTACGGTCGAGCTATCGGTGCCGCCAGACAGAAATGCTCCGACGCGGGAACCATCCAGATCACGTTCGACGGCATTCTTGATGAGTTGCCTGAAGTTACTCGCGCAAGCTTCGAAGTCTGCGTCGGCAGGCTCTTCGAAGTGCGCCCGCCACCAGGGGCTGGCGTCGACGTGACGGCGATCTGCGACGAGGCGCGAGCCTGGCTCAAGCCTCAGGATATTCTCGAAGATCGTGCCGGGGGCTGGAATTACATGGAAGTACAGGTAGTCAAAGATCGCCTGCTTGTCTAGCTCGCGGTTGAGCGCAGGTACCGCGTTGGCCCGGTCTGCAAAACTCAGGCGAGACCCCTCTTGTGCGTAGCAGAAGCCATTGGTGTTGAAGCGGTCAGATGCGAGACCCAGCCTGCCCTTGGCAAGGTCCATCCAGAGGAAGGCGAATCGACCGGAGACCTGCTTGAGAAATGTGTCTGGAGCGTCGCACAGCGATGGGAGCGCTGCGATCCAGCCATCCTGTTTGATTCGCTGTGCAAGGCTCGCGTCGCGGACCCGTGGGTCGCCAATTATTATGACCGCCTGCTGTCCGCGTGCGAACGAGCGTACCTTGTCAGCGTCGATTTCCAGCCGGAGGCCTGGGAGTGTGACGCCGCTTTCAAGGGTAGTGCTGGTGAAAGACTGCTTGCTGTCGAGGGTGTTGAAGTCGATAAAGCCGCGGATCATGAGTGTGCAGCGCCTCGGAGGTGAGTGAGCGGGGCGATCGACCCAGGCTGGTTCGTCGCAACCTTGGGTCAGGGATGTGTTCGGAGTTCAGCGCCTGAAGCGTTCAGGAGCGAGGCCGGTGTCTGAAGTGTTCGTTTGGATCATCCTGGCCTTCAGGATTCAGATCAGCGGATCGCGCTGTGCGGCGTACGATCTGTCTGCTGGCCGGGTGTTGTTTCAATGGTAGCGAAGGGTAGCAAATGATCATGATGATGGCACGATCACGTAACGAGAATTGTGACGTAGTGCATCGGCGGAAGAGCCGGAGGCCCGACTGCGCTCGGGAGGGCTCATGCCGGTGCACCACTGGTTGCAGGCTGACGCCAGCTCACGCCCTTCAGCAGTGTACACAACGAGGCCGTTTTGAATTAGGATTGTAAGCCTATTACTGGACATAAAACGGCGGCGTAAGTCGCCGTTTCGCCTTTCTGCCGATTGGAGTTTCCGCCACTGGCGGTTCCAGGCCCGATCGGTACGAGGATTCGCCCAGGTCCAGCCTGTTGCTTTCGGGAAAGGGCGCCATCATCGGGCCGAAAGCCGGTGCGGGTCGATGTTCCCGCGCCACAACCAAGAACGAGTGCCATGAACGCACCGAGACACTACTTACAGTTCAAAGACTTTTCTCGCGCCGAGTACGACTATCTCTTCGATCGAACGCACTGGATCAAGGATAGGTTCAAGCGCTACGAGCCGCATCATCCGTTGTTCGATCGAACACTGGTCATGATCTTCGAGAAAGCCAGTACGCGCACGCGCCTGTCCTTCGAGGCGGGCATGCAGCAGCTGGGCGGCTCGGCGATCTACCTGAATACCCGCGACTCGCAGCTGGGGCGCGGGGAACCGGTCGAGGATGCGGCACAGGTTATCTCCCGGATGAGCGATATCGTGATGATCCGCACCTTCGAGCAGACGATCATCGAGCGCTTCGCCGAGTACTCCCGGGTGCCGGTCATCAACGGGCTGACCAACGAATACCACCCCTGCCAGATTCTCGCCGACATCTTCACCTTCATCGAGCATCGCGGCCCCATCCAGGGCAAGACGGTTGCGTGGGTGGGGGACGCGAACAACATGTGCAACACCTGGCTTCAGGCGGCTGAATTGCTTGATTTCAAGGTGCATGTATCAACCCCGCCAGGCTATGAGGTCGAGCCCGAGCAAGCGGGTTGCACCCGAACGGATCACTTCGTCCGTTTCGATGACCCCATGGAGGCTTGCCGCGGTGCCGATCTCGTCACCACCGACGTCTGGACCAGCATGGGCTTCGAAGCCGAGAACGAAGAGCGCATGCGCGATTTCGCCGATTGGCAGGTGGACGCGGACATGATGCAGGTGGCGAACCCCGGCGCGGTGTTCATGCACTGTCTGCCGGCACACCGGGGCGAGGAAGTTTCCGCCGAGGTGATCGACGGCCCGCAGTCGGTGGTTTGGGAGGAGGCGGAGAACCGGCTCCACGTGCAGAAGGCCCTGATGGAGTTCCTTCTGATCGGCAAGGTTGAAGGTGACTGCGCCTGAGCGCGGTCTGGAAGAATCAAGACTCATCTACTCAATCGTTGAAAGCGGCACATGAGCGACGTAAAGAAAGCTGTACTTGCCTATTCGGGCGGCCTGGATACCTCGGTGATCCTCAAGTGGTTGCAGGACACCTATCAATGCGAAGTGGTGACCTTCACGGCCGACCTCGGGCAGGGCGAAGAGCTCGAGCCGGCGCGGGCAAAGGCCCTGCAGTTCGGCATCAAGCCGGAGAACATCTTCATCGACGATCTGCGCGAAGAGTTCGTGCGCGACTTCGTGTTCCCGATGTTCCGCGCCAACACCATCTACGAGGGCGAATACCTGCTGGGCACTTCCATCGCCCGCCCGTTGATCGCCAAGCGCCAGATCGAGATTGCCCGCGCCACCGGCGCCGATGCGGTGTCCCACGGTGCCACCGGCAAGGGCAACGATCAGGTGCGTTTCGAACTCGGTTACTACGCGCTGATGCCCAACGTGAAGGTCATCGCCCCGTGGCGTGAGTGGGATCTGCTGTCTCGCGAGAAGCTGCTTGCCTACGCCGAGAAGAATGGCATTCCCATCGAGATGAAGCACAAGCAGGGCGGCTCCCCGTATTCGATGGACGCCAACCTCCTGCACATCTCCTTCGAGGGCCGTCACCTTGAGAACCCGGCCGCCGAGGCCGAGGAGTCCATGTGGCGCTGGACGGTTTCCCCCGAGGCCGCTCCCGATGCCGCCGAGTACATTGACCTGGAGTTCGAGAAGGGCGACCTGGTTGCCATCAACGGCACCCGCATGAAGGCCCATGAGCTGCTCGCCAAGCTCAACGAGCTCGGCGGCAAGCACGGCATCGGCCGCCTCGACCTCGTCGAAAATCGCTATGTGGGTATGAAGTCCCGCGGCTGCTACGAGACCCCGGGCGGTACCATCCTGCTGCGTGCTCACCGGGCCATCGAGTCGATCACTCTCGACCGTGAAGTCGCCCACCTCAAGGACGACCTCATGCCGCGTTACGCCAGCATGATCTACACGGGTTACTGGTGGTCCCCCGAGCGGCTCGCCTTGCAGGCCCTGATCGACAACACCCAGCAGACGGTCAATGGCTGGGTCCGCATCAAGCTCTACAAGGGTAACGTGATCGTCGTGTCCCGGGATTCCAAAACCGACTCCCTGTTCGATCCTACCATCGCCACCTTCGAGGACGACCAAGGCGCCTACAACCAGAAGGACGCCCACGGTTTCATCCGCCTCAACGCGCTGCGCATGCGGATCGCCGCCAACGCGAAGGCCAAGCGAGACTGATAGCCAGGCATGGATCCCAACGCGCCGTTCATGTTCGGTCTGACCATCGCAGAGTTTGAGGACATCTCCCTCACAGTCTGCGTGGGCGGCCTGATCGCCTACATGGTCTTCATCATCGGCCAACTCGCCTGGGAGTCCAAGGCAGGCAAGTACGGCGCACTCTGGATGTTTGTCGGCCTTGGAGTCGGCTTCATCGGCTTCATGGCCAAGGGCATCATCCAGAGACTGCTAGGCATTGAATAACTCCCGACCCGTTTAAAAGACATGACCCAGACTGCCCAGTTCGACGGCGTTTCCGTCGTCAAGAAAGCCAACGTTTACTTCGATGGCAAGTGTGTGAGCCACTCCATCGTCCTCGCCGACGGCACCAAGAAGTCCGTTGGGGTGATCCTGCCGTCCACCCTGACCTTCAACACCGGTGTCCCCGAGATCATGGAAGGCGTCGCAGGGAGCTGCCGGGTTCGCCTGAAGGGTGAAACGGAGTGGAAGAACTACGGCGCGGGTGAGTCGTTCCAGGTGCCGGGCAACTCCAGTTTCGACATCGAAGTGGCCGACGAGGCCTATCACTACGTCTGCCATTTCGCCTGAGAGGACGCATACGATGCCGTCGTTCGACATCACCTCCGAAGTCGATATGGTCGCGCTGCGTAATGCCGTCGAAGGTGCGAATCGCAAGATCACCGGGCGTTACGACTTCAAAGGCACGGATGCCCGGGTCGAGCAGGCCGACAAGCTGCTTACCCTCTATGGTGACAGCGAGTTTCAGCTTGAGCAGATCCAGACCCTCTTGCTGCCCGAGATGACCGCCAAGAAGATCGACGTGCGTTGTCTCAAGCATGGTGACATCCAGAAGGTCAGCGGCAACAAGGTCAAGCAGGAGCTGACGGTGAGGGTGGGGATCGAGCAGGAGCAGTCCAAGAGGATCGTCAAGCTCATCAAGGACAGCAAGCTCAAGGTACAGGCTTCGATCCAGGGCGAGGCGGTGCGCGTCAGCGGCGCCAAGCGCGACCTCCTGCAGGACTGCATCGCCCTGGTGCGCAAGGAGATTACCGATTTTCCGCTGCAATACGGCAACTTCCGTGATTGAGCCGCGGCCATGAACCTCGCGCCAGCAGCATCCATCCCTCAGGTGCAGGCCGGCGACGCCGTCTCCATCCTGATGTTGCGCAAGGTTCTGGACATGCAGCAGAGCAATGCCGCGCAGTTGATCGCCAGCCTGCCGGTGGCACCACAGCCGCCTGAGCAGGATGCGACGCTTGGTCGAAGCGTCGATACGTACGCCTAGCCACCGTTCAGCGCACAAAAAAACCAGCTTGAGGGCTGGTTTTTTTGTGGCTGGTCTCCGCTTGTTGCATCGCCAGGGTTGGCTGGTGGGCGTGTGTGGCATCATATGACCATGCATGAGGGTGTTCCTTTGGAAAATTTCTCTAGACGGCTTTGCCGGTTTGCCGTGACAGCTTGTGTACTCGCCGGCCTCTCGACACCGCTGCATGCAACCGAGGTGGCGCTCGCCGGCGTGTTTCCAGGTAAGGCCTTGCTGGTCATCAATGGCGGCGCCCCGCGCGCGGTGGCCGCCGGGAGTGCCACGCCAGAGGGCGTGCGCGTTGTTTCGGTGGACGCTGAAAGTGCTGTCGCCGACTTCGACGGACAGCGCCACCGCCTGTTTGTCGGCCAGCAAACGGTGAGCATAGGTCGAGACAAGGGTGGCTCACCTCAAGTGACGATCGATGCGGATGGGCGGGGCATGTTCCGGAGCGGGGGCAAGGTCAACGGCGTGGCGATGCAGTTTGTGGTCGATACGGGGGCAACTTTCGTGGCTCTTGGTTGTGGCGATGCCCAGCGGGCGGGGCTGGATCTCACTCGGGCAGAACCCATCACGCTGCAGACGGCGAACGGTGTTGCCCGCGGCTGGAAGCTGCCCCTCGACTCGGTCAGCGTCGGCGGCGTCACGCTGCGGAACGTGGAAGGGGTCGTGCATGCTGCGGATCTGCCGGTCGCGCTGCTTGGAATGAGTTTTCTCAACCGTATGGAGATGCGTCGTGAAGGCTCGACAATGCAGCTGCGGCAGCGTTTTTGACTGTGCCGTGTCATGAAGATGCGATTTTCGAAACCCTTCACCCCCAGTGCGGAATGGCTGCGAAGCCGGTTTCTTGCGGGCTTGCCCGACACGGGCCCTCTCGAAGATGGCGTTCCGCCCGGCCCATTGCGCCCAGCCGCGGTGCTCGTACCCATCGTGCTGCGGGAGCCTGAGCCGACTGTTCTTCTGACCCGTCGCACCGATCATCTGCATCATCACCCGGGGCAGGTGAGTTTTCCGGGGGGGCGTGTGGAGGATGAGGACACCTCGCCGATCGAGACCGCCCTCAGGGAGACCGAGGAAGAGATAAGCCTTCACCGGGCCCATGTGGAGCTGCTGGGCTGCCTGCCCCAATATCAGACCGGTACGGGCTTCGACATAACGCCTGTGGTCGGGCTCGTGACGCCACCTTTCGAGCTGCAGCTCGACCCCTTTGAGGTCGCGGAGGCCTTCGAGGTACCGCTGTCCTTTCTGCTCGATGAATCCAATCATCAGCGCCATTCGGCGATGATTCGCGGAGCGCGGCGTGAATACTACGCAATGCCTTATGGCGAGTATTTCATCTGGGGCGCGACCGCCGGGATGCTCGTGAGCCTGCAGCGTTTCGTGTGCCGCTGAGCCCGGGGCGTTTGTGTTGGGTCCGTTTGATGGTATCTTGAAGCACCCCCAAATGGCTTGGATATATTGGGCTCTCCGGGCCCCTGCCGCATGACCCTGTTCTCCCTGATCATAGCCCTGCTCATCGAGCAATTGCGTCCCCTCCCTGCTGCGCGTGTCGTCCAGGCACCGCTGAAGATGTTCGCCCGCTTTCTCGAAGATCGCTTCAACGACGGCGATGCGAGGCATGGAGCCGTGGCCTGGTGGGTTGCGATTCTCTCCGCCTGTCTCGTCACGGCGCTGATCTACTTTCTCCTGTTGAGCCTTCATCCGCTCCTCGGCGTCGTCTTCAACGTCTTGGTTCTCTATCTGACCATGGGCTTTCGCCAGGTCAGCCATTTCTTCACCGACATCCAGCTTGCGCTGCGGATGGGTGAGCTCCCACGCGCGCGGCAACTGATCGGCGAATGGCGCGGCGCGTCCCATGATCAATCCGGCTCCAGCGAGGTGGCCCGGCTGGCGATCGAGGAGGCCTTACTGGCGTCGCATCGAAACGTGTTTGGTGTGGTCGTCTGGTTCGTGCTGTTGCCGGGGCCGATCGGTGCGGTCTTGTACCGCATGGCGGCGTTTTTCGATGAGGCCTGGGGCCAGCGTCGTGACGAGCAGCAGTTCGGCGATTTCGGTGATTTTGCGCGCAAGGCTTTCGGGGCGCTGGATTGGGTTCCTGTACGGCTGACGGCCGCCGCATTTTCCATCGTCGGTGATTTCGAGGATGGCATCCATTGCTGGCGAACTCAGGCCAATCAATGGAAGAGCAAGGCTTCCGGTATACTGTTGGCAAGCGGTGGTGGCGCCCTCGGTGTCCGCCTCGGCATGCCGATTCACGAATCCGGTGAGGTGCTTGAACGTCCGGAAATGGGTGTCGGAGACGACGCCGATGCAGAGTTCATGCAGAGTACTATCGGCTTGGTATGGCGCACTTTGGTGCTGGTGTTCCTGGTGCTGGCGTTGCTTGGTGTTGCAGGCTGGGTCGGTAATTAATCATAGCAATTGAGGAGGAAGTAAGATGGCTAGTCGTGATGTTGTCGTTTTGAGTGCAGTCCGTTCCCCGATCGGTGCTTTCGGCGGTTCCCTGGCCGATTTCGATTCGAGTGAGTTGGCCGGTCTCGTCATGAAGGAGGCGATTGCCCGCTCCACCGTCGATCCGCAGCTGATCAACTACGTCACCGTTGGCAACACCATGCCGACCGACTCCCGCTACGCCTACGTTTCCCGTGTTGCTTCCATCCAGGCCGGTCTGTCGATGGAATCCGTCGCCATGCAGGTTTCCCGTCTTTGCGCGTCCGGCCTCCAGGGTATCGTGACGACCGCGCAGAACATCCTGCTCGGCGACGCCGACTACGGTATACGGTATCGGCGGCGGCGTCGAAGTCATGTCCAAGGCTGCTTACCTGATGCCAGCTCTGCGCAGCGGCGCCCGCATGGGTGACACCAAGGCCATCGATTCCATGGTTGCCGTGCTCACCGATCCGTTCGGCGTGGGCCACATGGGCATCACCGCCGAGAACCTTGCTGCCAAGCACGGGATCACCCGCGAGGAGCAGGATGCCTTCGCCGTTGAATCCCAGCGCCGTGCCGCGGCGGCCATCGATGCCGGCTACTTCAAGTCCCAGATCTTCCCGATCGTCAAGCAGACCCGCAAGGGCGACGTTGTGTTTGACACCGACGAGCACCTGAAGCGCGGCACGACCATGGAGTCGCTGGGCAAGATGAAGCCCGCCTTCAAGAAAGACGGTACCGTCACTGCCGGTAACGCATCGGGCATCAACGACGGCGCTGCATTCTTCGTCCTGGCTGACGGCACCACCGCCGTCAATGCCGGTTACAAGCCCATGGCCCGCCTGGTTTCCTACGCCATCGCCGGTGTTCCGAACGACATCATGGGCGAAGGCCCGATCCCGGCTTCGCGCATCGCGCTGAAGAAGGCTGGTCTGACCCTCGACCAGATGGACGTCATCGAGTCCAACGAGGCCTTTGCTGCTCAGGCTTTGTCGGTTGCCAAGGTGCTGGGCCTGGACCCTGCCAAGACCAACCCGAACGGCGGTGCCATTGCTCTGGGCCACCCGGTTGGCTGCTCCGGCGCCTTCATCGCCACCAAGGCTCTCTATGAACTGCAGCGTACCGGTGGCCGTTACGCCCTGGTCACGATGTGCATTGGTGGCGGCCAGGGTATTGCCACGGTGTTCGAGCGTATCTGATCATGAACTGATCCGTGGCCCGGTTTCTTGGGCCGCGTCATTATCATGTCTGAAAAGACCCCGTCCGGCGTGAATGCCGGGTGGGGTTTTTTACGTGCATGCCCAGCATGGGGGCACTCCTGCGGGTTGAGGGCCGAAGGCCATGTCGCTCGGACGTGCAGTGCATCAGATGCCTGGTAGGCCGGGGCGGAACGCGGGAAGGCGAGATGAAACCGAGCTCGAAGCGAGCGGCATGGAAACGTGTCAAATTCAGTCGTGTGGCAGTGCCGGGGTGGATGGATCGTCGATCGCCGAGACGGCGGGCTACCAGAGAACGCACTGGCCCCGGATTCGCGCGTCCTTGCTGGATGCCAGCTACCGGCGTCAGAGCTGCCCTATATCCCAATTCAGCTGCCAGAGGCGCCGGGAAGTTGCACGGGGCGAGTGATCCCTTGCGAGAGAATTTGCCTGGCGCGCTGCTGTGTAGTCTCTTGACATCGTGTTTTTCACGGCGTTATATATGGGACGCAGTGGTTTCCAGGGCGTGTCGGTTCAGCATTTGTAGGGGTGGTTTCCTGTTTGTTAAATTCGATGACGAGGGGGCTGGCGTGAACAAATCCGAATTGATTGATCAGATTGCGCTTGACGCAGAGATTTCCAAAGCTGCTGCCGGACGAGCGCTCGATGCGGCCATCTCGGCCGTCAAGCAGGCGCTGAAGAAAGGGGATAGCGTCACCCTGGTTGGGTTTGGAACTTTCAACGTGGGGAAACGTGCCGCGAGAACAGGCCGAAATCCAAGAACCGGAGCTGCGATCAAGATACAGTCGGCAAAAATTCCGAAATTCAGGCCTGGCAAGGCATTGAAAGATGCGTTAAACTAATGGGCTATTGTTGTGGTGGATATTAAAGCCTCCCAGCAAATGGGTGCTTAGCTCAGTCGGTAGAGCGTCGCCCTTACAAGGCGAATGTCGGCGGTTCGACCCCGTCAGCACCCACCACTCTCACCGTGGTGTGAGGGTCGCATCAAGGAGTGGTAGTTCAGTTGGTTAGAATACCGGCCTGTCACGCCGGGGGTCGCGGGTTCGAGTCCCGTCCACTCCGCCAACACACTGGCTGACCAGGCAGGTTCGGTGTAGCTACTCCCAAAAGGGCCGCTTTGCGGCCCTTTTTGTTGCAGCCGCCTGCAATGTATTCAAACGCCTTCATAAGGGCTTGTTTGGTGAGACTCGCCCGGGTAGACTCCGACGCGTCCATCAGCCGCGCTGCTCGCGGGCGTTGATGTCATCCGGGCCTTGGCTGCCGCCGCGTGGGGTTGTCTGCCGCGTACGCAGAGGGCTGCTTCAGCGCCCCAGCCGAAATTTCGAGAGGCGAACGAGAGTTCGCCTTTTTGTTTTTCAAAGAAGCGGTTCACCGCCGTCATCAGTTTCTTGGGAGTCAGCATGTTTGACGCCGTACGCAACAACAAGAAGGTCGTCCAGGTATTCCTGGTGATGATCACGCTGCCGTTCGCCTTCTTTGGCGTCGAGTCCTACGTCAAGAACGCCGGCAACAGCGATGGTGTGGCCACCGTCGGTGGCACGGCCATTCAGATGGGAGAGTTCCAGCAGGCCCTGCGCGAGCAGCAGGAGCGCATGCGCGGTGCCTTGGGGGCCAGCTTCAACCCCGCCATGATGGATACACCCGAGACGCGCCGTGCAGTGCTCGAAAATCTGGTCAATCAGCGTCTTCTCGCGCTGGATGCCCAGAAGATGCGGCTCAGCGTTTCCGATGCCAGCCTGCGGGACACGATTGCCGCGATCCCTGCTTTTCAGGAGAACGGGCATTTCTCGTTGCCGCGTTACGAGGCGGTGCTGAAGGCACAGGGTATGACGCAGGCCGTTTTTGAGGGGCGCTTGCGCCATGACCTGGCTCTGCAGCAGGTGCTTGGTGCCGTTGCCGAGGGCGTTCTGGTCCCCCAGAGCTCGGTGGATCAGGTGTATTCGGTTCAGCTCGAGGAGCGTACCGTCAGTGAAGTCCGCCTTCCGGCAGCCCAGTTCGCCGCCGGGGTGAAGCTTGCGGAGGATGCCGCACGCAAATTCTACGATACCGAGCGCAAGCGCTTCGAGATGCCGGCCCAACTGAAGGCCGAGTACGTCGTGCTGAGCAAGGATGCCGTCGCCAATCAGCTGAGTGTGGCCGATGCCGATGTCCGCAAGGAGTACGACGCCCACCCTGAGCGTTTCAGCCAGGGCGAGGAGCGGCGCGCCAGCCACATCCTGATCCAGGCCGACAAGGGCGCCGGCGATGCTGCGCTCAAAGCTGCCCGGGAAAAGGCCGAGGCGCTGCTCAAGCAGCTCACCGCCAAGCCGGATGACTTTGCCCGCCTTGCCCGGGAGAACTCCCAGGACCCCGGCTCCGCCGAGAAGGGGGGCGATCTGGGTTTCTTCGCCCGTGGCGCGATGGTCAAGGAGTTCGAGGAAGCAGCCTTTGGCCTGAAGAACGAGGGCGAAACCTCCGGCGTGGTGCAGTCGGATTTCGGCTTTCACATCATCCGCTTGACCGGCGTGAAGGCCAGCAAGTCGCGCCCCTTCGACGAAGTGAAGGGCGAGATTGCGGCAGAGCTCAAGCGCAACGAGGCTGCCAAGAAGTTTGCCGAACTCGTCGAGAGCTTCACCAACACGGTCTATGAGCAGGCCGACAGCCTGAAGCCGGCCGCCGAGAAGTTCAAGCTCGCCGTTCAGGCCACCGACTGGATTGCCGGGGACGGCAAGGCGCCGGCGCCCTTCAACAACGAGAAGCTCATCGGTGAGCTGTTCTCCGACGAGGCCCTCAAGAACAAGCGCAACACCAGTGCGGTGGATGTCGGCAACGGCACGCTGGTTGCCGCGCGGGTGCTCGAACACAAGCCTGCAGCCCTGCGGCCCTTCGAAGAGGTCAAGCCCGTTATCGAGAAGGCTCTCGGCAACGAGGAGGCCGTGAAGCTGGCCGAGCAGGACGGCGAAGGCAAGCTCGCCAAGCTCGCCAAGGGTGAAGCCGTCGATCTGGCGTGGAGCCCGGCCCGGGCGATTGCCCGTAGCGAGCAGGGCCTGCCGCCGGAGGTGTTGCGGGCGATCTTCCGGGCCTCCACCGAGAAGCTGCCTGCCTACGCGGGCGTGAAGGTGCCGGGCGCGGGTTATGCGCTGTATCGCATCGAGAAGGTGAATCGCCCTGTGGCCAAGGCCGACGACCCGCGCCGGGCGGCCATCAAGCAGCAGTACGCCCGCGTGCTTGCCGAACAGGATTTCGGCGCTTACATCGCCGCGCTGCGCAAGCGTCACGACGTCAAGGTTAACTACGCGCTGCTGGACGAGCAGAAAGACAAGTAAGCGTTGGGGCCGGCTCCAGGGGGGCCGCAGGTATTTTCAGGGCCTGGCGAGTCATCGTCGGGCCCTGATTGCATCCACACCACTAAAACTGCCCTCAAGCTTTGTCGATCTGGTTCGCTAACCGCTTATCAACCATTTGATAAGAGGCGGTTTCATGTCAGATTTTGGCCGGCTTCGCCTCCTGCTCGTGGAGCCTTCCGCGCTGCAGGCAAAGATCATCCGCAAGGCCTGTGACGAGATCGGAGTGGGGCAGGTGGATGTGATCGGAACGGCGCACGAGGCCCTGGAGGCGATGGCCCAGCGGCGGCCCGACGTTGTGCTGTCGGCCCTCTATCTGCCCGACGGCTCCGGTACCGGGCTGGTCGGGGCCATGCGTGCTGATCCGGCTCTGGCGGGCCTTCCGTTCATTCTGGTGTCCAGCGAGACCCGCCCCCAGGCCCTCGACCCGATACGCCAGGCCGGCGCATGCGGCATCCTGCCCAAACCCTTCGCGCCCAGGCAACTGGCGCTGGCGATCAATTCCACCCTGGATTACCTGTCGCCCGATTACAGCTTTGACAATCAGTTCGACCTGGAGGTCATCCGGGTGCTGCTGGTGGACGACAGCGCCAACGCCCGACACTTCATGCGACGGGTGCTGGAAAACCTGGGCATCCGCCACATCATCGAGGCCGCCGACGGCAAGGAGGCGGTGGCGCTGATGGAGGAGACGATGGTGGATCTCATCGTCACCGACTACAACATGCCCGAGATGGATGGCCGCGAGTTTGTTGAATACGTGCGGGGGCGTAGCTGGCAGAGCAGCGTGCCGATTCTGATGGTCACCAGCGAGACCGATCAGGGGCGGCTGGCCGCGGTGGAAGAGGCTGGTGTGTCGGGCATTTGCGACAAACCCTTCGAGCCGGCGGTGGTGCGGCGCCTGCTCGCGAGGATGTTGAGCCAGGGTGCGGCCGGCTAGCCAGCGCCCGGCGGCTCAGGCCTTCACCGCGTCGAGCAGCGCTTTTACTGCGGCAACCCGGGCCTTCAGGTCGGGGGTGGCGACCTTGCGGATCAGCTTGTCCGGGCCGGACATCTTGGTCTGCCTGTCCTTCTGGATCAGCGTGATGATCTTCATCGGGTCGATCGGCGCGCTGGCGTCGAACTGCACGCTGATCTGGTTCTCCGACGCTTCCATCTTGGCGACGCCATAGGGCTTGACCAACATGCGCAGGCGGTGGGTTTCGAGAAGCGTGCGGGTTTGCTGCGGCATTTCGCCGAAGCGGTCGATGAGTTCTTCCTGCAGGGCCTGGAGCTCGTCCTCGCTCTCGCAGTTGGCGAGGCGCTTGTAGAGCGTGAGGCGTTCCTGCACGTCGCTGCAGTAATCGTTGGGGAGCAGGGCCGGGGCGTGGAGCTTGATCTCCGAGACCACCTCGAGCGGCTGGCTGAGGTCGGGCTCCTTGCCGCGCTGCAGGTCGCGCACGGCGCGCTTGAGCATCTCGGTGTACAGGCTGACCCCGACCTGCTGGATCTCGCCCGACTGGTTTTCGCCCAGCACTTCGCCGGCGCCGCGGATTTCAAGGTCCTGCATCGCCAGGTAGAAGCCCGAACCCAGCTCTTCCATCATCGTGATCGCCTCCAGGCGCTTCTGGGCCTGGGCGGTGGGTTTGGCGTGGGCGTCGGTGAGGAGGTAGGCGTAGGCCTGGTGGTGGGAGCGGCCGACGCGGCCGCGCAGCTGGTGCAGTTGGGCCAGGCCGAAGCGGTCGGCCCGGTTGATGATGATGGTGTTGGCGGTCGGGATGTTGATGCCGGTCTCGATGATGGTGGTGCACAGCAGCAGGTTGGCTTTTTGCGTGGTGAAGTCGCGCATCACGCGCTCGAGTTCGCGCTCCGGCAGCTGGCCGTGGCCGATCACGATGCGCGCTTCGGGCAGCAGCTCTTCAAGCGCCTCGCGCATGTTCTCGATGGTCTCGACTTCGTTGTGCAAAAAGTACACCTGCCCACCACGCTTGAACTCGCGGATCACCGCCTCGCGGATGACGCCCTTGCTGTGGCGCTGCACGAAGGTCTTGATGGCGAGCCGCTTCTGCGGCGCGGTGGCGATCACTGAGAACTCGCGCAGGCCTTCCAGCGCCAGCCCCAGCGTGCGCGGGATCGGCGTGGCGGTGAGGGTGAGGATGTCCACCTCGCTGCGCAGCGCCTTGAGCGCTTCCTTCTGGCGCACCCCAAACCGGTGCTCTTCGTCGATGATGACGAGGCCCAGGCGCTTGAAGGTGACGTCCTTCTGCAGCAGCCGGTGGGTGCCGATGAGGATGTCCACCTTGCCTTCGCCCAGCTGCTTGATGGCCTCGGCCTGCTCCTTTGCGTTCTTGAAGCGGGACAGCTCGGCCACCTTGATGGGCCAGTCGGCGAAGCGGTCGGCAAACGTTTGGTAGTGCTGTTCGGCGAGCAGCGTGGTGGGGCACAACACGACCACCTGCTTGCCGTCGGCCACCGCGATGAAGGCGGCGCGCAGGGCCACTTCGGTCTTGCCGAAGCCCACGTCGCCGCACACCAGGCGGTCCATCGGCCGGCCGGATTTCATGTCGGCAACGACGGCCTCGATGGCGGCCATCTGGTCGGGGGTTTCCTCGAAGCCGAAGCCGTCGGCGAAGGCTTCCAGGTCGTGCTGCTTGAAGTCGAACTGATGGCCCTTGCGGGCCGCGCGCTGGGCGTAGAGCGCCAGCAGCTCGGCGGCGGTGTCGCGCACCTGCTGGGCGGCTTTCTTCTTGGCCTTTTCCCATTGGCCGGAGCCCAGGGTGTGCAGATGCACCGCCTCCGGGTCGGCGCCGGCGTAGCGCGTGATCACGTGGAGCTGCGACACCGGCACGTAGAGCTTGTCGCCGTTGGCGTATTCGAGGTGCAGGAACTCGGTCTGGCCTTCGCCCAGGTCCATGTGCACGAGGCCCATGTAGCGGCCGATGCCGTGGCTGGAGTGCACCACCGGGTCACCGGGCTTGAGCTCGGAGAGGTCGCGCAGCCAGCCTTCCATGGTGGCGGCCTTGCGGCTGTCGCGGCGGGTGCGGCTGCGGGCGGTGGCGGCGTAGAGCTCGGATTCGGTAACGACAGCGAGGCCGGCCTCGGGCAGCACGAAGCCGGCGGCGAGGGGGCCTGTGCCGAGGGCGAGCCGGGTATCACCCGCCACGAAGGCGTCGAAGTCGGCGCTGGCGGCGGGCTTTAGGCCGTACTCGGCGAAGTATTCGGCGATGGTCTGCTGGCGACCTGCGGATTCGGCGAGCACCAGCACGCGGCCCGGGAAGCCCGCGCAGAAGGCCTTGAAGCGGTGGAGCGGGTCGCTGGCCTTGCGGTCGACGGACACGTCGGGCAGCGCCTCGGCGGGCCCGCCGGTGGCGCCGGCCGGCAGGGCCAGGCGGAGGCGCTCCTTGAGGGCGACGAAGAAGGCCTCTTCCGACAGGAAGAGCTGATCCGGCGCCATGATCGGCCGGGTCTTGTCGCCACCCAGCAGCTGGTGGCGGCTGCGGGCGTCCTTCCAGAAGGCTTCGATGGCGGCCGGTACGTCCCGGTGCAGCAGGATCGCGCTGCTGTCGGGCAGGTAGTCGAAGAGCGTGGCGGTTTCGTCGAAGAACAGCGGCAGGTAGTACTCGATGCCCGCCGGGGCGATGCCGTTGGAGACGTCCTTGTACACCGTGCAGCGGGACGGGTCGCCTTCGAAGGTCTCGCGGAAGCGGCCGCGGAAGCGGGTGCGGCCGGTTTCGTCCATCGGGAACTCGCGGGCCGGCAGCAGGCGCACGTCGCGCACCGGAAACACCGTGCGCTGGGTGTCCGGGTCGAAGGTCTTGATGCTCTCGATCTCGTCGTCGAAGAGGTCGATGCGGTAGGGTAGGGCGGCGCCCATCGGGAAGAGGTCCACCAGCCCGCCGCGCACGCTGTATTCGCCCGGCGACATCACCTGGGTGACGTGGGCGTAGCCGGCCACGGTCATCTGGCGGCGCAGGCCGTCCACGTCGAGCTTGCTGCCCTGCTTGAGGAAGAAGGTGTAGGCCGCCAGGAAGGCCGGTGGCGCCAGCCGGTAGAGGGCCGTGGAGGCCGGCACCAGGGCGATGTCGGCCTCGCCGCGGCTGATCGCGTAGAGCGACGAGAGACGCTCGGAGATCAGGTCCTGGTGGGGCGAGAAGCTGTCGTAGGGCAGGGTCTCCCAGTCGGGCAGCAGGTGGGTGGAGAGCCCCGGGGCCAACCAGGCGATCTCGTCGGATAGGCGCTGGGCATCGAGCGGGTTGGCGGTGATGACGACCAGCATGCGCCCACTGCCGGCCTGGCGTGCCAGCTGGGCGATCGCCAGCGCGTCGGCCGAGCCGGCGAGGGCGGGCAGGTCGAGGCGCTGGCCGGGCCGGGCCTGGGCGAAGGAGACGAGGGACGGGAGCAGGGATGCGGAGGAGCTGGCTGGGGCGGTCATGCGGATTTGCTGCGTGAAGGTGGAAACAACCAAGTCTTGAATTATAGGTGTCTGCCCGGGGGCTTCGCGGTGCTCAGGCCCGAGTGCGCTGGAAGCTCTCGACCACCCGGTCGGTTTCTCGGCCGACCTCGTTCCAGGTGGATTCCTGGATGTGGGTCCAGCCGTGGCGGTCGCGGCGGATCACGGTGGAGCAGCGGGTGCCGTAGCCGGGGGCGCGGATGAAGGCGCTCGACAGCATCCGCTCCCAGGCCAGGCTGACGCCGGTGCGGGGGAGTTCGGCGTCGGGCGCCGGGCGGTCGTCCCGCAAAAGCTCGACGAGCGGCGTGTCGTCGGGCAGGGCCTGGAGCGCCCGGAACAGGCGCGCCTTGCCGGCCCGCACCTTGGGCCACGGCGTGTCGAGGAGGTGGTTGGAGAGCGCGTGCACGCCGGGCTCGAGCAGCCGGGCGGCGCCGCTTTCGCTCTCGTAGATGCCCAGCGTGTCGCCGTCGGAGACGAAGAGGTTGAAGGCGTTGTAGCGGGGGCCTTCGCGCTGCAGCCGGGCAAGGGCCTCGGCGGAGCTTTCGGTGCTGCCGAGGAAATCCGCCACCAGGGCCCCGCGGGAGGGCGTGCCCACCCGGTTGCGCCCGGGGTCGCGGAAGTTGGTGAGGCCGGCGAAGCGGCCTGCGCGGGTGAGCCCCAGCCAGGTGCCGCCGGCTTCAAGGTCACGGCCGGCGAAGACATCGGGCGCATCCTGCCACCAGCCCGCCGGGGCCGCCGGCCGGGCGAAGAACTCATCCCGGTTGGCGGCGACCACCAGCGGGTAGTCGGGGTGTGCCTGCCAGGCGACGAGGATCAGGCACATGGGACGAAGCGTTCGGTATGGCGCCGGCCGCCCTCATCGACGAAGCGCAGCAGGCCGTGGTGCTCGATGGCCTGCTCGAGGGCCGCGTCGAAGGCGGGCACGTCGGTGACGTTCTCGTAGATCTCCATCCAGGTCCAGGGGTCGTCGGCCTTGCGCAGGACGCGGCCGGCGATGCCGGTCTGGGCCTGCAGCTCGGCCAGGGCGTTGTAGAGCGCCCGCGCCAGATCGGCCTCCAGGCCGATCCGGACCGGGTAGTAGATGTAGTAGTGGGAGAGGTTCAAGCCGTTTCCTCAGCCCAGGGCGTAAGGCAAGGGCAGGAAGGCGAGGGCCGGGCCGTCGGGGGCGCCCAGGTGGGCCTGGCCAGCGTCGGCGCTCGAGCTCTGCAGCACCACCAGGGCGTCGTAGCCACCCTCCGGGGCCGGGGCTGCGCTCACCACCTTGCCGGCGGACTGATCGCCGAAATCGGGGGCGTATATGTCGGTGCCCACCGCGGGCAGGGCGCCGACGGGGGCGTGCACCCGGTACATGCGTTTCTTGAGCTTGCCCAGGTAGTGGGTGCGGGCAACGATCTCCTGGCCGGGGTAGCAGCCCTTGTTGAAGCTGACGCCACCGATGAGGTCGAAGTTGAGCATCTGGGCGACGAATTCTTCTTGCACCGGCTGGGTGACGGTGGGCAGGCCTTCACGGATGTCCAGCCATTGCCAGGCCTGGGTGCCGGCCGGCACGGCGCCGGACGCGACAAACTTGTTCCACAGCGCGGCGGCCTCGGAGATGGGCGTCGACACCACGAAGCGGGCGCCGTCGAGGCGCACCACGCTGGCGATGCCGGAGGCGGTGGCCCGCGGCGCGCCGGGGATCCCGAGGCCGGCGGCTTCGAGGGCGGCGCCGGCCTGGGAGCCCGCCAGGCCGATCAGCACGCTGTCGGAGCCGTCGTCCAGCAGGCGCACCTTGGAGCGCAGCACGTACATCGAGAGCTTCTTGAGCATCGCGGCGTGGATGTCGGCGGACATCGCCAGCAGGTAGTCGCTGCCCTGGCGCCACACCAGCATGCTCGCCAGCATGCGGCCCTTGGGGCTGTTGAAGCTGTTGAGCTGGGCCTCGTTGGCGCCCAGCTTCTTGACGTCGTTGGAGAAGAGGTTGTGCAGGAAGGCGCCGGCGTCCTCGCCGGTGGCGCGGATCACCCGCAGGTGTTCGAGGGGCACGACAACGGTGCCCTGGGCGACCAGGCTTGCGCCCTGCCGTTCGTCCTCGCCGAAGCGGACCGAAAATTCGTCCGGAAAGCTTGCGCCTTGGGCGGCGAGATGGGTTTGCCAGCTTGCGTTCATCAGTGTTCGGTGTCCTGTTGCGATACGAATCGGTAAACGGCCCCACGTCCCTGCGGAGGGAGCCTCAAAGAGCTTTGCGTTATTATATGCGGCCGGCTGCAGCGTAAATCCAGGGCTGCGCCGTCTTTCCCTGTTCTCACTCCCTTCGTTCGTTTTCGACGCGCCTGGTTCCCTGATGAAGTCTGTGTTGTTTCGATTGCTGGCCGCAGTGCTGGCCATGGCCGCCTGTTTCGCGGGGGCGCTGGCGTGGTTCGCCCATCGCCCGATCGCGCTGGCGGCGAGCCCGCTGGACTTCACCATCGAGCCTGGCTCGTCGATGCGCCAGGTTGCGCGCCAACTGGTGGATGCCGGCATCGACGTGCAGCCGGCGGCCCTTGAGATGCTGGCCCGGGTCACCCGCCGGGCCAACGCCATCAAGGCCGGCAGCTACGAGGTGGAAGCCGGGCTCACGCCGCTCGCGCTGCTCGCCAAGCTCACCCGCGGCGACGTCAGCCAGGCGGAGCTGGCGATCATCGAGGGCTGGAACTTCCGCCAGCTGCGCGCCGCCCTCGACCGTCACCCGGATCTGCGCCACGACAGCGCCGGCCTCAGCGACGCCGAGCTGCTGGCGCGCATCGGCAGCACCGCGAGCCACCCCGAAGGCCTGTTCTTCCCCGACACCTATCTGTTCTCCCGCCGCAGCAGCGACCTCGACGTGCTGCGCCGCGCCCATCGCCACATGCTCGAGGTGCTCGATCGGGAGTGGGCCCGGCGCGCCGGCGGGCTGCCCTACAAGACCCCCTACCAGGCGCTGACCATGGCCTCGATCGTCGAGAAGGAGACCGGCCAGGCCGCCGACCGCCCGATGGTGGCGTCGGTGTTCGTCAACCGCTTGAACAGCGGCATGCTGCTGCAGACCGACCCGACGGTGATCTACGGGCTCGGCGAAGCCTTCGACGGCAACCTGCGCAAGCGCGACCTGCTGGCCGATACGGTCTACAACACCTACACCCGCCCCGGCCTGCCGCCTACCCCGATCGCGCTGCCCGGCGTGGCGGCCCTGCGCGCGGCGCTCCACCCGCCGGCCACCGACTACCTTTATTTCGTCGCCCGCGGCGATGGCTCCAGCGAGTTTTCCCGCACCCTCGACGAGCACAACCGGGCGGTCGCCCAGTACATCCGGAAACGCAACCCGTGAAATCCCGCTTCATCACCTTCGAAGGCATAGACGGCGCCGGCAAGAGCAGCCAGATCGCCGCCGCCGTGGCCCTCATCGAATCCCGCGGCATCCAGGTCGTGCAGACCCGCGAGCCGGGCGGCACGCCCCTGGGCGAGAAGCTGCGGGAGATCCTCCTCCACGAGCCGATGCACCTCGAAACCGAGGCCATGCTGATGTTCGCCGCTCGCCGCGAGCATCTGGCGGCGCTCATCGAACCGGCATTGGCGGCGGGCAAGTGGGTGGTGTCCGACCGTTTCACCGACGCCACCTACGCCTACCAGGTGGGCGGGCGCGGGCTCGACGAGGCGCGCTTCGTAGCCCTCGAGCGCTGGGTGCATCCCGATTTTCAGCCCGACCTAACGCTGATCTTCGATCTCGACCCGGCTGTCGCCGCCCGCCGCCTCGCTGGTACCGGCCAGGCTCCCGACCGTTTCGAGCGCGAGAAGGCCGACTTCTTCCAGCGCGTCCGGGCGGCCTACCTGCGCCGGGCCGCGGCCGCGCCCCAGCGCGTGAGGCTGATCGACGCGAGCCGCAAGCCCGATGAGATCCGCGCCGAGGTCGAGGCGATCATCCTCGGGGCGTGCTTCCAATGATTTTCGAATGGCAGGCCGGCCTCTGGCGACGGGTGCTCGAGAGCAGCGGCCGGATGCCCCACGCGCTGCTCTTCGCGGGCCCGGCGGGTGGTGGCAAGCGGCATTTCGCCGAAGCCCTGGCCGCGCGGGTGCTGTGCGCCCGGCCCGGCGCCGACGGCCATGCCTGCGGTGTTTGCGAAGATTGCCTGTGGCGCCTGGCCGGCAACCATCCCGACCTGCTGCGGGTGATCCCCGAGGCCGACCGCGAGCCGCGGGACGATGCCCCCGAGAAGCCCGAGGGCGGCAAGGCCGCCAGCCGCCAGATCGTCATCGAGCAGATCCGCGAGCTGCAGCAGGCGCTCACCACCGGCGGCCACCGGGGCAGCCAGCGGGTGGCGATCGTCGACCCGGCCGAGGCGATGAACCTCTACACCGCCAATGCGCTGCTCAAGCTGCTCGAAGAGCCCACCACCAACGTGCAGTTCATCCTGATCTCGTCGTCGCCGAAGCGGCTCTTGCCGACCATCCGCAGCCGCTGCCAGACCTGGGCCTTCCCGCGTCCGGCGGGCGAGCTGGCGGCGCGCTGGCTGCTCGAGCGCAAAACCCCCGACGCGGTCTCGCTGCTGGCTTTTTCCGGCGGCATGCCCCTCGCCGCCGCAGCGCTCGCCGAAGGGGGCGGCGCCGCGGGCCGCAAGCGCTTCGTGAGCGACATCGCGAGCATTCCGGGCAAGGCGCCGCTGCGCCTCGCGGGCGAGTGGGAGAGTTGGCTGAAGAGCAAGGATTCCCTCGCGGCGGGTTTCGACATGAACACGCTGGTGGGCTGGATGCAGCGCTGGGTGGCCGACGTCGTGAGCCTGCGCCTGGGCGGGCCGGTGCGATTCTTTCCTGCCGAGCACGATATCCTTCACGGGCTGGCCGGTCGCATGACGATTGACAGCGCGCTGGGCTGCTACAATGAAATCAATCAGACCCGTCGGGTAGCCCAGCATCCGCTCAACGCCCGGCTCTTCCTGGAAGACATGCTTTTGCGGTACGCCCGCGGCTTTGCCCGGTCGGCTGCCCCAGCGGTGCGCAAATGAACGATTCCCTCAAGCGCCCGGCCCAGTCGCGGCCGAGTGTCCTGTCGCTGAACATCACGTCCAAGTCGGCCCTCTACGCGGCCTACATGCCGTTCATCAAGAACGGCGGGATCTTCGTGCCGTCCACCCGCGAGTACAAGCTGGGTGACGAGATCTTCATGCTGCTGCAGTTGATGGACGACCCGACCAAGCACCCGGTGGCGGGCAACATCGCCTGGGTCACGCCGCCGGGCGCCCAGGGGAACAAAACCCAGGGGATCGGGGTCAAGTTTGCCGGTGACGAAGCCGGGCAGATCCTGCGCAACCGGATCGAGCAGATCCTGGCCGGCCACCTGGGTTCGTCCCGCCCGACCCACACGATCTGACCCCATTGATTCAAGCTTGAAGCGTACCGATGCTCGTTGATTCCCACTGCCACCTGGATTTTCCCGACCTCATCCAGAACGAAGCCGACATGCTGGCCCGCATGGCCGACAACGGCGTCACCCACGCGCTGTGCGTGGCTGTGAAGCTGGAAACCCTGGCGGGCGTCATCGGCGCAGCCGAGCGCCACCCCAACGTGTTCGCCTCGGTGGGTGTGCACCCCGACAACGCAGATTGCGAGGAGCCCGACGAAGCCCGGTTGCTCGAGCTCGCGGCCCATCCCAAGGTGGTGGCGATCGGCGAGACCGGCCTCGATTACTACTGGCACAAGGACGCGCCCGAATGGCAGCGGGCGCGTTTTCGCACCCATATCCGCGCCGCGCGCCGCTGCGCCAAGCCGCTGATCATCCACACCCGCGACTCGGCCGCCGACACGCTCCGGCTGATGCAGGAGGAGGGCGCCGGTGAGGCGGGTGGCGTGATGCATTGTTTTACCGAGACCCTCGAGGTGGCCAGGGGTGCCCTCGAGCTCGGCTTCTACATCTCGTTCTCGGGCATTGTCAGCTTCAAGACCGCCGAATCCCTGCGCGAGGTGGCGCGCTATGTGCCAGCCGACCGCCTGCTCGTCGAGACCGATGCGCCTTACCTCGCGCCGGAGCCTTTCCGGGGCAAGACCAACCAACCGGCCTATGTCCGCCATGTGGCCGAGGCGGTGGCTGCGGCCCGGGGTGAAACCCTGGAGGCGGTGGCCGAGGCCACCACACAAAACTTCTTCCGACTCTTCAAGGACGCCAGACCGTGATGAAACCCCGTTTCCGCATCGCAGCCCCCCGGCCGGCCGGGCTTGCGGCGCTGCTCCTCTGCATGCAGCTTGCGCTGCCGGCGTCGGCGGCGTCCCTCGACGACCTGCTCAATGCCGCCAAGCTGGGTGATGCCCGCGAGGTGGCCGAGCTCGTGGCCCGGGGCATGGACCCGAATTCGTCCGACCCGAGCGGCAACACCCTGTTGATATTGGCGGCCCGGGAGGAGCAACCCGCCGTGGTGGCCGAGCTCATCAAGCAGCGCGGCATCAGGCTAGACGCACGCAATGCGGCAGGCGACAGCGCGCTGATGCTGGCTGCGCTGCGCGGCTACACCGGTATCGCCGAACAGCTGCTCAAGGCCGGCGCACCCTTCGAGCACGGGGGCTGGAACCCCATGCTTTACGCTGCCTTCGAGGGGCGCAGCGCCATCGTCGATCTGCTGCTGGCCAAGGGCGCCAGCCCCGATGCGCTGGCGCCCAACGGCAGTTCTGCGCTCATGTTCGCTGCCCGCAACGGCCACGAAGAGGTCGTCACCCGCTTGCTCAAGGCCGGTGCCAATCTCGATCTGAAGAATGATCAAGGCGAGACTGCCGAAAGCTGGGCGCTCAAGTATCGCAATACCGACATTTCCGAATTGATCGGCGCAGAACGCAAGGCTCGCACGGCCCGCAGCAAGTAAGCTGCCGCGCTGGCTGGCGTGTCGAAGGCCGCAGGCAAGCCTTTTGGCCCTCTGGCTGAAGGCTGCTTTGGTTCAAGACTTGAGGTGCTTCACACACGGCGCTTCATGCACTGATGATTTCGCCGGCACTTGGCTTTGCCCGAGTGGCCGGCGATTTTTTTGTGGCCTGCCCGGCGGATGGGCTCAGGCCCAGGCGTACCGCCACCTTGAATCTCAGCGCCAGCCGGGAATGGGCGCTGGGGCGCTGCGGTAGCGGGCCCGCTTGAAGCGCCACGGAAGCGCGGGGGCGATGCGGCGCAGGAGCCCGGCGCAAACGATGGCCAGGATCGCCGGCACCAGGGCGCTGCTGCTCCCGCCGGCCAGCAAGACGCCTGCCATGAGGCCGCTCAACATCAAGATCCGGCAAATCAGGGTTTCCATCATCGACTCCTTTGAAAGGTGGATTGAGGCCGCGCAGGGTTCCGGGCTTTACGAAGCGAAGGGTGTTTTTTGCACCACCGCTTTTCTTTATCGATAGCTGTAATTATATACAGCATCCGAGGTATTGCAAGCCCGGCCCAGGGATTGGTGCCCGTGCACGCCGTTCCGCCGGGGTAAACTCAGGCCATGGACACGAAACTGACTGCCCCATCCGTGGCCGAGACCTCCTCATCCGGCCTGATTCCCTTGCGCCCCCTCGATGTGCTCCAGATTCCGCCCGAACTTGACGGAAGCACCGGGGAAAACCGGGCCGATCCAGCCCGCCTGCAGATCGATGCCGCCTGTGACGCCGACGCGATACGTTGTTTTCTCGTCGAGTACGACCGCTCCCCGGGCACGCTGCGTATCTACCAGCGGGAGTGCGAGCGCCTGTTGCTGTGGTCGCTGGTCGAGCGCCGGAAGCCCTTGTCCAGCCTCAATCGGCAGGATTTCGAGGGCTACCTCAACTTTCTTCTCGACCCTCAGCCCGCGGCCCGGTGGTGCGGCCCGAAGGCCGAGCGGGCATCCGAGAAGTGGCGGCCCTTCGTCGGCCCGCTCAGTGAAAGCGCCGTGCTCACCACCATGGCGGCGATCAATTCGCTGATGCGCTACCTGGTGGATGCCGGCTACCTGCTGGGTAACCCGCTGGGCCTGATCCGGCAGCGTCGGCGCAAGATGGCCGCCGAGGCGGGCGGCCCGCTGCGGGCGGTGGCCAGCACCGAAGAGGTCGACAAGATCGAGCGTTTTCTCGACGAGCAGATGTGGCAGGCCGTCACCACGGCCATCGAGGCGATGCCCCGCGACGCCGAGCGGGGGCGCGACGAATACGAGCGGGCGCGCTTCATCGCGGCGACGCTCTACATGCTGGCCCCCCGGGCCGGCGAGCTCGAGAACCACCGCATGAACAGCTTCCGCGAGGAGCGTGGCCTGTGGTGGTGGCACGTGGTGGGCAAGGGCGGCAAGAAGGCCAAGGTGCCGGTGGCCGACGACATGCTGCAGGCCCTGATCCGCTACCGCAAGCACCTGGGCCTGTCCGCCGTGCCCCGGCGGGACGACACGACGCCGCTGCTGGTGTCGGTCAAGGACGGCAGCCCGATCACCGCCCGGCGGCTCAACCAGATTCTCAAGAAGATCTTCTCGGCCGCCGCCGACCTGCTGCCTGCCGATGCCGAGCACAAGAAAGAGAAGCTGCGCGCCGCCTCGGCCCACTGGGGCCGCCATACCGGCATCACCGCCAAGCTCGACAGCGGCATCGACGAACGCTTTGTGCAGAAGGACGCCCGGCACACCGACGCACGCACCACCCAGCGCTACATCCACGAAGAAGAGGAGCGCTGGCACGACGAGGCGCAGAAGCAGCGCCTGCCGTGGACAGGGCTCAAAACGGGGGGCTGAGCGGGGGGCTGAGCAGGTTTGGGCGCCGTGGGCCGGCGCGTCGCCGTTAAAGTGTGTTGAATTGGCGTTTCGTCATGAGTATTACGTTATCCGGCCTTATTCGTATGCTATGGTGTCCTGTGTAGCAGTTTTTTGCATTCTTGGTGAGGCAGGGGAGATGTCCATGGCGCGTAGCAGCAGTGTCAATTTCGAGTCGGTCGAGCAGATCTGTTTTCAGCTGCTCTCCCAGGGCGAGAACCCCTCTTTCAACCTCGTCTATGCCGAGCTGGGCAACAAGGGCTCGAGCGAAGTCGTGCAGCGTTACATCGACCAATGGCGTCGTGAGACGGGGGCGGCGTTCTTTCGCCAGCGCAGCATTCCGGGCATGCCCGACGAGCTCGTCTCGGCGGCGGACGCCTTCATGGCCAACGTCTGGTCGTTGTCGTTGCAACAGGCCGACCGGGTGCTGGCCAGCCAGCGCCAGGAGCTCGAAGCCGAGCGTGAGGCCGTGCATGTGCGCCTGCAGGCGGCCCACGACCGCATCCAGCAGCTCGAAGCCGCATCCAGTGACACGCTGCAAAACATCGCGAGCCTCGAAGAGGCCGTCCAGAGCCGCGACGGCACGATTGCCGAGCTGCGCATCCAGATCCAGGAAACCCAGCGCCAGCGCGACGCCCTCGAGAGCCGTGTGAAGTTGCTGGAGGATGCCGCCGAGGGGCGCGAGCAGAAGTTCGTGGCCGAATCCGAACGCCTCACCCGGCTCTTGCAAAACGATCGCGACCGCTACACCGCCGCCCTCAAGGAAGAGCAGGAGCGCAGCGCCAGTGAGCGGGAGACCCTGCTCAAGCAGATCGAGCAGGCCCGCCAGGACAAGGTGGCCGAGATGCTCGCGCTGCGCCAGCAGGTCTCCAACCGGGAAGAGCGCGAGGCCCGTCAGCGCGAGCAGACCGAGGATGCCCGCGCCGCGCTGCGGGAGGCGGTCTCCAAAGCGCGCCAGATCGAGACATCCCTGGCTGCTGCTGAGGGGCGCATCGAACGCCTGCAGGCCCAGCTCAAGATTGCCAGCGACGCAGCCCACGGCAAGGAGTCGGCGGTGGCCGCCGCCGAGGCCCGCGCCCGGGCCATCGAAGAGCTTCGCCTCGCCGAAACAGTAAGGGCCCAGCGGGCCGAGGCCCTGGTGGCCGAGATGCAGGCCGAGCAGGCAGCCCGCCGCAAGCAGAGCGCCTGACGGCGACGCGGCGCCCGCTGGCCGCCCGGTGGCTTGGCGGCCCAAACTCGCGCCTCGAACCCCAGCCCGAAACGCCTTCAGCAGCAGATCTATCCGGTAGACTGGGCGCCATGCGCGCAATCACTTCTCCGACGATCCAACGCCTGGCGGCTCTCCTGGCGGCGGCCTTGCTCAGCGGCTGCGGCCAGGTGTGGAACGACCCGTACCCCGCGGCAGAGCGGGGCGGCAACATCCTGTACACCGCTTTCAGCCAGCGCCCCAAGCACCTCGACCCGGTGCAGTCCTACAGCGAGGACGAGGCGACCTTCCTGTACCAGATCTACGAGCCGCCGCTGCAGTACCACTACCTGAAGCGCCCCTTCCAGCTCCAGGTGGCCGCCGCGGCAGAGATGCCCACGCTGCGCCAGTTCGACGCCGCCGGCAAGCTGCTGCCCGCCGGGGCCGACCCGGCGACGATCGCCCGCAGCGAGTACGAGATCCGCATCCGGCCCGGCATCCGTTACCAGCCCCACCCGGCCTTCGCCCTGGATGCTGCGGGCAAGCCGGTGTACCTCGACCTGCCGCTCGAGGTGGTCGCAACCAAGCGCAGCCTCGCCGACTTCCCCCACACCGGCACCCGGGAGCTCACCGCCGAGGACTACGTCTACCAGATCAAGCGCCTGGCGCACCCGCGCCTGCATTCCCCGGTGCTCGAGCTGATGGGCGACTACATCGTCGGCCTGAAAGACCTGCACGCCCGCCTGCTGGCCGACGAGAAGACGCGCAGCGCGAAGGGCGAGGGCGGCGGCTGGATCGACCTGCGCAACTACCCGATGGCGGGGGTCGAGCTGGTCGATCGCTACACCTACCGGGTGCACATCAAGGGCACCTACCCGCAGTTTCCCTACTGGCTGGCGATGCCCTTTTTCGCGCCGATGCCCGTCGAGGCCGAGCGCTTCTTCGCCCAGCCGGGGATGGCCGAGCGCAACTTGAGCCTAGACTGGTGGCCCATCGGCACCGGCCCCTACATGCTCGTCGAGAACAACCCCAACGCCCGCATGGTGCTGGCCCGCAACCCCAATTTCCGGGGCGAGCGCTACCCCTGCGAGGGCGAGCCCGACGACCAGGCGGCGGGCCTGCTGGCCGACTGCGGCAAGCCGATCCCCTTCATCGACAAGGTGGTGTTCAGCCGCGAGAAGGAGAGCATCCCGGCCTGGAACAAGTTTCTGCAGGGTTACTACGACGCCTCTGGCGTGTCGTCCGACAACTTCGACCAGGCGGTGCAGATGGGCGGGCAGGGCGACGTGAGCCTGAGCGACGAGATGGCCGCCAAGGGCATCCGGCTCAACACCTCGGTGGCGCCGACGGTGATGTACATGGGCTTCAACATGCTCGACCCGGTGGTGGGCGGCGCGAGCGAGCGGGCCCGCAAGCTTCGGCTGGCGATCTCGATCGCCATCGACCAGGAAGAGTTCATCTCGGTGTTCCAGAACGGTCGCGGCGTGCCGGCCATGCACCCGATCCCGCCGGGCATCGCCGGCTACCGGGCCGGCGAGGCGGGGATCAACCCTTTTGTTTACGACTGGGCCGACGGCAAGCCCCAGCGCAAGCCCGTGGACGAAGCCCGCCGCTTGCTCGCCGAGGCGGGCTACCCCGGCGGGCGCGACGCGAAGAGCGGCGAGCCGCTGGTGGTGTATCTCGATACCACCGGCTCGGGCATGGGGGACAAATCCACCGTCGACTGGCTCGCCAAGCAGTTCCGCAAGCTCGATGTGCAGCTGGTCGTGCGCGCCACCGACTACAACCGCTTCCAGGACAAGATCCGCAAGGGCAACGCCCAGCTCTTTTATTGGGGCTGGAACGCCGACTACCCCGACCCGGAGAACTTCCTGTTCCTGCTCTACGGCGCCCAGGGCAAGGTGAAGAGCCAGGGCGAAAACGCCGCCAACTACCAGAACGCCGAATACGACCGGCTCTTCGAGCAGATGAAGGCGATGCCCGACAGCCCCGCGCGGCAGGCCATCACCGAGCGCATGCTGGCCATCCTTCAGCACGACGCGCCGTGGGTGTGGGGCTTCTACGAAAAAGCCTACACGCTCCAGCACGGCTGGCTGTACAACCGCAAGCCGGGCAAGATCGTCCGCAACACCCTCAAATATCAGCGCATCGACCTGGCCCAACGGGAGCGCCTGCGGGCCGAATGGAACCGGCCCATCCTGTGGCCGCTCGTGCTTGTCGGGCTGCTCGGCGCCTTGGTGGTGGCGCCGGCGGTAATGCACTACCGGCGCCGGGAGCAGGCCGGGGGGGACGGCGGCTGAGCCGCTCCAGCACCCGGCGAATGAATCCCTGAAGGCCTGTTGCCCAGCGTGAGCGTCAGTCTCAACGCCCGGGCAGCAGGCCTTCGTCGCGCAGGCGTTTGCCGATCAACTGGATCAGGTCTTCGACCACCTCGCTGGATGAGGCGGGGTTGAAGGATTCGCTCACGGCCGACCACACCGGTTTGCCTTCGGGCAGGCGGTAGAGCAGGGTTTCGACAATCACCCGGGTGTCCTCGATCACCTGGGGCGTCGTGTAGGCATACGGATAGAAGGGGTGAAACGGGTAGAAGGGGCTGAAGTACGGGTAAGGCCCCCGGCGCCACAGGAAAGGCTCGGGCAGGAACGGGGGCTGGGGCGGGACGAGGCTCTGGGTCTTGTCCACCGACACCAGGCGGGCGAGCAGGGCGGCGTCGAAGCCGGCCTCGGTGAGGCGGGTGCGCACCTCGGGGGTGTCGAGCTGCGCCTCAAGGCCCAGCTGGTGGGCCGCCTGGGCCGCGAGGCTCGGCTGCAGGCTCTGAGCCACCCGGTTCTCGGCCATCCGGCGCAGGTTGTCGTCCTTCACGGCGACGAAGACGGCGAGCTTGCGCGGAGGGCCGGCGGTGTCGGCGCCGTCACGCCAGCTGGTCTTGATGGTCGACATGCCGCCGCAGCCGGCGAGGAGGAAGAGTGCGGCGAGCAGCGTGAGGATCAGGCGGTGTGGCATGGTGTGCTCCTTGGCGGGGACGGCTTGTCTGGTCAGACCTTGCGGCCGGCCCGGGATTCCCGCCGTCCCAACTAAACGCAGGGCCGCCCCAGGTTTTCTTTGACTGCCATGGTGGGGCGGGCCGAGCGAAGCCCTGTTTGGGGGCACTCAGTGGAAATCCCGGCTGTGGGTGGCCAGCTGGCCGAGCAGGGGGCTGCGGTCGACGACCCGTTTGGCGTGCAGATGCACGACACTCCCCTGGCGGGTGATCTGCCCATAGACGCCCAGCAGGCGGGCGCCGAGCAGGATGTGCCGCTCGGCCTCGAGGAGCTCCGGCCGCACCACCACGTTCACCCAGCCGGTCTCGTCTTCGAGGGTGACAAACATGGTACCCCTGGCGGTGCCGGGCCGCTGCCGGCAGGTGACGATGCCGGCGGCGCGGGCCAGCTTGCGGTCGTCGGCCGCAGCGATGTCGGCGGCGCTCAGGAAGCGCTCGGCACCCAGCTGGGCGCGTAAAAACACCAGCGGATGGCGGCCGAGGCTGAAACCCAGGCGGGCGTAATCGGCGACGAGGTCGTGGGTTTCGCCGGGGGGCGGCAGGGGCGGGGGCGGGTCGGCGACCGGGGCGTCGTGGAGCATGCCGGGGGGCGCCTGGCTGCCGGCGGCGGCCCATAAGGCCTGGCGCCGGTGGCCGGCCAGGCTGGCCAGCGCGCCGGCCGAGGCGAGGGTACGCAGCTCGGCAGTCGACAGGCCGGCGCGGCGGGCGAGGTCGTCCACCGAGCCGAAGGGCGCGCGTTGGCGGGCCCGGCTGATGCGCTCGGCGGCGGCGGCATTGAAGCCCTTGACGAGGCGCAGGCCAAGGCGCGCGGCGGGCGGGCGCTCGCCGGGGCGGGCTTCGAGGCTGCATTCCCAGTCGCTGGCGGCGGCATCGGCGGGCAGGACTTCGACCTGATGGCGGCGGGCGTCCTGGATCAGCTGGGACGGGCCGTAGAAGCCCATCGGCTGGCTGTTGAGGAGGCCGCATAAAAAGGCCGCCGGCTCGAAGCGCTTGAGCCAGGCCGACACATACACCAGCAGCGCGAAGCTGGCGGCGTGGGATTCCGGAAAGCCGTAGCTGCCGAAACCCTGGATCTGCTGGCACAGGGCTTCGGCGAACTCCCGGGCGTAGCCGCGGGCCAGCATGCCGGCCATCAGTTGGTTCTGGTAGCGCTGCAGGTCGCCCTTGCGGCTCCAGGCGCCCATGCTGCGGCGCAGCTGGTCGGCCTCGCCGGGGGTGAAGCCGGCGGCGACCACGGCCAGCTGCATCACCTGCTCCTGGAAAATCGGCACGCCGTGGGTGCGGCTGAGCACGGGCTCGATCTCGGGCCGGGGGTAGCGGATGGGCTCGTGGCGGGTGAGCTTTTCCCGCGCCTGCAGGTAGGGATGGACCATGCCGCCCTGGATCGGCCCGGGCCGTACGATGGCCACTTCCACCACCAGGTCGTAGTAGCAGCGTGGCCGGAGGCGCGGCAGCATGCTCATCTGGGCGCGGGATTCGACCTGGAACACGCCCATTGCGTCGGCCTGGCACAGCATGGCGTAAACCGCGGGGTGTTCGCGGGGGATGTCGGCCATCGTGAAGGGCTGGCCGCGCTGCTGGGACACCAGGGCCAGGCTGCGGCGGATCGCCGACAACATGCCCAGGGCCAGCACGTCGACCTTGAGCAGGCCGAGGGTTTCAAGATCGTCCTTGTCCCACTGGATGACGGTGCGCTCGGCCATCGCGGCGTTTTCGACGGGCACGAGCTCGGCCAGCGGCCCGCGGGAGATGATGAAGCCGCCCACGTGCTGGGACAAATGGCGGGGAAAGCCGACCAGCTGGTTGGCGAGCTCGAGGAGCATCCGCACCCGCGGGCTGTCCGGGTCGAGGCCGGCTTCGCGCACCCGCTCGGCAGCCACCTGGAGCCCGTCCCACCAGGCCAGCCGGCGGGAGAGGTGGTCGAGCTGGCCGGGGTCGAAGCCCAGCGCCCGGCCCACGTCGCGCAGCGCGCTACGGGGGCGGTAGCGGATCACGGTGGCGGCCAGGGCGGCCCGGCTGCGGCCGTATTTGGTGTAGATGTACTGGATGACTTCCTCGCGCCGGTCGTGCTCGAAATCGACGTCGATGTCGGGGGGCTCGTTGCGCTCCCGGGAGATGAAGCGCTCGAAGAGCAGGCGGGCCTCACCCGGGTCGACCTCGGTGATCCCCAGCGCGTAGCACACCACTGAGTTGGCAGCCGAGCCCCGGCCCTGGCACAGGATGCCGCGGCTGCGGGCGAAGCGGACGATGTCTTCGACGGTGAGGAAGAAGGCCTCGTAGCGCAGCTCGGCGATCAGGGCGAGTTCCTTGAGGGCCTGCTCACGGACTGCGGTGGGAATCCGCCCGCTGCCGTCGGCCCCCGGCGGGTAGCGCCGACGCAGGCCCTGGCCGACCAGGGCGCGCAGGTGGGCGCTGGGGGTGAGGCCCGGCGGGACGATCTCTTCGGGGTATTCGTAGCGCAGCTCGCCGGGCGAGAAGTGGCAGCGGGCGGCGATGGCCAGGCTCTCGGCCAGCCATTCGGGCGGATGGCGGCGGGCCAGCACGCTGCGCGGCTGCAGGCGCTGCTCGGCGTTGGCGGCGAGGAGGGTGCCGGCTTCGTCGAGGCTGACCCGGTGGCGCAGGGCGGTGAGCACGTCGGCCAGGCGGCGGCGGGAGGCGTCGTGCATCAGCGGCGCACCGGTGGCGACCACCGGGATGCCGGCACCGGCGGCGGCCGCGGCGATGTGCCGGCGGCGGGTGGTGTCGTCGGGGCCGAGCAGGAGCGGGGCGGCCAGCCAGGCGGCGCCGGGGAAGCGCCGGGCCAGCCAGTCGGCGTCGTCGGCCAGTTGCTGCGGATTGCAGGCCACGTCGCCCGGGGGCAGCAGCAGGGCCAGGCAGCCGGGCAGGCCGGCGTCGAGGTCGGCGCGGGTGAGGTGGTAGCTGCCTTTTTCGGCGGCCCGGCGGCCGCGGGTGATGAGGCTGGAGAGGCGGCCGTAAGAGCTGCGATCGGTGGCCAGCAGCACCAGCCAGGGGCCGTCTGCCAGCTGGAGGTGGGTGCCGACGATCAGCTGAATCGCACCCTGCTGTTGTTGCCACGCCGCGTAGGCCCGCACCATGCCGGCCAGCGAACATTCGTCGGTGATGGCCAGCGCGGTGTAGCCGAGGCTGGCCGCCTGGGTGAGCAGCTCATCCGGGTGTGAGGCGCCGGTGAGGAAGCTGAAGCAGGAGCGGCAGTAGAGCTCGGCAAAGGGCGGCGGAGGGGGGGGCGAACCGGCATTGGGCATGGGTTGACTGTATAAATAAACAGTCACCAAATCAAGCGCGGCCTGCTCGGGATGCCCGGGACACCCGCAGTACGGTGGGGGCCTCGTCCCGGTGAGGCCCCCGCAGGCCTGCTAACGCAGCAGGCGGCGACCGGCAGCCAGCAGGGCCAGGGCGAGCAGGGTGGCCAGGCTGGCGAGGTCGGTTGCACCGCCGCCACCGCCGCCCGAGCTGCTGGGGGCGGCCTGGACGACGATGGAAACATCCTGCACACCGGCTCGGCCGGCGCTGTCCGTTACCGTGAGCCGCAGAATGTAGGTGCCGGCTGCCGGTGCCGTGAAGGTGGTGCTGGGGGTGTTGGAGCCCAGCGTGCCGGCGGGGCCGCTCAACTGGGACCACTCCCAGGTGCTCAGCCCGGCGCCGGGGGCCGCCTGGCTTTGTTCGGAACCCAGGGTGAAGGCGGTGCCGGCCCGCGGTGATGCGGGCACGCTGATGACGACGGATGGATTCTGCGCCCCGGCATCGATGGCTGCGGCCACTGCGGCGCTGGCGTTGAGCATCCCGGCGCCGCAGGTGATGGTGGTGCAATTGCACTGGCCATCGCCGTCGATAGCCGGGCAGATCGGCAGGTTGCTGTCGACCGGGAAAGTGCGGGCACTGCGCTTGATGCGGCTGGCGATCTCGGCTTCATCGAGCCCGGGGTTGGCCGCGATCATCAGCGCGGCTGTGCCCGCTACCAGGGGCACCGCGAAGCTGGTGCCGATGGTGATGTCGTTGATGCCCGTGTAGCCGTTGCTGCCCGGTGTGGTCGAGCCGAAGTTGATGGCATTGACGAAGGGGAACAGGCAGGGCTGGCCGCTGAGGATATTCACGCAGTTGCCCGCCGGCGCGCTGATGCCGACTTCCGGCCCGTAGCTCGAGTAGCCCACCTTGGTGCCCGTGTGGCGGATGCCGGCGACGGCCAGCACGCCGGCACAGCTGGCGGGCTCTTCGACCGGGCTGGTCTCGTTGCCGGCGGCGGCCACGATCAGTGCGCCTGCCTGGCGGATCTCGGCGATGGCGCTTGCGTAGGCGCTGCTGCAGCCGCTACCGCCGGCCAGGCTCAGGTTGATGACCCGGGCCGGGTTGGGGTTGGCGGGCACGCCGGGCACCGTGAGCCCGGCGGCCCAGCGCATGCCGGCGATGATGTCGGAGTCGAAGCCGCCGCATTTGCCCAGCACACGCACCGGCAGCACGCGGGTGGCGCCGCCGACGCCGGCGATGCCCAGCCCGTTGTTGGCCTGGGCCGCGACGATCCCGGCTACCTGGGTGCCGTGCCATGAGCTGGCATGGGTGTCCGAGGTGCCGCACATGCTGCGCAGGGTCGCGTTGGCGAGATCGGCGCTGGAGAGGTAGTCGCCGGGGTCAGAGGCGTCGGCGTCGCGGTCGCTGTCACCGTCGCCGGAGTTGAGGCCGTCCGCGATGAAGTCGTAGCCCGGGAGCAGGGGTGCGGCGAGGTCTTCATGGTCGAAGCGCACGCCGGTGTCCACGACGGCGACCACCACGCTGGCGCTGCCGCCGGTGAGGCTCCAGGCTCCGACGGCGTCGATGGCCGCCGGTTGGGTGATGCCGGGCGCCTGCAGATACCACTGGTTGCCCAGCAGCGGGTCGGTGGGCAGAGCGCGGATGGTCTTGATGCGGTCGGGCACCGCGTATTCCACGTCGGCCTGCTGGGCAAGGCGGGCGGCGAGGGCTTCGGAGCTGATCCCGCTGGCCTGCATCACCTGCAGGTCGGGGGCCGGCTGGCCGAGCATTCTGGCGCTGACGCCCAGGCGTGCGCCAAGGCTCCGCACCCGGCTGGCCGCCTGGGCCTGCTTGAGGGGCGACGCGGCCTTGAGCTTGACGATCACCCGGGCTTCGAGATCGGCCGCGGGGGCAGGGGAGGAGAGCAGGGCGCCGAGGCCGAGAATGGCTGCGCAAAGGGCATAGCGGTGGGTCATCGCGAATCCTTCAGGGTGTCGGGGCTCAGGTAGTCGACGGAAGGCTGGGCCTTGAGTGCGGCGAGGGCGCGCCCGCAGCCGGGGTCACTTGCCGGGCAGCGCAGCCGGTAAACGTGGCTGCGGGGCGAGAGGGACGACACAAAGGCGAATTCTGCGCCACTGGCCGCGGCAAGCCGGGCGAGGGTGGCCGGCGCGGCGCCATCGACGGGCTCGGTGAAGCCGATGATGACCTGCACCGGAGCGGCGGGCGCGGGCGCCGTGGCGCAGGCCTGGGCGCCCACCAGGCTGGCGGCGACCAGCAGGAGGCGGCCGGTGGGCGTCACGCCGGGCCTTCGGGGCGGACGCTCAGCGCGGCGGGCCGCGGCGGGCAGGCTTCGGGGCGGCGGCGGGGGCCGGCTTGGAATAGAGCTTGAAGACACGCTTGGCGTCCTGCTCTGCGCGCAGCTGGGTGCAGAGCGAGGGGTCGTCGTCGTGTTCGCTGAAATAGCCGTCGGCCTGGGCACGCATCACCAGCTTCACCGAAGCGTCTTCGCTCAGGCCGAAGCGTTCGAAAATAAGGGTGGTGACTTCGTCCAGGTGCTGTTCGTAATTCATCGTCGGTCCAGGTTGGGTGGGCAGGGGAGTTTGCTCGGGGTTCAATTGTGGAAGGATAATCCCTTTCACGCCCTGTGATCCCACCGAGTTCGACCTGCGAGGCCCCCATGTCTGCTGTTCCTGTTCTTTCTGCCCTTTACCGTTATCCGGTCAAGTCCATGCGCGGCGAGTCCCTCGATGCCAGCCCGGTGGGGCCCCACGGCTTGCCCTACGATCGAATGTGGATGGTGGCCGACGAAGGTGGCCGTTTCGTGACCGGGCGGACGCATCCCGAGCTGGTGCTGGTGTCCGCCCGGCCGGGGCCGGCGGGTGTCACCCTCAGTGCGCCCGGGCGTGACGAGCTGTTCGTGCCCAACAGTGCCTTCACCGAGGCCTGGCCGACGACGGTCTGGGGCAGCGAGTTTCCGGCCTGGCGGGGCGCTGCGGCGGCTGATGCGTGGGTCTCAGCCTACCTGGGCAGCCGTCTGCGCTTCATGTGGATCGGAGCAGCCACCGCGCGCCGGGTAAAAACCGACAGCGACGTCCCCCTTACCTTTGCCGATGGCTATCCGCTGCTGCTGATCGGCCAGGCCTCGCTCGACGCGCTGTCGGCGCGCCTCGGCCGGCCGCTGGCGATGGCTCGTTTTCGGCCCAATCTGGTCGTCTCCGGTGCCGAGGCCTTCGCCGAGGACAGCTGGAAGCGCATCCGCATCGGTGGGGCCATCTTCCGCATTGCCAAGCCCTGCGAGCGCTGCGTGTTCACCACCGTCGACCCCGACACCGGCCACAAGGCCCTCGACCAGGAGCCGCTGCGCACCCTGGCGAAGTTCCGCAAGGCGCCGGATGGCGTGCTCTTCGGGCAGAACGTGATCGCCGAGGGCGAGACCGAGCTGGTGGTGGGAATGCCGGTTGAAGTGCTCGATTGAGCGCCTGAATGAACCGGCAGGGCTACGCCGCACGCCCGACATCCAGCGCCGCCGCCGTCCAAATTTGGGCGGGGCGGGCCGAACTGGATAGAATCGCGGCTACTTTACCGTTCAACCCAGGCCAAAGAAGCTCATGACTATCACCTCCCTGAATCAACTTCCGCAAACCAACATCTTTCGCAAGGGCGACGTGTTCGTGCTGTTCGGCGAGCTCTTCGGGCGCGGCTACGCCAGCGGCCTCGTCGGCGAAGCGCGGAAGGCCGGCATGGAGATCGTCGGCATCACCGTTGGCCGCCGCGACGAAAACAACGCGCTGCGCCCCCTGAACGCCGAAGAGCTGGCCGCCGCCGAGGCCAACCTGGGTGGCAAGATCATCAACGTGCCGCTGATGGCCGGCTTCGATCTCGACGCCCCGGCCGGCGAGCCCACGCCCACCGATCTCCTCGGCAGCCTGACCCTGAAAAGCTGGGAGGCCGACAAGCTCGACTGGGCCCATATCGAGAAATGCCGCCAGGTCGGCATCCAGCGCTTCAAGAGCGGCGTGGCCCAGGTGATGGCCGAGCTCGACGGCCTGATCGGCGAGGGGCGCAACGTCTTCTTTGCCCACACGATGGCGGGCGGCATCCCCAAGGCCAAGGTCTTCATGGTGATCGCCAACCGCATCTACAAGGGTCGCGGCGACCGCTTCATGTCGTCCCAGACCCTGCTCGACAGCGACCTGGGCAAGCTGATCCTGCAGAACTTCGACGAAGTGTCGGCCAACAGTTTTCAGTACCTCATCGAAGGCAGCGCGGCGATCCGCGCCCGCGTCGAGGCCGCTGGCGGCCAGGTGCGCTATTCGGCCTATGGCTACCATGGCACCGAGATCCTGCAGGGCGGCGCCTACCAGTGGCAGACCTACACCAACTACACCCAAGGCTACGCCAAGATGCGCCTCGAGCGCATCGCCCAGGACGCCTGGGCCCAGGGCATCAAGGCCACGGTGTACAACTGCCCGGAGATCCGCACCAACTCCACCGACGTGTTCGCTGGCGTCGAGCTGCCGCTGATCTCGCTGCTCCATGCCCTCAAAAAAGAGGGCGGCGGCGCCTGGGCCGATGCCCAGTGGCAGGCCTGCCGCGACCTGCTGGCCGACGGCCACACCCTTGAAGACGTGCTGCAGAAGGTCGCCGATTTCCACGCCAGCGAGGTGATGCAGGGCTACCGCGACTTCGCCGCCTGGCCGATGCCCAACAGCCCGGCCCAGGCCGAGCTGACCATCGGCACCTCCGACGACATCGCCCAGATGCACACCGACCGCAAGGCGCTGATCACCGATCTGCTCAGCACCCTGGTGCTGGAAGCCACCGGGCCGCTGATCCTGCGCGAATCGTCGGCGCCGGCCGGCCCGGTGCTGTGGCTCAACCACGACATCATCGCGCGGCAGCTCAACCAGCTCCACGCCTGAGCCCGCTCGGGCGCTGCGGGCGACGCTCCTTCGGGGGTTCGTCCGTTGCCGCGGCGCCGGAGCGCGGGCAGTCTGGCAGCGCTGACCAGCGAAAGCCGGGTTTTGGCGCTGCCTGCACCCCTGGGCGGCAAGCTGGCGCGATGAGTGGCGCCGAGGGCTTGAAGGGGTGCAAACGGGCCTTCGGCGTCCATTTTTGTATGTTCTGAAAATTACTATTTTCAGAAATTGAGGCATGGAAAAAGGCGCCGCCCCACTGCATCGGCCACAAAACTCACTCAATCGCCGTCGCCCGGCTGGCCGGCTCAGTTTCTCAGTTTTCGTCGAGCAGCCTGGAGATCGAATCGATCGCTCCACCACGGGCCTCGTCGTCGAGGTGCACGTAGTACTTGCTGGTTGTCCGCGGGTCTTTGTGGCGGAGATGTTCGGCGGTCATCGCCAGTGACACCTGGCCTAGCGCGAAGTGACTGCCCCGCGTGTGCCTGAGCCAGTGGGACGCGGCCTGGCGCAGGATGGGCGCCCAGTCGGGGTTCTGCCTGGCGGCAAACGGCGCGGCGTAGCTGAAGAAACGCTGCAGTTCGGTGTTCAGGTAGCCGGCCGTCACGCCTTGGCCGGTTTTCAGCGCATGGTTGGGGCGCACGCGCTTGGGGGTGAGCTTGGCGATCAGCGGTGTCTGGCCCTCGTCGGGCGATGGATGGCCCGGCAGGCCGCGGGCGAGCCGATAGCGGATGAGCGCGTCGAGCGCCTGATCGTCTAGCGTGACACGGTCGGGGCCGTCGGTAGCCGTCCTGCCCTTGCCGATCACCTTCCAGACCCAGCGCTGCCCGCTCCGGACGATGGCGTTCATCATCGTCTCGGTGAGCTCCGCCCGGCGGCTGGCCGCTGCGTAGCCGAACAGCAGGATGCAGCGCAGGCGCTCGCGACGCTCCTGGGGCCAGCAGCGGGCCTGCCCCGGCTCTGTTGGGTCGTTGGCCAGGCCCGGTGAGTCGGGAATCTGCCAGGTGTTTTCATCGGAATCGAGGAAGCCGCGGAGCCAGCGCCACAGGGCGATCGAGAACGCCTTGCCCTGGTCCTGGTTGTCGAGGGCGATGGCCTCCTGGCGGCGCTGGCGCGCGTAGCGCTCCGGGCTCAGTTGCAGCTTTTCGAGCTCGTCGTGGGAGATCTCCTCGCCGGTGAGCCTGCCGAGCTTCATGCAGGGGTTGGCGGCCAGGTAGCCGCCCTCGTGTAGAAAACGGAAGAAGCTGCGGATCGTCGTGTCGGCCCGGCGACGGCTGCCGATCGAGAGCCCGCGCAAGCGTGGCGTCTGCCCGTCGCCTGCAGCGCCGTCCGGCTTGAAGGGCATGAAATCCGCCGGCCAGCCCTCCGCCGGCAGATAAGGCACGGCGAGCCACACCCGGAACGCCTCCAGATCGCCCAGCGTGGCACTCGACACCGGCCGGCCGCGGAGATAGAGCATGAAGGCCATGAAGCGCCGCAGCTCCTGCAGGTAGGCCTTGCGGGTGTGGGCGTTCTTGGCCCGGGTGTTCAGCCAGACGACGATCGCCTCGTGGTCGCTGTCCACGCCGAGGGCGTTGGCTGAACTCACGGCCCGCTGCGTGCCCGGCACGCCCTGGAGGTGCGCCGGTACAGGCGGCAGCGCATTGCCTGCACTGCTGAATGAAGCTTTCACGGGTAAATCCTTGCTCATCGCGCCCCTGCCCTCCATGTGACTGAGCTGATTTAACTGAAGTAAAGCTCAAGATGGCTAATTGTAACGATAACAAACAAACTCGCCATTATTAATAGTAAAACGCAACAAAATTGCGCAATGGCGCAATATATGAAACGATAGCAACGTAAAGTTCCGCATGTCGCGGATCGGGCAAAATACCGACGGAAAGGGCTGGCCATGGCGAGTGCCGTGACTTACGAGATGGTCGAGGATGTCTGCAATCACCTGGCCGCCGGCGGCGAGAGCCCGACCTACCTGAAGGTGCATCAGCGTCTGGGCAAAGGCTCCACGCGCATCGTGTCGGCCTACATCCGGCAGTGGCGGGAGGCCCAGGTGCTCAGCCAGGCGCTGGAGCGTGATCCGCTTTTTGGGGAATGGCCGGAGGCCTTGCAGCTGAAGGCCCGGAGCCTGTTCGATGGCCTGCTGGCGCTCTCGGCCGAGGCCGCAAACGCCTCGGCCGAGAGCCAGAGATCGAGTTTCGAGGAGCGGGCGCGGGTGCTTGCCGCAGAGGCGCAGGAGGCCGCCCGCGTGGCAGATGACGCCCTCGGCAAGCTGCGCACCGAGCAAGCCGAAAGCGCACGTCTCGCGGCGGAGATCAGGTCTCTCGAGGCAGCGGCGGAAGGCCGGCAGAACATGATCTCCGACCTGATCGGGCAGCGTGCGCTGCAGGAAGCCCGCCTCGCCGAAGCGGCGGCGGGCCTGGAAGCCCTGCGGGCCGAGCACGCGCAGCAAGTCACGCGACTGGCCGACGAGGCCGCGGCCGAGCGTCAGCGCTTGCTGGAGGAGATCCGCCTGGAGCAGGAAAGAGCCGGCGGTGAGCGCGAACTTCTGATGCGCCAGACCGACAGCCTACGCCAGGATCACATGGCGGCGGTGGAAGAGTTGCGGCAGCGGGTGGCGAAGCTGGATGGCGTACTGGTGAGCCAACGGCAAAAGAACCAAGAGGCGGAGCAGCGCGCTTCAGCGCTCGCGGCGAGCCGGCAGCAACTCGAGGAGACAGTGGCCGCGGCCGAGCGTCGGTCGGCTGGGCTGGAGGACGAGCTGACCCGGCTGCGGGCCCGGCAGGTTGCGGATGCGGCCAGGCTTGGCGGGCAGGAGACGCAGATCTCCATGCTCATGCAGCAGCTGGGCCGGGAGTCACAACGGGCCGTGGCCGCTGAAGAGCGCCTCCAGGCGCTCATGCTTAAACCGCCCGCAGCCCCCTCCCCCCTGCCTGCGGCCGCGGGGCCCGACGCTCCTGAGGGTGGAGCGTGAGTTTCAGCGGGAGGGCTGCAGGCCTTTGCGGGAAGCCTGGAGTTTCGCTTACTTGCGGCCGAACTTGCTGGCCAGGGCCTCGAGCTTGCGGGTGCGCTCGGCTTCGGCGGCGGCTTCAGCCGCGGCGGCTTCGGCAGCCGCCTTTTCGGCCCGGCGCTTTTCGGCGCCGGCCTTGAAGTGTTCGCGCAGCTGCTGGGCGGCGTGGTCCCGCTGCTCGGCCGTCACCGGGTCGGCGGGCGTGCCGTCGAGATTGAAACGGTTCGAGGCGTTCTGCATGGCCTTGAGGTAGGAGATCGACCGGGTGTGGAAGCCCATGGCTGGCCGCAGCAGTTTCTTTTCGAACTCGGGGTGGATCGCCATCACCTGCTTGTCGATACCGATGGCCAGCGGCTTGAACTCCGCGAAAACCGGGAAAGCCGCGCGCAGGACCTTGAGCATTTCTTTGGCGCTCCGGATCTCGGCAGGGGCGGTCTGATTGGGGGTGGTGTTGTCCATCGGTAAGTTGCTTCAAGCTTGCGAGGGCTGGGATGTTAGCACTCCGAGCGGGCTTCGTCGTAAAGCGGATGTCACAATGTAGGCGCTTGCATGCGTGAAATATCTGCATGTGCTGCTGCTGGCAGTGTGTCGCAACGGCTCTCAAGGAAACGCAGGGCCGCCCCAAGTTTCCTTACCCCCACGGGGGGCGGGCTGGGCGGAGCCCGGCTCCGGGGGCACGCTGAAGCTGCAAGCGGCGAGCCATCCGCTATAATCCTCGGCCTATCTCAATGGAGGCACCTTGATGGGCTTTCTCGCCGGCAAACGCATCCTGATCACCGGATTGCTCTCCAACCGCTCGATCTCTTACGGCGTCGCCAAGGCGATGCAACGCGAGGGTGCGGAACTGGCCTTCACCTATCAGAACGATCGCTTCGAAGAGCGTGTCACCAAGATGGCCGCCGAGTTCGGCAGTTCACTGGTTTTCCCCTGCGATGTGCAGCACGACGAGGAAATCACCGCCCTGTTCGACAGGCTGGGCCAGCACTGGGACGGCCTGGACGGGCTGGTGCATTCCATCGCCTTTGCGCCCGGCGAAGCCCTTGAGGGGGATTTCCTCGAGGGGGCGTCCCGTGAGGCCTTCCGCACGTCGCAGGACATCAGCGCCTACAGCTTCGTGGCCCTCGCCAGGGCTGCACGCCCGATGATGAAGGGCCGCAACGGCTCGCTGCTGACCATGACCTATCTGGGCGCAGTGCGGACGATGCCTAACTACAACATCATGGGGATGGCCAAGGCCAGCCTGGAGGCCGCCGTGCGTTATGCGGCGGTTAGCCTGGGGCCCGAGGGCACCCGGGTCAATGCCATTTCGGCCGGCCCGATCAAGACCCTCGCGGCGTCTGGCATCGGCAGCTTCGGCAAGCTGCTGGCTTTCAACGAGCACAACGCCCCGCTCCGCCGCAACGTCACGATCGACGAGGTTGGCAACACGGCGGCCTTTCTGTGCTCCGACCTCGCCAGCGGCGTGACCGGCGAGATCATGTACGTGGATGCGGGTTTCAACATCACGGCGCTGGGCAACCCGGACCAGGCCTGAAGTTTTCCGCGCCTCGCAAAAAGCCCTTGGAAACAAGGGCTTTTTGTTGCGCGTGGTGCGTTTGGGCCCACTTCGACTGCCACCACGCAAGCGCGGGTGGAGCAACGCAGATCCACCCGTCGGCC
>NZ_BJNV01000046.1 GCF_006539865.1 Zoogloea ramigera
GCTAGAAGCCCTGTTCAAGGGCCGGCCGCAGTTCGTCGAGCGGGTCGTGCACAAGGCGCTGGCCACCTACCAAAATGAACTCGTCCGGCTCCGCGAGCTCGCCGACGGCAAGGGCGAGCTGGCCGCCCTCGCCTTTCTCGCCCATGGCATCAAGGGCTCGGCCGGCGCACTCCACGCCACCAGCGTCCATCAGCTGGCCACCGAGGTGGATGCCGCAGCCCGCGCCGGGAGCGCCGACGCCCGCGAACTGGCGGGCAAACTCGCCGACCAGCTCGAGGCGCTGCTGGGTGAGCTCGAGATGCGTGTCGCCGCCGACAGCACGCGGCCCCACGACTTCAGCGTCTGACTACAAAAACAAAGGGCGCCGACGGCGCCCTTTGAAACTCGCTACCAGGTCACGACAGCAGGCACCCGATCAACGGGATTCCTTGATCATCCGCCCCCGGATCGACTGGATCGGGCGGGCATTCATCGGATACATCCGCGCAAAGATCGCGATCTGCTCAGACGACAGCTGGGCCGGCTGCTTCATCACCATCCACATCACCCCCTCGCTGCACGGCGGGGTGGTCAGCGAACCCATGTAGGTGTAGTAGCTCCGGTCGGACGGCAGCAGCTGGTTGAGGTCGATGGAGACGCCCTCGGGCGAGTAATCCACGTTCTTCTCGAGGGGCAGGTTGTTCCACAGGGTCTGCACCAGCGGGTGCATCTGCCCGCGCTCCAGGAGCACCGCCACCACTGCCAGGCGGCCGTCGAGGTCTTTGTGCACCAGGTGCACCACCATTTCGAAGCCCTTGCCGTTGATGCGCTCCTCCGACGGGCGGTGGAAGTGGAACTGCACCAGGTCGTAGTAGCGCCCCATCACCTGCAGGCTGCTACCCGGGCCCACCGTCACCTGGACGGTGTGGCCGTTGTCGACGATGCGGAACTGGGACAGCTTGTAGTCGAAGCGGATCGGCTCGAGCTCCACCTTGATGCCGTCGCGGATGTCGATCGGCGACTGGCGCTCGCCAGTGTTGCACAGCTGCCACTCGGGCTTCAGGGTGCCCCAGTTGGCCGGCGCGCCTTCGCCGTCGTAGCTCCAGTGGATCTCGTGGTGGGCCAGCGGCGTTCCGGCCGCGGCCGGGCCGTGGGCGGCGTGGGATTCGACCCTCACCGGCGCGGTGCGCACCACCCGCGGCCGCGGGCGCGGCGCCACGTAGGCCGGCACGCGATGCACCTCCGGCGGGGCCTCGGCGTGGGCCCGCTTCTCGGCGACGCGCGGCGGCTCGGGGGCCCTCTCGGCCGGCTCGGCCTTGGGCGGCGGCGCCGGCTTGTCGATGAAGCTCTTCTTGATTGGCTGGGGCGCCTCGGCGGCGTGCTCGCCCTTGGCCTCCGCCACCTGGGTCACCGCGGCCTTCTCTGCGCCCCGGGCGGGGCGGTAGTCGGCGGTGCGCACCTCCGGTTTGGCGGCCGGCGTCGCCGGCGCGGCCTGGGCGCTCTGGGCCGCGCGGGAGGCATTCTTGGCCAGCTGGGAGATGTCGGCCGGCTTGCACACGTCGCGCCACAGCTTCTCGTCAACGCTGCCGATGGCGATCGGCATGTCTTTCTCGACCTTGACCTTCTCGTCCTTCACGACGGTGGAGTCGGCATCCAGATAGACCCGCTTGATCGTCGCGAAGGTCTGGTTGCGGCAGTCGTAACGGTTGAGCGCCTTCACCGTCATGTAGCCGGCGGCGGCGGCCTCGCTCTCGGAGAGCACGATGCGGCCCCAGGCCACCTTGGTGCCCGGGTCGGACTGCAGGATGCTGGCGCGGTCCAGCTCTATCGTGCGTTTCTTGTCGGACGCGACGGTCTGCCAGTCGGCGGCCATGGCGGCGGTGGAGCCAGCCAGTATCAGCACGGCGGCCAGGGGGTGCATGCGGTGGCGCATGGAGCTTCTCCGGGGGAAAGAGGTGGGCCGACAGGCGGCCAGATGCCCTTTATTTCGGCCCACGGCGGACAAAGCTTTAGCGCCCCCGCCCAAAGCCACGATAATCCTGCCAAATCTTGCATTTACCGCCTGCTTCCAGTACTTTTGCGCACGAACGTTAGGGGTGCCGGCGCACACGCGCACGGCTGAGACTTACCCTCCGAACCTGATCCGGGTCGTGCCGGCGTAGGGAAACGTGGCTCCTGCCGCATCCCACGCCCGCGGCCCTCCCAAGGAGCCTTCATGAACGCCAACGAAAAATTCCTCGCCTCGTCCGCCCAGGTCGACGAAGCCGCCGTCGCCCCGCTGCCCAATTCCCGCAAGATCTACGTCGAAGGCTCCCGCCCGGACATCCGCGTGCCGATGCGCGAAGTCAGCCAGGCCGACACCCCCACCGGCTTCGGTGGCGAGAAGAATCCGCCGATCTTCGTCTACGACTGCTCCGGCCCCTACACCGACCCGCAGGCGAAAATCGACATCCGCTCCGGCCTGCCGGCCCTGCGCCAGCGCTGGATCGAGGAGCGCGGCGACACCGAGGTGCTGCCCGACCTCAGCTCCGAGTTCGGCCGCCAGCGCGCCGCCGACCCGTCGCTCGACGAGCTGCGCTTCCCCGGCCTGCACCGCAAGCCGCGCCGCGCGCTGCCGGGCAAGAACGTCTCGCAGATGCACTACGCCCGCCAGGGCATCATCACCCCCGAGATGGAATACGTGGCGATCCGCGAGAACGTGAACCGCCAGCAATACCTCGAGAACCTGCGCAACACCGGCCCGATGGGCGAGAAGATGGTCAAGCTGCTGGGCCGCCAGCACAAGGGCCAGGACTTCGGCGCCAGCATCCCGGCCGAGATCACCCCCGAGTTCGTGCGCGCCGAAGTCGCCCGCGGCCGCGCCATCATCCCCAACAACATCAACCACCCCGAGTCCGAGCCGATGATCATCGGCCGCAACTTCCTGGTGAAGATCAACGCCAACATCGGCAACTCGGCGCTGGGCTCCTCGATCAACGAGGAAGTCGACAAGATGACCTGGGCCACCCGCTGGGGCGGCGACACGGTGATGGACCTGTCCACCGGCAAGAACATCCACGAGACCCGCGAGTGGATCATCCGCAACTCGCCCGTGCCGATCGGCACCGTGCCGATCTACCAGGCCCTCGAGAAGGTGAACGGCAAGGCCGAGGAGCTCACCTGGGAGATCTTCCGCGACACCCTCATCGAGCAGGCCGAGCAAGGCGTCGACTACTTCACCATCCACGCCGGCGTGCTGCTGCGCTACGTGCCGATGACCGCCAACCGCATGACCGGCATCGTCAGCCGCGGCGGCTCGATCATGGCCAAGTGGTGCCTGGCGCACCATAAAGAGAGCTTCCTCTACACCCACTTCGAGGACATCTGCGAAATCATGAAGGCCTACGACGTGGCCTTCAGCCTCGGCGACGGCCTGCGCCCCGGCTCGATCTACGACGCCAACGACGAAGCCCAGCTGGGCGAGCTCGAGACCCTGGGCGAGCTCACCGACATCGCCTGGAAGCACGACGTGCAGACCATCATCGAAGGCCCGGGCCATGTGCCGATGCACATGATCAAGGAGAACATGGACCTGCAGTTGAAGCACTGCAAGGAAGCTCCGTTCTACACCCTGGGGCCCCTGACCACCGACATCGCCCCCGGCTACGACCACATCACCAGCGGCATCGGCGCCGCCATGATCGGCTGGTACGGCACCGCGATGCTGTGCTACGTCACCCCCAAGGAGCACCTCGGCCTGCCCGACAAGAATGATGTGAAGGAAGGCATCATCACCTACAAGCTGGCCGCCCACGCCGCCGACCTGGCCAAGGGCCACCCGGGCGCGCAGATCCGCGACAACGCGCTGAGTAAAGCCCGCTACGAGTTCCGCTGGGACGACCAGTTCAACCTCGGCCTCGACCCGGACAAGGCGAAGAGCTTCCACGACGAGACCCTGCCCAAGGAGTCCGCCAAGGTCGCCCACTTCTGCTCGATGTGCGGCCCGCACTTCTGCTCGATGAAGATCACCCAGGACGTCCGCGACTACGCCGCCGCCCAGGGCCTCGGCGAAACCGAGGCGCTCGAGAAGGGCATGGAGACCAAGGCCATCGAGTTCGTCAAGACCGGCGCCGAGATCTACCACAAGGTGTAAGGGCGGGTACAAGACCGCGCAGGCTGCCAGGCCTGCACGCCAAAACAAACCGGGCCGCGCAAGCGGCCCGATTCGTTTATGGGTGAAGTCTCGCCGCTCAGGCCCCGGCCGCCGCCGGCAATGCCGCCGGGGCGTGCCGTTCGAGCAAGTCCCGGTACAACCAGGCCAGGCGCGCCGCCATCGCGGTGTCCGACCACTCCGCCGCATACGCGGGCGCATCCGCCGCCAGGCGCTGGCGGGCCGATGCGTCGCCCAGCAGCCGGCCCACCGCCTCGCCGAAGGCTTCAGGCTCCGGCGGCGGTGCCAGCGAGGCCCGCCGCGGGCCAAGGATGTCCACGGTGCCCATCTCCGCCAGCGCCACCACCGGCAGGCCGGCGGCCATCGCCTCCAGCAGCACCAGGCCCTGGGTCTCGGTGCGCGACGCGAAGACGAACACATCGGCCGCCGCGTAACAGGCCGGCAGCGCGTCGGCCCGGTCGAGGTAGCCGATGAAGCGCACCGCCTCGCCCAGCCCCTCCCGCCTCACCCGGGCCTCCAGCTCCGCCCGCGCTGGCCCCTCGCCGGCGATCAGCAGCAGCACGTCCGGCCGCCGGCGCAGCGCCTGCGGGAGCGCATCGAGCAGGAAGCCGATGTTCTTCTCGTGGGCCACCCGGCCGACGAAGAGCGCCACCGGGCGCTCCGGCGCGATGCCGTGCTGGGCGCGGAAGGCCGCGCCGTCGCAGCCCCGGAAGCGCTCGATGGGGATGCCCGTCGGCAGCACGTGCAGTGGCACCCCGACACCGTAGCCGAGCAGCCGCTCGCGCATCGCGGTGGACGGCACGATGACCCCGTCCAGCGCGTTGCACTGGCGCCGCGACAGGCCCCGCGCCCGGCGCTTCAGCCAGCCGGCGGGGAGCATCGGCGCGTAGTGCTGCAGATATTCCTCGAACAGGGTGTGGTAGGTGGCGATCACCGGCAGCCCCCGCCGGCGGGCCGCCGCGAGGCCGGCGTAGTGGGCGACGAAGGGCGTCTGGATATGCACCAGGTCGCAACCCTCGGCCGCGGCCAGCACGGCCCGGTGCATCGCCCGCCAGCCCACCAGGCGGTCTTCCCGGTCGCCCGGCACCGGCCAGCCGGGCACCCGCACAACGCCCGGCTCGTCGGGCTCGGCACCGTAGCGGGGCGCCACCAGGCGCAGCTCGACCCCCAACGCCGCCAGCGTGCGGCGGAAGGTTTCGATGGACGTGGACACCCCATTGACCCGGGGGAAATACACGTCGGACACCATCAGGATGCGCATCATCAAGCTTCCCGCGGGGCATGCCCGCCAGCCCCGGACCCGCCGGGTTTAGTGTGTGGATGCCGCCCCGGCGCCAGGCGCGGCGGCAGCTCAGACCTCGGCCGTGCCCGAGACTGCCTCGAGGCTCGCCCCGGTCGGCGGGGCGCTCACCTGCCGGGTGCCCCAGTGGATCAGCTCGAGCCGGCCGTCGAAGTGTTCGACGATGGCGGTGCACGAATCCACCCAGTCGCCGCAATTGACGTATTGCAGGCCGTCGATCTCGCGGATCGTGGCCCAGTGGATGTGGCCGCAGATCACCCCGTCGAGGCCGCGCTCGCGGGCCTGGTGCACCGCCGACGCCTCGAAATCGAAGATGAAGTTGAGCGCCGTCTTGACCTTGCGCTTGGCGTAGCCCGCCAGCGACCAGTAGCCCGAGATCCCCAGCTTGCGGCGCCCCCACGAGAACCAGCAGTTGAGCCGCACGAGCAGGTCGTAGGCCCGGTCGCCGAGCATCGCCACCCAGCGGTGATGGCGGGTCACCTGGTCGAACTGGTCGCCGTGGATCAGCAGGAAGCGCTTGCCGTCGGCGGTTTCGTGCACCAGCTCGCTCGCCACCTCGATGTCACCGAAGACCACGCCGCAGTAGTCGCGCAGGGCCTCGTCGTGGTTGCCGGGGATCAGCACCACCCGCTCGCCGCGCCGGGCCCGGCGCAGCAGCTTCTGGACCACCGTGTTGTGGGACGGCTTCCAGCAGATGCTGCGGCTCATCGCCCAGAAATCCACGATGTCGCCGATCAGGAAGATGTGCTCCGCCGCGTGTTCGCGCAGGAACTCCACCAGGCGCTCCGCCTGGCAGGCCCGCGTCCCCAGGTGGATGTCGGAGAGAAAGATTGATCTGACCCTTGGCATGGCGACACGATCGCCAAGCGCGGTGAATGCGTCGTGACACGCGGGTTAAGGGGTGATGACAGCGCGGGCCGCCGCCGCAACGTTTTTTCTGCGCCGCCGCAAGGCATGGGCCCGCCGGCCGGTGCTAGGATTCGGCCATCGACCACCCACCAGGCCCTGTGATGAACCTCGAAAAAGTCATCTTCGGTTTCTTCATCGTCTTTGCCGCCACGCTCAACTTCGGCTTCTTCATCGGCGACATCGACAACCCCGTCCACCACGAAATCTACGAGCTCTTTGCGGCGGTGGTGGTCAACCTGATCGCCACCGTACTCAAGTTCGGCGACCGCACCCAGATCGGCGCCATCCACCTGGCCACCAGCCTGGTGGCCGACCTGCAGCTGCTGGCCGCCGCCATGGTGTGGGGCTACGCGGTGCATGTAACGGGCGCAGGCCTCACCGGCTCCACCATGTCGAGCATCGTCTCGCTGTCGGGGGGCGCGCTGTTCGCCAACATCGTCTCGGTGATCATCCTGATCGCCGAGACCATCATGCAGCGGCGCTGACAGCCTCCTCGTCGTGACCCACACCAGCACGATCTTCCTGGTCCTGCGGCGGCTGCGCACGCCGCTGCTGGTGCTGATCACGCTGTTCGCGATCTCGGTGCTCGGCCTCACGCTGATGCCCGGCCCGCCCGACCCGAACGGCGGCCAGCTGCCGCGGATGAGCTTCTTCCACGCGGTGTACTTCATCAGCTACACCGCCACCACCATCGGCTTCGGCGAGATCCCCTACGCCTTCTCCGAGCAGCAGCGCCTGTGGACGGTGGTGTGCATCTACATGTCGGTGGTCGGCTGGGCCTATACCCTGGGCTCGGTGTTCGCGATGCTGCAGGACAAGAACTTCCTCAACGCGCTGGCCGTGCAGCGCTTCGCCCGGCAGGTCCGGCGCCTGCGGGAGCACTTCTTCCTGGTGTGCGGCTACGGCGAGGCCGGCCACCTTATCTGCCAGGCCCTCGACGAGCTCGGCTACCGGGCGGTGGTGATCGAGAAGGACGAGGTCAAGATCGGCGACCTCGAGCTGCAGAGCTACCAGGCCGACGTGCCGGCCCTGTGCGCCGACGCCGGCCAGCCCGACACGCTCATCTTCGCCGGCCTCACCAGCAAATACTGCCGCGGCGTGATGGCCCTCACCAACGACGACAGCACCAACCTCGCCGTCGCCATCGCGGCGCGCCTGCTGGCCCCGGCGCTGCCCGCCCTGTGCCGCGCCGAGCACGCCGACACGGTGGCCAACATGGCCTCCTTCGGCACCCGCCACATCATCAACCCCTTCGAGAAGTTCGCCGAATACATGGCCCTGGCGCTGCACTCGCCGGCGGCCTACAACCTGCTCCTGTGGCTCACCGGCCTGCCCGGCACCACCGTCGCCCGCCACCGGGAGCCGCCAAAGGGCAAGTGGGTGCTGTGCGGCTACGGCGCCTTCGGCAAGGTGATGACCCGGGCCCTCGAAAACGCCGGCCTGCCCGTCACCATCATCGACCGCGCCGCCCCCCTCGCCCCCGACCACACCTGGTACAAGGGCGACGGCACCGGCGCCGACGCCCTCGCCGCGGCGGGCATCAGCGACGCCGTCGGCATCGTCGCCGCCACCGCCAGCGATGTGAACAACCTGTCCACGGTGGTCACCGCCAAGCAGCTCAACCCGGCCCTGTTCACGGTGCTGCGCCAGAACCACGTGGCCAACCGCACGCTCTTCGACGCCTTCGAGTCCGACTTCGCCATGGTGCCGGCCGAGATCGTCGCCCACGAATGCCTGGCCATCCTCACCACGCCGCTGCTCACGCCCTTCCTCGATCGGGTGCGCTCCGCCGACGACGCCTGGGCCGGCGCGCTGCTCGAAGAGCTCACCGGGCGCTTCGGGTGGGACGTGCCCTGCGTCTGGAGCGTGTCGATCAACCTGCTCCAGAGCCCCGCCGTGTATCGCGTGATGATGCGCCACGAGGCCCGGCTGAGCCTGTCGGCGCTGCTGCGCGCCCCGGTCACCGACCGCCCGCCGCTGGCCTGCACGCCGCTCCTGCTGCTGCGCGAGGGCGACCCGCCCCGCTACCTGCCCGACGGCGAGCTCGAAATCCGGCTGGGTGACCAGCTGCTTTTCGCCGGCACCGAGGAGGCCCGCCGCGACCTGGGCATGACCCTCTTCAACGGCCACACCCTGCAGTTCGTCCTCACCGGCCGCGACCTGCCGGGCGGGCTGATCTGGGAATGGCTGGCGCAGCGGAGGGAAGCGCGGAGTAGGTCGAGTTAGCGCAGCGTAACCCGACGGCCTTGGGGTCATGGTTCTGCAGCCACGTGGCCATGCTCGCTTGTTTGCTGTTCGCCGATCTCCATCAACGAACAAAACGCCAACCCCGCCCCGGGCACCCCACCGTGCGCCCCCGCCCCCACGGCGGCTACAATGCCGCGCCGCAACGCCCCCGGAACCCCACCATGCTCACCCTCCTCTTCCGCCTTCCCCGGCCCCTGCTGAAAAGCGCCTTCATCGCCGCGGTGCTCGTCGTCTTCGCGCTGACGATGATGCCGCTACCCGAGATGACCCAGGTCGTGTCGTCCCAGGACAAGTTCGAGCACGCCATTGCCTTTCTGGTGCTGATGCTGCTGGGCGCCGGCGGCTGGCCGGGGCGGGGCGGGCGGATTGCCGTGGGGCTGAGCGCCTACGGGCTGCTGATCGAGATCTGCCAGCACACCCTCACCACCAACCGCTTCGGCGACCCCTGGGACTGGGTGGCCGATTCGGTGGGGGTGGCGATCGGCTGGCTGCTGGTACGCCGCGCCGCGCGGGGAGGCGTGGCCTCCGCCTGAGGGGCGGGCACAATTTGCTCCCGCCCCGAGCACCATTACTCCCGCCGCGAGAAACAGTACTACCGCGGATAGAAACATTGCTCCCGCCGGGAGAAACATTACCGCTCCGTGGAGAAACATTGCTCCCCGCAGCGGTAAATTTGCTCTCGCAGGTATTAATGTTTCTACGCCGGGGTAGAAACATTACTCGCCACAAGAGAAACATTGCTGCTTTTTGCAGCATCGTTACTACCCGGACCCACCAATGTTTCCGTTGGCGAGAGAAATTTTGGTGCACTCAGGTAGCAACATTTCTCCGGCCAACAGCAAATACCCCAAGCCTGCGGCTGCGGAAGCACCAAAAAACAAGGGCCGCCCGCAGGCAGCCCTCATCTCACTGGTGACAGCCGGGATCAGGTGGCGAAGACGTGCTTCACCCGCAGCGTCTCGCCGCGCTCGACCAGCCCGATCAGGCGGTCGATGTTGGGGTGCTTGCCCGGGTTGAGGCGCGCATCCTCGCTGTGCTCGGCGTAGATCTCGATGCCCTGGGTAGCGGCCTCGGGGGTGATCGCCCCGTGGAGCTGGCCGAGGTGGTTGTAGACCGCCAGCGAGCCGGCCTGGCCGGGCTTGTTCTCGATGGTGGCGACCACCTCGCCGGCGGCGTCGAGGAGCTGCAGCGCGGCCAGATGCGAGACGCCGGGCAGGGTCTTGAGTTTGTCGGCGAATGCCATGGAAAAATCTCCGGAGTAAAAACGGGAGCTGCAGGGGCGACCGAAGCCGGCCCTGCCGCCCCGCGGCGATCAGATGCGCTTGGCCAGCTCGGCGGCCTTGCCGATGTAGCTGCCCGGGGTCATGGTGAGCAGGCGGGCCTTTTCAGCTTCGGGGATCGCCAGGGTACCGATGAATTCCTGCAGGGCTTCCTTGGTGATGCCCTTGCCGCGGGTGAGCTCCTTGAGCTGCTCGTAGGGGTTGGGCACGGCGTAGCGGCGCATGACGGTCTGGATAGGCTCGGCGAGCACTTCCCAGCAGGCGTCGAGGTCGGCCGCCAGGCGGGCCGGTTCGGCCTCGAGCTTGCCCAGGCCGCGCAGGCAGGAATCATAGGCCAGCACCGCGTAGCCGAAGGCGACGCCCATGTTGCGCAGCACGGTGGAGTCGGTGAGGTCGCGCTGCATGCGCGACACCGGCAGCTTGTCGGCCAGGTGGCGCAGCACGCCGTTGGCGAGGCCCAGGTTGCCCTCGGCGTTCTCGAAGTCGATCGGGTTCACCTTGTGCGGCATGGTGGACGAGCCGATCTCGCCGGCCTTCAGCTTCTGCTTGAAGTAGCCCAGGGAGATGTACATCCAGATGTCGCGGCAGATATCCAGCACGATGGTGTTGGCGCGGGCGGTGGCGTCGAACAGCTCGGCCATCGCGTCGTGGGGTTCGATCTGGATGGTGTAGGGGTTGAAGGCGAGGCCCAGGGATTCGATGAAGCGGCCGTTGAAGCCTTCCCAGTCGAAGTCGGGGTAGGCCGACAGGTGGGCGTTGTAGTTGCCCACTGCGCCGTTGAACTTGGCGGTGAGCTCGACCGCGGCGATGGACTTGCGCACGCGGCGCAGGCGATACACCACGTTGGCCATTTCCTTGCCCAGGGTGGTCGGGCTGGCGGGCTGGCCGTGGGTGCGCGACAGCATCGGCAGCTCGGCGTGCTGGTGGGCCAGCTCGACGAGGCGGTTGATGATCTTGTCGAGGGCCGGCAGCAGCACGCCATCGCGGCCGTCACGCAGCATCAGCGCGTGGGAGACGTTGTTGATGTCCTCGGAGGTGCAGCCGAAGTGGATGAATTCGGTGACGCGGGTGACTTCGGGGTTGTGGCCGAGGCGTTCCTTGAGCCAGTACTCCATGGCCTTCACGTCGTGGTTGGTGGTGGCCTCGATGGCCTTCACCGCCTCGCCGTCGGCGACCGAGAAGTTGGCGATCACGGCGTCGAGCTCGGCCACGGTGGCCGCCGAGAAGGGGGCGATCTCGGCCAGCTCGGGGGCGGCGGCCAGGGCCTTCAGCCACTCGATCTCGACCTTGACCCGGTTGCGGATCAGGCCGAACTCGGAGAAGTGCTCGCGCAGCGCGGAAACCTTGGATTCGTAGCGGCCGTCGAGGGGCGACAGCGCGGTGATGGGTTGCAGGTTCATGGGGAAGGCCCTTGAGGCTAAAAAACAAAGGCGCACATTTTAGCGCCTTGGCCCCCGCTTCGCCGATGATAAAATCCGGCCTTCCCCAAACTGCAGTTCTCCAACATGAGCAAAGGTCCGCAACAACTCGAACGCTTCATCTTCTGGAGCCGCTGGCTCCAGGCCCCGCTCTACCTCGGCCTGATCGTCGCCCAGGGCATCTACGTGTGGCTGTTCATGGCCGAACTCGGCCACCTGCTGATGTCGGTCATCGACTCCGGCGGCCGCATCAGCGAAACCGAAACCATGCTGGTGGTGCTGGGCCTGATCGACGTGGTGATGATCGCCAACCTGCTGATCATGGTGATCATCGGCGGCTACGAGACCTTCGTCTCGCGGCTCGACCTGGACGGCCACCCCGACCAGCCCGAGTGGCTGTCCCATGTGAATGCGGGCGTGCTCAAGATCAAGCTGTCCACGGCAATCATCGGCATCTCGTCGATCCACCTGCTCAAAACCTTCATCAACGCCGCCAACATCGCCGAGCACACCATCATGTGGCAGGTGATCATCCATGTGGTGTTCCTGGTGTCGGCCCTCGCCATGGCGATGGTCGACAAGATGATGAACCAGACCGTTCTGCTGTCAAAACACTAAAGAGAGGGAGCTTCACCCATGACCGCCATCAAGCAGGAAGACCTGATCCAGTCCATCGCGGACGCCTTCCAGTACATCAGCTACTACCACCCGCTCGATTACATCAAGGCCCTGGGTGAAGCCTACGAGCGCGAGGAATCCCCCGCCGCGAAGGACGCCATCGCGCAGATCCTCACCAACTCGCGGATGGCCGCCGAGGGCCACCGCCCGATCTGCCAGGACACGGGCATCGGCATGGTGTTCATCAAGGTCGGCATGAACGTCACCTGGCCGGATGCCACCATGAGCATCCAGAAGATGATCGACGAGGGCGTGCGCCGCGCCTACGCCAACCCCGACAACCCGCTGCGCGCCTCGGTGCTGGCCGACCCGGCCGGCGCCCGCAAGAACACTAAGGACAACACCCCGGCCGTGGTGCACTTCGAGATCGTCGAAGGCCACCACGTCGAGGTGATCTGCGCGGCCAAGGGCGGCGGCTCCGAGGCCAAGTCCAAGTTCGCCATGCTCAACCCCTCCGACGACCTGGTGGATTGGGTGCTCAAGAAGATCCCCGAGATGGGCGCCGGCTGGTGCCCGCCGGGCATCATCGGCATCGGCATCGGCGGCACCCCCGAGAAGGCGATGCTGCTGGCCAAGGAATCCATCATGGCCCCGGTGGACATCCATGAGCTCAAGGCCAAGGCTGCCGACGCCGCCGCCAAGGGTGAAAAGCTGACCCGCGCCGAAGAGCTGCGCCTCGAGCTCTACGAAAAGGTCAATGCGCTGGGCGTCGGCGCCCAGGGCCTCGGCGGCCTCACCACCGTGCTCGACGTGAAGGTGCTCGACTACCCCTGCCACGCCGCCAACCTGCCGGTCGCGCTGGTGCCCAACTGCGCCGCCACCCGCCACTGCCACTTCCACCTGGATGGCTCCGGCCCCGCCAGGATCGAGCCGCCGAAGCTCGAAGACTGGCCCGCCGTCACCTGGACGCCGGACCTCAAGGCCGCCACCCAGGTCGACCTCAACACCCTCACCAAAGAGCAGGTTGCCGCCTGGAAGCCGGGCCAGAAGCTCCTGCTCAACGGCAAGATGCTCACCGGCCGCGACGCCGCCCACAAGCGCATTGCCGACATGCTGGCCAAGGGCGAGAAGCTGCCGGTCGACTTCACCAACCGCGTGATCTACTACGTCGGCCCGGTCGACCCTGTGCGTGACGAGGTCGTCGGCCCGGCCGGCCCGACCACCGCCACCCGCATGGACAAGTTCACCCGCATGATGCTCGAGCAGACCGGCCTGATCTCGATGGTCGGCAAGTCCGAGCGCGGCCCCACCGCCATCGAGGCGATCAAGGACAACAAGTCGGCCTACCTGATGGCCGTCGGCGGCGCCGCCTACCTGGTGGCCAAGGCCATCAAGTCGGCCAAGGTGGTCGGCTTTGCCGACCTGGGCATGGAAGCCATCTACGAGTTCGACGTGCAGGACATGCCCGTCACGGTGGCCGTCGACTCCTCCGGCATCAGCGTGCACAACACCGGGCCGAAGGAATGGCAGGCCAAGATCGGCAAGATCCAGGTCAAGGTCGCCTGATCGGCAGCAACACCCAGCCCGGCCCCGCGCCGGGCTTTTTTCGCCTGGAGCCCCCATGACTTTGCAGCAACTTCTTGGCATCAACCTCCCCCTCCTGCAGGCGCCGATGGCCGGCGTGCAGGGCAGCGCCCTCGCGGTGGCCGTCTGCGAAGCCGGCGGGCTCGGCGCCCTGCCCTGCGCGATGCTTTCGCCGGATGCCATCCGCGCCGAGGTGGCGGCGATCCGCGCCGGCACCGGCCGCCCCTTCAACCTCAACTTCTTCTGCCACCAGCCGCCCACCCCCGACGACGCCCGCGAGGCCGCCTGGCGCGCCAGCCTCGCCCCGTACTACCGCGAGCTCGGCCTCGACCCGGCGGCGATCCCCGCTGCGCCCGGCCGCGCCCCCTTCAGCGCGGCGCTGGCCGAGCTGGTCGAGGCGCTCCGCCCGCCGGTGGTGAGCTTCCACTTCGGCCTGCCGGCACCTGAGCTGCTGGCCCGCGTCAAGGCCAGCGGCGCCCGCGTGCTGAGTTCGGCCACCACCGTGGACGAAGCCCTTTGGCTGGAGGCCCGCGGCGTGGACGCGGTGATCGCCCAAGGCCTCGAGGCCGGCGGCCACCGGGGCATGTTCCTCACCGGCGACGTGACGACCCAGCTCGGCACCCTGGCGCTGGTGCCGCAGATCGTCGCAGCGGTGAAGCTGCCGGTGATCGCCGCCGGTGGTATTGCCGACGCCCACGGCGTGGCCGCCGCCCGGGCCCTGGGCGCCGCCGGCGTGCAGGTGGGCAGCGCCTACCTGCTATGCCCCGAAGCCAGCACCAGCGCGGTCCACCGGACCGCCCTCGTCAGCGACGCCGCCCGCCACACGGCCCTCACACACCTGTTCACCGGCCGCCCGGCGCGCGCCATCGTCAACCGCCTGATGCGCGAGCTCGGCCCCCTGGGCGGCCAGCCGCCGGCCTTTCCGTTGGCCACCACCGCCATCGCGCCCCTGCGCGCCGCCGCCGAGGCCGCCAGCAGCGGCGACTTCTCGCCCCTGTGGTGCGGCCAGAACGCGAGCGGCTGCCGGGCCATCCCGGCCGGCGAGATCACCCGCGCACTGGCGGCAGGCCTGGCCGGCTGAGAGGCGGGGTGATGTTCCGGAAGCTGCGCATCGCGGTGCTGCTGGTGATCCTCGCCACCGTCGCGCTGGGCGCGTGGCGCAGCGGCGCGCGGGCCACCGAATGGAAGCACACCCTGTACGCCACCGTGTATCCGATCGCCGCCGACGACTCGCCCCACACCCGGGCCGGCGTCGCCCGGCTCAGCGCCGACGACTTTGCGCCGATCACCGACTGGCTGCAGGACGAGGTGCGCCGCCACGGCCGCGACGTGCTGCGCCCGCTGGCGATCAGCGTGGCGCCGCCGCTCGAGTCGCAGCCGCCACCCTTCCCCGCCGACGGCGGCCCGGTGGCCGTGGGGCTGTGGAGCCTGCAGCTGCGTTTCTGGGCCTGGCGCCACGACGCCACGCCCGGGCCACGGCCGGACGTGCGCCTGTTCGTGCTCTACCACGACGCCACACGCACGCCGCAGCTCGACCATTCGGTGGGCCTGCGCAAGGGGCAGATCGGCATCGTGAAGGCTTTTGCAGGCCGCGACGATGGCCCGCGCAATGCGGTGGTGATCGCCCATGAGCTGCTCCACACCCTGGGCGCCAGCGACAAGTACGACCCGCAGAGCCTGGCGCCGATCTTCCCCGACGGCTACGCCGAGCCCGACCGCCAGCCCAGCCACCCCCAGCGAATGGCCGAGATCATGGCCGGGCGCTTCGCCCTTGCGGACGGCCAGCTGGCGATGCCCGAGCGACTGGGCCAGACCCTCATCGGCCCACGCACGGCAGCCGAGATCGGCCTGCGGCGGGCAAACTGAAGCCCCGGCTCCGCCAATGGCGGGCCAGGGCTTGGCTTTGGTATGGGAACCGGAGCGCCAGAAGGCCCCCTTCCCGGCCTGTTACTTGATGACCTCGACGATCTCGACGCCCATCGCGTAGAGGCCGGGCTGGGCCAGGCCGTCGCAGCGGCGCACCCGCACGCGGGCGTGAAGCGGCTGGTAGACGCCGCCCGGTTCGGGGGGCAGCACGGCGATCTCGAAGACCTCGTCCATCCGCGGAACGTGGCTGGAATGGATCGTCAGCCCCCCCACGCTCAGCTCGACGCAGGTGCCGACCACCGGGGCGGCCTGCCCCTCCAGCCTGATCCCCACCTTGCAGCCCAGCGGAATGCGGCGATCCCGCCGTCTTTCTGTCATGCGGTCCATGCGATTCACTCTTGCTTGCCAAGCCCCCACCTTACGAAAGTCGGCCGGGCCCCGCAAGGCTCAGAGACACTTGCAGGCAGGCCCTCAGGGGGTGGTGCGGGCGGTGGTGCTGCGCACCAGGCGGATCTCGCCGTAGGCGACCCGCCGCGGGAAGGGGCGAGCGCTCTCGATGCCGGTCTGCCAGGCGAGCACCTCGTAGCCCCCGAAGCCCGGCTGGGCGGCCAGGCGCGCGGCGTGGCGGGTGAACACCTGGCGGGCCTCGCCGTCACCACCGTTGTGGACGGCCTTCATGCGCATCGCGAGGATGTAGTGATCGTCCGCCGGCCGGGCTTCCTCGACAACCCAGTTGGGCGCAAGGGGGTCGGCCACCACGTAAAAGGCCAGCGCCGCGGCGGCCACCGGCAGCTTCAGGAGGCCGGCATCGGAGGCCAGCACCAACCCTGCCGGCAGCGCCAGCCAGTCCTGCCCGGGCGGCGCGGTGCTGCAGCCGGCGAGGAGAGCCAGGGCCAGGGCTGGCAGGAGGCGTCGTGGCTTCATGCTCAGAGGTAGTTGAACAGGGACAGGTTGGAGACCTTCAGGAAGCTTTGCTGGGCGGCCTCGAGGTAGGTCTTTTGCTGGGTGAGGTTGCTCACCGCTTCGGCGTAATCCACGTCCTGCAGGCGCGACAGGGTTTCCTCGTACTGCAGGTCCAGGCTGCCGTTGATGTTCTGCTGGGTTTCCACCTCGACCATCCGCGAGCCGACGCCCGAGCGGACCCGGGAGATGCTCTCCTGCGCTGCGTCCATGCCGGCGATGGCCTGATTGCCCCCGAAACGGGTGGCATCCGGGTTGCCGGAATTGAGGGCCGTGACGAAGTTGCCCAGCACGTCGAAGGTGCTGGCGACCTTGGCGACGCTGAACTCGTCGCCGCTGGCCGGCGTGCCGCTGAGGCTCAGGCTGACACTGCCGAAGGCCAGGGTCGTGCCGCTGCTGCTGCTGGTGACGGTCGGCGCGATCGGCGAGGCGCGATTCGGATCGGTGGTGGTGTCGAAAACCTGGTAGCTCGGGCCTGCGCCTACTTCCACCACGTAGTTGTGATCGTTGTAGCCCGACAGGGACAGCCCCGAGACCAGGGCCGAACCGGCATTGCTGGCGGCGCTGAGCGCGAAGGCTGAGCCCGAGCCGGCGCGGATGGTGTTGAAGATCTCCTCGCCGGAGCTGGTGATCGGCAGGTTGCGGGAGGCCGAGATCTGCAGCGTGCGGGCGCCCTGGTCGCCCTGGTACTGGACGCCGGCCGCCAGGCTGCCGCCGAAGGGCATGACGTTGCTGCGATAGCCGCCGAAGACGAACTCGCCGGTCGAATCCTGGCTGTTGGCGATGCCGAGCAGCGCATTGAACTGCTGGGTGATGTCGGCGCCGATGGCGGCCTGTTCGCGGGACGAGTAGGTGCCGTTGCCCGACTCGACCGCCCGGGTGCGCACGTAGGTGACGATGTCGGTGGCGGCGCCGAGCTTGCTGTCCACCAGCTTGAGGGCATCGTTGGCATAGCCCTGGTTGGCCGCGTAGAGGCTGTTGACGCTCTTCGACTGGGACACCTCGAGGGCCCGCGCCGAGGCGACCGGGTCGTCGGACGGACGGAGGATGCGGCGGCCGGTGGCGACCTGTTCCTGGGTGTCGAGCAGGCGGCTGTTCTGCTTCTGGATGGAAGCGAGGCCGGAGTCGAAGATCATGCCGGTGGTGACACGCATGATGGCTTTTCCTTTGTGCTGGCTGGCCGACGGGCTTAACGGCCGAGGGCGAGAACTTCGTCGAAGAGCTTGGAGGCGATGGTCATCACCTTGCTCGACGCCTGGTATGCCTGTTGATAACGGATCAGGTTGGCCGCTTCTTCATCGAGATTCACCCCGGCGATCGACTGCTGGGCCTCGTAGGCCTGACCGACCAGGCTTTCCTGGGCGTCGCGGTTGACTTGCACTTCCCGTGCCTTGTTGCCCACCGAGCTGACCAGCTGCGAATACACCGACTGGAGGGTGGCCGAGGGCTGGCCGTTGGCCGAGAGCATCAGCTTGGATGTCTGAAGCTGGCCGAGGGCCACCGCGTTGCGGCTGTCGGAGACGCCGCCGGCGTTGGGGCCGAGGGTGAAGCTGTCCTGATCCTTCAGGGCGCCGGCGATCGAGAAGGACACGCCGCCCACCGCGATGGTCATGCCGCTCTGGTAAGGCACCGACGCCACCGGCGACGGGAGGGTGATCGGGCTGCTGTTGAGCAGGGTGTAGGTCACCGACTGCCCGGCGGGGAAGCCGGTGAGGCTGCCCCCGGCATGGGTGAGCTTGAGGGGCGCGCTGCTGGTGCCGAAGGCGCCGCCGGTGATGCCAGCGGTGCTGCTCACCACCGGCGCGGTGATGCTGCCGGTGCCGAGGTTGGAGGCGGTGGCGGCTGCGGTAATCGGGGCGCCGGCGGCGATCATGCGGGTGTCGGTGATCGTCAGGCCGAGGTTGGACGCGGCATGGCGGGTGGGCTGGATCAGGAAGCTGTCGCCCACCCAGGACGTAGCCGCCGGAGTGATCGACAGGCCCACGTCGGCCGCGCTCACCGAGCGGCCGTCGGACACCCGGGTCAGCGCGTAACCACCGACGGTGTCGGTGAAAGTGAGCCGGTAGTCTTCGCCGACGAGCTTGGAGACATCGCCATACTGCACGTCCGGCATGGCGGTGGTGGCGTTGGTGTAGCGCTGGACGCCGATACTGGGGATGGTGAAGAAATCGGTGCCCAGGTTTCCGTTGAGATCCTGGCCGAGCTTGTGCTGGGCGTTGAAGGCGGTGCTCAGGCCGACGGCCATGAGGCCGAGCTGGTTCTGGGTTGAGTCCAGCGCGGTGGCGCGCATGTTGAGGAGGCCGCCGAGCTTGCCGCCACCGAGCAGGCTCTCGGGGATGGTGATCGTGCCGCCGTTCTGGGTGAGGATGTTGACCGCCAGGCGGCTCTGGTCGGCGATGGACGGCAGCGCCTCGAGGCGGGTCGGGGTGGTGCCGATCACCAGCGGCTGGCCGGTGCCGATGAACACCGACATCGAGCCGTCGGCGTCGGTGCTGGTGGACACGCGCACCAGCTGGTTGAGCTCCTTCACCAGCTGGTCGCGGGTGTCGAGGAGGTCGTTGGCGGGCTGGGCGGAGCCGGCTTGCTGGGCGATGGTGATCTTGTTGTTCACCTCGGCGATGTTTTTCGCGTAGGTGCTGATCTGGCTGACGGTTTCCTTGATCTGGCCTTCGACGCCGGCGCGGATCTCGCCGATGCGGTCGGACAGGTTGTGCAGGCGCGACACCAGGCTCTCGGCGGTGGACAGCATCGATTGCCGGGCCGGGACACTGGCGGGGTTGGCCGCCACTTCCTCGATGCCGCCGAAGAAATCCTGCAGCGCCGGGGTGAGGCCGACGGTGGGGTCGGCCAGCATGTTGTCGACCTGGCTGATCTCGGTGCTGAAGGTGTCGTACTCGCTGAACTTGGTGTCGGCCGCCAGCACCTGACTGGTCAGGAAGGTGTTGTAGGCGCGCTTGACGGTGTCGACCTTGGTGCCTTCGCCGAAGAAGCCCGCGCCGGTGAACATCGCCGGGTTGGTGCTCTGCTCGATGCGCTGGCGGCTGTAGCCCGTGGTCCCGGCGTTCGAGATGTTGTGGCTGGTCGTCGAGAGGCCCGCCTGGGCGGCGTTGAGTCCGGTGAGACCGATGCTGAAGAGGCTGGCGCCCATGATCCGCGTCCTTGGTTCATGTATCTAAACGATGAACAGCAAGTTCTTTGCCAGTTTGCGCGCCCTGGCGCAAAACAGCGGAAATCAGGCGCTGCGGGCGCTGCTTGCCGACAGGGCGGTGCGCAGGGTGTTGCCGTTGATGATGCGCGCCAGCTTGTCGGCGTAGTTGGGGTCGGTGGCGTAGCCGGCCGCCTGCAGGCCGCGGGCGAAGGCGGTGGCGTCGTCCTGGCCGACCACCGCGGCGTAGCGCGGGTTGGTGCCGATCAGCCGGGCGTAGTCGCGGAAGGAGTCGGCATACGAGCCGTAGCTGCGGAAGCGCGCGTTCTCGCGGCTGGCGACGCCGTTGCTGTATTCGGTGGTGGCGGTGCTCACCGTGTCGCCCCCCCAGCGCTTGCCGGCCTTGATGTTGAAGAGGTTGTGGCTGGGGCTGCCGTCGGCGTTCTTCAGTTCAAACTTGCCCCAGCCGGTCTCCAGGGCCGCCTGAGCCACCAGAAAGCGCGCCGGGATGCCGGTGGCGCGGCTGGCCTCGACGGCCTGGGGCCACACCTTCTCGACGAAGGCCCGCGGCCCGGCACCGGCCGGTAGATTGGGGAAGGAAGCGGCAATACCGCTTGCCGCCCCGGCAGCCGGCGCCGCTGCGGCAGATTTTGCCGCATTGATTGCCGACGGGGCTGCAGACGAGTTTGCCAGCGGAGCGGGCAGCAGCTCAGCCCCCAGGCCTGTCGGCCCGCCGAGCGCGGTCCGCGCCCCGGCGGCGTCAAACCCGCGGCGGATCGGCGCATCCAGCGCCACCCCGCCCTCCGGCGGCGTCACCGCCGCGTCGCGGTTGCCGCCGAGCTGGCGTTCGATGACCCGCGCCAGGCCGATGCCGCCGCTGCGGGTGGCGAGCTGCATGGCCAGCTGCTGGTCGAGCAGCGACTGGTACATGCGTGATTCGTCGCTGTCGAACATGCCACCCTTGGGCGTCGCGTCGCGCATGGATTTGAGCACCTGCTGGAGCAGCAGCGCCTCGAACTGCTTGGCGGCCTCCTTGGTGGCGGCCGGCGAGCCATCCTTCGAGACGCGGCGCAGGCCCGACAGGGAGTTGGGGTCGAGGGCGTTGATCTGGCTGAAGTCGGAGGCCATCAGATCACCTCCAGTTCGGCCCGCAGCGCGCCGCTGGCCTTCATGGCCTGGAGGATGGCGATCAGCTCGAGGGGGTTGGCGCCCAGGGTGTTGAGGGCCTTGACCACGTCGGCCAGGTTGGTGCCGCCCTTCACGTTGAAGATGTTGCCGCCGTCCTGCTTGATGTCGACGCCGCCCTTGTTGGTGACCGCGGTCTGACCCTGGCCGAAGGGGTTGGGCTGGCTGACCTGCTGCTCGTTGGTGACGGTGACGGTGAGGCTGCCGTGGGAGACCGCGCAGTTCTGCAGGGCCACCTTCTGGTTCATCACCACCGAGCCGGTGCGGGAGTTGATGATGACCTTGGCGGCCTGCACCGCCGGGGTCACGTCGAGGCTTTCGAGGCGGCCGAGGAAGGCCACCCGCTGGTTCACGTCGTCCGGCGCGCGCACCTGCACCTGGCGCCCGTCGAGGGCGCGGGCGGTGCCGGGGGCCATGGCGTTGATCGCGTCGACGACCTTCTGGGCGGTGCCGAAGTCGGCGTCGTTGAGCTCGACGAAGACCGAGTCGCCCTGCCCCACCGCGGTGGGCACCGAGCGCTCGACGGTGGCACCGCCGGGGATGCGCCCGGCCGAGAGGTGGTTGACCGTGACCTTGCCGCCGGAGGGCGCCGCACCGCTGGCGCCGCTCACCGCCAGGCTGCCCTGGGCCATCGCGTACACCTGGCCGTCCACGCCCTTGAGGGGCGTCATCACCAGGGTGCCGCCCTTGAGGGAGCGGGCGTTGCCCATCGACGACACGGTGACGTCGATCTGCTGGCCCGGCCGCGCGAAGGGCGGCAGGCTGGCGGTGACCATCACCGCGGCGACGTTCTTGAGCTGCAGTGACTGGCCCGGCGGCAGCGTGACGCCGAGGTTGCCGAGCATGTTGATGATGCTCTGCACCGTGAAGGGGGTCTGGGTGGTCTGGTCGCCGGAGCCGTCGAGGCCGACCACGAGGCCGTAGCCGACCAGCTGGTTGTGACGCACGCCGCCGATGCTGGCGAGATCCTTGAGGCGTTCGGCGCTGGCCGGGGTGCTGGCCAGCAGCCCGAGCGCACAGGCGCAGGCGGCGGCGAGGCGGAAGAGGCGCGACATGGCGGGGTTCCTCAGAAAGGCAGCACGTTTACAAAGAAGCGCTGCAGCCAGCCCATCTGCTGGGTTTCGTCGATGTAGCCGTTGGCCCGGTATTCGATGCGGGCGTCGGCGACCTGGGTGGACTGCACGGTGTTGGCGCCGGTGACGCTGACCGGATTGACGATGCCCGAGAAGCGGATGAACTCGTTGCCCTGGTTGATGGCGATCTGCTTTTCGCCCGACACCAGCAGGTTGCCGTTGGGCAGCACCTCGATGACGGTGGTGGTGATGGTGCCGGTGAAGGCGTTGTTGGCCGCCGCGTCGCCCTTTCCGCCGAACTTGCTGGCGTCGGAGGCGGTCGCATCGAGCCCGTTGAGGCCGCCCAGCGGCAGCTTGGCCAGCGCGGTGATGGAGGCGGCGAGGCTGGCGTTGCGCTCGGCGTTGGCCGACGACTTCTTGCTGGCGGCGGTCTGCTCGACGAGGTTGACGGTGATGATGTCGCCGACGAAGCGGGCGCGACGGTCTTCGAACAGGGGCCGGGTGAAGCTGGGCTGGTAGATCGAGCCCGAGCCGGAGGCCTGGGCGGCGCGGGCGTCGGGGCGCACGCTCATGGGCTGGTGCACCGCGGTCGGCGGGGTGGCCTGCAGGGCCGCGCAGCCGGTGAGGCCGGCGAGGAGCAGGGCGGGCAGGCAGTGAAGTGTGCGCATGATGGGTGTCCGCGGCCCGCTTACAGCGAGGTGAGCTTGCCGAGCATGTTGTCGGAGGTGGAGATGGCCCGGGAGTTGAGCTCGTAGGCGCGCTGGGTCTGGATCATCAGCACCAGCTCTTCGGCCACGTTGACGTTGGAGGTTTCCACATAGGTCTGGTTGAGGCTGCCGACGCCGTTGGTGCCCGGGGTGTTGGGGTTGGCGGTGCCGCTGGCGGCGGTCTCGAGGAAGAGGTTTTCGCCCACGCTCTGCAGGCCGCCCGGGTTGACGAAGCTGGCCAGCTGGATGTTGCCGATCTGCGCCGCGGCGGCCTGGTTGGGCAGGGTCACCGAGACCACGCCGTCCTTGCCGATGGTGACCGACAGGGCGTTGGCGGGGATGGTGATGGCCGGCTGCAGCGGGTAGCCGCTGGAGGTGACGATCTGGCCGTTGGCGTCTTTCTGGAAGGCGCCGTCGCGGGTGTAGGCGGTGGTGCCGTCGGGGGTGAGGATCTGGAAGAAGCCTTCGCCCTGGATCGCCACGTCGAGGGCGTTGCCGGTCTGGGTGAGGTTGCCCTGGGTGTGGATGCGCTCGGTGGCGATGGGGCGCACGCCGGTGCCGATCTGCAGGCCCGAGGGGATGGTGGTCTGCTGTGTGGACTGGGCGCCGGGCTGGCGCAGGTTCTGGTATAGCAGGTCTTCGAACACCGCCCGCGCGCGCTTGAAGCCATTGGTGGAGACGTTGGCGAGGTTGTTGGAGATGACGTCGAGCTGGGTCTGCTGGGCTTCGAGGCCGGTGCGGGCAATCCACAGGGAGCGGATCATGGTGGGCTCCAGAATTTCGGTGTCGCCCGGGGGGCGAGGGGTTGGCCGCCGACAGAAGATGAATACACGGGCAGCAGGGTCATCCTAAGCTCAGCAAGTCCCGTTCCAGGCCCGGAGGAAGTGGTGAAAAGGCGGCCTATTTGCCGCCGGGGCGGCAGTGGCCAGGGGAAACACGGCAGCGGCGGCCGGCGGTGCGGAAAAATTTGCCGGACGGCAGGCCCACGGCGAGGCACATCGGGCCGGCGGGATGGGTGTACGGGTCGCTGCGATGGGTGTGCGGGTCGCGGCGATGGCTTTGCGGGTCGCCGTGGCGGGAGCGCGGGTCGCGGCGATGGGCAGGCGCATCACGGCAATGGGTGCACGCATCTCCGGGATGGCTGCGCGCATTGTTGCGATGGGAGGACGGGTCCGCCGCGACGGGTGCGGGCATTGCAGCGACAGGCCTTGGCGTCGCTGCGATGGGAACACGCATCGCAGCGATGGGTGCGAGGGTCGCCACGATGGGCGCGTGCATCCCGGCGATGGGAGAGGCTGTCGCTGCGATGGAAACAGTGGCTGGCGGCGTGGGGGCGCCCTTGGCGGGCCGGCCGCTGGCCGTCAGCCCTTGGCGACCAGCTGGCCGGCGGAGCGGTCCATCTCCTGGGCGGTGGACAGCATCCGGGTCTGCATCTCGTACTGGCGGGCCAGGGAGATCATCGACACCATCTGCTCGACCACGTTGACGTTGCTGCCCTCGAGGTAGCCGGCGGCCACCTTGACGGTGGGGTCGGCCGGGGCGGCACCACCGGCGGCGAGGCGGAAGAAGCCGTCGGGGCCGCGGCGCAGGTCGGCCTCGGGCGGGTTGACCAGCTTGAGCTGGTCGACGGCGCTGGTGCTGTTGCGGGCGCCGGTGCGGGCCACAGTGGATACGGTGCCGTCGACACCGATCGCCACCTCGACGTCGGGGGGCACCGTGATCGGGCCGCCGCTGCCCATCACCGGCAGGCCGCCGCGGGTCTGCAGGATGCCGTTGGCGCTGACCTCGAAGTTGCCGTTGCGGGTGTAGCCCTCGGTGCCGTCGGGCATCTGCACCGCAAACCAGCCCTTGCCCTGCACCGCCACGTCGAAGGGGCGGTTGGTGTGCTGCAGCGGCCCGGTGGAGAGGTCGTCCTGCACGCTGGCGTCGACGACGAAGGCGCGGGTGGGCATCAGCGCGTTCTGAACCGGCACCGCGCGCAGGCGGTGCAGCTCGGCCTTGAAGCCGGTGCTGGTGGCGTTGGCCAGGTTGTGGGAGACGGCCGCCTCCTGCCCCATGGTGGCGGAGGCGCCGGTCATCGCGGTGTAGATCAGGCGGTCCATGGTTCAGGCTCCTCGGCGCTCAGCGCAGGTTGACCAGGGTTTGCAGGATTTGGTCCTGGGTCTTGATCGACTGGGCGTTGGCCTGGTAGGCGCGCTGCTGGGTGATCATGTTGACCAGCTCGGAGGTGAGGTCGACGTTGGACTCTTCGATCGCGGCCGACTGCAGCACGCCGAGGGTGCCGGTCCCCGGGGGGGCACCGGCGCCATCCACGGCGCCCGCCTCGGGCGTCCATTGCCACTGGTTGCCGCCCACCGAGACGAGGCCGTTGGGGTTGCGGAAGTTGGTGAGCAGCACCTGGCCCATGGTGCGCGACTGGCCGTTGCTGAAGTTGCCGAGGATGGTGCCGTCGGCCTCGACGGTGAGGCCGCTGAGGGTGCCGGGCTTGTAGCCGTCCTGGCTGAGGGACGAGACGCCGAAGCTGTTGCCGAACTGGGTGGAGTTGTTCAGGTCGATGGTGATCGTCAGGTCTTTGGTGGCGCCGGTGGTGACGGTGTAGGTGGTGGCGATGGTCTTGGGCGTGAGCAGGCCGCCGTTGCTGTCGAAGCTCACGGTGGTCGGGCTGTGCAGGCCGGTGATCGGGTCGATCTCGGGCGGGAAGCCGCCGTCGAGGCTGGTGTACACGTCCCACTTGTTGGCCTGGGCGGTCTTCACGAAGTACAGCGACTGGGTGTGCGGGTTGCCCAGGGAGTCATACACCGTCTGGGAGGTGGTGCTGGTGTAGCTGGTGGGGTCGGTGATGCTGAAGCCGCCGCTGTTGGCGGTGGCGGTGAAGGTGGGTATCGCCAGGTCGGTGGCGACGCCGCCGGTGACCGCCATCGACGACTGGCCGCCGGCCAGGGTGGAGCTGAAGGTGATGCGGCCATCGGCGTCGGCGCCGACGACGACCTTGCCGTTGAGGGCGGTGGCATTGACGGCGGTCTGCAGCGCGGCGACCAGCGAGGTGGAGTCGGGGTAGGTGGCGGCGTTGATGGTGACCGGGATGGCGGCGGCGCCATCGACGGCGATCGACAGGGTGCTGGTGGTGCCGGCGGCCGGCACCGGGGCGATCGTGAAGGGGGCGACCGAGGCGCTGGAAAGTGTGGCGACCACGGCGTTGCTGCCATTCACGGTGGTGCCGCTGGGGATCTTCAGGCCGGCGGCGGCGGTGCCGCCCACGAGCAGGCTGGAGAGCCGCCCACCCCGCTCGGAGGCCAGGCTGAGCACGCCGTTGCTGTCGCTGGAGGCGACCAAACGGCCCTTGAGCGAGGTCTGGTCGATGGCGGTCTGCAGCGCGGCGACCAGGGAGCTGGAGTCGGCGTAGCTGCCCACCGGGATCGTCACGGTGGCACTGGCTTCGCCGTCCACCGCGACGGTGAGCCGGTTGTTGGCGGCGGTGAGCACCAGCGGCGTGCCGACGGTGGCCGGGACGCCGGTGCCGTAGAGGGTGGCGACGGTGAGCGCCGCGGGCGAGCTGGAGCGGGAGTCGAGGTTGACGTTGTAGCCGGCCTCGGTGGTGGCCTTCGGGTCGGCATCGCCGTAGCTGAGGCGAATGTCGCCGCCGACGCCGTTGGGCAGGCCCTTGGCGTCGAAGGTGTTGCCGGTGAGGCGCAGGCCGCTGCTATTGACCACGTAGCCGTTCTTGTCGACGTGGAACTGGCCGTTGCGGGTGTAGGTGATGGAGCCGTTGTCGCTCATCCGGAAGAAGCCCTGGCCATTGACCGCCAGATCGAGCGTGCTGCTGCTGGTGGAGATGTTGCCCTGGGTGAATTGCTGGGCCACGGTGGCCACCGAGGCGCCGATACCGACCTGGGTGGAGCTGCCGGCCGACAGCGACGCGGCGAACACGTCGGCAAACTGGGCGCCGGCCTGCTTGTAGCCGACGGTGCCCGAGTTGGACACGTTGTTGCTGATGGCGTCGAGCGCCTTGGAAGCGATGGAGAGGCCGCTCAAACCTTGCTGGAATGCCATTTTGGGTCTCCGCTCAGAGAATCTGCTTGATATCGGACAGGGTGACCAACTTGCCGCCGCCCACGTCGATGGACACGCTGCCGGCGCTGGTGCGCAGCACGCTGTTCACCGAGCCGAGCTGCAGGGCCGTCGGGCTGAGGCTGGTGTCGCCGCGGGTGGCCTTGACCGACAGGCTGTAGCTGCCATCGACGGCCTTGGAGCCGTTGTTGGTGAGGCCGTCCCACGCAAAATTGAACACACCGGCGTCGTAGTCGCCGAGCTCGAGGGTGCGCACCTCGAGGCCATTGGAATCCTTGATCGTCACGCTGACCTTGTCGGCCGGGCTGGTGAGCTCGAAGCCACCGTAGGCCTTGCCGCTCGACAGCGAGAGGCCGTTGCCGCTCACCATCACGCCCTTGCCCACCAGCGCGGCGGCCTGCATGGCCTCGCCCGACTGGGAGCTCTCGAGCAGCGTGGAGAGGGTGGTGTTGAGCTTGCCGAGGCCATCCACGGTGCTGATCTGGGCCAGCTGGGAGGTCATCTGGGCGTTGTCCATCGGGGACAGCGGGTCCTGGTTCTTGAGCTGCTCGGTGAGCAGCCGGAGAAAGCTGGACTGGGTGCCCATCTCCATCGCCTTGGGCGAACCCGACGACGAGGTCTTCTGGAGGTTATTGATGACCTCGGAGCTGGTGGCGGAATTGACTGTGCTCATGATCTGGCTTCCGGAGATTCGATTACTGGCCGATGGCCAGGGTCTTTTCCATCAGGGTCTTGGCCGTGCCCATCACGTCGGCGTTGGTCTGGTAGGCCCGCGAGGCGGAGATCATGTTGGTCATCTCCTCGACGACATTGACGTTGGGCATCGTCACGTAGCCCTCGGCATTGGCAGCCGGGCTCTTCGGGTCGTAGACCAGGCGCATCGGCGCGGCGCTCTCGACCACCTGGGTCACGCGGACGCCCTGGGCCGCCGGGCCGGCCATCGGCGTGGCGGCAAACACCACCTGCTTGGCGCGGTAGGGCTGGCCGTCGCTGGAGACGAGGCTGTCGGCGTTGGCCAGGTTGCTGGCGGTGGTGTTGAGCCGCAGGGACTGCGCGTGAAGCGCGCTGCCGGCAACCTGGAAGACATTGAGCATGCTCATGATGTGCCCCTTACTGGTTCTGGATCGCCCGCTGCATGGTGGTCAGCATGCCGTTGATGAAGGTCAGGCTGGCCTGGTAATGCACCGAGTTCTCGGCAAAGGCGCTGCGCTCGACGTCCATGTTGACGGTGTTGCCATCGACGGCGCCCTGCTCCTCGTTGCGATACTTGAGGGCGGCCTCCAGCGGGTTGGTGGCGGCACCGGCAATGTGGCGCTGCGAGGTGGTCTTGAGGGCCAGGGCGTCACCCTTGGCGCCTAGCGCGCCGGCCAGGGCCTGGCGGAAATCCAGGTCACGAGCCTTGAAGTTCGGCGTGTCGGCATTCGCGATATTCGAGGCGATCACCTGCTGGCGGTAAGCGCGGGCGTTCAGCGCCGTCTGGTGAAAACGCATCGTGGCATCGAGTCTGTCGGTCATTCCGGTCACCTTTTGGGGCTGTGGCTGCAATGACTCCATTGCAGCTTCCATGCCAGCCATCCTACCCGGGGCCCCAGGCCAGCCATGGGCCGAACAGGCGGCAATTTCCACCCCATTCCACCTCGCCGCACGCCGCCTTTACGCTCCGCCGCTTGCCGCAGCGGCAAACTTTGCCGGCCATTCCGTGCCGAGCGGCGGAGTTGCCGGAGCGGCGCAAAATTGAACCGCGAAAGCGCCGTTATTTCCGGCGGCATCGAGGGCGCCTACATGTTCCAATGGCAGCCACGACTCCCGCGCAGGATGCGCCCCGCGCCCTCCCCCGATGAAATCCGCCCACACCTTCACCGCCCTGCTCATGATCGCCCTGGCGAGCTTCGCCGGCCTCTGCCAGGCCCGCCAGGACCCGGCCGCCGTACGCAGCGAGGTGACACGTTTTCTGCGGCTGCAGACGATCAGCCTGCCCGGCGAGGTGAGCATCCAGGTCGGCGAATTCGCCCCCGACAACGCCCTGCCGCCCTGCGTCCAGCTCGAAGCCTTCCTGCCCCCCGGCGCCCGCGCCTGGGGCCGCGTCTCGGTGGGCGTCCGCTGCCTCGCCCCGAGCCCCTGGTCGGCCTGGGTGCCGGCCGAAGTGCGGGTGAAGGGCTTGTACCTCGTCACCTCCGGCCCCCTCACAGCCGGCCAGCTGATCGGCCCCGGCGACATCCGCCGCGAGGCGGGCGAACTCACCGCCCTGGCCGCCGACGTCCTCACCGACCCGACCCAGGCCGTCGGCTACGCCGCCCGCGTCGGGCTGGCCGCCGGCCGGCCGCTGGCCGCCAGCCACCTGCGGCTGCCGCCCGTGGTGGTGCAAGGCCAGCCGGTGAAGGTCGTCACCCGCGGCGGCGGTTTCCAGGTGACCAACGACGGCACCGCCCTCAGCACCGCCGGCGACGGCCAGGCGGCCCAGGTGCGGCTCAGCAGCGGCCAGGTGCTGCGCGGCACGGCGCGCAACGGAGGCGTGGTGGAAGTCACGCTGCCATGAAGATGAAGTTAGCCCTCCCGGCGGCTTGCGAATAAGCTAAAGTTTCATGCACATGGGTCGTAAATCTTCTCGACTTATGGAAGAAAGGGCTAAGCCGTGAAGATCGATAACTCAGTCAAGGCAACCGGAAGCCTGCCGTCCAACGACGGGCGAGCGCGTTCCGCCAAGGAATCCCCCAAGGCCGAAAGCAGCAACGCCGGCAGCGAACGGGTCGAGCTCTCGTCCCTGTCCTCCCGCATGCTGCAGATGGAAGAAGCCATCTCCAACACCCCCGTGGTCGATAGCGCCAAGGTGGACGAGATCAAGCAGGCCATGAGCGAGGGGCGCTTCAAGGTAAACACCGAAAAGGTGGCCGACGGCCTCATCGAAAGCGTCCGCCAGATGCTGTCCACCCAGCAGGCCAGCCAGGCCTGATGCCGCAATGGCGATCGACCCCGGCTTCGCCCAGCGCCTCGCTCTCCTGATCCAGGACGAGCGGGCCGGCCTGCAGGGCTTCATCGCGCTGCTGCAGCGTGAAGAAGCGCTGCTGGTCGCGACCCAGATCGACGCCCTTTCGGCCCTGGCCGAGAAAAAGACCGCCCTTTACCGCGCCCTGCAGCGGCTCTCCGACGAGCGGGTGGTGATGTTTGCGCGCCTGGGCGCCAAGGTGAGCGACGAGAACATCCGCATCGTGCTGGCCGACCTGCCCGAGGCTCTCTCGGCCTGGCAGGACGTCGTCAGCCTCGCCGCCGAAGCCAAGGAGCGCAACCGCATCAACGGCCAGCTGATCACCGAGCGTCTGCAGAACAACCAGCAGGCCCTCAGCGTGCTGCTCGCGGCAGCCGAACATCCACAGATTTACGGGCCCGACGGCCAGTCCCGCCCGACGGCTTCGCGGCGCCTCTTCGGCGCGGCTTGAGTTCCCCCGCCCCCGCGGCCACCTTCCAGCTCCATCACGTCAAACGTCGGGCCGGGTTTGTCCGGAACCGTCAGGGCTTCGTTTCGACTCCGCTCGTCGGCGTGGACGCCGGTGCCGGTGCCGGCGGCGCAGCATCTGCCGGCAGGATCGAATCGGCCACCCCGGAGGCCCTCACCGGTGCCGTCACCGCGGGCTCGACCAGACGCGACTCGACGAGAATCGTGACCCGCCGGTTGCGGGCCCGCCCCTCCGCGGTGGCATTGTCGGCCACCGGCCGCTGGTCGCCGTAGCCCGCCGCGGTGAGCCGCGACGGACGCACGCCACCCTCCACGAACAGCCTCACCACGCTCGACGCACGCACCGCAGAAAGCTCCCAGTTGGACGGGAACATGGCGCTGGCGATCGGCATCACGTCGGTGTGCCCTTCAACGGTGATCGGAAATTCCGCCTCCGCCACCACCTGGGCCACAGCCCGCAGGGCACGCACGGCGTCGGGCCCGAGCTGGGCCTCGCCGGGCGCAAAGAGCACCGCCGCGTTGATCTCGACGGTGATGCCGAAGGCGCCCTCGGTGACCCGCACCTGGCCATCGGCCACCAGCGGAGCGAGCACCTTGCGGATCTCCTCGGCCATGTTGCGCACGCGCTCGGCCTTGGCCCGACGCTGCTCCTCGGCTTCCGCGCTGGTGGCAGGAGCCGGCCGGATCGACGGAATCGGCGCGATCGCGACGACCTGCCGCCCGGCGTCATGGGTGCCGATGCTGCGGAAAGCCTGGACCACCGAGTCGGACATCACCCGGTATTTGCCTTCGTTGAGGGACGACAGGGAATACATCACCACGAAGAACGCGAACAGCAGGGTGATGAAGTCGGCGTACGAAACCATCCACCGCTCGTGGTTCTCGTGCTCTTCTTCCTTCTTTCTGCGTCTTGCCACCGCCCTACCCCGCGTAGCCCTTGAGGCGGCTTTCGATGATGCGCGGATTGTCGCCGTTGGCGATGCCGACGAGGCCATCCACCAGCATCTCGCGCATCGAGACCAGCGTGCCGATCACCCCCAGCAGCTTCTTGGAAACCGGCAGGAAGACCAGGTTGGCCGTGCCCACGCCATAGATCGTCGCGACGAAGGCCACCGCGATGCCGGCCCCGAGCTTGCCCGGGTCGGAGAGGTTCTCCATAACGTGGATCAAGCCCAGCACCGCGCCGAGGATGCCGATCGTCGGCGCGTAGCCGCCGGCCGCTTCCCAGATCTTGGCGCCCTGCTTGAGCTGGGCTTCCCAGGTGTCGATCTCGACTTCAAGGACTTCCCGCAGCCGCTCGGGCTCGACGCCATCCACCAGCAACTGCAGGCCCTTCTGGATGAAAGGGTCTTCCATCTGGGGGATCCGGCTCTCGAGGGCCAGCAGCCCCTCCTTGCGGGCCACGTTGCTCCAGCTCACCACCTCGGCGATCAGCGCGTCGTGGTCGAGGTTGGGCGGTGTGAACACCCAGCGGAACATCTGCATCCCAGTGCGAAACACTTTCATCGAACTCTGCAGCATCACCGCCCCGAGGGTGCCGCCGATGACGATCAGGAACGCGGTAGGCTGGACCAGGGACCCGATATGCCCTCCCTCGAGCACCTGCCCCACCAGGATTGCCGCAAAGCCGAGGGTGATGCCGACGAGACTGATGCTGTCCATTGAGATGTGCCCCTAGGGGTCAGGATGCGGCAGGGCGCCGGCCCCGCCCCCGGCCCTCTCCCTTGGCCTTGGGTGCGACCTGCATGGCACCGGAAATGCGCGAGCGCAGCCGGGCGATGGCCTGGCTGTGGAGCTGGCACACGCGGGACTCGGAGACGCCCAGCACTTCGCCGATCTCGCGCAGGTTCATGTCCTGTTCGTAGTAGAGGCCCATCACGGTCTTTTCGCGCTCGGGCAGGTCGTCGATGGATTTGATCAGCACGTCACGCATGTTGCTGTCGAGCAGCAGCGTGAGCGGGTCGTTGCCCTCCAGGGTGATGTGGCGCTCGAGGTAATCCTCTTCGCCGTCGCCGCTGAAATCTTCAAAGTACACCAACTGGTAACCGCGGGCCTCCTGCAGCATGTGCTGGTATTCGGCCAGCGGCACGCCGAGGGATTCGGCGAGCTCGGTCTCGGTGGGGTGACGCCCCTTTTGCTGCTCGAGCTGATGCACGGCCGCCTCGATGCGGCGCATGTCGCGGCGCAGGCTGCGCGGCAGCCAGTCGTTCTCGCGCAGGCCGTCGAGCATCGAGCCGCGGATGCGCTGCACTGCGTAGGTCTCGAACTGGGCGCCGAGGCCCTCCTCGTAGCGGTTGATGGCATCCAGCAGGCCCATCATGCCGTTCTGGATGATGTCCTCCACCTGCACGCTGGCCGGCAGTTTGGCCATGAGGTGATAGGCAATGCGCTTGACCAGCGGCGCATACTGGACGACGAGCTGCTCTTTATCGAGGGTACCGGAGGCGGTGTACATCTTTGATCAGCTTTCTGGTCTGGATATCTGGGGTGCGACTCGCTGCAATGCTTTCAACGGCAACGACAGGCTTTCATGCAGGGCGCGACACACTTTTTAACAGAGCCTCGCTGCTCAACCGCTCACGCCGGCCCGGGACGACCACGCCCGCAGGCGGCGGATGAAAGCCTGGGCGCCTTCGGCCGGGTGGCGCTCGCCCATCGGCGTGCACATCGCCTCCGCCAGCCCATCCCGCTCGATCTCACCGCGCCAAACCAGCGGCAAACCCACATGGCGGGAGGTGAAGTCCTGCAGGCTGGCAAACAGCGCCGTGGCGTCGGCCCGATCACGGGCGCCGCTGACTGCAACTTCAAGCGACCCGGCCCCCGCCGCGGCGAGCCCCTTGACCCACTGGCAGGCGCCCCGGGCGCCGACGCCGCTGGCCTCTACAACCAGCAGGCGCCGCCCGGCCGCGCGGGCGAAGGGGGTGAGATGGCGGGCATCGCCGACGGTGTGGATCGCCAGCAGGTCGGCGCGCCGCTGCAGCTCGGCTATCCCGGCCTCCAGGCGGGCATGGTGCGCATCGCCCAGGAGCGCAACTGACTGCACGGTGGCCGCGGCCGGCACCACCCACAGCCCGTCGGCGACTTCCCGCATGGTTTCGGTCACATCCATGCGGCCCTCCAGGGCACCCAGCAGATCACCGCCTTCGGGGTAACCAAAGGCGGCCAGCAGCGACCCGTGCTCCGGCGCGTGCTCGTCGATGGCGACCACCCGACGGGCACCTTCAGTGAGGGCCATGAGTGTCCGCACGGCGAGCTGGCGAGGCGCCCGACCGGACGTGAACAAGGCCACGACGGCCGACGGGGCGCGGCGGAAGAGGCGGCGCAGGCCGGCGGCCTGATCGGAGGCGTGCAGCATCAGAGACCTCCCCGCGCGTGGGCAACTTCGGTCTGGCCCGCCGAAGCCATGATCAGGCCGGCCTCCAGCGCGTCGAGGCGAAACGGCGACGCGGCGGGCAGCTCGCGCAGGGCCTGGTCGATGAGGGCCTCCCGGTCGGGCAGGTGCAGGTCTTCCGGGACCCGCTGGCCGTTGGCCACGTAGAACACGTCGAGCTGGTGGCGGATGGCCACATCGACCACCGGCGCGAGGGACATCGCCTCGTCCATCTTGGAGAGGATCACCCCGGCCAGATCGTCGCCGCCGTAGGCCTTGATCACGTCGTCGAGGGTGTCGCCGCGGCAGGTGGCGTTGAGCAGCAGCAGGCGCGACAGCTTGCCGGCGCCGGTGAGCATGGCGCTCTGCTCGGCGACCATCTTGTCGCGCTGGCTCATGCCCATCGTGTCGATGAGCACCATGAACTTGTCGCGCAGGCTGACCAGGGTTTCGCGCAGCTCGGTGGCGTCGCGCACCACATACACGGGCACGCCGAGGATGCGGCCGTAGATGCGCAGCTGTTCGTGAGCGCCGATCCGGTAGCTGTCGGTGGTGATCAGGGCCAGCTTGTCGGCGCCGTGGCGCACCACGCAGCGGGCCGCCAGCTTGGCGGTGGTGGTGGTCTTGCCGACGCCGGTGGGGCCGACCAGGGCGAACACGCCGCCACGATCAACGATGTCGTCCTCGCCGCCCATCGAGCGGAAACGCCCGGACAGCGCCCTGTGCAGCAGGCGGTGGGCGTTTTCGGGGCTTTCTTCTTCGGGCACCTCTTCGGCAAGCTCGCGGGCGAGGCTGGCCGAGAAGCCGGCCTCCAGCAGGTCGCCGATCAGGCGGGTGCGGCCGGGGCTGCTGCGGCTCATCTCGCCCCAGGCAAAGCCGGCCAGCTGACGTTCGATCATCCCGCGGATGGCCGCCAGTTCGCTGGCCATGTGGGAGTTGGCCGATTCGAGGGCGCGGATGCGGGCCTCCTCTTCGACGCCGGTGGGGCGCTGGCGCTGGGGAGCCTCAGGCTGGCGGGGCGCCTCGCTGCGCAGGGGCGAACGGGCAGCCGGCGGCGCGGCGGGCTCAACCGGCGGGCGGCGGACCTGGGCCGAGGCGGCGTTGAAAACCTCGCGGCTGAGTTCGACCCGGGGCGGGTTGAAGGGCTGCATCTCGGGGGCACGGGCCGGCGCGGGGCGCGGGGCCGGCTGGGGAGCCGGCGGCACCGGCGCCCGCTGGGTGGCAGCGCGGGACAGGCTGACCCGGAAATCGTCATCGAAGAAATCGGCTGCCGGAGCCGGGCGCGGAGCAGGCGCCGGCATCGGGGGCTTGGGCGCCGCTGCGGCTACGGCAGCGGCCTGGGCTTGAGCCTGGGCCTGGCTGCGGGCGCGCTGCAGGCTGGCCACGTCACCGGCCGGCAAGGCAAGGATCTCGACACCGCCGTTGGCAGCCCGATTGGAGAGCACCACGGCATCCGGCCCGAGCTCGTCCTTCAGCATGCGAAGGGCCTCGCGGGCGGTTTTGGCAAAGTAGCGCTTGACGTTCATGCTCCTGTCTCCGGGTACGAAGGCCTGGCTGGGTCGGCACGGGCACTTCGGTAGCGTTGATTATCACCGGCCGGTCATCTTTCGATGGCCGGGATAAGACAGGTTTTAGCCGGCTATTCCCCGGACAGGAGTGCGTGCATTTGCGCGCGAGGAGGCTCAGGAGGTCGGGGCGATCATCGCCGAGACGCGGATCAGGCGGGTCTCGGGCACTTCGGAGTTGGCGATCACCTTGAGGCTGGGCACGCTGCGGCGCAGGAAGCGCGACAGCAGCCAGCGCAGCGGCGCGGGCACCAGCAGCACCGCCGGCAGGCCGGTGTCCTCCATGCGCTGGGCCGCAGCGGCGGTTTCGCGCAGCAGGGTGTCGGCGAGGCCCGGCTCGATGGCGCCGTCGCCACCACCACCCATGGCCTGCATCAGGACCCGCTCGAGGCCCGGGTCGAGGGCCATCACCTGCACCTCGCCGTTGCCCGGAAAGAGCCCCTGGACAATGGCCCGGCCAAGAGCCTGGCGCACCCGCGAGGTGAGCTCCAGGGCGTCCTGAATGCGCGGCGCGTGCTCGGCCAGCACCTCGACGATGCTCCGCATGTCGCGGATATTGACGCCCTCGTCGAGCAGGTTCTGCAGCACCCGCTGCACGGTGGCCAGGGGCAGCAGCTTGGGCACCAGGTCTTCCACCAGCTTGGGGCTTTCCTTGGCGATGTGTTCGAGGAGGGCCTGGGTCTCGGTGCGGCCGAGGAGCTCGGAGGCGTGGCTGAGGATGAGGTGGTTGATGTGGGTCGCCACCACGGTGCTGGCATCCACCACCGTGTAGCCGAGGGCGTGGGCCTGCTCGCGCTGGCTGGCGTCGATCCACACGGCGGGCAAGCCGAAGGCCGGGTCGGTGGTCTCGCGGCCAGTGAGCGGCCCCGACACGCGGCCCGGGTTGATGGCCATGAACTGCCCCGGGAAGGCGCTGCCGGTGCCGATCTCGACACCCTTCATCACGATCCGGTAGTCGTTGGGCTTGAGCTCGAGGTTGTCGCGGATATGCACCGGCGCAGCGAGGAAGCCGATGTCGCGGGCGAACTTCTTGCGCAGGCCGCGGATTCGCTTGAGGAGTTCGCCGTCCTGGCCCTTGTCCACCATCGGGATCAGCCGGTAGCCCACCTCGAGGCCGAGCACATCCACCGGGGTCACGTCGGACCAGCTCGCCTCCAGGCTCTCCGGCGGGACCACCGGAGCGGCGGCCGGCGCTTCCTCCTCCGCAGCCTCCGCCTTCAGGCCGCCCCTCCAGGCCATGTAGCCCAGCCCGGAGGCCAGCAGCAGGAACACGAAGTTGGGCATGCCCGGGATCAGGCCGAGGATGCCCAGGATCGCCGCGGTGAGCACCAGCACCTGCGGGTTGGAGAACACCTGCCCGATGACCTGGGTGCCCATGTCACCCTCGTCGCCGACCCGCGACACCACCAGGCCCGCCGCCACCGAGATGATCAGCGCCGGCAGCTGGGCCACCAGGCCGTCGCCGATGGTCAGCAGGGTGTAGTTGGTGGCCGCCTGGCCCAGCTCCATGTTGTGCTGGAGCACGCCGACGATCAGCCCGCCGATCACGTTGATGCCGAGGATGAGGATGCCCGCCACCGCGTCGCCGCGGACGAACTTGGAGGCACCGTCCATCGCCCCGTAGAAGTCGGCCTCCTGGGAGGTTTCGGCGCGGCGCTTCTTGGCCTCTTTTTCGTCGATCAGGCCGGCGTTGAGGTCGGCGTCGATGGCCATCTGCTTGCCAGGCATGGCGTCGAGGGTGAAGCGGGCGCCCACCTCGGCGATCCGCCCGGCGCCCTTGGTGATCACCACGAAGTTGATCACCGTGAGGATGATGAACACCACCAGGCCGACCGCGGTGTTGCCACCCACCAGGAAGTGGCCGAAGGCCTCGATCACCTTGCCCGCGGCGTCCGGGCCCGTGTGGCCTTCAAGCAGCACGATACGTGTCGACGCCACGTTGAGGGACAGGCGCAGCAGCGTGGTGACCAGCAGGATGGTGGGGAAGACCGAGAAATCCAGCGGCTTGCGGGTGTACATCGCCACCAGCATCACCATCACCGACACCGCGATGTTGAAGGTGAACATCAGGTCGAGCACAAACGCCGGCAGCGGCAGCACCATCATCGCCAGGATGAGGATGATGAGCAGCGGCCCGGCAAGCTGGCGGATGTTGCCCGGGGCGAAGAGGGTGCGCAGGTTGAGACTACCGTTCATGCTGCCCATGGTCGCGCATCAGGGGCCCGGGGAAAGGGCGGAAGAACGGGGGAAAGCGGGGGTAATTCATGGAGCGCGGAGACGCCGGAGGGGCCGCCGATCGAGCGACACTTCCGGCTCAGGCTCAGCCTGCCGCCCTCAGGCCGACAGCTCGTAACCCCGGGCCGCGGGCTGCCCGAGGGGGAGGCACAGCGGCGCCGGGCGGCCGATGAGGTAGCCCTGAAAGATGTCCACCCCGCTCGCCATGGCGGCCTGGAGCTGCTGACGGCTTTCGATGGACTGGCTGACGAGCTGGATGCCGAGGCGGCGGACTTCGGCGCACAGCTCGGCCAGCACCCGCCGGGCGAAGCCCAGGTGGCCAGCGTGCCCGATGAGGCAGCGGTCGAGCTTGACGATGTCGGGCGCCAGGGCCTCGAGGCGCTCGATGTCGCACGAGAAACGCCCGAAATTGTCAATGGCGACCCGGTAGCCCCTGCCACGGCAGCGGGCGATGGCGGCGGCAAGGCTGGCGCAATCCTCGAAGCCGTGGTCGGCCACCTCCAGCACCACCTGGCGGGGCAGGAGCCCGCTGTCGGCCAGCACGGCCTCGAAGAGTCCATCCCGGTCATCGACCAAGGCCAGCAAGGCCTCGGGGCTGAGGTTGAGGGCAAGGAGGCCCGCCTGCCAGCCGCGCTGACGGACGAAGTTGAGCACATGCAGCTTGCGGGCCATGCGGTCGAGGGCGATGGCGTCGTCGTCGCCGGCCTGCTCGAAGATCGTCTGGGGCGACGCCCCTACCCCATCGCGGGCAAGCACCTGCAGAAAGGCCTCGTGGCAGATCACCTCGCCACCGCGCCGGATCTGGGGCTGGAACACGCTGCGGAAGATCCGCCCACGGAAATGGGCCTGCACCTCCCGGACGCCGGCGAGTTCGAAATGGTCGTCACCCTCGGAGCCAGGCCGTGCGCGGAGCCGGGCGTTCAAATGACGGATGAGATCGGGCTGTGGCATGGATAGTCTCCTCCAGCTTCGGGCTGGTTCCGGGCGGGCAATTTTTGCCTCTGAAAACCCCCGGAGAGCGCCGAGCTTTTATATTATTTTTTAGTATCTCACACCTTTATTCACCATCCGTTTCAATCAACACGGGGGTTTGACCCACGGCAAGACGCACTGGCCCAGCTAAAGGCGGGTGGGTGTACGCCTCAGCCCTCGCCCGGCCCCGGGTCCATGCCCTCGGGCACGCTGAGCGCCGTGGGCTCTTCCGGCGGCAGGCCACCTTCGGCAAGCCAGTGGTTGAGCTGCATCACCCAGGCCATCACCTCGGCGACGGTGGTGTACAACGCCGCGGGGATCATCTCGTCGAGCTCGCAGTGGGCATACAGCGCCCGGGCCAGGGGTGGCGCCTCGAGGATGGGTACGTTGTTGTCGCGGGCCAGTTCGCGGATGTTCATCGCGATGGTGTTCATGCCCTTGGCCACCACGATGGGGGCGCCGGCCTTGTCCGGGTCGTACTTGAGGGCCACCGCATAGCGGGTCGGGTTGGTGACCACCACGTCGGCGGTGGGCACGTTGCTCATCATCCGGCGGCGGGACATCTCCCGCTGGGCGGCGCGGATGCGCGCCTTGATCTGCGGGTCGCCCTCCTGCTCCTTCATTTCCTGGCGCACCTCTTCCTTGGTCATGCGCAAGCGGCGGTTGTACTCCCACAGCTGGAAGGGGACGTCGATGGCGGCGATCAGCGCGAGGCTGGCGACGATCAGCAGGGACGACAGCAGCACCAGGCTGGCGAAGTCGTCCATGCTGGTGGCGAGGGGCTGGTGCATCAGCGCGAACAGGTGGTCGCGCTCCCGCCACACCACCCACACACCGACGACGGCCACCAACACGGCCTTGAGGCTGGCCTTGACCAGCTCGACGAGGCCATGGGTCGAAAACATCCGGCCCAAGCCCTGCAGGGGGTCGAGGCGGGTGAGATCAAAGCGCAGCACTTTGGTGGTGAACACCCAGCCGCCCACCAGGAAGGGCGTGACCAGGGCTGCGACAACCGTGGCAATAAGAAGCGGCGCGACGGTTAACAAGGCGTCGCCCGCGAGGTTTTCGAGCATCCGACCCATGGCGCCGGGCTCGAAGGCCAGGCTGCGGGGCAGGCTGAGCCCGGTCTTCATGATGTCCATCAGGCGGTGCCCGCCCCAGCGCCCGAGCACATACAGGGCGACGACACCGACCATCAGCGAGATGAAGGTGGCAAGCTCCCGCGAGTGGGGAACCTGGCCCTCCTCGCGCGCCTGCTCCAGCCGTCGTGGTGAGGCTGATTCGCTCTTTTCGAGATCGCTGTCTTCGGCCACGCCCTGCCCGCCGCTGGTTCAGATGCCTGCACGATACGCGGCCGGCGGGCTGGCGAGCGCAGCGAAAAGACAGGGTTTGCCGGGCCTATTCGGACGAGGCGGCAGCCCGCGCCAGAAAACGGCGGGTCAGGGGCTTGCGCGGCCAAGGATCAGGGCACGTAGGGAGTCGGTTTCGTGCTGGAGCTCGGCCAGCTTGTCGCCGAGCTCGCTCAGATGCTCGTGCATCATGCCCATCAGCACCCGGCTGGCCTGCAACGGCGTGCCGGCAAGGGCCCGGGTTGCGTCGATGCGGGCCTGCAGCCCGGCGAGCAGGAGCCCCTGGTCGGGGTGACGGGCAAGCCATTCGCGGAGCGCCTCGTCGCGGGCCTGGAAGAAGCCGGCCGGGTCGCTCTCGGCGAGGTGTTTCCAGTGATCGAAGTCGAAACCGCCCATGCCATCTCCCGCTGCCGGACCGACGTCGCAGTGCCGGAATGGCGCAGGGCGGGGGCAGTCGGAAAAATCCTAACCGTCCCCGCCCTGGGAGATGAGCGGTTTAATTCACGCACCAGTGTTGCAGAGTGTCACGCCAGGGTGGATGGCGTGCACTCCGTTACGTTACGCGGCGAGAGCCGGACGCGTCAGGTGCGCCAGCAGGATGCGGCGGGACACACCGCGGGTTTCACCGAGGGCGCCGAGCAGCTCCTTCATGTCGAGGATGAGCACGATCTGGCCGTTGGACAGGGTGGTGACACCCGCAACACCCTTCGGCCGGAAGTCGTCGAGGGACTTGATCACCGCGTCTTCGCGCCCGGCAAAGCTGTCGATGGCGAGGATGAAGCTTTGTTCGGCGCTCTGCATCAGCACGCCGTATTCGGGAGTCTGCACCTGATCCCAGCCCAGCAGGGTGGACAGGGGCATGATGGGCAGCACTTCGCCGCGCACGACCATCGTCGCGCGGCCGCCCACCTCCTGAACCTCGGAGGGTTCGATGGGGAGGATCTCGCGCACCATCGACAGCGGCACCGCGAAGGGCTGGTCGCCCAGGCGCACCAGCAGCACCGGCAGGATCGCCAGCGTGAGGGGCAGGCTGATGATGAAGGTGGTGCCCTTGCCGAGGCTGGAGCGGATGTCGATGGAGCCGTTGAGCTTCTGGATGTTGGTTCGCACCACGTCCATGCCGACCCCGCGGCCGGAGACGTCGGAGATCTGGCTGGCCATCGAGAAGCCGGGCAGGAACACCAGGTTGTAGCTCTGGCGCTCGTCCATGGTGTTGGCCTCCTCGTCGGTGATCAGGCCCTTGTCGACTGCCTTGGCGCGCAACTTCTCGGCGTTCATGCCGCGGCCGTCATCGGCCACCAGGATCACGATGTGGTCACCCTCCTGGCGCGCCTCGAGGCGGACGATGGACTTTTCGGGCTTGCCGTTGGCGAGGCGCTCCTGGGTTTCCTCGACGCCGTGATCGACCGCGTTGCGGATCAGGTGAATGATTGGATCGGAGAGATCCTCGATCATCGTCTTGTCGATCTCGGTGTCCTCGCCCGAGAGCACCAGCTCGACGTCCTTGCCCAGGTTGCGGGCCAGGTCGCGGGCGATCCGCGGGTATTTCTGGAACAGGCGGCCGATGGGCTGCATGCGGGTCTTCATGACCGCGTTCTGCAGGTCGGACACCAGCAGGTCGAGCTGGCTCACGGCCAGGTCGAGGGCGTGCAGGGTTTCGGTGTCGCTGCGGCCGTTGAGGATGTCGCTGCGCAGGGCGTTGAGGCGGTTCTTGGTGAGGCCGATCTCGCCGGACAGGTTGAGCACCTGATCGAGACGCGCGGTGTCGACCCGGATCGAGTTGTCGCGCTGCTTTTCGGTATCGCGCCGGCCCACCGGCCCGGTGGCGCCGGGCTTGTCGGTGGAGCGCCGGCCGACGGCGGCCTTGATGACCTCTTCGGGCGTCTTGCTGGCGAGCTCGGCGTCGCTCTGATGCATCACGACTGGCTCGGGCGGGGCAACCGCCACGGGCAGCGATGGGGCTGACTGCGGGGCGGCCGGGGCGCCGGTGACGGATTCGAAGAGCATGTTCCAGTCGAGGCCGTCTGGGGAGGCCTCCACCGGCGCGGGGGCAGGGGCGGGCGCAGGAGCGGGAGCCGCCACGGCCACCACGGGCGCAGGTGCGGGTGCCGGCCTGGGTGCAGCGACGGGCGCGCCGACGCCGAGCTCGCCGGCCAGGGCTTCACGCAGCTTGTCCATCAGGCTCGGATCGGCCGGCGCAGGCTGCACGCCCTGCTCGAGGCTGTCGAACATGTCGCGCACCGCCGCCGTGGAGAACAGGATGACGTCCATCACCTCGGGGGTGATCTCCAGCTCGCCGTTGCGCAGCTTGTCGAAGAGGTTCTCGGTGAGGTGACACAGGGAAACCAACTCGGTCGCGTTGAGGAAGCCAGCTCCACCCTTGATGGTGTGGAAGCCGCGAAAGATGTCGTTGAGCAAGCCCTTGTCGCCCGGGGTACGCTCCAGGTCCACCAGCTTGTTGTCGACGCCCGACAGGAGATCCCCCGCTTCAACGAGGAAGTCCTGCAACAAATCTTCCATCCCGGCAAAATCGCTCATTGCTCTAACTCCTTGCGGGCACCGCCCGCGATCCGTCTGCTTTGGTGGAAACGCCGGCCCGGCCGGGTTTCCCTTGTCCCTGGGGCGCGA
>NZ_BJNV01000047.1 GCF_006539865.1 Zoogloea ramigera
TCCAAGGAAACTTGGGGCGGCCCTGCGTTTCCTTGAGCGCCGCGTCAGGCGAGCTGGGTGATCGCAGGCAGGTATTTGTGCCCTAGGGATGCGGCCACCTGGGGGTGCGTCACCTGGCCGTTGCACACGTTGAGGCCGGCCCGCAGCCCGGCGTCGTCCTTCAGGGCGTCCTTCCAGCCCTTGTCGGCCAGCGTCAGGATGTAAGGCAGGGTCGCCGCGTTGAGGGCGTAGGTGGCGGTGCGGGCGACCGCGCCGGGCATGTTGGCCACGCAGTAATGCACCACCCCATCGACCACGAAGGTGGGGTCGGCGTGGGTGGTGGGGCGGGAGGTCTCGAAGCAGCCGCCCTGGTCGATGGCGACGTCCACGATCACCGCGCCGGGTTTCATCCGCGCCAGCATGTCGCGGGTGACCAGCTTGGGGGCGGTGGCGCCGGGGATCAGCACCGCCCCGATCACCAAGTCGGCCTGCATCAGCAGGCGCTCGATGTCGTCGCGGGTGGCGTAGAGGGTTTTCACCCGGCCGCCGTAGATCTCGTCGAGGTGCCGCAGCACCGCCAGGGATTTATCGATCACGGTCACGTCGGCCCCAATGCCGACCGCGGTGTGGGCCGCGTTGTTGCCCACCGTGCCGCCCCCCAGCACCAGCACCCGGCCGGGCTCGACGCCCGGCACGCCGCCGAGCAGCACGCCGCGCCCGCCGTGGGATTTCTCTAGGGCCGCGGCCCCGGCCTGGATGCTCATGCGGCCGGCCACCTCGGACATCGGCGCCAGCAGCGGCAGGCCGCCGCCAGGGGCAGTGACGGTCTCGTAGGCGATCGCGGTGATCTTGCGCTCCAGGAGCTCGCCGGCCAGGGCCGGGTTGGCGGCCAGGTGCAGGTAGGTGAGCAGCAGGTGGTGGGGCTTGAGGCGGGCGCACTCTTCGGGCAGCGGCTCCTTGACCTTGACGATCATCTCGGCGGTGTCGAAGACGGCCTCCGAGCTGTCGGTCATCTCGGCGCCGGCCTGCTGGTAGTCGGCGTCGCTGGCGCCTATCCCCGCCCCGGCGCCGGACTCGACGATCACCCCGTGCCCGTGGGCAACGACCTCGCGCACGGCGCCGGGGGTGAGCCCGACCCGGTATTCATGGTTCTTGGTTTCCTTCGGGACGCCTATCTTCATGATCTCCTCCGTGGTGGATCGGCTGGCCTTGCCTTGGCTGAGAGTCGCCCTGCCGCCGCATGTTCCCATTAGGGCCGAGCCCCTGCGATACTTGCATGATGACGATCAAACCTGAGCAAGAAACCTGGGCCGACGCCGCCGGGCAGGCCCACCCGGCCCACAACGGGCCGGCGCGCATCGTGTCGCTGGTGCCCTCGCTGACCGAGCTGGTGTGTGATCTGGGCCTGGTGGACCAGCTCGTCGGGCGCACCGGTTTCTGCATCCACCCGAAGGACGTCCTGCGTCGGGTGCCCAAGGTGGGCGGCACCAAGGATGTGAACCTCGACCGCCTGCGCGAGCTTGCGCCGAGCCACGTGATCGTGAACATCGACGAGAACCGCCGCGAGTGCGCCGAGGAGATCGCCCGCTTCGTGCCCCGCGTGATCGTCACCCACCCGTGCTCCCCGGAAGACAACCTGGATGTCTATCGCCTGCTGGGCGGGATCTTCGGGCGCCAGGCGGAGGCGGCCGCGCTGGCGTCGGATCTGCGCGCGGCCCTCGACGAGGCGCGCCAGGCCGGCGCCAGCCTGCCCCGCGAGAAGGTCTTGTACCTGATCTGGCGCGAGCCCTGGATGACGGTGGCGCGCAGCACCTACATCTCGGCGACCCTGGCCACCGTCGGCTGGGACACCTTGCCGCCGGGGGCGGAGCCGCGCTACCCGGCCTTCGAGTGGGACGCGCCGTGGCTGGCGGAGGTGGATCGCGTGCTGTTGTCGTCCGAGCCTTACCGCTTCCGCGAGCGGCACCTCGCCGAGGTGGAGGCCGCCGCGGGGCGGCCGGCCTGCCTGGTGGATGGCGAGATGGCGTCCTGGTACGGCAGCCGGGCGGCGGCCGGCTTGCGTTACCTTGCGGCGCTGCGCCGCAAGCTGGCCGGCCTGGAATGAACAACGCCCACCGCAGGGGTGGGCGTCGGCCTGCAGCGAAGCGGGCTCAGGAGGGCTGACGCAGCACCTGGTGCGGGGCCGGGATCGGCCAGTTGTTGGCGCCGCCCACTTCGGCCAGGGCCTTGTTGGTGTCGAAATAGACTTGCCAATAGTTGTCGTTGTGGCAATAGGGGCGCACGATCAGCTTGGTGCCGGCGGCGTTGAACTCGAGGATCTCGACGTCGGGTGCCGGGTCGGGCAGCACGTTGGGGATCTGCGCGATGCGCGTGCGGATCAGCGCCATGGCCTGCTGGGGATCGACGCTGTGGGCGAGCTGGGCGGTGAGGTCGACCCGGCGGGCGGAGTTGGCGCTGAAGTTGACGATGTTGTCGGCGAACAGCTTGTTGTTGCCGATGGTGGTGCGCACGTTGTCGGGTTGGTCGATGGTGGTGGCAAACAGGCCGATCTCGCGGACGGTGCCGGTGATGCCGCCGCCGCTGATGAAGTCACCCACCTTGAAGGGGCGCAGGATGATCAGGAAGGCGCCCGCCGCGAAGTTGGCGAGCAGGCCGCTCCAGGCGGCGCCGATGGCGATGCCGGCGGCGGCAAGCAGGGCGGCGAAGCTGGTCGTCTCGATGCCGAACACCGACAGGATGACGATCACCAGCACGATGCGCATGATGACCCGCAGGGTCGCCTCGACGTAGCGGATCAGGGTCGGCTCGACCTTCTGGCGGGTCATGCCGCGGTTCGACAGGTTGCCGACGAGGTTGATCACCCAGCCGCCGACGACCCACAGCAGGATCGCCCCGGCGAGCTGCCAGGCCAGCGGAATGAGATAGGTGGTGACCAGGCTGCCCAGATCGAAATTCAGTGCGGATGACATGACGGGTGCTCCTCTGAATGGGTTGGGCCCAGTCTAGCCAGAGTTGGAGTAAGCCTGTGGCATGAATCGCAAACTATTGTGTTTTTGGCGTCAGGTCTGCGGTGCCAGCAGCGATTGCAGGCGCTCGGGGCTGAGGATAGCGAAGCGCGCGGCGATTACCGGCCGGCGGCCCAGCTTGAGCACCAGCTTGTCCCGGGTGACGAGGGCGCGGGCGCCGCTGTCGCGGGCCAGCTCGAGAAACTTCTGGTCGTCCCGGTCGAGGCAGGCGGGCAGTTCGCAGGCCGGTGTCTCGCAGGTCGGGGCCAGGGTGCAGCGGGCCCGGTAGGCGGCGGCGATCTCGGCCTGGCGTTCGGGCGTCTGCTTGAACTGGCTGTAGGCCAGCACGCGGGCGAGTTCGCCGAGGCAGTCGTCGCGGGTGAACAGCGTGAAGGCACCCCCTTCGATGGCGGCCCGCAGGCGGGCGAGGGCAGGGTCTTCGAACATCCACAGGGACAGCACGGCGTTGGTGTCGAGGACGACGGGCAGCCCGGCGGGCAGCGGAGTAGGGAGGGCGTAGGTGGCCACGGTGGCGTCGGACGGACGGGTCGGGACAAAAAAGAAGGGGGCCGAAGCCCCCTTCCGGATTACTGCAGGTGTTGCTTACGCGGCTTCGGTGCTGCCGAGGCGAGCCTTGACGAAGGAGCCCGGGGCGTCTTCGAGAACCTTCAGGTTGCCCTTGACGGGGTCGCGGGCCGGCACCTTGGCGTCGTCCTGGGCCATCAGCCAGGCCTGCCAGTCGGTCCACCAGGAGCCCGGCTGCTGCTCGGAGGCGGCGAAGAACTCGTCGGCGGTGGCAGGCAGTTTGCTGCCCGAGTAGGTCCAGTAGCCGTACTTGTTGGCCGCCGGCGGGTTGACGATGCCGGCGATGTGGCCGGAGCCGCCCAGCACGAAGCGCACGTTGCCGCCGAAGTTGAGGGCACCGGCGTAGGTGCTCTTCCACGGGGCGATGTGGTCTTCGATGGCGGAGATGAAGTAGGTCGGGACCTTGATCTTGGAGAGGTCGATGGGCACACCTGCGACCTCGATGCCACCCGGCTCCTTGAGCAGGTTCTTGAGGTACATGTTGCGCAGGTAGAAGCTGTGCATCTTCGCCGGCATGCGGGTGGAATCGGAGTTCCAGAACAGCAGGTCGAAGGGGAACGGATCCTTGCCCATCAGGTAGTTGTTCACCACGAAGGACCAGATCAGGTCGTTGGCGCGCAGCATGCTGAAGGTGCCGGCCATCTCGGAGCCTTCGAGGTAGCCGCGCTCGAACATCTTCTTCTCGAGGCTGTTGATCTGGCCTTCGTCGATGAAGACGGAGAGTTCGCCCGGGTCGGCGAAGTCGGTCATGGTGGTGAAGAAGGTGCCGGAGGCGATCCGCTTGTCCTTCTTGGCGGCCATGTAGGCCAGCGTGGTGGCGAGCAGGGTGCCGCCCAGGCAGTAGCCGGCCGCGTTGATCTCCTTGGCGCCGGTCTGTTCGACGATGGCGTCGACGGCCGCCATGGTGCCCTCGAGCAGATAGGAGTCGAAGCTCTTTTCGGCGAGGCGCTCGTCGGGGTTGACCCAGGAGATCACGAACACGGTGTGGCCCTGATCGACACACCACTTGATGTAGGAGTTCTTCTCGCGCAGGTCGAGGATGTAGAACTTGTTGATCCACGGCGGCACGATCAGCAGCGGGCGCTTGAGGGCGTCCGGGGTGCTCGGCGTGTATTGCAGCAGCTGCATCATGTCGGTCTGGAAGACGACCTTGCCCGGCGTGGTGGCGACGTTCTTGCCCAGCTCGAAGGCGGTGGTGTCGGTCATCTTGACGCGCAGGTTGCCGTCACCTTCTTCGACGTCGCGCAGCAGGTTGTTGAGGCCCTTGATCAGGTTCTGGCCGTGGCTCTTGACCGTCTCGCGGAAGACTTCCGGGTTGGTCAGCGCGAAGTTGGACGGCGACAGCGCGTCAATGTACTGACGGGTGTAGAAGCTGACCTTCTTTTGCGACTGGTCGTCGAGGCCGTCCACCGACGACACGGTGTCGTGGATGTGGCGGGCGGTGATCAGGTAGGACTGCTTGATGAAGTCGAACAGGAAGTGTTCCTGCCACTCTTCGTCCTTGAAGCGCTTGTCGCTCTTGTCCGGGGCGGCGATCGGTGCGCTCGGGGTCATGCCCGAGAAGCGCATCATCGAATGCTGCCACAGGGAGAAGTAGTCCCAGACCAGGTTCATCTGGGCCTGGGCGAGGCGGTAGGGGTTGGCCAGCAGCTTGCCCATCATGTCCATGAAGGCCTGGGCGATGCCGAGCTCGTCGGCGGGGGCGCTGATGCCCTTCTTGACCTGCTTCTGGATGTGATCAGACAGCAGCTTGGAGGCCCGTTGTGCAACTTCGGCGTAGGTCTTGGCGACTTCTTTGGGATCCGGCAGTTCGGATTTTGCAGCTTCTCTTTCGGGCGCAGCCATTGTGGGCTCTCCTTGTTAATTGCTCTTGACGAAACGGACAATGCCATCGATCCCCTCGACCTTGCGCACCTCTCCCTTGTGTTCGAGATGGTTCAGGTGGGCGATCGCCTCTCCCATGGCGAACATGACCTGGTGCGTATCCAGCGGGCGCGGGAAGAGCGTGCTGAGCAGCTCTCCGGCGCTGCGTGGCTCGGCACAGGCCGCAAGCAGTTCCGCGCAGCGGGCATCGTGATGCTCGATCAGTTGCACCACGCGCAAGCCGATGTTACGGAACGGATTACCGTGGGATGGTAGCACGAGAGATGCTTCAGGCAAGCGCTCGAAACCGCGGATCGAGGCCAGGAAACGGCCCAGGGGATCGTCATCCGGTGCGGCGGCGAAAACGCTGACGTTGGTGGAGATCCGCGGCAGCAGCATGTCGCCGGAGATCAGCACGCCGGCCTCGGCGCAATACAGCGAGCTGTGCTCGGGGGAGTGGCCGTAGCCGGTGATCACCTCCCATTCGCGCCCGCCGATGACGAGCTTGTCGCCGCCGTAGAGGCGCCGGTAGCTGGCGGGCAGCGAGGGCACGCCGCGCCGGTAGGCGTTGCCGCGGCTGACGAAGGCCTGGCAGCGCGTCTCGTCGAGGCCGTTGCGGCGGAACTGGGCCACCATGTCGGTCTCGTTGTAGCCGGGCAGGGCGTTCCAGACGGTGTGGCCGGCCAGGAACTCGCCCAGGCTCATGCTCACCTGGGCGCCGGTGCGTTCGGCCAGCCACTGGGCCAGCCCCAGGTGGTCGGGGTGGTAGTGGGTGACGATGATCCGCGTCACCGGCCTGCCGAGGCGGCCGAGGATGGCGTCCCAGGCCTCGCGGGTGCTGTCGATGTCGTAGCCGGTGTCGACGATCGCCACGCCCTCGCCGTCGTCGAGCAGCCACAGGTTGATGTGGTTGAGGGCGAAGGGCAGGGTCATCCGGATCCAGTGCACGCCGGGGGCGACCTCGATGGTCTCGCCGGGGGCGGGCAGGGTGGGGAAGGGGTACTCGAGTTCGGGGGTCATCTGTTCTCCTGTTTATTGTTGTGCATCGGCGGCGCGTTGCCCGCGCCTGCGAAATCTGATTAACTGGCCCGCCTGTCGACCGCCGCCGGGCATCTGCCCGGTCTGATCCGATCCATGAGCCAGCAGCAAACCTACACCATCAGCGATCTCGCCCGCGAGTTCGGGATTACCCCGCGGGCGATCCGTTTCTACGAGGGTGAAGGCCTCCTGTCGCCGGAGCGCGCCGGCAGCAAGCGCATCTACTCCAAACGTGACCGCACCAGCCTGCGCCTGATCCTGCGCGGCAAGCGCCTCGGCCTGTCGCTGGCCGAGATCGGCGAGCTGATCGGCATGTACGACGGCGTCCGCAACTCGGTGCCGCAGCTGCGGCGCTTTGTTGATGTGCTCGACGAGCGGCGCCGCGCCCTCGAGCAGCAGCGCGAGGACATCGTCGCGGTGCTCGACGAGATCGGCATGCTCGAGCGCCAATGCCTTGCCTTGCTGGCCGAGAACCCCGCCGGTGCCGCCGAGGCCCGCGCCGAGCTCGTCGCCCGCGTGAGGCTCAACGAGAACCCTTGATTTTTTTGCTGGTTGGTTTACGTTTACGTAAACGTAACAAAACGGCGTCGGCAAGCCAAGCGGTGTGTTCGGCAAGCCGCTAACGGATAAAGAAAAAACGCGGTTGCCATGCGTTCTTTATCCGGGGGTAAAGTAGTCGGCGGAGCAGTCCCATAAAAACAGACGCACGAGAGGAGACCCACCCATGCACATTCCCAGCCTTGACTTCCACCTGGGCGAAACCATCGAGGCCCTGCGCGACACCGTGCAGGCCTTTGCTGCCAACGAGATCGCGCCGCGCGCCGCCGACGTCGACCGGGACAACCTGTTCCCGGCCGACCTCTGGAAGAAGCTCGGCGACCTCGGCCTGCACGGCATGACCGCCCCCGAGGAGTACGGCGGCACCAACATGGGCTACCTGGCCCATATCATCGCCCTCGAGGAGGTCTCCCGCGCCTCGGCGTCGGTAGGCCTCTCCTACGGCGCCCACTCCAACCTGTGCATCAACCAGATCCGCCGCAACGGCAGCGAGGCCCAGAAGCAGAAATACCTGCCCAAGCTGATCTCCGGCGAGCACATCGGCGCGCTGGCGATGAGCGAGCCCAACGCCGGCTCCGACGTGGTCAGCATGAAGCTGCGCGCCGATAAAAAGGGCGACCGCTACGTGCTTAACGGCGCCAAGATGTGGATCACCAACGGCGGCGACGCCGACACCCTGGTGGTGTACGCCAAGACCGACCCGGACGTCGGCGCGAAGGGCATGACCGCCTTCATCGTCGAGAAGGGCTTCAAGGGCTTCAGCCACGGCAGCCACCTCGACAAGCTGGGGATGCGCGGCTCCAACACCTACCCGCTGTTCTTCGACGACTGCGAAGTCCCCGAAGAGAACGTGCTGGGCGGCGTCGGCAACGGCACCAAGGTGCTGATGAGCGGCCTCGACTACGAGCGCGCGGTGCTGTGCGGCGGCCCGCTGGGCATCATGGCGGCGTGCATGGACATCGTGGTGCCCTACCTCCACGAGCGCAAGCAGTTCGGCCAGAGCATCGGCGAGTTCCAGCTGATGCAGGGCAAGCTTGCCGACATGTACAGCACCTGGATGGCGACCCGCGCCTATGTGTATGCGGTCGGCCAGGCCTGCGACCGCACCGACCACGCCCGCACGCTGCGCAAGGACGCCGCCGGCGCGATCCTGTATTCCGCCGAAAAAGCCACCTGGATGGCCGGCGAGGCGATCCAGACCCTCGGCGGCGTCGGCTACACCAACGACTACGCCACCGGCCGCCTGTGGCGCGACGCCAAGCTCTACGAGATCGGCGCCGGCACCAGCGAGATCCGCCGCATGCTGATCGGCCGCGAGCTCTTCGGCGAGACGGCCTGAGCCAGGCCCCGGGCCGCGCCGCTGCCGGCAGGTCCGCGATGGCATAAGTCGGCGCGCCGCCGGCTTCTGCCGCCGCGTGCCCGCCGGTCGGGCGGCGGGTGCTGTGCGTGAAACGGACTCCCGAGAGGGGTATCGTGTCAGGCTGTTTCGTTTCGATGGATGGGTGACCGATGCCTGTAAAGCTTCGCATTCTTGGGGCCGACGATCACGTCGAGCTCGAACAAGTCCGGCAGTTCTTCCGCAATTACGCGGCCTGGCTGGGCGTGGATCTGGACTACCAGAATTTCGGCGACGAGATGGCCTCGCTGCCCGGTGCCTACGCGGCGCCGGCGGGGCGGCTGTTCTTTGCCGAGTTCGAGGGCCGGCCGGCGGGCTGCGTCGGCATCCGCCCGTCCTCCGACGGCGTCTGCGAGATGAAGCGGCTGTATGTCGAGCCGGAAATGCGCGGCAACGGCATCGGGCGCCAGCTGGCTTTGGCCGCCATCAAGGCCGCCAAGGCCCTCGGCTACCGCAAGGTGATGATGGACACCCTGCCGGCCATGCGCATCGCCGTCAAGCTGTACCGCGAGCTCGGCTTCAAGGAGGCGCCGGCCTATTACCCGACCCCCGTCGAGGGCACGCTGTTCCTCGCCCTCGACCTCGAGAACTGGTCCGAGTCCGAGGTCAAGAACGAGAACCTCTTTCACCTCTTCGACTACAACCTGGCCTGGGCGCGGCGGATGCGCCAGGTCGACCCGACCTTCTTCGAGAAGCTGTCGCACCTGCAGACGCCCGAGTACCTGTGGATCGGCTGCTCCGACTCCCGCGTGCCGGCCAACGAGATCATCGGCCTTCTGCCGGGCGAGGTCTTCGTGCATCGCAACGTCGCCAACGTGGTGGTGCACACCGACCTCAACTGCCTGTCGGTGATCCAGTACGCGGTGGATGTGCTCAAGGTGAAGCACATCATGGTGGTCGGCCACTACGGCTGCGGCGGCGTCAATGCGGCCATGCGGCGCGATCGGGTCGGGCTGGTGGATCTCTGGCTGCGCCACGTCCAGGACGTGCACGTGAAGCACGTCGGCCGGGTCGACCTGCTGCCGCCCGACATGCGCCACGACCGCCTGTGCGAGCTCAACACCATCGAGCAGGTCGTCAACGTGTGCCAGACCATCGTCGTCCAGGATGCCTGGAAGCGCGGCCAGCGGCTCACCGTGCACGGCTGGGTGTACGGCCTCAAGGACGGCCTGATCCGCGACCTGGGCATCAACGTGAGCCGGCGCGAAGACATGATGCCGCGCTATTTCGAAGCCCTCGACGCCCTCGAGAGCTGAGGAGGCCCGATGCCCGCCCTGACGATCCGCGATGGCACCACGCTCGAGAGCCTCAACGCCCGCGGCGTCGGCCACTTGCCGGGCTGGTTCGGCGTCGAGGCGGTCGGCCTCGCCCCCGGGCGGCTGTCGGCGCGCATGTTGATTCGCCCGGAGATGCTGGCGCCCGACGGCAGCCTGCACGCCGCGGCGATCATCGCCCTGGCCGACACCGCCGCCGCTTACGCCACCCGGGCCCACCTGCCCGATGGGGCGGCGAGCTTCGCCACCATCGAGCTCAAGACCAATTTTTTCGGCACCCAGGCCGAGGGCGTGCTGCTGTGCGAAGCCACCGCCTTGCATGGCGGCCGCCACACCCAGGTGTGGGACGCCGAAGTGAGCAGCGGCGGCAGCGGCAGCCGCCTCGCCCTGTTCCGCTGCACCCAGCTGATCCAGTGGCCGAAGGGCCTCCAGAACTGAGGAAACACCGATGACCGATGCCCCGAAGAAACCCGCCGCACCCGTCGATTTCTACTTCGACTTCTCGTCGCCCTACGGCTATTTCGCCGCCGAGAAGATCGACGCCCTGGCCGCCCGCCATGGGCGCACGGTGCATTGGCACCCCTTCCTGCTGGGGGCCACCTTCAAGGTGACCGGGCTCGGCCCTCTGCCCGGAATTCCGCTGAAGGGCGCCTATTCGATGCACGACATCGAGCGCTCGGCGCGCTTCTTCGGGCTGCCCTACCGGCAGCCGAGCACCTTCCCGATCCCCACCCAGCACGCCGCGCGGGCCTTCCTGTGGCTCAACGACCGCAGCCCCGAAAAGGCGCGGGCCTTCGGGCTGGCGGCCTACCGGGCGTACTTTGTGGACGACGTGAATATCTCCGATCTGGGCGCGGTGCTCGATATCGCCGCCGGTGTAGGCATCGACCGGGACGTGCTGTCGGCGGTGCTCGCCGGCACCGAGATCAAGGCGCGTCTCGCCGCCGAGGTGGACCTGGGGCTGGCCCGCGGGGTGTTCGGGTCGCCCTTCATCATTGTCGACGGCGAAGCCTTCTGGGGCGCCGACCGGCTGCCGCAGGTCGAGCGCTGGCTGGCCGAGGGCGGGTTTTGAGCGCTCCTGCGTTTCCTTGAGAGCCCGGTCGGGCGTGGATAATAGTCACCTCGCCTGTCGAGCCCTCTTCAACCCGGAGACACCATGTCCGCACCGATCGACTTCTACTTCGACTTTTCCTCGCCCTACGGCTATCTCGCCTCCGAGCAGATCGAGGCCCTGGCGGCCCGCCACGGCCGTGCCGTGATGTGGCACGCCATCGTGCTCGACGCCCAGTTCCAGCCCCAGGGCGGCGTCAAGATCCCGCTGGCGCTGCTGCGCACCGAGTACGCCCGGCGTGACTGCGAACGCTCCGCCGCCTTCCTCGGCATCCCCTATAAAACGCCCACGCCCTACCCGGTGCACACCGAGCACGCCGCCCGTGTCTTCCAGTGGCTCAGCGACCGCAACCCGGACGAGGCCCGTGCCTTCGCCCACGGGGTGTTCCGCGCCTATTTCGTCGAGGGCCGCAATATTGCCGAGGTGGCCGTGCTGCTCGAGATCGCCGCCACCCTCGGGCTCGACCGCGAGGAGGTCTCGAACGCCTTCTCCGATCTCGCCACCAAGGCCCGCCTGAAGGCCGAGATCGACCTGGCCGAGGCCCGCGGCGTGTTCGGCTCGCCCTTCTTCATCGTCGAGGGCGAGGGCTTCTGGGGCCCCGACCGGCTGGCCCAGCTCGAGCGCTGGCTTGAAACCGGCCCGTTCTGACCCGGAGACAGCCATGAAACGCATCTGCGTGTTCTGCGGCTCGCGCCCCGGCGTGCGCCCGGCCTATCGGGCGGCGGCCGAGGCCGTCGGCGCGCTGCTGGCCGAGCGGGGCATCGAGCTGGTGTATGGCGGCGGCAACGTCGGCCTGATGGGCATCGTCGCCGACGCCTGCCTGGCTGCCGGTGGCCGGGTGGTGGGGGTGATCCCCCGTGCGCTGCTCGAATGGGAGGTCGGCCACGAGGGCCTGACCCGCCTCGAGGTGGTCGATTCGATGCACACCCGCAAGGCCCGCATGGCCGAGCTGGCCGACGGTTTCATGGCCCTGCCGGGCGGGCTGGGTACCTTCGAGGAGCTCTTCGAAATCCTCACCTGGGCCCAGCTCGGCTTCCACAGCAAGCCGGTCGGCCTGCTCAATGTGGACGCCTATTACCAGCCGCTGGTCCAGATGATGGAGCGCGGCGTCGCCGAAGGCTTCATGAAGGCCGAGAACCGCGGCCTGTTGCTGGTGGAAGACAACGCGCAGGCGTTGCTGCGGACGATGGGGGCTTACCACCCGCCGGCTGTCGGCAAGCGCATCCGCGACGAGAAGCAGCTTTAGTACAAGCACACCAATAAAAAAGTCGGAGCGAGAGGAGACCCATGAGCATCATCAAATCCAGCATCAACCCCCGGTCGGCCGAGTTTCAGGCCAACGCCGCCGCACTGGGCAAAACCGTGGCCGACCTGCGCGAGCAGGCCGCCCGGGTGTCCCTCGGCGGTGGCGAGGCGGCGCGGGCCAAGCACACCGCCCGCGGCAAGCTGCTGCCCCGCGACCGGGTCGACCACCTGCTCGACCCCGGCACCGCCTTCCTCGAGGTCGGCCAGCTCGCCGCGCTGGGCATGTACGACAACGAGGCGCCGTCGGCGGGCGTCATCACCGGCATCGGCCGGGTGAGCGGCGTGGAGTGCATGATCGTCGCCAACGATGCCACCGTGAAGGGCGGCACCTACTACCCGATGACGGTCAAGAAGCACCTGCGCGCCCAGGAGATCGCCCAGCAGAACAAGCTGCCGTGCATCTATCTGGTGGATTCCGGCGGGGCGTTTCTGCCGAAGCAGGACGAGGTCTTCCCCGACCGCGACCACTTCGGGCGGATCTTCTTCAACCAGGCCAACATGTCGGCCGAGGGCATCCCGCAGATCGCGGTGGTGATGGGCTCATGCACTGCCGGCGGCGCCTATGTGCCGGCGATGAGCGACGAGACGATCATCGTGCGTAACCAGGGCACCATCTTCCTGGGTGGCCCGCCGCTCGTGAAGGCCGCCACCGGCGAGGTGGTGAGCGCCGAAGACCTGGGCGGCGGCGATGTGCACACCCGCGTCTCGGGCGTTGCCGACCACCTGGCCGAGAACGACACCCACGCGCTGCACATTGCCCGGCGCATCGTCGGCAACCTCAACCGCGTCAAGCCGGTCGGCCTCGATCTGGCTTCGGCCGAAGAGCCGCTCTACGACCCGGCCGAGCTCTACGGCGTGATCCCCACCGACACCCGCAAGCCCTACGACGTGCGCGAGGTGATCGCCCGCGTCGTCGACGGCTCGCGCTTCGACGAGTTCAAGGCCCGCTACGGCACCACGCTGGTCACCGGTTTTGCGCGGCTCTATGGCATGCCGGTGGGCATCGTCGCCAACAACGGCATTTTGTTTGGCGAGTCGGCCCAGAAGGGCGCCCACTTCATCGAGCTGTGCGCCCAGCGCGGCATCCCGCTGGTCTTCCTGCAGAACATCACCGGCTTCATGGTCGGCCGCAAATACGAGAACGGCGGCATCGCCAAGGACGGCGCCAAGATGGTCACCGCCGTCGCCACCGCCCAGGTGCCCAAGCTCACGGTGCTGATCGGCGGCAGCTTCGGCGCCGGCAACTACGGCATGTGCGGGCGGGCGTATTCGCCGCGCTTCCTGTGGATGTGGCCCAACAGCCGCATCTCGGTGATGGGGGGCGAGCAGGCCGCCAGCGTGCTCGCCACCGTGCGCCGTGACGGCATCGAGACCAAGGGCGGCAGCTGGAGCCCGGAAGATGAGGAAGCCTTCAAGGCCCCGATCCGTCAGCAGTACGAAGACCAGGGCCACCCCTACTACGCCACCGCCCGGCTGTGGGACGACGGCGTGGTCGACCCGGCCCAGACCCGCCGCGTGCTGGGCCTGTCCCTGTCGGCCAGCCTCAACGCGCCGATCCTGCCGACCAAGTTCGGCCTGTTCCGAATGTGATAGGCGGTGAGGAGTAAGGAGGGAGGCGTGAGGAGGCCTTGTTTTGGTCGTTTGCGCTGCCGATCGCGAGCGCACCCACTCCGTCCGCCCGATCTCCTCACCCCTTACTCCTCACTCCTGACGGAGAAAACATGTACGAAACCCTTGAAATACTCCGCGACGGCGGCGTAACCACGATCTGGATGAACCGCCCGGACGTGCACAACGCCTTCAACGAGCAGCTCATCGCCGAACTCACCGCCGCCTGCCAGGCCCTCGACGCCGACGACGCGGTGCGTGTGGTGGTGCTCGCCGGGCGGGGCAAGAGCTTCTCGGCCGGCGCCGACCTCAACTGGATGCGCCGCGCCGCTGATGCCTCGGTGGAGGCCAACCTCGCCGACGCCCGCAAGCTTGCCGGCATGCTGCGCAGCCTGGCCGAGATGAACAAGCCCACCATCGCCCGCGTGCATGGCGCGGCGCTGGGCGGCGGCATGGGGCTGGCGTCTGCCTGCGACATCTGCGTCGCCGGCGAGGGCGCGGTGTTCGCCACCTCCGAGGTGCGCTTCGGGATCATCCCGTCGGCGATCAGCCCCTACGTCATCCGCGCCATCGGCGCCCGCCAGGCCGGCCGCTACTTCCAGACCGCCGAGCGGATCTCCGCAGCGCGGGCCCGCGAACTCGGCCTGGCCCACGAGGTGGTCGCCACCGACGCCCTCGACGCCAAGGTGGCCGAGATCGTCACCGCCCTGCTGCAGGGCGGGCCGCGCTCGCAAGGGGCCGCCAAGGCGCTGATCCGCGCGGTGGCCGACCAGCCGGTAAGCGACGCCCTGGTCGAGGACACCGCCTGCCGCATCGCCACGCTGCGCGCCACGCCGGAGGCCCGGGAAGGCCTCGGCGCCTTCCTCGACAAGCGCCCGGCGAGCTGGGTGGCCGGGGGCTGAGGGCGGGCATGGACATCGCGCTGCAGGAGCTCGCCGCCGTCGCCGAGGGCGTCAAGCCGCTCCTCGACTGGCGCGGCGTGCCGGTCGACCTCGCCTCGCTGGCGGCCCTCGCGGCCGGGCTGGGCTGGGCCAGCGGGCTGCGCCTGTACGCCCTGGTCTTCGTGCTCGGGGCGCTGGCCCGTTTTGCCGGCGTGCAGCTGCCCGGCGGCCTCGGCGTGCTGGCCCATCCGCTGGTGCTGGGGATCTCCGGGCTGCTGCTGCTCGTCGAGTTCTTCGCCGACAAGCTGCCCTGGCTCGATTCGGCCTGGGACGCGGTGCACACCTTCATCCGCATCCCGGCCGGCGCGGCGCTGGCCGCCGCGGTGATGGGCGACCAGGGCGGCGCGTTGCAGGTGGCGATGGGCCTCGTCGGCGGCACGCTGGCGGCCGGCACCCATCTGGCCAAGGCCGGCGCCCGGGCGGCGATCAACACCTCGCCCGAGCCGGTCAGCAACGTCGCCACCTCGCTGGGTGAGGATGTGCTCTTCGCCGGCGGCATGTGGGCGCTGGTCCATCAGCCGCTGCTGTTCCTGGCCGGGCTGGCGGTGTTCTTCATCCTGGCGCTGCTGCTGATCGTGGCGCTGTGGAAATTCATCAAACGGGTGTTCCGCCGGCCGCCACGGCCGCTGGCAGGCACCTGACAAAAAAACAATGCAACCGGAGGAGACCCGATGTTCAACAAGATCCTGATCGCCAACCGCGGCGAGATCGCGTGCCGCGTCATCAAGACCGCCCGCCGCCTCGGCATCAAGACCGTGGCCGTGTATTCCGATGCCGACGCCGGCGCGCGCCACGTGCGCCTGGCCGACGAGGCGGTGCATATCGGCCCGGCGGCGGCCCGCGAGAGCTACCTCGTCATCGAGCGCATCATCGCCGCCGCGCAGCAGACCGGCGCCCAGGCGATCCACCCGGGCTACGGTTTTCTCTCGGAGAACGAGGATTTCTGCGAAGCCTGCGAGGCGGCGGGCATCGTCTTCATCGGCCCGCCGGTGTCGGCGATCCGCGCGATGGGCTCCAAGTCCGAGGCCAAGAAGCTGATGGAAAAAGCCCAGGTGCCGCTCACCCCCGGCTACCACGGCGACCACCAGGAGCCCGGCTTCCTCAACGTGCAGGCCGACGCCATCGGCTACCCGGTGCTCATCAAGGCCGCGGCGGGCGGCGGCGGCAAGGGCATGCGGCTGGTCGAAAAAAGCGCCGACTTCCTCGACGCGCTGGCCTCGTGCAAGCGCGAGGCGGCGGCCAGCTTCGGTTCCGACCACGTGCTGGTCGAGAAATACCTCACCCGCCCGCGCCACATCGAGATCCAGGTGTTTGGCGACACCCACGGCAACTACGTGTATCTGTTCGAGCGCGACTGCTCGGTGCAGCGCCGCCACCAGAAGGTGCTCGAAGAAGCGCCGGCCCCCGGCATGACCCCCGAGCGCCGCGCCGCGATGGGCCAGGCCGCCGTCGACGCCGCCCGTGCGGTGGGCTACGTGGGCGCCGGCACCGTCGAGTTCATCGCCAACCAGGACGGTACCTTCTACTTCATGGAGATGAACACCCGCCTGCAGGTGGAGCACCCGGTCACCGAGATGATCACCGGGCTCGACCTGGTCGAGTGGCAGCTCCGCGTGGCCTCCGGCGAGCCGCTGCCGATGGCCCAGGAGCAGCTCGCCATCAACGGCCACGCCCTCGAGGCGCGGATCTACGCCGAAGACCCGGCCAAGGGCTTCCTGCCCTCCACCGGCCGCCTGCTGCACCTGGCACCGCCCGACGAGAACAGGCACGTGCGCGTCGACACCGGCGTGGAGGAGGGTGACGAGATCAGCCCCTTCTACGACCCGATGATCGCCAAGCTCATCGTCTGGGACGTCAACCGCGACCGGGCCCTGGCGCGCATGCTGCAGGCGCTGGCCGACTACCGGGTGGTCGGCGTGGCCAACAACGTCGAGTTCCTGTCACGGCTCACCGCCTGCCCGGCCTTCGCCAACGCCGACCTCGACACCGGCCTCATCGAGCGCGAAAAGGACTACCTCTTCCCCGAGCAGGCTGGCGCCAGCCGCGAGGCCTGGCTGGCGGTGGCCCTGGCCGAGCTCCTGCGCGAGCGCGAACGGGCCGCCCAGCAGGCCGCCCGCCACCCCGAGCCCGCCTCGCCGTGGCACCAGCGCGACGGCTGGCGCCTCAACACCGACGCCCGCCGCAGCCTGATCTTCCGCCTCGGCGACGAGCAGAAGCTGCTATCGGTGGAGAGCCGCGGCAACGCCTTCGCGATCGGGCTCGACGGCGTCACCAGCCTCGTCAGCGGCAGCCTCAACCCCCGCGGCCTGTTGCGCGCCGAGTTCGACGGCCTGCGCACCACTGCCACGGTGGTGGTCGCCGGCGAGCGCCGGCACGTTTTCGGCCACGGCCGGGCCTGGCAGTTTGCCGCGGTCGACCCGCTGCACCACGCGGGCGAGGGCGGCGGCGCCGAGGGCGGGCTGCTCGCCCCGATGCCCGGCAAGGTGATCGCGCTGATCGCCGAGGCCGGCGCCACGGTTGAGAAGGGCGCGCCGCTCTTGATCCTCGAGGCCATGAAGATGGAGCACACCATCACCGCGCCGGCCGCCGGCACCGTCAAGGGCTTCCACTTCGCGGTGGGCGACCAGGTGGGCGACGGCATGGAGCTGGTCGATTTCGAGCCCACGCCGGCCTGAGCGCCCGCGGTTTTCCCCGGCTCCCGCAACCCGCACAGACGGGCGGGAGCCCCATCCAAGACAATGCCGGAGGAGACACGGTAGATGAGCAACACCCTGAGTTACGTCCATGGGGCATCGGGCCAGGCCCTGATCGGCCAGACCATCGGCCGCTATTTCGACGAAGCCTGCGCCCGCCACGCGGGGCAGGAGGCGCTGGTGGTGCGCCACCAGAACGTCCGCTTGAGCTACGCCGAGCTGCGCCTGAAGGTGGATGCGCTGGCCTGCGGCCTGCGCCGGCTGGGCCTCGCGCCCGGCGAGCGGGTCGGCCTGTGGTCGCAGAACAACCACGAATGGGCGCTGGCCCAGTTCGCCACCGCCAAGGCCGGGCTGGTGCTGGTCAACATCAACCCGGCCTATCGCCGGAGCGAACTCGAATACGCCCTCAATAAGGTCGGCTGCCGGGCGCTGATCCTGTCGCCGGCCTTCAAGAGCAGCGACTACCTGGCGATGCTGGCTGACCTGGCCCCCGAGCTGGCCCACTGCGAACCCGGCCTGCTGCGCGCCCATCGCCTGCCGAGCCTGGAGATCGTGGTCCGCCTGGGCGCCGAGCGCAGCCCCGGCATGCTCAACTTCGGCGACCTGCTCGCCCCGCCCGGCCGCGACGAGCTCGCCGAGCTGGCCGAACTGGGCGAGCGCCTGCAGTTCGACGACCCGATCAACATCCAGTTCACCTCCGGCACCACCGGCAACCCCAAGGGCGCCACGCTGTCGCACCACAACATCCTCAACAACGGCTTCTTCGTCGGCGAGGCGATCCGCCTGCGGGCGGGCGACCGGGTGTGCATCCCGGTGCCGCTCTACCACTGCTTCGGCATGGTGATGGGCAACCTGGGCTGCCTCACCCACGGCGCCACCATGGTCTATCCGTCCGAAGCCTTCGAGCCGCTGGCGGTGCTGCAGGCGGTGGCCGAGGAGCGCTGCACCGCCAGTTACGGCGTGCCGACCATGTTCATCGCCCAGCTCGACCACCCGGATTTCGCCCGCTTCGACCTGTCCAGCCTGCGCACCGGCATCATGGCCGGCAGCCCGTGCCCGATCGAGGTGATGAAGCGCGTCATCGACAAGATGAACATGGCCGAAGTGACCATCGCCTACGGCATGACCGAGACCTCGCCGGTGAGCTTCCAGAGCGGCGCCGACGATTCCATCGAGCGCCGCGTGTCCACGGTGGGCCGCGTCCAGCCCCACTGCGAGGTGAAGATCGTCGACAACGAGGGCCGCATCGTGCCCCGCGGCACCCCGGGCGAGCTGTGCACCCGCGGCTATTCGGTGATGCTCGGCTACTGGGGCGACGAGGCCCGCACGGCTGAGGCCATCGACAAGGCCGGCTGGATGCACACCGGCGACATCGCGGTGATCGACGACGAGGGCTTCTGCAACATCGTCGGGCGCATCAAGGACATGGTGATCCGCGGTGGCGAGAACATCTACCCGCGCGAGATCGAGGAGTTCATCTACACCCACCCCAAGGTGCTCGACGTGCAGGTGGTGGGCGTGCCCGACCCGAAATACGGCGAAGAGCTGTGCGCCTGGATCATCGTGCGCGACGGCCAGCGCCTCACCGAAGACGAGGTGCGCGCCTTCTGCCAGGGCCAGATCGCCCACTACAAGATCCCCCGCTACATCAGCTTTGTGGAAAGCTTCCCGATGACTGTCACCGGCAAGATCCAGAAATTCCAGATCCGCGAAAAAATGAAGCAGACCCTCGGCCTGCTCGATTCGGCCACGGCCTGAAGGGAGACGCCATGAACCTACCCACCCGAGTCCGCATCGTCGAGATGGGGCCCCGCGACGGGCTGCAGAACGAGAAGCAGATCGTCAGCACCGAGATCAAGGTCGAGCTCATCGCCCGCCTGGGCGCGGCTGGCCTTTCGGCCATCGAGGCGGCTTCCTTCGTGTCGCCGCGCTGGGTGCCCCAGATGGGCGACGCCGCCGACGTGATGGCGCGCATCGAACGCCTGCCGGGCGTCAGCTACCCGGTGCTCACCCCCAACCTGCAGGGCTTCGAGGCTGCACTGGCCGCCGGCGCCACCGAGGTGGCGGTGTTCGGCGCGGCCTCCGAATCCTTCAGCCGCAAGAACATCAACTGCTCCATCGCCGAATCCCTGGTCCGCTTCGAGCCGGTGATGGCGGCGGCCCAGGCGGCGGGCATCCGGGTACGCGGCTATGTCTCCTGCGTGCTGGGTTGCCCCTACGAGGGCGAGATCAGCCCCGAGGCGGTGGCCGGCGTGGCCGCCACCCTCTTCGAGATGGGCTGCTACGAGGTGAGCCTGGGCGACACCATCGGCGCCGGCACACCGGGCAAGACGCGCCGCATGCTCGACGCGGTGGCGCGCCGGGTGCCGGTGGACAAGCTCGCCGGCCACTACCACGACACCTACGGCCAGGCGGTGGCCAACGTGTATGCCTCGCTGGAGGCCGGCGTGGCCTGTTTCGACAGCGCCGTGGCCGGCCTCGGTGGCTGCCCCTATGCGCCGGGCGCCTCCGGCAACGTCGCCACCGAGGACGTGGTATACATGCTCGACGGCCTCGGCATCGAAACCGGCATCTCGCTGGACGCGCTCGTCGACACCGCCGGCTGGATCAGCGAGCGGCTCGGCCGCCCGCCGGCCTCCAAGGTGGCCCGGGCCGTGCTGGCCAAGCGCGCCAAGGCCTGCCACTGAACCCATCACCCAACCCACGACGACCCGCCGCCCATGAGCGGCGGGCATCCACCCCCAGAGCGTTTCATGAGTGTCCCTTCCCCCTGCATCAACCTTTGCCGCATGAGCCCGCAGAGCGGCTTTTGCGAAGGCTGCCTGCGCAGCATCGCCGAGATCACCGAATGGGGCCGCGCCGACGACAGCCGCAAGCGCGCGATCCTGCACGAAGTGGCCCGCCGCAAGGCCGCCGCTGCAGCCGCCAGCGCCGACCCGCGGAGCCCGTCATGAGCCAGGACAGCCCCTGCATCGGCATCTGCGAGATCGACGAGTCGGGCTACTGCATCGGCTGCGGCCGCAGCGCCGACGAGATCTTCGGCGAGACGGATTCCGCGTCGGCCGGCGAGGAGGCTGCCGTCGAGGTGGTCGCGCCGGTCGTCGGCACCCCCGCCGACGCCTCCAGCTGAGCGGCCCGGCGTGACGCGCGTCCATCTGCCGCCCTCCATCCAGGTGCTGGAGCGGGGCTGGCTGTCGGCCAACAACGTGCTGCTCTTCGACGGCGGCACGGCAAGCCTCATCGACAGCGGCTATGTCAGCCACGCCGGGCAGACCGTGGCGCTGCTGCGGGAGGCCCTGGCCGGGCGGCGGCTGGCCCGCCTCCTCAACACCCATTCGCACTCCGACCACATCGGCGGCAACGCGGCCGTCCAGCGGGCCTTCGGCTGCACCATCGGGGTGCCCGCCGGCATCGCGCCGGCCGTCGCTGCCTGGGACGAGGCGGCGCTGCTGCTCAGCGTGGCGGACCAGCGCGGCGAGCGCTTCAAGGCCGATCACCACTTAGCTGCCGGCGAGTGCCTGCAGATGGGCGGCTTCGAATGGCAGGCGCTGGCGGCGCCCGGCCACGACATGGACGCCCTGGTCTTCCACGCCCCCGACGCCCGCGGGCTGATCTCGGGGGATGCCCTGTGGCGCAACGGCTTCGGCATCCTGTTCGCCGAGGTGATCGGCGAGGGCGGTGGCCTGGAGGCCGCCCGAGCCACCCTCGAGGCCCTCGCACGGCTGTCGGTGGATTGGGTCATCCCCGGCCATGGGGCGCCCTTTGTCGAGGTGGACGAGGCCTTCGAGGCGGCCTTCGCGCGCTTGCGCTATCTCGAGGAGGACGGCGCCCGCATCGCCCGCAACGCGATCCGCGCCTGCGTCACCTTCTGGCTGCTCGAGCGCCGGCGCGTGGCCCTCGACGACCTGCCGGCCCACCTGGCGAGCGTGCCCCTCTACCGGGAGGCCAACCGGCGCTTCCTTGGTCTGAGCCCGGAGGCCCTGGCCGGCTGGCTGGCCGATGAACTGCTGCGTTCCGGCCGGGTCCGACGTGAGGGTGGTTTTCTTGAAATCACTTAAAATCACATTTATGTGAGTTTTTGTGGCCGTTTTGGGTGGCGCGGGTGCCCATTTTGTTTATTCTGTTGCTGCGTTGCGTGCATTTTTGTCGCAAACGCCTGACAGACTGGCACCTTCAGATCGGTCGTCTTCCCCGGAAACAGCATCGTCATGCAACTCGTCATCATCAGCGGCCTGTCCGGCTCCGGCAAGAGCGTCGCGCTCAATGTCATGGAGGATTGCGGGCATTACGTGGTCGACAACCTGCCGTCGGCCCTCCTGCCCCAGCTCGTCACCCACCTGCGCGGGGCCGGCTACCAGCGCATCGCGGTGGCCATCGACGTGCGTTCGGGCAGCGGCATCGCGGCGCTCCCGCGCCAGCTTGAAACCCTGCGCAGCATGGTGCGCGACGTGCGCTTCCTGTTCCTCGACGCCCGCGACGACACGCTCATCGCGCGCTTCTCGGAAACCCGCCGCAAGCACCCGCTGGGCGACGACAGCCTGACCCTCGGCGAGGCCATCGCCCGCGAGCGCGAGGCCCTCGCGCTGGTGGCCGAGCTGGGCCACCGCATCGACACCAGCGACCTGTCGGCCAACACCCTGCGCAACTGGGTGAAGAGCTTCATGAACCTCGAGGCCGGCAGCCAGATCACGCTGCTGTTCGAGTCCTTCGGCTTCAAGTACGGCATTCCGGTGGATGCCGACCTGGTCTTCGACGTGCGCTGCCTGCCCAACCCCCACTACGACCCGGTGTTGCGGCCGCTTACCGGGCGCGACCAGCCGGTCATCGATTTCCTTGAGCGGGTGCCCGAGGTGGGCCGGATGGTCGGCGACATCTACGCCTTCGTCGCCTCCTGGCTGCCGTCCTACGTCAACGACAACCGCAGCTACCTCACGGTGGCCATCGGCTGCACCGGCGGCCAGCACCGCTCGGTGTACATCGCCGAACAGCTGGCCGAACGTCTCCGCGATTCCGCCCGCGTTCTGGTGCGGCACCGCTCCTTCAAGTGAGCCGGGGGCCGGCCCTGCGCGCCTGGCTGGCAGCCTGGGCGCGCCATCTGAGGGCCGGCGACCTGCTGGTGCTGGGCTTGGCGGTGGGGGTGTGCGTCGCCTCGGCGCTGGCCCTGTGGCAGGGCGGGCGGCCCGACAAGGCCGTCATACGGGCCGGTGGCAAGGTCTTTCTGGAGGTTGATCTCACTGCGCCGCGCCTCGTCGAGGTGCCGGGGCCGCTGGGCAGCACCCGCATCGAGATCCAGCCCGGCCGGGCCCGGGTGGCGGCCGACCCTGGGCCGCGCCAGTATTGCGTGCGCCAGGGCTGGCTGGCGACGGCTGGTGCGGTGGCCATCTGCGCGCCCAATCAGGTCAGCCTCGCGCTGGCCGGGCGGAACGCCGCGTATGACTCCCTCAGCTACTGAAATCGAACTCCGCCCCAGCGCCGACGACCACCGGGTCGCGCGGCACGCGGCGGCGGCCATCGTGCTGACGGTGGCCGAGGCGGCCATCCCGCTCCCGCTGCCGGGGGTCAAGCCGGGCCTCGCCAACATCGTCACCCTCGTCGTGCTGGCCCGCTGGGGCTGGCGCGAGGCGGTTTGGGTGGCGCTGCTGCGGGTGATCGTCGGCAGCCTGGTGCTGGGGCAGTTCCTGGCGCCGGGCTTCTTTCTGAGCCTGGCTGGCGGGCTGGCCAGCCTGGTGGCGCTGGGCGTTGCCGTGCACCTGCCGAGGCGCGTTTTCGGCCCGGTGAGCCACAGCGTGCTGGCGGCCTTCGCCCACTTCGCGGGGCAGCTGGTGGTGGCGCGCATCTGGCTGGTGCCCCATGATGGGGTGTTCTATCTGGTGCCGGTGTTCGCGCTGGCGGCGACCGTCTTCGGGCTGGTCAACGGGTTGGTGGCGGCGCGGCTGATGGAAGACGACGGCGCTGCGTAGCCCGCCCGGCGGCAGCTTTGCGCCATGAATGGGTCTGTCATGAACAAGATTGAAACGCTGCCGGGTTTGCGGCCGGGCGTCGCGCGCCGGGAGGTGTGGGCGTGGGCCATGTACGACTTCGCCAACTCCGGCTACACCACGGTGGTGATCACGGCGATCTTCAACGCCTATTTTGTGGCGGTGATCGCCGGGGGCGCGGCCTGGGGCACCTTTGCCTGGACGGCGGCGCTGGCGGTGTCCTATGCGGCCATCCTGCTCACCGCGCCCTTTGTGGGCGCCTGGGCCGACACCCATGGCGCGAAGAAGCGGCTGCTGGCGCTCACTACCGCAGGTTGCGTGCTCGGCACCGCCGGCCTGGCGCTGGCCGGGCCCGGCGCCATTGGCGTGGCGATCGGCTTTCTGGTGCTGTCCAACTACTGCTTCGGCACCGGCGAGAACCTGATCGCCGCCTTCCTGCCCGAGCTCGCCGACGACGACAGCCTCGGCAAGGTCTCGGGCTGGGGCTGGAGCCTGGGTTATCTGGGCGGCCTGACCAGCCTCGGGGCGTGCCTCGCCTACATCGCCTGGGCGGAGCCGCAGGGCCACGCCGCCGCGGATTATGTGCCGGTGACGATGTTGATCACCGCGCTGCTGTTTGCGGTGGCCTCGGTGCCGACCTTTCTGCTGCTGCGCGAACGCAAGACCGCCCGTGCCACGGCGCCCATCCCGGTGTGGGCGCGGGTGGCGGGCACCCTGCGCCAGCTTCGCGGCAGCGGCCCCTACCGCGACATGCGCCGCTTCATGGTGTGCGTGGTTTTTTACCAGGCCGGCATCCAGGCGGTGATCGCGCTGGCGGCCATCTACGCGGTCGAGGCGATGGGTTTCACGACCAGGGAGACCATAGGCCTGATCTTCGTGGTCAACATCACCGCCGCTCTCGGCGCCTTCGGCTTCGGTTACTGGCAGGACCGCATCGGCCATCGGCGGGCAATCGCCTTCACGCTGGCCGGCTGGATCGTGATGATCCTGCTGGCCTGGGCGGCGACGCGCCCGCCCTTGTTCTGGCTCGCCGCCAATATCGCCGGCCTGTGCCTGGGCGCCAGCCAGTCGGCCAGCCGGGCGCTGGTGGGCTACCTGGCGCCGCCGGACCGCCATGGCGAGTTCTTCGGGCTGTGGGGGCTGGCGGTCAAGCTGTCGTCCATCCTCGGCCCGCTCACCTATGGCGCGGTCACCTGGCTCAGCGGCGGCGACCATCGCCTCGCCATCCTCATCACCGGCAGCTACTTCGTGGTCGGGCTCGTCATCCTCGCCGGCGTGGATGCCGAGCGCGGGCACCGGAGCGCACAGGCATGAACGGCACCACGGCGGACACCCTGCTCGCCGTGGTGCGGGTGACCCACGCCGAGCTGCATCGCCAGTCGACCCCCGCGGCGGTCGAGATCACCCTCGACAGCCGGCTCGAAGGCGACCTCGGCTTCGATAGCCTGGCCCGGGTCGAGCTGCTGCTGCGCATCGAGCGCGCCTTTGGCGTCGCGCTGCCGGAGGCCACGCTGCAGCACGCCGAGACGCTGCGCGACCTGCTGGCGGCGGTTGCCGCAGCGCCCGCGCGCGCGGCGCCAGCCGGCGCCATGGCCGCGGTCGTGACGCAGATCGCCGCCGCCGCTGGCGATGCCGCCACCCCGACTACCGCCGCGACCCTGCTCGAAGTGCTCGACTGGCATGTGCAGGCCCACGGCGAGCGCACCCAGATCGTGCTGCTCACCGAGGGCGACGGCGAGGAGCGGCTCGACTACACGCACCTGCGGGCCGGTGCGGTGGCCGTGGCGGCGGGGCTCTGCGCCAGCGGCCTGCAGCCGCGGCAGACGGTGGCGATCATGCTGCCAACCTCGCTCGAGTATTTCTTTGCCTACTTCGGCGTTCTTCTTGCTGGCGGCATCCCGGTGCCGATCTACCCACCGGCGCGGCCTGCGCAGATCGAGGAGCACGTGCGCCGCCACACCGGCATCCTCGAGAATGCCGAGGCGAGCATCCTCGTCACCGTGCCGCAGGCGATGACGGTGGCGCGCCTGCTCGAAGCCGGCGTGCCCGGCCTGCGCCGGGTCGTCACCGTGGCCGGGCTCACGCAAGGCGTCGCCCGGGCGGCCCCGCTGCGGCCGGCGCGGGGCGACGACATCGCCTTCATCCAGTACACCTCGGGCAGCACCGGCAACCCCAAGGGCGTGGTGCTGACCCACGCCAACCTGCTGGCCAACATCCGCGCCATTGGCACCGCCATCCGCGTGCAGCCCGACGATGTGTTCGTCAGCTGGCTGCCGCTCTATCACGATATGGGCCTGATCAGCGCCTGGCTGGTCAGCCTGTATTTCGGCAAGCCGCTGGTGGTGATGTCGCCGCTCGCCTTTCTGGCGCGGCCGGAGCGCTGGCTGTGGGCGATCCACCGCTACCGCGGCACCCTCAGCGCCGCGCCCAATTTCGCCTTCGAGCTGTGCCTCAAGCGGCTTGCCGAGGCGCAGCCCGAGGGCCTCGACCTCTCTTCGTTGCGGCTTCTGGCCTGCGGCGCCGAGCCGGTCAACCCCGACACCCTGGCGCGCTTCGCCGCCCGCCTTGCCGCCAGCGGCCTGCGCCCGGAAGCCCTGGCCCCGGTGTACGGGTTGGCGGAGGCGACGGTGGGCTAGCTGGTGCCGCCCCTCGGGCGCCGGCCGAGGGTCGACCGCATCGACCGCGACCGCTTCGTGAAGACCCGCGAGGCCCGCCCCGCTGCGCCCGGAGACGGGCACGCGCTGGCCTTCGTCTCCTGCGGCCGGCCCTTGCCCGGCCATCAGGTGCGCATCGTCGATGAAACCGGGCTGGAGCTTGGCGAGCGGGTCGAGGGCCGGCTGGAGTTCAAGGGGCCGTCGGCGACCGCGGGCTATCACCGCAATCCGGAGCAGACCCGCCGGCTCTTCCATGGCGACTGGCTGGACAGCGGCGACCGCGCCTACAGCGTCGAGGGCGAGGTTTTCGTCACTGGCCGCGTCAAGGACATCATCATCCGCGCGGGGCGCAACATCTACCCCCACGAGCTGGAGCTGGCCGTGGGCGAACTGCCCGGCGTGCGCAAGGGCTGCGTCGCGGTCTTCGGCAGCCTTGATCCGGCGGCGGGCACCGAGCGCCTGGTGGTGCTCGCCGAGACCCAGGCTACCGACCCGGTACAGCGCGCGGCGCTGCAGGCCGACATCGCCCGGCTGGCGCTGGAGGTGCTGGGCGAGGCGGCCGACGAGGTGGTGCTGGCGCCACCCCACACGGTGCTCAAGACGTCCAGTGGCAAGGTGCGCCGCTCGGCCTGCCGTGAGCGCTATGAGGCCGGGCTGATCGGCACCCGTCCGCCCGCCGCCGGGTGGCAGATCGCGCGGCTCGCGTTGGCTGCGGCTGCTGCGCGGGCCCGCCGCGGGCGGGTGCTGGCCGGTGAAGTCACCCACGCCATCCGCGTCGGGGTGTTGTGTGCGCTGATCGCCCCGCTGACCTGGCTGGTGACGGCGGCGCTGCCCCGGCCGAGCTGGGCCTGGGCGGTCGGCCGCTTGGCGGCGCGGGTGTTCCTGCGCCTCTGTGGCACGCCAGTTAGCGTGGAGGGCGTGGCCAATTTGCCGCCGCCCGGGCAGGTCCATGTACTGGTCGCCAATCACGCTAGCTACGTCGACGGCATCGTGCTGGCCGCCGCGCTGCCCCGGCATGTGAGTTTCGTTGCCAAGCGCGAGCTCGCCGGGCAATTTATTCCGCGGGTCTATCTGCGGCGGCTGGGCGTGGAGTTCGTCGAGCGCTTCGACGTGAAGCAGGGCGCCGCGGATGCAGACCGGCTGGCGGCGGCGGTGGCCAGCGGGCGCTCGCTGGCGGTTTTCCCGGAGGGCACCTTCACGCGCATTCCTGGCCTGCGGCCGTTTCACTTGGGCGCCTTCGCCGCCGCCGCCCGGGCCCGTGTGCCGGTGGTGCCGGTGGCGATCCGCGGCAGCCGAGGATGGTTGCGCGCCGACCAGTGGTTTCCGCGCCGCAGCCGGCTGGAGGTGTTCATCGGCACGCCGATTCCGCCGTCTGAGGACGCCGTCGATGAGTTCAGTGCGGCGGTCCGCCTGCGCGACGCGGCGCGGGCCGAGATCCTGCAGCGTTGCGGCGAGCCGGCGGTCGTCTCCGACACCTGAGGCGCGCGGGCTGTTAAGGCCGTTTCCTGCGCCGCTTGATGCCCGGCCACTCGGCGGGTTTGTCGGGCAGGCCGAGGGCGGCGCGGGACAGGCGGTCGGCATCCGGGTTGCGATGGCGCGGCACCCATTCAAGGCGCGCCGAGGCAAAGCCGTCGAGCTGCGCGCGGATAGCGGCGATCAGCACCTTGAGCCGGGCCACCTGGGTCACCGCCTCGCCCCGCAGGTGGCGCACCGCGAAGTCGCTGTCGCCCCGCAGCACCAGGTGCCGCGCGCCGGCCTGCCGGGCCAGCTCGAGGGCCTTGCCGAGGGCGAGCAGCTCGGCCTCGTTGTTGCAGCCGTGGCCCGGCGCCTGGGCCGAGTAGTCCTGGCGCTGCCCGAGAGGCCCCACCAGCACCGCCCCCAGCCCCAGCCGGCCCGGGTTGGGCTGGGCCGAGCCGTCGAACCACAGCTGCCATTCGGCAGGCGGGGTGATTTGCGGGGGAATGGCGGTGGCGGTCATGGTCGCTGCGTGCAGGCTCGGAGTGATGGCCCCGGACTGTACCGCCAGCAGCCGGGGCTGTGGTGCCCGCTGTGCGAGCGGGGATCGTACTTTGTTAAATACCTGCGGGCGGCATGGCAGGGCGTCATGTACTCGCTATGAATCGCGAGGATATTGGATCAATATGGAGTCAGGAGAGATGCGCTAAAAAGGTTCCGAATCGTGGTGATGTTTGCTGCTTACGATCAATATTTCAGTGAAACCGGGGTTGCTGTCAAAGGAGGCTGGCAACCGGCGAATCATCTCCTGGCGCCTGGCGGAGAGGCCCACCCTGCGGCGGGAGTACCGCAAATCCATCATGTGAAAGAAGAGAGGGGACAAATGAAGACAGCTTCTGGTTTTGGCGCAGCCCTGGCCCTGGTGGCCGTGATCGCAGCGGCGCCGGCAGGTGCGGCGGAAGTCCGCATCGCGACCTTGCCCGGGACAGGGTGGCAGGTCACCGACGTGGCGCCCACTGCGGGCTGGACCTCGGTTGGCTACGACACCGCGGGCTGGGTCGAGCCCACCGTTCTCACCGCGCTGGAGGCCAGCCCGGGGGCGCCGTTGCTCTCACCCCCGGCCGGGCAGGAGCGGGCGCATATGGTGTGGATGGGAGGCGCGTCGCCTGGCGGAACGGGAGGGCCGGACCACATCTATCTGCGCAACGAATTCTCCCTTGGCGCCTTTGCGCTGGGCCAGGCCTTGAATTCGCTGGCGCAAATGCAGGTCGACGATGACTTCGCCCTCTACGTGAATGGCAATCTGGTCTATCTGAATGCCGACCAGGGCTTTGCCGACCGGATCTTCACGCTCAGCTTTGGCAATTATCTGCGCGCGGGCGAGCTGAACGTGATTGCCATCGAGGCCGTCGATGGGCAGTGGGGATCTCCGCACGATCGCGGATTGCAGGATGTGCAGTTCGACGCGACCATCTCCTCAGGCGTGGTGACGGTGCCCGAGCCCGCCAGCGCGGGGCTTGCAGCCCTGGGGCTGGCCGGGCTTGCAGGCCTCGGCCGCTTGCGTCGGCGCAGCTGAGGCTAGCTTTCAGCCTTTCGCCCGAGCCGGGCCCGGGGAGCCGCCGGCCTGGCTGCGACCTTCGCCCGGCCGGCGTTCAAGCCGCGGGCACGGCCCCGGCGGTTTTCACCCCTCCGCCCGACCCAGCCGGTAGAGCGCCACGCTGGCCAGAAAATTGGGCTCGTCGACGATCACCTTGTCCTCGTCGAAGGCGAGGCGCTCGTGGATCACGATGCCCTCCTGTTCGCACAGGGCGTCGAAGTCGGCGATGGTGAAGAAGCGCACGTTGGGGGTGTCGTACCACTGGTAGGGCAGGTTCTTGGAGACCGGCATGCGCCCGTTGAGGATGGCCTGGCGGTGGCGCCAGTAGGCGAAGTTGGGGAAGCTGACCACCGCCTCGCGGCCGACCCGCAGCATCTCGGCCAGGATGCCCTGGGTGTTGCGCATGGCCTGCAGCGACAGGCTCATGATGACGTGGTCGAAGAAGCCGTCGTCGAAGCCGGCGAGGCCTTGTTCCATGTCGATCTGGATCACGTTGATGCCGTTGCGGGCGCACGCGACGATGCGCTCGGGGTCGTTCTCGACGCCGTAGCCGCGCACCTGGCGCACCGTGCTGAGGTGGCGCAGCAGGCTGCCGTCGCCGCAGCCGAGGTCGAGCACCCGCTCGCCGGGCTCGATCCAGTTGGCGATCACGTCGTAGTCGTAGCGTTGGTAGCTCATGGCTCAGATCTCGATGTTGTCGATGTAGGCCCGCAGCACCGCGTGGTACTGGGCGTCGTCGAGCAGGAAGGAGTCGTGGCCGGCGGGGCAGTCGATCTCGGCGTAGCTCACCCGGCGGTCGCTGTGCATCAGGGCATACACGATCTCGCGGCTGCGCGACGGGGCGAAGCGCCAGTCGGTGGTGAAGGACACGACCAGATAATCGGCCTTGGCGCGGCCCAACGCGGCCACCAGGTCGCCGTCGTAGTCGAAGGCCGGGTCGTAGTAATCCAGCGCCTTGGTGGTGAGCAGGTAGGTGTTGGCGTCGAAGTAGCCGGCAAATTTGTCGCCCTGGTAGCGCAGGTAGGACTCGATCTCGAACTCCACGTCGTAGCTGAACACCGGCTTGTCGTGGCGCAGGCTGCGGCCGAATTTCTGGTCCATCGAGTCGTCGGACAGGTAGGTGATGTGCCCCACCATGCGTGCCAGCGCGAGGCCGCGGGTGGGCACCACGCCGTGCTCGTAGTAGTGGCCGCCGTGGAACTCGGGGTCTTTCAGGATGGCCTGGCGGGCGACTTCGTTGAAGGCGATGTTCTGGGCGGTGAGCTTGGGCGCCGAGGCGATCACCAGCGCGTGGGCAACGCGGTCGGGGTATTGCAGCGTCCATGACAGCGCCTGCATGCCGCCGAGGCTGCCGCCGACCACCGCCGCGAAGCGCTGGATGCCGAGCCGGTCGGCCAGGCGCGCCTGGGCGTCCACCCAGTCTTCGACGGTGACGAAGGGGAAATCAGCGCCCCACGGCTTGCCGGTGGCCGGGTTGATGCTGTTGGGCCCGGTGCTGCCGTAGCAGCCGCCCAGGTTGTTCACGCCGATGACGAAGAACTTGCGGGTGTCGAGGGGTTTGCCGGGGCCGACCAGGTTGTCCCACCAGCCCTCGGAGTTCTTCTTGCCCGCGTAGGTGCCCGCCACGTGGTGGGAGCCGGACAGCGCGTGGCACACCAGCACCGCGTTGTTGCGCGCGGCGTTGAGGGTGCCGTAGGTTTCATAGACCAGGTCGTAGGCGGGCAGGGTGCCGCCGCTCTTGAGCGCCAGCGGCGCGTCGAAGTGGGCCCGTTGGGGCTCGACCACTCCGACGGATTCGGCGGCGCATTGCGTTTGTGCGTGCATTCGTGTTTCGTCCCAAAAACGAAAAAACCCAGTTGGCGAACGGTCGCGAACTGGGCTGCCGTCGCTTTAGCCGCATTTTTTAAGCGCCCGCAAGCTGAAGGGTTCAAATCGGCGCTGAACCAAAGATTAGCGCGCGGATCGGGCCAAGTCAAACCGGCCCGGCCGCGGCGCTAGAGTTTCTCGACGGCCTCGCGGACCCGGTCGGGCTCGTCGAGCTTGAGCAGGCGCTGCACCTTGGGGCCCAGGTCGGCGGCGTCGGCGCGCAGGATGGACTGCTTGACCTCGAGGATCTGCGCCGGGTGCATGGAAAACTGGCGCAGCCCCATGCCGATCAGGAGGCGCGTGCACTCGGGGTCGCCGGCCATTTCTCCGCACACCGACACCGGGATGCCGGCCTTGGCGCCGGTCTGGATGGTCAGGTGGATCAGCTTGAGCACCGCCGGGTGGAGCGGGTTGTAGAGGTGGGCGACGGCCTCGTTGCCGCGGTCGATGGCGAGGGTGTACTGGATGAGGTCGTTGGTGCCGATCGACAGGAACTGCAGCTTGCGGGTGAAGGCGCCCAGGCACAGCGCCGCGGCGGGCACCTCGATCATGCCGCCGACCTCGACGGCCTCGTCGAACTTGATCTTGCGCTCGCGCAGCTGGGCCTTGGCCTTGTCGAGCAGGACCAGGGTCTGGTCGATCTCGTGGCTGCTCGCCAGCATGGGGATCAGGATCTTCAGCTTGCCGAACTGGCTGGCCCGCAGCAGCGCGCGCAGCTGGGTGAGGAACATCTTGGGCTCGGCCAGGCAGAAGCGGATCGCGCGCAGGCCGAGGGCCGGGTTGTCCTCCTGGCGGGTGGCGCCCTCGAGCTCCTTGTCGGCGCCGATGTCGAGGGTGCGCACGGTGACCGGCTTGCCGGCCATGGTCTTGATGACCGCCTTGTAGGCCTCGAACTGTTCGTCCTCGTTGGGCCAGGTGTCGCGGCTCATGAAGAGGAACTCGGTGCGGAACAGGCCGACGCCGTCGGCTTCGACGGCCTTGGCCTGGACGGCGTCGGGGGGCAGCTCGATGTTGGCGAGGATCTGCACCGCCTCGCCGTCGAGGGTGGCGGCGGGCATCGACTTGAGGCGCTTGAGCCGCGAGCGTTCGAGCTCGACGGAGGCCTTGCGCAGGCGGTATTCCTCGAGCACGCGCTCGTCCGGGTCGACGATCACGACGCCGCGGGTGCCGTCGATGATCACCAGCTCGTCGTCCTTCACCACGTGGCGGATGTGGCGCAGCGCCACCACCGCCGGGATCGACAGGCTGCGGGCGACGATGGCGGTGTGGCCGGTGGGCCCGCCCACGTCGGTGATGAAGCCGGCCACCGCGTGGTCCTTGAAGCCGATGGTGTCGGTGGGCGAGAGATCGTGGGCGACGATGATGGTGCCCAGCCCGTCCTTGCGCTTGGGCGGCAGGTGGCCCGGGTGGCCCAGCAGCACCTTGACGACCCGCTCGACCACCTGCACCACGTCGGCCTTGCGCTCCCGCAGGTAGGCGTCCTCGATGGCCTCGAACTGCTCCACCAGCAGCTCCATCTGCTGCACCAGCGCCCACTCGGCGTTGGCGCGGCGGGTGAGGATGAGGGTCTCGGCAGCTCCGACGAGCATCGGGTCTTCGAGGAACATGATGTGCATGCCCACGAAGGCGTCGACCTCGGAGGGCGCCGTGCCGGCACCGGACGAAGCCTTCAGGCCCGCCAGGTCGGCCTTGACCCGGGCCACCGCGGCCCGCAGCCGGGCGACCTCGGCGTCCACGTGCTTGGGCGCCACGGTGAAGTGGGCGACCTCGAGCAGGGCGTGAGAGACCAGGTGGGCATGGCCGATGGCGATGCCCTGGGAGACGGCGAGACCGTGGACAGTGAAGCTCATGGCTGTATAGGGAGTGGCTAGTGGCTAGTGGGTAGTGGGGAATGGGGGGCAGGGGCCGCGGGCTGGGCGGGTGTCACCCCCCCATTTCCCACTTCCCATTTCCTACCTCCCGCCCTATTCCCCTTCGCCGAACTTGTCGGCGATGAGGGCCTGGAGGGCGGCCATGGCGGCGTCGGCGTCGCTGCCGTCGGTGTCGATGACGATGGTGCTGCCCTTGGCGGCGGCGAGCATCATGACGCCCATGATGCTCTTGGCGTTGACGCGCTTGCCGTTGCGCTCCAGCCACACGTCACAGGCGTAGGCGCTGGCGGTCTGGGTGAGCTTGGCGGAGGCGCGGGCATGCAGGCCCAGTTTGTTGACGATGGGGGCTTCCTGGCGGGGCATGTTGTTCTTTCTGTCGTCCTCGACGTGGCGTCGGTTTTGCGTGTGGGGTTTATTTCATGTGGACGACGCCCTCGCAGGCGCCGGCCACGGCTTTCTTGACGAGCACTTCGATGCTCCGTTCGCGGTAGGTGATCACCCGCAGCAGCATGGGCACATTAACCCCGGTGACGCCCTCGATGCGGCCCGGCTCGAGGAGCTTGGCGGCCGTGTTGGCGGGGGTGGCGCCGAGGATGTCGGTGAGGATCAGCACCCCGCTGCCGCTGTCCACCAGCTCGACCAGGCGCCGGGCGATGGGCAGGGCGTCGAGGGGGTCGTCCTGGCCCGAGATGCCAAGCTGCATGAGCTGGGCCGGGCGGCGGTTCATGACGTGGCTGACACACTGGACGAGCGCTTCGCCGAGGGTGCCATGGGTGATGAGGAGGACGCCGATCATGTAGGGATTCTATCCCAAGGGGCGGGGCCGGCAAGCCGCTGTCGTGATCGGGGTCAGGGTGGCAGATCGCCACAGCGCAGCGGCCCGGCCGGCAGGCCGGCGGTCACGGCGCCCCAGGTCATCGGCTCGGTGGCCGGGGTGAGGCGGCCAGGGGCGCCGAGCAGGGCGAGCCAGGCGCGGGCGAGGTCGTGGTGGGTGATCAGCGCGGTGCCTTGCAGCGCCTCGAGCCGGTGCTGGCGCCCTGATTGCGCGAAGGCCCGGTTCCACAGCACGAGGGCGGGCACCAGGGTGTCCGGCCGGCTGTTGACCGGGCCGGCGTGGAAACGCTTGCCGTTGTGGTCGGAGGGGAGGTTCTCGCCGTGGTCGCTGGTGAACACCAGGTAGGCCGGCGTGGGCAGCCCGTCGAGCATCCGCGCGGCGCGGGCCAGCACCTGGGCGCCGTATTCGGCGGCGCGCTGGTAGCGGAGCTCTTCGAGTTCGCTGGGCGAGGCCGGCGCCGGCTCGGGCTCGAAGAGCCCGCTCGGGTAGCGGTCTTCGTAGAAGAAATGCTGGCCATACAGATGCAGCACGATGGCCAGGCTGGGGCTGCCTTCTTCGCGCCGGATGAAGTTTTCCACGGCTTCGGTGGCCACTTCGTCGTAGCTGTTGGTCTCGGTGGACGAGATCTTCTGGACGAGGTCGTGGCCTGCCTCGGGCATGACCCAGATCTCGTGGTTGTTGATATAGGCCGTCTTGGCGCCGCCGGCCCGGGCCAGCGCCAGCAGGCTGGGGCGGTGGGTGTCGGAGGGAGGCGCCTCGGCGGGGGCCGCGGTGAGGAGCTTGGGCACCGCGATGAAGGTGCCGTTGCCGCCGGCGCAGGCGTCCGGCAGGCGGACGCCGAGCCCGTCGTCCAGGCGCCGCTGGAGCTCCGCCGACCCCGGGCCGCGGCCCGGCTTGAGCAGCGCATCGGCACGCAGCGATTCGCCGATGATGAGGACGGCGACGCCCGCTTCGGTGCGGAAGGCCGGCGCGACGCCCAGGGCCGACCGGACCGGCTGTGCGTCGCGCGCCTGGGCGCCGGGCATCACGAGCTGGTTGAGGCTGGCCTTCATCATCTCGAGGTGGGACAGCCAGGGCACCGAGACCCGCGCCTCGGGGCCGGCGAGGCGGGCGAAGCCGTGGAGGCCCGCGGCGTCCAGCACCGCGGCGGAGGCCGGCAGCAGCAGGACCAGGAACAGCAGCCCCGAGCGCCCATCGGCTTCCCAGCGCTGCCGATGGGCGAGGCGCGCAGCCACGGCGCTCAGCAACAGCGTCGCGCCGGCCGTGAGCGCGAAGCCCGGCGCCCGCAGCACCACCTCGAGGGCGGTCCGGACTTCCTTGTAGGCGCCTGCGGTGACAGATTCCAGGCTGGCGATCGACGGCCCCATGCCGGTGCTGGCGACCGCGCCGACCCAGGCCAGGGTCAGGGGCAGCAGCAGGAGCTGGGCGTAGGCAAATGGGCGCATCCAGCGGCCCGGGGCCGATGCCATCAGCAGGGCGCAGAGCAGCGCCCACGCCGCGGTTTCCCCCGGGCGGGCGAGGCGGCCGCTGGAGATCAGCCAGATCGCCAGCGGGCACAGGGCGGCGGCGAAGAGGGCCAGGCGCGCGCGAAAGGCCTGCTGGCGGTGGGGGGCGGGTGTGCTTTTGGGGCTCATCGGTGATGGTGGGCGAGCACCCACACCGTAGCGGGCGGCAGGTTGCCCAGGACTGTCCGGCGCCGGGTCCATTGCAGCGGGTGGGCGCTGTCGACGGGGAAGGGCAGGCGTCCGAGATAGCTGTATTGAATGAAGCGGAAGGTTCGGCTGTGCCGGCTCAGGCGCAGGATCGCCTGCTCGATCTGCTTGCGGTCGCCCTGCGGGAGGGAGCGGAAGGGCAGGGAGGAGACAACCGAGATGGTGTCGAGTGGCCCCTTGAGCAGGGTGTCGAGCCGCGAGGCACAGACGGGGTGCACCGCCAGCCCGGGAAACCGATGCGCCAGGAGCTGCGCGAGGTGGGGCGAGCGCTCGACGGCCGCGAGGCTGTCGAACTGGGCACGCTGGCCGAACAGCGCCCGGGTGATGGCGCCGGTGCCTGCCCCCAGCTCGATGACGTGGCCGGGACGGGAGGACATGACTTCATCGATGATCGCGTCGCACAGGAACCGGCTGGCGGGGGCGATGGCGCCGATCCGCCGTGGGTCGGCGAGCATCGCACGCCAGAACGGGAGGATGGTGGGCGTCATGGCGTTTCCTTGGGGGCTGCGGGCGACAGTGGCTGCATCGCCATGTTGATGGCATCCGTCAGTCTAGCACGCGGGCCTGGCCCACTCCTTCGCCGTACTGCAGGCGGTCGTGGAGGGCGCGGGTGACCTGGATGCGGCCGTCGGCATCCACCCGCAGGGCGTGGTCGATGCCGAAGCGGCGGGCGTAGTCGCGCCAGGCTTCGCCGCCCAGGTAAACCGGCTTGCTGGCGGCGTCCGACAGGGTGCCGGCGCCGGGGCGCGGGGTGATCAGCACGGTGACGGCCTGGGTGCCGCGGGCGGGGCGGCCGCTGCGCGGGTCGAGGAGGTGGCAGTAGCGCTCGCCGTCCATCTCGAAGAAGCGCTGGTAGTCGCCCGAGGTGCCGATCGCCTCGCCGTCGCGCAGCGGCAGGCTGGCCAGGGGGCGCGGTTCCCGCGGGTGCTGGATGCCGACCCGCCAGGGCGCCTCGCCCTTGCTGCCCAGCGCCAGCACGTTGCCGCCGATGTTGATGAGGGCGTTGTTTACGCCGCGGGCCTTGAGGATGGCGGCGGCGCGGTCGAGCGCGTAGCCCTTGCCGTAGCCACCCAGGTCGAGCTGTACGGCGGGGTTGCGGCTGGTCACGGTGTTGCCGCTGATGCTGAGGTCGGCCATCTGCGGGCGGGTGGCGACGATGGCCGCCAGCCGCACCGGGTCGGGCCGGTGGGGCGTGAAGGTGTCGGTGTGGAAGCCCCACAGGGCGATCAGCTGGCCGAGGGTCGGGTTGAACAGCTCATCGCCGGTGGCGGCGAGCTGCTTGGCGTCGGCGAGCATCGCGGCGAGCTCGGGCGAGACCGGGATGCCCTGCCTGCCGGCGGCGATGGCGTCGTTGAGGGCGGTGAGCTCGGACGGCTCCCAGGCGTGGTAAGCCCGGTGCAGGCGGTCGAACTCGCGCAGCACCTCGGCCATCGCGCTCTCGGCCTTGGCGTCGGAGGCGTCCCAGGTGAGCAGCTCGACCCGGGTGCCGAACACGTAGGACTCCTGCTGGTGCAGGCGCTCGCGGGCGCAGCCGGCGAGCAGCAGCGTGGCAAGGGCAATCAGGGCCAGGAGCCGGGCGCCGGCAGCCCGCAGGCCGCCGGCCGGGTGGGTCAGGCGCACACATCTTCCAGGGTGTCGATGACCGCGCCGGGTACGTCGAAGCCGGTCTGGTCGGTGATCTCGACCATGCAGGTGGGGCTGGTGACGTTGATCTCGGTGAGCCGCTCGCCGATCAGGTCGAGGCCGACGATGAGCAGCCCGCGCTGCCACAGGATAGGTGCCAGGTGTTCGGCGATCGCCCGCTCGCCGTCGGTGAGCGGCATCGCCACGCCGCGGCCGCCGGCGGCGAGGTTGCCGCGGGTCTCACCGGCCATCGGGATGCGCGCCAGCGAGTAGGGGATGACCTGCCCGCCGATGATCAGCACCCGCTTGTCGCCAGCGCTGATCGCCGGCAGGTAGGCCTGGGCCATGATGGTCCGGGTCTCGTCCTGGGTGAGGGTCTCGATGATGACGTTGCGGTTGGGGTCGTCGGCCCGCACCCGGAAGATCTGGCTGCCGCCCATGCCGTCGAGGGGCTTCAGGATGGTGTCGCCGTGGGCGTCGATGAAGGCGTTGATGTCGGCCGCCAGGCAGGCCACGCGGGTGGGCGGGGCGAACTGCGGGAACTCGGTGATGGCGAGCTTCTCGGAGTGGTCGCGGATGCCCACCGGGTGGTTGAAGATGCGCGCGCCGGCCTGCATGGCGCGCTCCAGCAGCCAGGTGGCGGTGACGTACTCGAAGTCGAAGGGTGGGTCCTGGCGCATCAGCACCGCGTCGAAGGCGGTGAGGGGCAGGGTCTGCTCGGGGCCGGGGATGTACCAGGCGTGGTCGAAGTCGGAGATCGACAGCGCGTGGCAGCGCGCCGACACGGTGCCGGCCTCCCAGATCAGCGCCTCGCGCTGGATCGCGAAGATCTCGTGGCCGCGGCGGGCGGCGGCCCGCATCATGGCGATGCTCGAATCCTTGTAGGCCTTGAGCTTGTCGAGGGGGTCGAGGATGAAGGCGAATTTCATCGCGGTCTCCCGGCTCAGGCCTCGACGGCCACGGCCGGCGCGGTCTCTTCGATCTCGACCGAGGCGGCCAGCAGGGCCAGGCGGGCCACCACGCCGTAGGCGTAGAAGCGGTTGGGGGCGGCGTCGGGCTCCTGGTTGCAGTCGGGCAGGCTGCACGGGGCCTCGAAGGCCAGCGGCTCGAAGTGCATGCCCGGGGCGTTGAGGTTCTCGTCGCGGCCGCGCTGGGTGTGCACCCGGTAGAAGCCGCCCACCACGTAGTGGTCCATCATGTACACCACCGGCTCGGCGACCGCGCCGTTGAGGGTCTCGAAGGTGTGCACGCCCTCCTGGATGATCACGTCGTGCACCTCGAGGCCCTCCTTGACCACGCTCATCTTGTTGCGCTGCTTGCGGTTGAGGCCGATCAGCTCGGCGGCGTCCTTGACCGTCATGACGCCCATGCCGTAGGTGCCGGCGTCGGCCTTGACGACCACGAAGGGCTCGTCGCTCACGCCGTATTCCTTGTACTTGGCGCGGATGCCGTCGAGCATCGTGGCGACCTTGTCGGCCAGCTCCTGCTCGCCGGTGCGGGCGTGGAAGTCGAGGCCGCTGCAGGTGTCGAAGGCCGGGTTGATGCGCCACGGGTCGATGCCGATCTCGGCGCAGAAGTCTTTGGTTACGCGGTCGTAGGCGGCGGCGTGGATGGACTTGCGGCGGGCGTGCCAGCCGGCGTGCACCGGCGGGATCACCCACTGGTCGTGGAGGTCGTTCAGCAGCGCCGGGATGCCGGCCGACAGGTCGTTGTTGAGCAGCACCGCGCAGGGGTCGAAGCCTTCGACGCCGAGGCGGCCGCCGTGGCGCACCAGCGGCTCGAGGGTGAGGCTGCTGCCGTTGGGCAGCTCGACCACGGTGGGCGCGGTGATGTCGGGCAGCAGGCTGCCGAGGCGCACCTCGAGGCCGGTGAAGCGCAGGATGGACACCAGCTTGGCCACGTTCTGCAGGTAGAACTGGTTGCGGGTGTGGTTCTCGGGCACCAGCAGGATGGAGCGGGCGCCCACGCAGATGCGCTCGACGGCGGCTTGGGCGGCCTGCACGCAGAGGGGCAGGAAGGCGTCGTTGAGGTTGTTGAAGCCGCCGGGGAAGAGGTTCAGGTCGACCGGGGCGAGCTTGAAGCCGGAGTTGCGCAGGTCCGTCGAGCCGTAGAAGGGCGGCATGTGCTCCTGCCACTGGCTGCGCATCCACCGCTCGATGGCAGTGGCGTTGTCGAGGAAGTGTTTTTCGAGCTCCAGCAGGGGGCCGGTGAGCGCGGTGGTGAGATGGGGGACCATGGAAACCTCGCGGACTGTTCTCAGGTGGGCTGGGCGTCAGGTGATCGACGCCGGCAGGGCGGGTCGTGGACCTGCGCGGCCCGTGTTTGTTCGTTTGATCTTACACCATCCGTCCGGCACGCCTCGTTGTGGTGCGCCCTGACGGCCGCTTCGGGAAGGGTGGCTCAGGCCGGCTCGGGCAGGAACTGGCGGAAGCTGTCGGGCAGCGGGGCGTTGGCGAGGCTGCGCTGGCTGAAGATGTAGCGGCCGTCGCAGATGAAGCCCAGGTCGCCCCAGTCGACGGCGTTGAGGGCCTCGCACAGGGCGGGGAGGTCGACATCCGGGCGGTGGGGGAAGACCCCCAGCACGGCCCCGTCGAAGTTGTTGCAGGGGTGGAGGAAGAAGGGCTTCGGCTGGCGCGTCTTGCTGTTTACATAGATGCGCGGCGCGCTGCTGCGCGGCAGGCCGCGGCCCCAGTGCCACCAGTTGGTCTCGTCGAACGGGCGGATGCGGCGGGCGATCAGGCGGTCGTGGTGGGGCAGCAGCGCGGCGGGCGGGGGCTCGCCGGGCTCGCACCAGATCATGCGGCGGGTGAGGCCGCTGCGCACGGTGGACGAGGTGACGAAGTCGAGGTTGCCCGCCGCCTCGCTGGCGTAGATCTCGTCGGCGCCGGACACCGCGCCCACCCGCACGCTCGCCAGCGCCTGCAGGTTGAGCGTGTAGTCGTGGTGGGAGAAGCGCAGCTGGCCGGCGCACTCGGAGAAGCGACGGTACTGCCAGGGCGGGTATTCGAGGGCGTGGGCCAGCTTGTCGGACTGGCTGATGTGGGCCCAGGCGGTGTTGTGGCTGAGGTTGCCGAGCTCGTAGCGCCAGATCAGGCAGTTGGGCAGCGCGTCGGTGAACACCCGGGCGTCGCCCAGCTCGATGGCGTGGGTGATGGTGCCCTGGGCGTGCAGCCAGCGGTTCATGCGGCGGGCGCTGGTGGCCTTCAGGAAATCCCGCGGGGTGATGAAGATCAGCTCGCCGCCCGGCGCCAGGTGGCGCACGCACTTCTCGATGAAGAACAGGTAGAGGTTGCTGCGCTCGTCGAAGCCGTCCTGGCGCAGCAGCTTGCGGGTGGCCGCGCCGATGTCCCGGTAGCGCACGTAGGGCGGGTTGCCGATCACGGTGTCGAACTTCTCGCCCTCCGGGTAGGCGAAGAAGTCGATGTTGAGCGCCCCGGGCGGGCACTGGCGGGGGTCGAGCTCGATGCCCACCGCGTGGTGCAGGTGCTTGAGGAAGGCGCCGTCGCCGCAGGAGGGCTCCAGCACCCGGCCGGTGTTGTGGCGCAGGCGCAACATGCAGCGCACGACGGATTCCGGGGTGAACACCTGGCCGAGGGATTCCAGGGCCGGCGGAGCGGGGGGCGGGGTGAGGGAGGACGGCATCGGCTTCGGGGCAGGGCAGGGGCCCGGCCATTGTGCCGGAAGCGGGCGAGACCGGCCAGCCGCGCCCAAGCTGAGCAGCTTTCGTGGGAATGCTTTGCCAATAATTTAACGCCACGAAAAATAAATCCGGCGGCATGTGGTTGTACGCCGGATGCGTCTGTACTATCCGGCTTTGTTAAAAAGTTGTTCGAGGCTGCGCCCACCGCCCACCCTGGGCTGGCGCGGGTTTCCGGCGACCGAAACTTCCGAAAGTGCAGCATGAATGAGCTTCCCGACCGGGTTTTCCCACTCCCTTTCATCTGGCGCGGCAAGCGCCTGTTCTCCGTCCGCCTGCGTGTGGCCGTGCGCGAGGCGGCGCTGCCCGAGGTGTTGACCGGACAGGCCGCCCAGGCCCTCACCGAGCTGCCGGTGCCGCCCGGGGCCGACGGCCTCTTGCTGCGCTGCGTCGTCGATCCCGGCTGGCGCACCCACACCCTGCGCGACAACAGCGTGGCCTTCGTGCTGAGCCGCGACGTGTGGCATTACCTGGCCTGGACCGGGCGCTATGAGGACTTCCTGGAGGGCCGCTATTCGGCCAAGACCCGCGAGTCCTACGCCCGCGACGAGGCCCGCTTCCTCGAGCACAGCGGGCAGGCCCTCGACCTGCGCGAATACCGTGAGCCGGGGCAGGTGGGCGAGTTCATCAGCCACCTCGCGCAGCTGCGCGGCCGCGGCGCGCTCTTCGGCAGGCCGGTCGAGGCGGCCGAGCTGCTGGCGGCGGCCCAGCGCGGCCAGCTGCGCGCCTTTCTGCTGTTTGCCCACGGCGAGCCGGTGGCCGGCCTGTGCCTCACGGCGGTGGGCGAGGTGCTGCACTACCTGTGCTCGGCCGAGCGCGACGACTTCCGCCCGTGGTCGGCGGGCACCGTGCTGCACCTGCAGGCGATTCGCCGGGTGTTCGGCGAGCCGGGCTTCCATTACATGGATTTCCGCCCCGGCGAGTGCGAGGTGAAGCGCCAGTTCGCCAACGGCGCCCTGCGCGGGGCGGCGGTGCTGAGCCTGCGCCGCACCCTGCGCAACCGCCTGCTGCTGCGCCTTTACGGTTTTTTGCAGGGCAGCGCCCGCAGCCCCGGCGCCCAGCCGGCGGCGCCGGACGAGGTGCGCGAACTGCTTATCTGAGTGCGCTCCATCGGGGCGGGCGGCGGGGGTGTCAGCGTGCGGCGCCCCCGCTGCCCCCCACCCCGGTGAGGCCGGCCGCTAGTTGATCGTTGATGGAGGCCAGGGGCTTGCCGTCGATGGGGCTTGCGTTGGTCAGGGTCTCGGTTCCACTGGTGGGTGGGCACGCCGGGCTGCATTCTGTTCGCTGATGGAGACCAGGTGCTTTCCTTTATTCAGCGTTCCGTCGGCCGGGTCCCGG
>NZ_BJNV01000048.1 GCF_006539865.1 Zoogloea ramigera
GCCCTTGGCAGGGGGGAACCGCGCTCGGTGGCCCTCCCCTCCCCAGCCGCCTTGTGGCACGAACCGTGGAGTTGCTTGTAGGTGCGAGCTTGCTCGCACAGCACGGTGTGGTCGCCGGCAGCCAAGGTAGATCGGCTTAGCGCAGCGTAACCCGACGCCCCACACCTTCGAGCGCCGCGCGGCGATGTCGGGTCACGTTGTGCTGACCCGACCTACGGGGCCGTTGTAGCCTTCGCGGGTGGCTGCGGTCGGGCTTTGTTCCATCCTCGGCTGCGTGCAATCGGCGGAACCTACAGCGGTTTGCCCTGTCTGGCATTAAGATTGCAGTCAGCACCGCCGGCGCGCTGCTGCAATCCTTGCTGCACTCCGTCTGGCGCCACCTGGCCGCCTCCGATGAATCGCTGTGTTGTCTGATCCAGGTTCCGATGTTGCTTGCCGCCCTCGTTCTTGTCCCCTTTCTGGGTAGCCTGCTCGCCGCGGTGATGCCGGCGGATGCCCGCAACCGCGAGTCGTGGCTGGCCATTGCGGTTGCGGCCGGCGGCCTCCTCATGGCCGGCTCGCTCTACCCCGACGTGGCCGCCGGGCAGGTGCTGCGCGAGGAGCTGGCCTGGCTGCCCGCCCAGGGGCTGTACTTCGTGCTGCGGGTGGATGGGCTGGCGTGGGTGTTCACCATGCTGGTGCTGGCCATCGGCCTTCTGGTGGTGGTGTATGCGCGCTATTACATGTCGCCGGCCGACCCGGTGCCGCGCTTCTTCGCGTTTCTGCTGGCCTTCATGGGCTCGATGCTGGGGGTGGTGCTGTCGGGCAACCTGGTGCAGCTGGTGGTGTTCTGGGAGCTGACCAGCCTCACCTCATTTTTGCTGATCGGCTACTGGCACCACCGGGCCGATGCGCGGCGCGGGGCGCGGATGGCCTTCACCGTTACAGCCACCGGCGGGCTGTGCCTGCTGGCGGGGGTGCTGGTGCTGGGGAACATCGTCGGCAGCTACGATCTGGATGTGGTGCTGGCGGCGGGCGAGCGCGTCCGCGCGGACGAGCTGTACCTGCCGGCGCTGGTGCTGATCGCCCTGGGGGCGCTGACCAAGAGCGCGCAGTTTCCCTTCCACTTCTGGCTGCCCCACGCGATGGCGGCGCCCACGCCGGTGTCGTCCTACCTGCACTCGGCGACCATGGTGAAGGCCGGTGTGTTTTTGCTGGTGCGGCTGTGGCCGGCGCTGGCCGGCACGCCGGAGTGGACCTGGATCATCGGCGGGGCCGGGGTGTGCACGCTCATGATCGGCGCCTTCATCGCGATCTTCCAGCATGACCTGAAGGGCCTGCTGGCCTATTCGACGATCAGCCACCTGGGGCTCATCACCACCTTGATCGGCATCGGCACGCCGCTGGCCATCGTCGCGGCGATCTTCCACATCCTCAACCACGCCACCTTCAAGGCGTCGCTGTTCATGGCGGCCGGCATCATCGACCACGAGACGGGCACCCGTGACATGCGGGTGCTCGGCGGCCTGCGCCACGCGCTGCCGGTCACCGCCACGCTGGCCATCGTCGCCAGCGCGGCGATGGCGGGCGTGCCGCTGCTCAACGGCTTCTTGTCGAAGGAGATGTTCTTTGCCGAGACCCTGCTGGTGGGCGGCGACACCAACTGGTGGATGTCCTACGCGGCGCTGGCGATGGGGGTGTTCGGGGTGGCGTATTCGCTGCGTTTCATCTCGATCTTTTTTGGCGCGCCCAGCGAGGCGCTGCCCCGCGCGCCCCACGAGCCGCCGCGCTGGATGCGCTCGCCGGTCGAGCTGCTGGTGCTGACCTGCCTGGTGGTGGGCGTGCTGCCTGGCCTCAGCATCGAGCCGATCCTGCACGTGGCGGCCGTGGCGACCCTCGGCCCGGCAATGCCGGAATACGACCTTGCGGTGTGGCACGGCTTCAATATTCCGCTGCTGATGAGCACGCTCGCCCTGGCCGGCGGTGTGCTGCTTTACGGGCTGCTGCGGCGCTACCTGCAGCTGAAAGAGCGCGACACGGTGCCGCTGGTGCACCGCCTCAACGGCGCGCAGATCTACGAGAACACGATGCTGCGCCTCACCCGCGGGGCCGGCTGGCTCTTGAAGCACCTCGGCACGCTGCGGCTGCAGCCCCAGTTGCTGCTGCTGATGCTGGCGCTGCTGGGGGTTCCGCTGCTGCTGGCCGGCGCGCCGCCGGCCTGGAGCGACAGCCCGCGGCAGGGCTTCGACCCCTTGTTTACGGCCATCTGGGTGATCGGCGGGGGCTGCGCGATCGCTGCCGCGTGGGTGGCCAAGTATCACCGCCTGGCGGCGCTGGCGCTGGTGGGCGGCACGGGCGTGGTCACGGCGGCCACTTTTCTGTGGCTGTCGGCGCCCGACCTGGCGCTGACCCAGTTGATGGTGGAGACCGTCACCACGGTGCTCCTGCTGCTCGGCCTGCGCTGGCTCCCGCCGCGCATCAAGGCCGGCGCGGGCCAGCCGGCGCCCGGGCGGCTGGCCTGGCTGCGCCGGTCGCGCGACCTGCTGGTGGCGACGGCCGGCGGGCTCGCCATGGCGGCGCTCACCTACGCCGTGCTGGTGCATCCGGCCTCGGACACCATCGCCGACTTCTTCCTGCAGAACGCCCTTACCGGCGGGGGCGGCAGCAACGTGGTGAACGTTTTGCTGGTGGATTTCCGCAGCTTCGACACGTTGGGTGAGATCACCGTGCTGGCGATCGTCGCACTCACCGTCTATGCCCTGCTCCGCCGCTTCCGCCCGGCCCCCGAGAGCGTCGCCATCCCGGCCCAGCAGCGCCACGACGTGGACCCGGCCAGCGCGCAGACGCCGGCCGAGCAGGCGGGCAGCGGCTATCTGCTGGTGGCCGGCATCTACCTGCGCCTGCTGTTGCCCTTCATGGGGGTGGTGGCGGTGTATTTCTTCATGCGTGGCCACAACCTGCCGGGCGGCGGCTTCGTGGCGGGGCTGATCTTCTCGGTGGCGATCCTGGTGCAGTACATGCTGGCCGGCACGGTGTGGGTGGAGAGCCACCTGCAACTGCGGCCCCACCGCTGGCTGGGCTTCGGGCTGGTGCTGGCCTGCGCGACGGGTCTGGGTGCGTGGCTGTTCGGACACCCCTTCCTCACCACCCACACCGCGCATGTCGATTGGCCACTGGTGGGCGAGCTGCACCTGCCCAGCGCCTTCGTGTTCGATCTCGGGGTGTTCGTGGTGGTGGTCGGCACGACCATGCTGATGCTGGTGGCGCTGGCCCACCAGTCGCTGCGCGCCCATCGCCTGCCCGGCGACGAAGCGGCCCGGGCAGCGCCACCTGTTAGCGGACGGAGGACGCTCTGATGGAGCTCACGTTATCGATCGCGGTCGGGGTGATGTTCGGCGCGGGGGTGTGGCTGATCCTGCGCCCCCGTACCTTCCAGCTCATCACCGGCTTGCTGCTGATGTCGTATGCGGTGAACCTGTTCATCTTTGCGATGGGCCGCCTGTGGGTGGCCCAGCCGCCGATCACGCCGACGCCGGCCGTCGATCCGGCGCTGTTTGCCGACCCCGTCCCCCAGGGCCTGGTGCTCACCGCGATCGTCATCGGCTTCGCCACCACCGCGCTGTACCTGGTGATGATCATCGGCGCGCGGGGCCTCACCGGCAGCGACCACGTCGATGGCGAGGAGCCCCGCGAATGAGCGCCCTGCCCTGGATGCAGCACCTCATCGTGGTGCCCGTGCTGCTGCCGCTGCTGGTGGGCGCGCTGCTGATCCCGGTTGCGCAGAACCGCCACGGGTTCAAGTTTGCGGCCAGCGCGGTGAGCGGCGTGCTGCTGTGGCTGCTGTCGCTGGCCCTGCTGGGCATGGCCGACGGCGGCCACTGGCCGGACGGCATCGGCGTCTATCTGGCCTCGAACTGGGCGGCGCCCTTCGGCATCGCGCTGATGGTCGACCGCCTCTCGGCCCTGATGCTGGTGCTCACCTCGACCATCGCCCTCGCCGCGCTGGTGTTCGGGGCACGCCGCTGGGACCGGGTGGGGGTGCATTTCCATTCGCTGTTCCAGTTTCTGCTGATGGGGCTCAACGGCGCCTTCCTCACCAACGACCTGTTCAACCTGTTCGTGTTCTTCGAGGTGATGCTGGCGGCCTCCTACGGCCTCGTTCTGCACGGCTACAACCTGCGCCGCATCCAGGCCGGCATGCAGTATGTGGCGGTCAACCTGGTGGCGTCGCTGTTGTTCCTGATCGGGGTGTCGCTGATCTACGGCGCCACCGGCACCCTCAACATCGCCGACCTGACCCTGCGCGTGGCGGCGCTCGGGCCGCAGGACACCTATCTGCTGCGCATCGGGGCCAGCGTGCTGGCGCTGGCTTTCCTGACCAAGGGCGCGATGTGGCCGCTCGGCTTCTGGCTGCCCACCACCTACGCCGCCGCGTCGCCGCCTGTCGCGGCGATGCTGGTGCTGATGACCAAGGTCGGCGTGTATGCGCTGCTGCGCGTCTGGCTGGCGGTGTTCGGCGACGCGGCGGGCGAGCTCGAGGGCTTCGGCCTGGCGGCGCTCTCGGTGGGCGGCATGGCGACCCTGCTGTTCGGGGCCGTAGGCATGCTCGCCAGCCAGGACGGCGGGCGCATGGCGGGCTACGGGGCGATCATCTCGTCGGGCACGTTGCTGGCGGTGCTCGGGCATTCGGGCAGCGCGGTGCTCGCGTCGGGGCTTTACTACCTGATCGGCTCGACCCTGGCGATGGCGGCCTTCATGTTGCTGATCGAGCTCACCGAGCGCATCCGCCCGCCGGGCGCCGCGCTGCTGGCGATCACCATGGAGGCCTTCGCCATCGAGGACAAGCCCGAAGACCCGGTGGGCGTGGGCATCCCCGGCACCTTGGCCTTCCTGGGCCTCAGCTTCGTGGCCTGCGCGCTGGTCATCAGCGGCATGCCGCCGCTGTCGGGCTTCGTGGCCAAGTTCAGCCTCTTCCATGCGCTCCTGGCGATGCCGGGCCGGGTGCCCCCGGCCACCTGGCTGCTGATCGCGCTGATGCTGCTGGCCGGGCTGGCGGCGATCATCGCGCTGATGCGCCTGGGCGTGCGCACCTTCTGGGCCTCGGGCGCCGTCACGCCGCCGCGGCTGCAAATCTCGGAGGTGCTGCCGGTGGGCGGGCTGGTGGCGCTGTGCGTGGCGCTGACCCTGCAGGCCGGCGCGGTGTTCGATTACCTGAGCCGCACGGTGGACGGGCTGGCGCGCAGCGGCTCCTACACCGAGCGGGTGCTGGGCGAGCCGCCCGTGATGCGGCCGGCGGGCGGGGAGGTGGCGCGATGAGCCGCTGGCTGCCCTCCCCCTTGCTGTCGATCGGCCTGCTGCTCACCTGGCTGCTGCTCAATGAGAGCGTCGCGGCGGCACACTGGCTGCTCGGCGGCGCCCTGGCGGTCGTCGCGCCGCTGCTGGTGCGGCCTCTGTTGCCCCACGGCCACGCCCGCCTGCGTCGCCCGCGGGCGCTGCTGCGGCTTTTGTGGCTGTCGGCGATCGAGATCGTCCGGTCGGCGTTCAACGTCGGCCAGCTCATCCTGCTACGCAAGCCGGATGCGGTGAACTCGCAGTTCATCCGGGTGCCGCTCGACCTGCGCAGCCCCCACGGCCTCGCGCTGCTGTCGTGCCTGATCAACTCGACGCCCGGCACGGTGTGGGTGGATTTGCTGCCCGAGCGCCACGAGCTGCTGCTGCATGTGTTCGACCTGCACGACGAGGCGTGGTGGATCGACACCATCAAGACCAGTTACGAGGGTCCGATCATCGAGGTGTTCGAGACGGCCGGGCGCGCGCCCGAAGGAGAAAAGCCATGACGACCACGACGCTGCTGTCGGCGGCGGTTTACTTTGCGCTGGGCTGTGTGGTGCTGGGCATGGTCTTGTGCGCGCTGCGCCTGGCGGTCGGCCCGACGGCGCAGGACCGCGTGCTGGCCCTGGATACGCTGTGGATGTGCACCATGCTGCTGGCGCTCCTGCTGGGCATCGCCCACGGCAGCCTGGTGTATTTCGAGGCGGCGCTGCTGATCGCGCTGCTCGGCTTCGTATCCACAATCGCGCTGGCCAAGTTCCTGATGCGTGGGGAGGTGATCGAATGAGCGTCGCCACGCTGCCCTGGTGGGCTGCCGTGCCGGTGGCCGTCCTGCTCGTCATCGGCGGGCTGATCACGCTGGTGGGCACCCTTGGCCTGCTGCGCCTCAAGACCTTCTACCAGCGCATCCACGGCCCGGCGATTGCGATCTCGCTGGGAGCGGGCTGCATCCTGGTGGCGTCGATGGTGTATTTCACGGCCGCCCAGTCGCGGCTGGTGGTTCACGAGCTGCTGATCGGGGCGTTCTTGCTGATGACCGCGCCGGTGGTGGCGATGCTGCTGATGCGCGCGGCGCTGTACCGGGATCTGCGCGCCCGCCGTGCGGCTGGCCTGGACGACAATGGCGGCGATTGCGGAGAGCGCGAAAGCACGCCGGGTTTGTCGGATGAGGGGATACCGCTAGGCCAGCCCGCCGCCGGCCAGCTTCACGCCGAAGCCGATGAACAGCGCGCCGACGCCGCCGGTGGCGGTGGCCGATAGCCGCGGCCGGCGCCGGAAGGCGTCGGCGAGCCAGGTGCCGCCGAAGATCAATACGGACAGGTAGGCCATGCTGCAGAGCTGGACGACCACCCCCAGGATCAGGAACGACAAGGCCGGGTGGGCATAGCCGGGCGAGACGAACTGGATGAAGAAGGACACGTAGAACAGGATCGCCTTGGGGTTCATCAGGCTGATCAACAGCGCCACCCGGAACGGCCTGGCGGTGCCGGCTTCGGGCAGCGCGGGGGCCGCATCGGTGGCGGGACGGCGAGCAAGGGCCGTGCGCAGCAGGCTGAGCCCGAGAAACACCAGATAGGCCGCGCCGGCATACTTGAGTGCCACGAAGAGCGCCGGATTGGCCTGGAACACCGACGCCACGCCGGTGGCGGCGAGGGTCATCAGGATCAGGTCGCCGACGAAGATCCCGGCTGCCCCCCGGTAGCCGGCGGCGATGCCGAAGCGCGAGGCGATGGTCATCACGTAGAGCGAGTTCGGCCCCGGGACGAGGACGATGAAGATGGTGCCGAGCACGAAGGTGCCGAGGTCCGTGACGCCGTAGAACACGCTGCGCTCCGCCTTGAAAGGGCGCAATGCTACGCGCTGCGGCCGGAGGGTTCCAGCAGGCTCAGCGCGGCAGGCGGCCGCTCACAGCGCCGCGACCATCGCCTCGTAGCTTTGCCCCTCGGCGGCGAGATGGGCCGACAGCACGCGCAGGCCGGCGGTGATGGCGTCGCGGGGGCCGGCCGCCTTTTCGGCGGCGAGCATCTCGGCGTACAGCACGCGCACCCGGGCGATGGCCTCTGGGCGGGCATGCCGCCTTACCGAGCGATAGCCGGTGATCTGCCCCCGGGCGTCAGTGATGGGCGAGACGTGGGCGAACACCCAGTAGAAGCTGCCGTCCTTGCAGAGGTTTTTAACGTAACCCATGAACTGCTCGCCCTCGGCGACGGCGTCCCACAGCAGCTGGAACACCGCCCGGGGCATGTCGGGGTGGCGGACGATGTTGTGTTGCTGGCCCACCAGCTCGGGCTCGGTGTAGCCGGAATACTCGACGAAGAGGTCGTTGACCGAGGTGATGCGGCCGGCGAGATCGGTGGTGGAGAGGATGTAGCGATCGGTGGGAAGGATACGTTCGCTGTCGTTGGGGACGATGTGACGCGGTTTCATGACGGTTTCCTGCCGCCCTGCGGCGCGGTTTGTGCCGATATGGCGAGCAGGACCTCCTCGCGGTAGTCGTCGGCAATCGGAAGGGGCGCCAGCAGCTGGGCATGGCTGGCCGCCGGAATCAGGCGCTGGAGGTTAACGAGCTGGGCCGGGATCGACGGGTGGCGGTTGTTGGCCACGATGTCCCGCGCGGTGTCGACCGCCATGCGCGCGATGTTGGCCCGCAGGGAATCGGTGCCACGGATCAGCAGCGCGATGATGGGGGGCAACTCCCAGGCCTCCACCAGCGCGAGCGTCATCTGCCGGAAGGTGAAACCGATCGCCTGCTCCTGGGCCCGCAGGGGCCGGAAGGCCCGGCCGGAGGCGAGCTCATCGGCCACCTTGAGGGGCAGCTCGGGGGCGAAGTACCACAGCAGCAGCTCGCCGCTCTCCGACAGCAGGGCCGCCAGGGCCACCTCGTCGGGCGAGACGTCGGAGCGCAGGCTGGCCCAGCCGCGGGCGATGCTGGAGGCGAGCACGGCGCGGAACTCGCAATCGTTGCGGCCCTTGCAGCTGTCGTCGCTGACGCTGCTGGCGCTCACCAATTGGACGAGCTCGTTCCAGCCCGTGTGTAGCACGGCAGCAAGGGTGGTGGTGGTTTCCTGGCCGAGGCGCCGGGAGCGACGGTTCTCGGCATGGCGCAGCAGCTTGAGGGAGAGGTAGGGGTCGGCAAACACGTAGCCGGCCAGCTCGCGGGCCGAGATGGCCTCGGTGGACGCGGAATCGAGGCTGGCAAGCGCCTGCAGCAGGGCCTGGGTGCGCAGCAGCACCGGAATTTCCTTGTCCTTAAGGAACTCCACCCACTGGGCAACGCCCCAGCGCCATTGAAAGGAAGTCAGCATCCGCCCCTCTTTTTCTGCCCGCGGCCGTCCCTTTCAACTTAGGTGTTCGGTGCGCGCTCCGCCACGATATCAGCTAACGCGGGCTTCAGTGGTGACCGTCGAGCATCGCCGCAGCGGCACCGGCTCGGCTGCGCCACTCGTCCAGGCAGGCCCGGAGGCGCGCCGCCTGCTCGGAAGGGTTGCCGCCAGGCCCCAGCAGCACGACCTCGTCGGGCAGCCGTGTCCGCACCATCGCCCGCTCGCACTCGGCCTCCAGCAGGACGATGACCAGCGTGCCGCGCGCCCGGGCGTGGCTGGCCAGCGCGTGCAGCATCCGGATGGTGTCCATGCCGGCGAGGCCCAGGTGGGTCAGCACCACCGCCGGCGCCTCGGCGCCGATGCGGATCAGCGCATCGAAGCCGTCACTGGCGAAATCGGTGGGCATCGCCGGCACAGCGTTGCCCGCGAGCGCGGCCAGCGCACTGCGCTCGTCGTCCTCGCACACGATGAGGAGGCCCCGCGCCTTGTCGGTACGCCTTGTCCGCAGCAGCGTATCCACCGGCGAGACCAGAATCCGCGGCCGCCCTGCCCGGCTCTTCCAGCCTTTGGGCTGACCGCTCTCCGCCAACAGGCGTGCAGTGCGCACGCTCCCGCCGAGCCGCCGGGTGGCGATGCGCGTTGAACAGTTGATCGTCGAATTCGGGCGTTGCGTCATGGTTGAGGTACCAAGTTTGTAACTTTTAACAACTTTGCCGAATCATTATGCATTTCATCGTTTTCGACTAAGGAGAAATTTCTCGTTTGCCCGCTCGATGCGTTGCTCAAGTCTGGCTTTTCGACGCCGTATAACCATCCCGTCACGAACCGTCCTTGTGCCTGCATCATGAGAACCCCCCTGCGCTCCCTGCTCCGCCCCGTGTTTGGGCTCGTCCTGCTGCTGGCGACGCTGAAGGCGGCCGTCGCCGCGCCGCCCACCTACAGCGTCGCCATCGTCCCGCAGTTCAGCGCCCAGCAGATCCACGCCGAGTGGCAGCCGCTCCTGAAGCGGGTCGGCGACGAGGCCGGCGTGAAGCTGGAGATGCGCTTCCCGAGCACGATCCCGACCTTCGAGACGTCCTTTCTGCAGGGTGAGCCGGATTTCATTTTCGGCAACCCCTACCACGCGGTCATGGCCCGGCGGAAGCAGGGCTACATTCCCCTCGTGCGCGACGAGAAGCTGCTCACCGGCATCCTGGTCGTGGCCAAGGACGGCCCGGTGTCATCCTTGAAGCACCTCGCCGGCCAGAAGATCGCCTTCCCGGCGCCGAACGCCTTTGGGGCATCCCTCTACATGCGCGCGCTGCTCATCGAGAAGGAGCAGCTGCGTATCGAGCCGGTTTATGTGAAAACCCACGGCAACGTGTATCGCCAGGTTCTGGTGGGTGACTTTGTGGCAGGTGGTGGCGTCAACCAGACCTTTGCCGATCTTCCCGCCGTCATGCGCGACAAGCTGCAGGTGCTCTACGAGACCCCGGGCGCCGCGCCCCATCCCTTCGCCGCCCATCCCCGCGTGCCAGACGGGGTGCGCAAACGTATCACCGCGGCCTTTCTGAAACAGGCCAGCGACGCTGAGGGCAAGGCGCTCCTGAAAGACGTGCGGATGCCCAACCCGGTCGCGGCCGACTACGGGCGCGACTACGGCCCGCTCGAGAAGCTGCGGCTCGACAAATACCTGGTTCTCGAAGAATGAACCCGCAAGGCTTCGTGGGCCGCCCCCCGTTCGTCGCCTCCCCTCGGGGAGCCCGCGCCTTGTGCCCCATGTCGGCAGCTGCAAGCCACCACTGTTCCTAGCCTGAATGTCCCTCCGCTCAGCCCTCGTCAGCCGCATCCCCCGCAGCCTCCAGTGGCGCCTTGCGTTGCCCGTCGTGTCCCTGTTGAGCGCGGTGCTGCTGGTGTATGGCGCAACGACCGCCCTGCAGCAGTCGTCCACCGTCGCCGGGATGCTCAATGCCCGCGCCCAGAACCTCGCCCGCAGCGTGGCTGCCGCCAGCGTCGGCCCGCTCCTGATGCGCGATCTGGAGGCCCTCGAGCAACTGTTGATCAGCAACCTGCGCTACGGCCGCGTGCAGGCCGTCCAGATCCTTGACGCGCGGGGCCGGCTGGTCGCCGACGTCGAAATGAAAGATGGGAAGGTGCTCACCCACTTCGGCCGGGCCGCCCCGCTGCTGCCCCCGGGCGAAGGCGCCGAGCGCACCGAGAATGTGCGTGAGCTCAACGTGCTGGGCCTCAGCCTGCACCGCCACGACGGTGATCCGGTGCTGTGGCAGGCCATCCACAACGACCGGGACGGCCTGGGCTGGGTGCGGGTGACGGTGGACAGCAGCCCCATCGAACAGATCCAGAGCGGGATCTGGCTCAACAATCTGCTGCTGCTGATGGGGGTGATCGTCATCTCCATCGGCGGCGTGTTCATCCTGCTCCATCGCCCGCTCGCCGAACTGCAGCGCGCGGCCAACTTTGCCCGCACCCTCGCCGACGCCCGCGGTGGCCAGGCGCCGGGCTGCGAGGCGATCGCCGAGATCAACAGCCTGTTCCAGTCCCTCAACCACGTCTCGGCCAGCCTGGCCAGCCAGGAGCGCGCACTGCTGGCCGCCAAGGACGCGGCGGAGCAGGCCAACCGGGCCAAGAGCCACTTTCTCGCCAACGTCAGCCACGAACTGCGCACACCGATGAACGGCATCCTCGGGCTCTCGGACATGCTGCAGTTGAGTGAGCTGCCGAGCCGCGAGAAGGAGTTTGTGCGGCTGATCAACGACTCGGGCCGCCAGTTGCTGGTGATCATCAACGATCTGATCGATTTTTCCGATCTCGATGGCCAGAGGGTCAGGCCGCAGCAGCAGCCTTTCCTGCTCGATCAGGTGCTGGCCGAGGTGCAACAGGGCATCGCCGAGGCCGCGGCCACCAAGGGCCTGGAGGTGCTGCAGCGGGTTCCGCCGGGGCTGCCCCGGCAGCTCGTGGGGGATGCGCCGAGGCTGCGCCAGGCGCTCAGCAAGTATGCGGAGAACGCGGTCAAGTTCACCGAACGTGGCGCGGTGTGCATTGCCGTCGAGGTCGAATCCCGCGAGGCGGACGCGCTGGTGCTGCGCTTCATCGTCGAGGATAGCGGCATCGGCATTCCGGAGGCGGATCAGGGCCGCCTGTTCAGGGGCTTCGAGCAGGTCGATGGGTCGAGCACGCGGCAGTACGGCGGCACCGGCCTCGGCCTCGCCATCGCACGCCAGATCGCCAGCCTGCTGGGTGGCACCATCGGGGTGAGCAGCACGCCCGGCCAGGGCAGCCGCTTCTGGCTGACGCTGCGGCTGGGCATCGCCGCGGATGGCACGTCAGATGATGCCCTCGCCGTGGCGGCACCCGCAGCGGCTCCTGCCCTTCCCGTCGCCCCACCGCTTGCCGCCGGCCTGCGGCCCGGCCCGGCGGCCGTCGAGGTGGCACGCCGTGAGCTGGGTGAATTGATCCGGCTGGGTGATATCTCGGCGCTGCCGTGGCTGGCGGCTCAGGGGGAGATCCTGCTGCACGCCAATCCCGAGGCCCACGCGAAGCTGATCACGGCCCTCCAGAACTTCGATTTCGACGCCGCCGAGGCGGCCCTCCAGGCCTTCGAAACCCCACCCGCCTGAGGCTGCCGCCGGGTTTCCAGACGGTGAACGACACAGCGCCCCGGCCGGAAACCCGGCTGGGGCGCTGTCAGTGCATGCTCAGCCGGGCGTTGGCCCGGCCTTCATGCGGAGGCTCAGACTTCGACGGTGTTCGCCACTTCGACGAACGCCGGGATCTGGTCGAAGTTCATATAGCGATAAACGTCGGCCGCCTTGGCATTGACCGCCTGAACCTTCTCCTGGTACTCGGCGACGGTCGGCAGGCGGCCCAGCAGGGCAGCGATCGCAGACAGTTCGGCCGAAGCCAGGTACACCCGGGTGTCGATGCCCAGGCGGTTCGGGAAGTTACGGGTCGAGGTGGACACCGCGGTGGAACCCTTGCGGATCTGCGCCTGGTTGCCCATGCACAGTGAGCAGCCCGGCATTTCCATGCGGGCGCCGGCCTTGCCGAGGACGGAGTAGTAGCCTTCTTCGGTGAGGATGAGGGCGTCCATCTTGGTCGGCGGGGCGATCCACAGGCGGGTCGGGATGTCGGACTTGCCGTCCAGCACCTTGCCCGCGGCGCGGAAGTGGCCGATGTTGGTCATGCACGAGCCGATGAACACTTCGTCGATCTTGTCGCCCTGGACTTCGGACAGCACCTTGACGTCGTCCGGGTCGTTCGGGCAGGCCAGGATCGGCTCGGTCACATCGGCCAGGTCGATCTCGATCACGGCGGCGTATTCGGCGCTGGCGTCCGGCTGCAGCAGCACGCCGTTCTCGATCCAGTCTTCCATGGCCTTGATGCGGCGCTTGAGGGTGCGGGCATCCTCGTAGCCTTCGGCGATCATCCACTTCATCAGGGTGATGTTGGAACGCATGTACTCGACGATCGGGGCCTTGTTGAGCTGCACCGAGCAGGCGGCAGCCGAACGCTCGGCGGCGGCGTCGGAGAGCTCGAAGGCTTGTTCGACCTTCAGATCGGGCAGGCCTTCGATTTCGAGGATGCGGCCGGAGAAGATGTTCTTCTTGCCCTTCTTCTCGACGGTGAGGAGGCCGGCCTTGATGGCGTACAGCGGGATCGCGTTGACCAGGTCACGCAGGGTGATGCCGCGCTTGGTGGCATCTTCCATCGTGCCCTTGAAGCGGACCAGCACCGATTCGGGCATGTCGAGGGGCATCACGCCGGTGGCGGCCGCGAAGGCCACCAGGCCGGAGCCGGCCGGGAAGGAGATGCCGATCGGGAAGCGGGTGTGGGAGTCGCCACCGGTGCCGACGGTGTCGGGCAGCAGCAGGCGGTTGAGCCAGGAGTGGATCACGCCGTCGCCCGGGCGCAGGGACACGCCGCCGCGGGTGGAGATGAAGGACGGCAGCTCGCGGTGCATGCGCACGTCGACCAGCTTGGGGTAGGCGGCGGTGTGGCAGAAGGACTGCATCACCAGGTCGGCGGAGAAGCCGAGGCAGGCCAGGTCCTTGAGCTCGTCGCGGGTCATCGGGCCGGTGGTGTCCTGGGAGCCGACGGTGGTCATCTTGGGCTCGCAGTAGGTACCCGGGCGAACGCCCTGGCCTTCCGGCAGGCCACAGGCGCGGCCGACCATCTTTTGCGCCAGCGAGAAGCCCTTGCCGTTGTCGGAGGGGTTCTGGGGCAGGCGGAACAGGGTGGACGGGGGCAGGCCGAGGGTTTCACGGGCCCTGGTGGTGAGGCCACGGCCGATGATCAGCGGGATACGGCCGCCAGCGCGGACTTCGTCGAGAATGACGAGGGTCTTGAGCTGGGACTCGGCAATGGTGGCGCCGTTCTTGGTGGCGGTGACCGTGCCGGTGGCGGCGTCGATCTTCAGCTCGATCTCGTCGCCCATGTCCATCTGGCCGGCGTCGATCTCGATGGGCAGCGCGCCCGCGTCTTCCATGGTGTTGAAGAAGATCGGAGCAATCTTGGAGCCCAGGCAGACGCCGCCGAAGCGCTTGTTCGGGACGAAGGGGATGTCTTCGCCGGTGAACCACAGCACCGAGTTGGTGGCGGACTTGCGGGAGGAACCGGTACCGACCACGTCACCGACGTAGGCGATCAGGTTGCCCTTGGCGGCCAGCGCCTCGAGCTGCTTGATCGGGCCGCGGGAGCCCGGCTCATCGGCTTCGATGCCCGGACGCGGGTTCTTGAGCATGGCCAGCGCGTGCAGCGGGATGTCGGGGCGGGACCAGGCGTCCGGAGCCGGCGACAGGTCGTCGGTGTTGGTTTCGCCGGTGACCTTGAAGACGGTGAGCTTCTGGCTGGCCGGGACTTCGGGGCGGGAGGTGAACCACTCGCCGTCGGCCCACGACTGCATCACGCCCTTGGCGTTGGCGTTGCCGGCCTTGGCCAGTTCGGCGACGTCGTGGAAGAAGTCAAAGACCAGCAGGGTCTTCTTGAGGCCTTCGGCCGCGGTCGCGCCGCATTCGGCGTCGCCCAGCAGGTCGATCATCGGCTTCACGTTGTAGCCGCCCAGCATGGTGCCCAGCAGCTCGGTGGCCTTGACCTTGGAGACCAGGCCGCAGGCGAGTTCGCCCTTGGCAACCTTGGCCAGGAACTCGGCCTTCACCTTGGCGGCGTCGTCAACGCCGGCGGGAACGCGGTAGGTCAGCAGCTCCACCAGGAAGGCCTCTTCACCGGCCGGGGGATTCTGCAGCAGTTCGACCAGAGCTTGGGTTTGCTGCTTCGACAGGGGCAGCGGCGGGATGCCAAGCGCGGCGCGCTCGGCAACATGCTGACGATAGGCTTCAAGCATGGGTAGATCCTTCCTAGACGGTGGTTACGTGACGGTGTTTCGACTGGCGCCCCGGCCCTTGTGCGGCCGCGGACGCTTCTCCCTCTCAGACTGATGCGGCTTTTCGAGCAAAATTCAGTCTTATATATATTATATTTTAAACCTCATGAATTGTGCGACTGCACAATCCAAATTTGCCCAGCCCATGATCTTACGCCGTTAACCGCCGCCCGCCCGCGGTTCAGGCGGGCAGAAAATTCGCCAGGGCGAGCTCGACTGCCTTCAGGGAGATCGGCTTGATGAGCAGGTCGTCGAAGCCGGCATCGACAAGACGTTGTTTTTCTTCGGGAAGCGCGTGGGCGGTGTAGGCGATGATGTGGAGCCCGCTGAAACGAGGGTCGGCGCGGAGCCTGGCCAGCACCTCCTCGCCCGACATGCCCGGCATGCTGATGTCGAGAAACACCACGTCGAAGGGGCTGGAGGCGAGCTTGGCCAAGGCGGAGGCGCCGTCCTCGACCTCCTCGGTCACGAAGCCGAGCCGCTTCACGAAGGCCATCGCCAGCCGGCGATTGATTGCGTTGTCGTCCACGACGAGGATGCGCCTGGACGCTGGGGGTGACGTATCGCTCATGGGCTGATGCCTGTCAGGTGGGAGGGGTGGACGGCCCTGCGATGGGCAGGGTCAGCGTGAAGGTGCACCCTTCGCCGACACGGGATTCGAGGCTCAGCTGACCGCCGAGCAGATGGGCGAGCTCCCGGGCCAGGGCCAGGCCCAGGCCGGTGCCACCGTGGTCTCGCGTGATGAACTGATCCAATTGACGGAATTTCTCGAAGATGACGCCCTGCGCCTCGGGCGGAATACCCGGGCCGGAATCGCGGACGTCGAAGGCGAGCCGGTCGTCAAGCCGGCGCACCTTCAACTCGACCTCGCCATTTTCGGTGAACTTGATCGCATTGTTCAAGAGGTTGTTGATGATCTGCCGCAGCCGCTGGGGGTCGGTCGAGATCTGCGCCGGCAGATCGTCCGCCAGCGTGCTCGTGAGGGTGAGCGACTTGCCCTGGGCGTGGGCCCGGTGGGCGCCGATCAGGTCGGCCACCAGGCGGGAGAGCTCGAGCTCGGCCACCTTGAGCTCCATCCGCCCGGCCTCGACCTTGGCCAGATCCAGCAGGTCATTGACGATGTCGAGCAGGTGCTGGCCCGAGGTGTGGATGCTCGCCGCGTACTCCTGCTGGGCCGGGTCTTCGAGCTCGACCTGCAGCAGCTCCGAATAGCCGAGGATGCCGTTGAGGGGCGTGCGCAGCTCGTGGGACATGTTGGCGAGGAAGTCCGACTTGAGCTTGTTGGCCTCCTCGGCCCGGGCCCGGCCGTCCTCGGAACGCTTGAAGGACTCCTGCACCGTGTCGGCCATGCGGTTGAACGAGCGGGCGAGTTCGCCCATTTCGTCGGTGGAGCGCGCCTGCAGCCGATGGGACAGATCGCCCGCCTGGAAGCGCCCGAGCCCGTCGATCATGCCGGTGATGCGGCGAGTGATGAACTCGGCCATCCAGATCGCCACGATGATCACCAGCACCACCATCACCAGCGTGGACAGGGTCAGCGCGCCGGCGGTCTGGGTCAGGTTGCTGCCGATGTCGCCACGCAGGGCCTCGCGCTTCTGCTGGAACTCCTTGTCGGTTTCGGTGATCGCCTCGCCGATACGCTTGGCCGAGGCGGTGGCGGCGCGGTGAAAGTCATCCACGTTGGCACCGATCGTGACGAAGCCGAAGCCCCGCTGCGAGTAGCCGTACTGGCCGGTGTAATAGGGGATCGCTGCGGCGGTGGTGAGCTTGTCCAGGCCCGAGAAGAAGATCGCAAAAGACCCCGAACCGCCCCTCTCGGTGAGCTGGTTCCAGCCGGCGCACTGGGGCGAGAAGTTGAGGTAGCGGCAATCCAGGGCCACGGTGCCGGCCTTCACCTGGGCGGCGGCGGGCTTTTTCTTGAGGGACTGCCCGTCGAAGGGTGTGACGCCCGCCAGAAAGGCCCCGGAGGGCTTGCCGGAAGCCTGCCAGGCGTCGTAGAGCCCCTGGTCCAGCCACGGCGTGACCTGCTCGCCGGTGGCCGGGTCATAGCCGACGATGAAATAGTCCCGCGGGTGCGAGATGTTGCGGCTGCGGTGGTCCCACATGAAGGCGTAGTTGCCGACGATCGCGTCGTTGATCGCGGTGTAGCGGGAGTCGGTGGGGCTCAGGTGATCGGTGAACTCGCGGATGTGGTCGTGGTCGAGGGCCAGGCTCACGTAGCCGACGATGCGGCCACCCTTCAGCACCGGCGTCGCCCACCGCACGATGCCGCGGAAGCGGCGCCCGACGGGGTTCTCGGTGCCCGCGTAAGCAGACTCCTCGGGCTTGAACTCGATGCCGGCCTTCTTGGCCGACGCCGGCAGGTAGGGCCCGATCACGCGGCTGCCCACGTAGGCGCCGATCACTTCCGAAACGTAGATTTCGCCCGCTTTCAGCTTCCTGAGCTCGGGCCAGTAGCGCTCGGCCTTCATGAAGGTGTTCTCCGGCCGGCTCACATCCTGCAAGGCAGTGGGCATCAGCTCGCCGGTGGTGATCTTGACGCGCTCGCGGCCATTGAGGTCGATGAAGCTCATCTCGACGAACAGCGGGCGCTGCTCGGGGACGCCGATGTACTCGGGCGGGCGAGCATTGAAGTGCTTGGCATTGTCGGGCAGCGCCTGGCTCGCGTCGGCGGCCAGGGCTTCGTCCCAGCCCTCTGGCCCGGCACTCTCCCAGCGGCTCTGATCGTCCGACAGGCGCCAGCTGCCGTGCCGATGCAACGCGCGGCTGCGGTGGGCGAGAAAGCGCCGGTAGGCCGCCTCGTCGGGCTCGACCTGGGCGGCCTGCAGGATGTCGGCGTCGCGGTCGTACAGAAAGCCGGCCACCGCCCGGGCGGTGTCGGTGGTGAGGCGTTCGATGCCCTCGCGGGCCCGGTCGTCGAGGGCCTTGATGGCGTCGCCGGTGGCCGTGTCGCCCATCTGACGGATGGTCGCCAGCATCGAGTCGGCCATCGCGCCGGCCTGCCGGCTGACGGTGTCGCCAAGGCGCTGGGCCATGGTCCAGGCCACCAGGGCCAGCAACAGCAAAGGCAGTACCTTGATGACGACGAAGATCGCGATCAGCTTGCCGCGAATCCCCATCATCCAGCGCTTGAATCCCATGTCCTCACCCACAAGTGAGCCGGAGCCTTGCGGCCAGGCCGGCATTGATCGAGTCGGGCACGCAGACACACGCCCGACGGCGAGGCAGGTCTCCCGCCGCTTTTAACGGCCTCACCGTGAAAAACTTCATGGACACAGCCTACACGCAACTCTTGCCGCCGGCGCGGCTGCCGGACCAGAATGAGCGCCCTGCCCTATCAGACGCCGCCATGCCCCAAGCCTGCCCCTGCGGCAAACCCGCCGACTACGCCGCCTGCTGCGGGCGCTACATTGATGGCGGCGCTCCGGCACCCGACGCCGAGGCGCTGATGCGCTCCCGCTACACTGCCTTCACGCTGGGCCGGGAGGCCTACCTGCTGGCCACCTGGCACCCGGATTACCGCCCGGCGGAGCTCGGCCTGGCCGAAGACTCACAGACCCGATGGCTGGGCTTGCAGGTGCGTCGTCACGAGCGGGTCGACGAGACCCACGCCGTCGTCGAGTTCGTGGCCCGCTACAAGGTCGGCGGGCGGGCCCACCGCCTGCACGAAACAAGCCGTTTCCTGCGCGTGGATGGCCGCTGGCTCTACGTCGACGGCGACATCCACCCAGCCTGACGCGGCCTCAGCCCTCGAGCACGAGCTCGATGGTCTCACCGGCAAAATCGACGCGCTGGCCCGGGCGCAGCTTGGCCCGCTTGCGGTTCTCGATCTCGCCGTCGACGAACACGTCACCGTCGGCGACCCGCTGCTTGGCTTCGCCACCAGAGCCGCACAGGCCGGTGGCCTTCAGGAGCTGGTCGAGCTGGATGAATTCCCCTTCGACGGGAAAGCGGATGGTCATGGCTTGAGGCTCCGGTACGTTACGGCGTGATGAAAAAAGAGTGGCGGATTGTGTCAGAGCCGACACAATCCGCCAATCATCGCAAAGCCCGCAGGTCAGGCCGGAATGCGCAGTACCTGGCCCGGGTAGATCTTGTTCGGGTCGCTCAGCATCGGCTTGTTGGCCTCGAAGATCTTCATGTAGGCGTTGGCGTTGCCGTAGCAGGCCTTGGCGATCGCCGACAGGGTGTCGCCGCGCACGACGGTATGAAAGGTGGCCGGCGGCTCGGGGTTGGTGACGGTGAGCTGGTCGTCCACCTTGTCGACGCCATCCACGTTGCCGCAGCACAGCAGCACTTTTTCTTTGGTGGCCTGGTCGGCAACGGTGCCGGCGACGGTCACGGTGCTGCTGGCGCCATCGAAGCTCACGGTGAGGGCGCTGGCGTCCAGGCCCTGCTTGTCGATGTAGGCGACGATGGCGGCGGCGGCCTTCTGGTTGAGGTCGGCCAGCTTGTCCTGGGCGCTTTCCGCGGCGGCCGCTTCGACGTCCTTGCGGCCAAAGAGTTTTTCACCTGCTTCACGCACAAAGCTCAGCAATCCCATGTCGTGCTCCTGACTGATGTTGAGGAGATGAGAGACTAAGGCGAACGGCCCGCCAATGCACCCCAAAAGTGTGTCCGAAGGCAAACTCGCGCCGCGCCGCCCCGACCTTGCCCCAACGTTGCCCTTACTCGCCCAGGGGTTGCATGCCGTGGCGCCGGCGGGCGCGGGCGCAGCCCTCGTCGCCGATGCCGAGCGCCGCATAGGGCGCGAAGTCGCGGCACGGCCCGGGGCGGCGGTCGTAGATGGTGCAGAGCACCTCTCCGCCGATGTCGCCTGCCAGCGCGATGCAGCGCGGTGGCCCGTCGTCGGTGCCGCGCATCCGGTACAGGCTGGCGGTGACCGGCAGCGTCAGGGCCACCGGCACACAACCGCCGGGCTGGCTCTCCAGGTCGGAGACATGGAAATCCACCCGGAAGCTGGCGCAGCAGGCGCCACACGAGAGGCAGGGGTCAGCCACGGGTCAGGCGGCGCCGCAGCACTTCTTGTACTTCTTGCCGCTGCCGCAGGGGCAGGGTTCGTTGCGGCCCGGGCCGCTCTTGGCGGCCGCGGTGGCGCTCACTGCGACGGGCTCCGGCACCGGCAGGCCGAGGGCGCGCCAGTTCTGGAAGAGGTGCTGGACCGCGAAGCCCTTTTGTTCGAGCTCGGCGAGCTGGGCTTCGGCATCGGCGGGCACCGAGACTTCTTCTTCGGGGCCGAGGATCAGCTCGAGCAGCTCTTCGGCGATGGCGGTGTCGCTCACCTTGTCGGGCCACTCGACGGGCCACATCTCGAAGCCCTGCTCGAAACCGTTGGTCCACTCCTCGCCGATGGCCGGGTCGTCGTCGCCGCCCTGGGCGTAGCAGAAGGGCTGCCAGCCTTCGGCCTCGCCCTCCTCGTCACCTTCCTCGTCGGCGATGGCGGCCAGCTGGTCGTTGTAATAACGCAGCACGAGCTCGATGGCCTTCTGCAGGGTGCTGCCGGAGCCGAAGCCCACCTCGCCCTCGTCGGCGGTCCACACCGCGGGCAGCCAGTCTTCGACCGGGATCGGCAGCGGCGAGGCGACGATGGCGGCGAGGTAGCCGTCGAGCATCTCGAGGTTCATGCAGTCGGCGGGCACTTCGTCGGAGACGAGGAGTTCTTCGAGCTGCTCGAGTTCGTCTTCGGTAAGGGGGATGGAGCGGGCTTGGGTCATGACGGGTTTTCCTCCAGGTGATCGAGCTCCACCACACACCGGTAAAGGGTCTGGCCGGAATCCCGGTACTTGCGTTCGAAAGGGGTGAGCGGCGACGGGGCCTCGAAGGCCTCGAAGGGCGCCGGCCGGCCGGTCAGCAGGCTAAGCGCGGCACTGAATTCTTCTACATAAATGTTCCAGTTGCTGCGGCATTCCAGGCGCCCGCCGAGCCGCGGCACAAACGGGAACACCGGGTGGGCATGCCAGCGCCGGGCCAGGTGGCCGATCTTGGGCCAGGGGTTGGGGTACAGGATGTAATGCCGCGCCAGGCGGATGCCGGCCTCGGCCATCAGGCGCCAGTAATCCACCAGGTCGGCGCGCACGAAGACCAGGTTGGTGGGCATCAGCGCATCGGGATAGGGCTTCTTGCGGGTGAGGCGGTCTTCGGACTGATCGACGCCGATCACCCAATGGTCGGGGAAGGCCCGGGCCAGCTGGATCGTGCTGTGGCCGACGCCGCAGCCAGCGTCGAGGATCAGCGGCGCCTTGCCGTCCCAGCCGGCCAGGCTGTGTTCGAAGGCGGCCTTGTTGTAATCGAGATAAGGCTTGCGAAATTCGCAGCGGACGTGCTTGGCGACGAGCTCGACGAGGTGTTCATGGACACCCTGCTGGGCGCTCTCGGGGATGCGGGAATTGGCGTACATCGGTGCAATTCTACGCGGCCGCCCGCAAGAGCGGCACGCCATGCCCGACCAGGATGGGGTCGATCTGCCGCGGATCGGCCTGGGGGCGCAGCTCGCGGCACAGGGCTTCGGCCTGGGGAAAGTTGCGGCGCAGCAGGTTGAGCCACTGCTTGAGCCGGCCCGGTGCGTGGCGGGCCTCGACCTTGGCCAGCACTCGCAGCCAGAACTCTGCGATCAGCGGCAGGAGCTCGGCCCATTCGGCGGCGCGGTCAGCGGGCGCGTCGGCGCCGGCGCGAATGCGCCGCACCAGAAACGGGTCGGCCACCGCGCCGCGGCCGAGCATCACATCGGTGGCGCCGCTCACGGCGCGGCAGCGTCGCCAGTCGTCCTCGGTCCACACCTCGCCATTGGCCACCACCGGTACCACCACCACGTCGGCGATGCGCCCGACCCATTCCCAGTGCGCCGGCGGGCGGTAGCCGTCGTTCTTGGTGCGGGCATGCACCACCAGGCCCACGACCCCGCCATCGGCGAGAGCCCGGGCGCAGTCGAGGGCCTTGCCGGTGTCGGCCACGCCCAGGCGCATCTTGGCGGTGAAGGGGATGTGCGGCGGCACCGCCCGGCGCACCGCGCAGGCGATGGCGTGGAGCAGCTCCGGCTCGTCGAGCAGCGCCGCCCCGCCCCGGTGGCGGTTGACCGTGGGCGCCGGGCAGCCGAAATTGAGGTCGATGCCCGCCGGGTCGAGCCGCACCAGTTGGGCCGCGTTGTCGGCCATGCAGGCCGGGTCGGAGCCGAGCAGCTGGACCCGCACCGGCGTGCCGCTGGAGGTGGCGCTGCCGGCCCGCAACTCGGGGGAGATCCGCGTGAAGGCCCGCGCCGGGAGCACCGAGCCCGACACCCGGGCGAACTCGGTGACCGCGTGGGCATAGCCCTCGACGCGGGTCAGCACCTCGCGCAGCACGTCGTCGGCGAGGCCTTCCATGGGGGCGAGCAAGAGGCGGGGCATGGCAGGAATATCCAGCGGATTCAAGACTTTCAAGGGGGCGGACTGTACCGCAAAGCGCCGCCCGCCGATAGGCGCCCACGCCGCCCGGCGGGCGCGCGGCAACAGGCGTAAGATGCGCGGCCTGAGCCCTCGACACCCACCCGCAGAATGCCCGCGCCATGCGCCGCTCCGACACCCCTTCCGCCAGCCGCCGCGAGCTGTTGATCTTCGCGCTGCCGGCCCTCGTCCTGATCGCCGCGGCGTTTGCGCTGGCCTGGCAGTTCGTGCGCCCGGCGCCGCCCAAGAAGATCGTCATCAGCACCGGGGCGCCCGGCGGGGCCTACCATTATTTCGGCGAACGCTATCGGGACAAGCTGGCCCAGGACGGCATCGAGGTCGAACTGCGGCCATCGTCCGGCGCCGTCGAAAACCTGCGCCGGCTGAAGACCGACGACAGCGTCGATGTCGGCTTCCTGCAGGGCGGCATCGCCAACGAGCCGGATTCCGACGACCTGGCCACCCTCGGCAGCATGTACCTCGAGCCCGTGTGGGTCTTCCACCGCAAGGCCGACGCCCGCCTCGACCGCATCGACCAGCTGAAGGGCCGCCGCATCGCCGTCGGCACGGCGGGCAGCGGCGCCCAGCTCTTTGCGCTGCAGCTCCTGGCCGCCAACGGCTTCGCCACCGACGACCCGCGTCTCGTGGCGCTTGGCGGCATGGACGCGGTGGCGGCCCTCAGGCGCGGCGACGTGGAGGCGTTTTTTGTGGTCGGCGCGCCCCAGGCGCCGGTGGTGGACGCCCTCCTCCACACGCCGGGCATCGGCCTGCTCAGCTTTGCCCAGGCCGACGGCTACGTGCGGCACTTTCCCCACCTCGTCAAGATCACGCTGCCCCGCGGCGCCATCGACATCCGCGGCGACCAGCCGCCCCGTGACGTGCAGCTGCTGGCGGCCACCGCCAACCTGGTGGTGAAGGCCGACATCCACCCGGCCATCGTCACCCTGCTCCTCAAGCATGCCCGGGACATCCACAGCCCGCCGGGCCTGCTGCAGGCGGCCAACAGCTTTCCTGCGCCCCAGGACCACGCCCTGCCGATCCACCCGATGGCGCGGCGCTTTTACGATTCCGGCCCGCCGCTCCTGCAGCGCTACCTGCCCTTCTGGCTGGCAGTGCTGATCGACCGCCTCTTCGTGATGCTGCTGCCGCTCTTCGCGGTGGTAATCCCGCTCTCCAAGGTGATCCCGGCCATCTACAACTGGCGCATGCGCGCGCGGGTCTATCGCTGGTACGGGGAGCTCAAGTTTCTCGAGGCGGAGATCGACCGCGCCGGGCAGGACGGCCACAGCCTGGCGGCGCTCGACACTTTTTTGGGCCGGCTCGACCGCATCGAGGAGCGGGCCGCCCGGCGCAAGCTGCCGCTGGCCTTCAGCAACGAGCTTTACACCCTGCGTGAACATATCGGCCTGGTGCGCCGCCGTCTGCGTCACCTTGCGGAAACCGTCACGCAACCCTGAGGCGCCGATTGCTAGATTGAAACTGTCCTGAACGCGGGCCTTTCCAGTGGAACCCCGGCCCCGCCCCCATCCGAGTCAAGAGCCTCACCATGAGCCCCCACCTGAACCTCACCGCCCCCTACGCCCCCCTCGTGCGCCGCATCGAAGCCGAGGCCTCGGTGGACGGGCAGATCCTGCGGATCGACCATTTTCTCAATCACCGCATCGAGCCGGCCTTCATCTTCGAGCTGGCCCACGAGCTCGCCAAGCGCCTGTCGGCCTTTCAGCCCAATCTGATCCTCACCGCCGAGGCCAGCGGCATCGCGCCGGCGCTGATCGTCGCCCAGACCCTCAGCGTGCCGATGGTGTACGCCAAGAAGTATTCACGCCAGGTCGAGGCGCCGGCCCTGTCGCGCCTGATCCACTCGCCCACCAAGGGCGACGACAACCGGCTGGTGATATCGGGGCGCTACATCAAGCCGGGCCAGCGGGTGGTGATCGTCGATGACTTCCTCGCCAACGGGCGCACCGCCGCGGCCCTCATCGACATGGCCCGGGAGGCCGGCGCCCAGGTGCTGGGGGCCGGTTTCGTGGTCGAGAAGTGCTTCAAGCACGGCCGGCAGTTCATCGAATCGCTGGGGGTACCGGTGTCTACGCTGGCCCAGGTGGAACACCTCGACAACGGCCGGGCAATCCTCACCCAGCCGCGGGACGAATAAGGCCCGGCAGCGCTTCAGCGGAAGCGGACGCTCACCCCGGGCTTGCCGGGCAGGCCTTCGTAGGTCGCCTTCACCGCCAGGCCCGGCCGGGGCGGCAGCAGCTTGGTGAATGAGCCCAGCGACAGCAGATCGCCGCGCTTGAGCGGCATGTGGTCGGCGGCCAGATCGCGGGCCAGCCAGATCGCGGCATTGAGCGGGTTGCCGAGGGTGGCGTTGCCCTTGCCGCTGTCCAGCACCACGCCGTTGCCATCGGTGAGGCTCACGGTCATGCTGGCGAAGGCGTCGGCGAGCTCTTGCGTGGCCTTCACCGGGATCGCCTTGCCCACCACGCCGGCGCGGGCGCCCACATTGACCATCGCCAGCATCGGCCCGCCCAGGGTGGACGGGTCGGCCACCATCAGGTCGGGCAGCTCGATGTAGGGAGCGTAGCTGCGCAGCGCCCGCAGCGCGGCGAGCGGGGTTTCGGCCCGGGCCAGGGCCACCGGGTCGGCCACCTCGACGATCAGGTCGGCCTCGAAGACCGGGCGGGTGCCGAAGGCGGCCAGCAGCTCGGCGCCGTCGGTGGTGAGCATGCTCTTGAACAGGGTGCCGCGCAGGGGCGCGTCGTACTTGAAGCGCTGCTGCACCGCCGGGTTGGTGAGGCCCGCCTTGTAGCCGACCGATTCACCGTAGGCCTGGGCCAGGTAGCGCACCACCTTGTCGCGCCCGCACAGGCCGTCGGCCATGCTCAGCGTGCCGGCCGGTTGCGGCACCGGCTGGCGCGCGACGATGGCCGACGCCACCGCGGCGGCTTCCAGATCGCTGGGGCAGGCCGCCTGGGCCAAGGCCGGCAGCAGGGTGATGCACAGGGCAAGGGCGGCGAGCACGGGCTTCGTCGTGGGTTTCATTTAGGGTTTCTCCTGGGGTGTCATGCAAATAGGGCAAGGTGGCACAGGATATACCATCCGGGTGCATGTCGGTGGCAATTGCCGGCCTGCCCGGCGCACGACGCCCTCAGGGATTGCGGCAGTCGTCGATCACGCCGCGCCCTCGCCTGCCGCAGGGTGTCTCGGCGCCGCTCACCGGTACCGGCGTGCCGGCGGCATCGATCTGCACCAGGCGGGTCTGCCAGGCCTTGAGGCCGCGCCGGTCGACCTCCAGCCGCAACAGCCAGCCCTGGCGCTCCTCGGGCAGATCGAAGCCGTCGAAGACGAAGTTGCCGAGGCTGTGCACGATGAGCTTGCCACGATACAGCTCGGCGCCCTGGATCACGTGGGGGTGACCGCCGACGACGAGGCTGGCGCCGGCGTCGATCATCCTGCGGGCGAGCATCCGCTGGCGCAGGCTGGGGGTGTGGCGGTTCTCCCAGCCCCAGTGCATGAAGGGGATCACGATGTGGGCGCCGGCCTTGCGGGCGGCGCGGATGTCGGAGATCACCTCGCTGTCCTCGCTCCAGGCCACGCCGGGGCGGCTGGCGCCGGCTTCGAAGCTGCGGGGCTTGTATTCGTTGTAGCCGAGCACGGCAATGCGCAGGCCGTTCTTGTGGAGCCACAGGGGCGCGTGGGCGTCCCGCAGGTTGCGGCCGCCACCGAAGCTGCGAAGGCCGGCTTGCCGCAGGTGGTCGATGGTGTCGAGGAAGGCGTCGGGGCCGAAGTCGCCCGAGTGGTTATTGGACACGGCCACCGCATCGAAGCGCCCCTGCATGACGCGGAGCGCGCGGGGGTCGGCCCGGAAGGTGTAGGGCTTGCCGGGCAGGCTGGCGCCGCGGGTGGACACCGAGCACTCGAGGTTGGCGATGCGGTAGTCGGCGTCGGCCAGCAGGGGCGCCACCGCCGCCAGCGGGTCACCGCCATCGGCGATCAGGCGGCCGGGGCCGTCGTCGAGCATCACGTCGCCGGCGAAGATCAGGGTCGCGCTGTGATCCCCGGCCCAGGCGGTGCCGGCGACGAGTACGAGGCTGGCGGCGATACGGCGCAGGCGCTTCATCGCCGGCCCCCCCGCTCGGCTTCGCACCAGTATTCCAGGTGGCCGTTGTAGGTGGGCTCGAACACCCGCTGCAGGCCGGTGAAGCCCTGCCCTTCCGGCTGCGCACCCCGAGGCACGGGCCACCGGTAAGTGGCCTGATGGACGGGCTGCGCGGGCCCTTCGTCGGGGAGGATGGAGGTGAACACCTTCACCGCGGCGATGTCGGCCGGCTTGTTCTGGAACACCACCCGGAAGACGAAGCGCTCGCCCAGGGTGACGCCCTCGACGCCGTAGGGCGTGGCGACCGGATGCGCCACGTGGGCCTGGCTCTCGCCGTTGTAGTGGGTGTGGCAGACGATGCGCGGCGCGGCATCGGCCGTGAATGGGAGCAGTGCCGACAATACGGCGGGTAGCAGGGGTTTCATTGGAGCCTTATGAAGCTGGAGCGCTGAGGACTGCGCAAGGAGTGTTTTGCCCGGGGGCGCTGGCGCAATGCGGGCGTGTTGATTGGATTGACTTGATCGCTCGCATCGAGGCAGCAGCGCCCACGAAAAAGGCCGACCGGATGAGCGGTCGGCCTTCTGACTGGCTGCGCGCAGCCGGCTTACTTGGCGACCAGAGCCGCCCTGATCTGCTCGAGGGTGCTCGGGTCTTCGATGGTGGTCAGGTCACCCGGGTCGCGGCCTTCGGCCAGGGCCTGGATGGAGCGGCGCAGCATCTTGCCGGAGCGGGTCTTGGGCAGGCCTGAGATGAAATGCACGCGGGCCGGCCGGGCGATGGCGCCGAGGCTGCCGTCGACGATTTTCATGACGGCCTTCTCGAGCTCGGCCACCTTTTCGGGGGTGTCCACGCTGGCCGGGTCCTTGACCACCGCGAAGGCCATCGGCATCTGGCCCTTGAGCTGGTCGGCAACACCCACCACGGCCACCTCGGCGATCGCCGGGTGGGCCTGCACGGCCTCCTCGATCTCGCGGGTGCCGAGGCGGTGGCCGGCGACGTTGATCACGTCGTCGGTGCGGCCGAGGATCTTGTAGTAGCCGGCGTCGTCCTTGATGCCCCAGTCGAAGCTGGAATACACCAGCGGCTCCTGGAACAGCGTGAAGTAGGTGGACACGAAGCGCTTGTCGTCACCCCACACGGTGGACAGGCAGCCCGGCGGCAGCGGCGGCACGACGCCGACGATGCCCTTTTCGTTGGGGCCGCACTCGGAGCCATCGTCGCGGAACAAGCGCACGTCGTAGCCATACACCGGGAAGCCGGGGGAGCCGAGCTGCACGCCCTGCTTTTCGACGCCGGGCATCAGCGACAGCATGGCCCAGCCGGTCTCGGTCTGCCAGTAGTGGTCGATCACCGGGATGCCCAGCTCGTCCATCATCCACTGGTGGGAGGTTTCGTCCATCGGCTCGCCGGCGCAGTACAGCGCGCGCAGCCGGGAGAGGTCGTACTTCTTGAGGAAGGCCGGGTCCTGCTTCTTGAGCACGCGGATCGCGGTGGGGGCGCTGAACATCACGGTGACCTGCTGCTCCTCGCAGATCTTCCACCAGATGCCGGCGTCGGGGCGCAGCGGGGTGCCCTCGTACATGATGGTGGCCATGCCGGCGATCAGCGGGCCGTAGATGATGTAGCTGTGGCCGACCACCCAGCCGATGTCGGACGTGGAGAAGAAGGTCTCGCCCGGGTTGCCGCAGTAGATGTGCTTCATCGAGGCGGCCAGGGCCACCGCGTAGCCGCCGGTGTCGCGCTGCACGCCCTTGGGCTTGCCGGTGGTGCCGGAGGTGTACAGGATGTAGCTGGGCTCGGACGATTCGACCCAGGTGACGGGCACGTCGGCATTGATGTGCTGGGCGCGCAGGGTGGCGTAATCGACGTCGCGGCCGGCAACGACGTTCATCTCGGTGTCGAGGCCGCGGTTGACCATCAGCACGGCGGCGGGCTTGTGCTCGGCCAGGCTGATGGCTTCGTCGAGCAGATGCTTGTAGGGCACCGGGCGGCCGCCGCGCATGCCGGCGTCGGCCGAGACGATCACGGTAGGCTTGGCGTCGTCGATGCGGGTGGCGAGGGAATGCGAGGCGAAGCCGCCGAACACCACCGAGTGGATCGCGCCGATGCGCGCGCAGGCCAGCATCGCGAAGGCGGCCTCGGCGATCATCGGCATGTAGATCAGGACGCGGTCGCCCTTCTTGACGCCGAGGGCCTGGTAGATCGCTGCCATGCGCATGACTTCAGTGCGCAGCTCGGCGAAGCTGTAGGTTTTCTCTTCGTTGGTCTCGGTGGAGATGTACACCAGCGCCTTGCCGTCGGGGTTGGTCTCGGCGTGGCGGTCGACGGCGTTGTAGCAGAGGTTGGTTTCACCGCCGACGAACCATTTGACGAAAGGCGGTTTGGAGAAATCGTAGATCTGCTCGGGCTTCTTGTTCCAGTGGATCAGCTCGGCCTGCTCGCCCCAGAAGCCGTTGCGGTCTTCGATGGAGCGTTTGTGGAATGCCTGGTACGAAGTCATGGGTTCTCTCCCTCAGTCTTGAACGAATGCACCGACGCCGCCCATGACGAAACGACATGGGACAGTGTTCGCCAATTATGTTTTTTTAGGGGGCGGCGCTTGCCAGTTCGGCGTCGGCAAAGCTGGCGAGCTTTGCCAGCGGGACACCGGAATGGCTACGGGATTCTATCAATTCCAGGAGCGGCAGGAGGGTCCGGATCGCGTCGGGGATCTGCGCAACAAGCCCGGCATCGGCCGGGTTGCCGGCAAGCTGCTGGAGCAGCTTGTCGATGCTGATCGGCGGGCGCGCACGGGGGGTGAGCATGTCGGCGGTGATCTCGCCCTTCTCGCCCATGATGCGGTTACCGCCGGCCGCGCGGCCCTGGGCCAGGCGCTGCACGGCCACGCCGATCAGGTGGCTGACCGTCTCGACCTGGCCGGCACTGGAGGTGGCGATGCCCACCGTGAGGCGGATGCGGATGCGCTCCTCCCGGTAGGTCATCACGATGTGGTCGATGGCGTTTTGCAGGCGCAGCGCAAAGCCCGCCGCACCGTTCATGCTGGTGGCGGGCGAGACCACCGCAAAGCGCGCCGGCGCCAGCTCGGCGACGGTGTCCTCCTTGCGCAGCTTGGTGGCCATGATCTTGGAGAGCTTGCGGTTCACCAGCTGGGCCACGTGGGCGCCGTAGCGGGCGACGAGGCTTTCAAACTGGTCGATCTCGATGACCTGCACCGACAGCTCGCCCTTGTGGCGCTGGGCCGAGGCGAGCTCCTGGCTGGCGTGGTGGTGCAGATACGAGGCCGTGGCGAGGCCGGAGTCGGGGTCGACGGGGCTGGCGGTGGCCAGCGCGGCGCGGCTCTCTTCGAGGTCGCGCTGGGTGCGGGCGAGCTGGGTGAGCGCCTCCAGGCGGGCCAGCAGCTCGACATTGCTGACGCTCTTGGAGATGAAATCGGTGGCGCCGGCGCTCTTGGCCCGGATGCGCACGTCGGGCTCGTCGTCGCCCGAGATGACCACCACCGGCAGCGTGTTGATGCGCGACAGGCGCGATGAACGCATGCGCTCGAGGAGGCCATAGCCGTCGAGGCGCGGCATCCCGATATCGGTGATGACCGCCTGGATGGTCGGGTCGACCAGCAAAGTCTGCCAGCCGGCCTCGCCGTCGGCCTCCTCGCGCACTTCGAAGCGGCCCCGCACGTGCCGAATGATGGAGGCTCTCACCATCCGGGAGTCGTCGATGATCAGGACTCGGGGAAGGCTCTGATCGCGTTCTTCACTCATGCTGGGCTCACAGTGGGTAACTTCAGTCCTTTACGGCAATCACCGTGCGCCCCTTGACCCGTCCTTCGATGAAGTCGTGGAAAACGCCCGGAAGTTCTGCAAACGGCACCGTCCGCGTCATGGCCGCCAGGTGCCGCGGCTTGAGGTCGGAGGCCAGCCGCGCCCACACCTTGCTGCGGGTCGGTTCGCCCATGTAGCCGGAGTCGACGCCGAGCAGGCTCACTCCGCGCAAGATGAAGGGGAACACGGTGGTGTTCAGCTTGATGCTCTGGGCGTTGCCGATGCTCGCCACGGTGCCGGCCTGCTTCATGGTGGACAGCACCCAGGCGAGAATGTCACCGCCCACGTTGTCGACGGCGCCGGCCCACAGGCCCACGTCGAGGGGCCGCGTGGTGGCCGGGTCGATGGTGTCGCGCAGGCGCAGCTCGGCGGCGCCCAGGCTGCGCAGGTATTCCTCTTCCTGGGGTTTACCGGTGAGCGCCACCACGTGGTAGCCCAGCCCGGCCAGCATGTCGATGGCCAGCCCACCCACGCCGCCGCTGGCGCCGGTGACGATCACCGGGCCGTTCTCGGGGCGCAGGCCGTTGTCTTCCATGCGCACGATGCCCAGCGCCGCGGTGAAACCCGCGGTGCCCAGCGCCATCGCGTCGAACAGCGACAAGCCGTCGGGCAGCGGCACCACCCAGCCGGCCGGAATGCGCGCGTATTCGGCGTAGCCGCCGTGGTGGGCGACGCCGATGTCGTAGCTGGTGGCGATCACCGGGTCGCCGGCCTTGAAGCGCGGGTCGCTGCTGTCGACCACTGTGCCCGACAGGTCGATGCCGCCCACGCAGGGAAAGCGCCGGATGATCTTGCCCGCGCCGGTGGCCGCCAGCGCGTCCTTGTAATTGACGCTCGAATAGGCCACCTTGATGAGTACCTCGCCCGCGTCGAGCCCGTCGACGCTGAGCGGCTCCATGGCGGCGGACACCTTGCGGTTCTCGTCCTGGCGGATGACGTAGGCCTTGAAAGGGGGGACGCTGGTGGACATGTTTTTCTCCTCTCGATCGAGCGCCTGGCTGGCTGCTCGTGTTTTTGATCGGAAGATTATAGCCAGCGACTCGCCGCCGTACCGCATCGGGCCTCAATCCGCGGCACGCGCTGCCGTAAATGGGGTCATCGCCCGCGGAGCACCACAATGGCCCTGATCGCCCAACCCTTCGACAGCCTCGAGCGCTACGTCGCCTTCTTCGACCAGCAGCCCCTGCCCGTGCTCAAGCACACCGTGCGGGAGCTGCAGGCCATGCGCGAGCAGGAGGACGACATCAACGGCCGCACGGTGGCCGCCCTCGTGCTGGGCGACCCGCTGATGACCCTCAAGGTGCTGATCCATATCGAGGCCCACCGACGCGCCCGCCAGAACCACGACATCACCACCATCGAGCGGGCCGTCATGATGATGGGCATCTCGCCCTTCCTGCGGGAGTTCTCGGCGGTGCCGACCATCGAGGACCAGCTGGGGGATTATCCGAAGGCACTGGTGGGCGTGCTCCGGGTGATCAGCCGCGCCCGGCGGGCATCGCGCTACGCCCGCGACTGGGCCGTGCTGCGCCACGACCTGGACGTGGACGAGATCACCGTCGCGGCGCTGCTGTCGGAGGCCACCGAGATCCTGTGCTGGGTCTTTGCGCCCACCCTCACCCAAAACGTCTACGCGATGCAGCACGCCGAGCCCGGCCTGCGCTCATCCACAGCCCAGCGCATGATCTTCAATTTTTCGGCCAAGGAGCTCCAGCTGGCGCTGGTGCGCCACTGGCGTCTGCCCGATCTGCTGGTGTCGATGATGGACGAGAAGCACATCGACAACGCCCGCGTGCGCACCGTGCAGCTGGCCGCCAGCCTGTCCCGCCACACCGCTCAGGGCTGGAGCAACCCGGCCATCCCTGACGACCTGAGCGCCATCGAGTCGCTGCTGCACATCGGCCGGGAGCATCTGCTCAACCGGGTCTCGGCACCCCACGAGGCCATCGAACCCCTGCTCGCCGCAGGTGGCCGCGCCGAGGGGGCGCTGCCACCGGGCTGAGGGCCTCCTCCGCCTTACTTCTTGCCGGAGCGGGACTCCAGGTCTTCCCAACGCAGCATCGCCGCCTCGATCTCGGCCTCGAGCGCCTGCAGGCGGCTGTTGAGCACCGGCACGTCCTGGGGTGCGTCCCGGTAGATGGACGGGTCATTGAGGCGGGCCTGGGCGGCCGTCTGCTCGTCCTCCAGCGCGGCGATGCGGTCCGGCAGGGCCTCGAGCTCGCGCTCTTCCTTCCAGCTCAGCTTTACCGGCTTGGGCACGGCCACCGGCGCCGCGGCCTCCCGCTTAGGCGCGGCGGCCTTGGGCTGGGCCGCCGGTGCGGCTTCGGCCGGCTTGCGCACGCGCAGCCAGTCTTCGTAGCCGCCGGCGTACTCCTTCCAGTTGCCGTCGCCCTCCGAAGCGATCACCTGGGTCACCACGTTATCGAGGAAGGCCCGGTCGTGGCTGACCAGGAACACCGTGCCGTCGTAGCTGGCGAGCAGCTCTTCGAGGAGGTCGAGGGTCTCGATGTCGAGGTCGTTGGTGGGCTCGTCGAGCACCAGCATGTTGGCCGGCCGGGCGAACAGGCGGGCCAGCAGCAGCCGGTTGCGCTCGCCACCGGACAGCGACTTGACCGGCGAGCGGGCGCGCTGGGGCGAGAACAGGAAATCGCCGAGGTAGCCGATGATGTGCGTGCGGTGGCCGGCGATCTCGACGTAATCCGAGCCCGGGCTGATCACCTCGGTGAGCGGGGCCTCCGGGTCGAGCTGGGCCCGCAGCTGGTCGAAGTAGGCCACCGTCTGGCGGGTGCCGCGGCGCACGCGGCCCTCGTCCGGCTCGATGCCGCCGAGGATCAGCTTGAGCAGCGTGGTCTTGCCGGCGCCGTTGGGGCCGATCAGGCCGATGCGGTCGCCGCGCATGATGCGCGTGGAGAAATCCGCCACGACGGTGCGCTCGCCGAAGCGCTTGGTGACGTGTTCGAGTTCGGCCACCATCTGGCCGCTGCCGTCGCCCCGATCGAGCGCCAGCTTGACGTTGCCGAAGCGATCCCGGCGGGCGCTACGCTCGCGGCGCAGGGCCTCGAGGCGCCGCACGCGGCCTTCGTTGCGGGTGCGCCGCGCCTCGACGCCCTTGCGGATCCACACTTCCTCTTGCGCCAGCAGCTTGTCGAAGCGGGCGTTGGCCTTCTCCTCGGCGTCGAGCTGTTCGGCCTTGCGCAGCAGGTAATCGCTGAAACGCCCCGGGAAGCTCGCCAGGATGCCCCGGTCGAGCTCGACGATGCGCGTCGCCACGTGGTCGAGGAAGACCCGATCGTGGGTGATCACCACCACCGCGCCGCGGAACTCGCGGATCAGGCCTTCGAGCCACAGGATGCCGTCGATGTCGAGGTGGTTGGTCGGCTCGTCGAGGAGCAGCATCTCGGGCTCGCCCACCAGCGCCCGGGCCAGCGCCACCCGCTTGATGCCGCCGCCCGACAGGCTGCCGACCACCGCCTCGCCCGACAGCCGGAGCTCGCCCAGCACCTGCTCGACGCGCTGCTCGAGGCGCCAGGCCTGGGCATCCTCGACCCGGTGCTGCAGGTCTTCGAGCCGCGCCAGGGCCGCCTCGCTGGCGTCATCGGCCACCGCCAGCATCGCGGCGTGGTAATCCACCAGCAACTGGGCCACGTCACCCAGGCCATCGGCCACCGTGGCAAACACGCTGCGCTCGAGGGGGAAGTCGGCCTCCTGGGGCACGTAGGCCACCTTCGCCCCCGGCTGCCTCCACAGCCGGCCATCGTCCAGCGTCGCCTGGCCGGCCAGGGCCTTGAGCAGGCTGGACTTGCCGCTGCCGTTACGCCCGATCAGCGCCACCCGCTCGCCTAGGTCGAGCTGAAAGGCGGCCTTGTCGAGCAGGGCGACGTGGCCAAAGGCGAGGCAGGCATCATCAAGGGTGATCAGCGGCATGGATAAGGTGTGACAAACGGAAAGGGCGCGATTTTAACCCGCCGGAGGGGCCTGACGGGCGGCGATGAAGGCTGCGGATCGATGGCCCGCCTGCCGGCAGCCGCTGGCCTTGGCACGCCAACAGCGCACCGCCCTGCCCGACGCTGCCAGCAGGCCGGCGCGGTGGGGCTCGGCTCACGGGCGCGCCACCGGGGAAGAGCCGCGATTTTCACAACTTTTGTTGACGAAACCCGAAATCGAATTAACAATACGAATTATTCGCATTTCGATTGTTGTCCAGTGACTACAAGCCCACCAGCCCAACCCGCCGATGCCCAGCCCATCGCCGATGCGGCCTTGCCGAGCGGTCAGTTCGATACCCCGATCCGCAGCAAGGACCTGTTCAAGGAACGCGCCTGCATCTACATCGAGCACGAGGGAATGATCTACGCCCTGCGGAGCACCCGCGCGGGCAAACTGATCCTCACCAAATGAGCCAGGTCCTCCGCCACCTCTCCGGGCATTCTGCAGCCCACCCGCCTTTCAAGGGCCGCCGGGGCGTGTCAGCCTCTGGCATCATCCTTTTGGTAAGCCTCGGCGCAACAGGCGGGCTGGCGGCCTTCGGTCTCGTCATCAGGCTTTTTCCGGCAGGCTGAGGCCGGGCCAACCTACATCTGGAAACCGCGCCATGTATGTCTGCGTCTGCCGGGCTGTCACCGAAAGGCAAATCGAAGCCGCCGTCAAGGACGGGGCACGCCACCTGCGTGACCTGCGCACCGAACTCGGCATCATCGAAGACTGCGGCCGCTGCGCCCGCTGTGCCAAACAGTGCATGGACAAGACCATCGAACAGATGGGCCCGCCCCCTCACCCCAAGTCCGGCGCAGCCATCCTCCTTCATCCGGCACGCTGAGCCAGGTCGTACCAGGCAAATTCATCGTTCCAGCCTGAACAAGCCGCCAGGGGCGTAGCTTTCAAGCGCGTCGGCAGGATAGAATGTCGGGCTTGAGTCTCTCCGTAGTTCAATGGATAGAACGGGCGCCTCCTAAGCGCCAGATACAGGTTCGATTCCTGTCGGGGGGACCACTAGGATTGAAAAATCCAATCAAAATCAAGTAGTTAAGCCGGTTTCCCGGTGTTGCCTGTGGTAGTTTCATGGTAGAGGACCACATGAAAAGGCGACACCGGCGGCCTTCCCGCTCTCTTCTTCTCTTGGCTATTCGTTACACCGAGCAACGCGACAACGGGCTTTTTTACTATCAACGGGCTGTCCCTACGGACCTCCGCGGCAGGCTCCCGACGAAGATCATCAAGGTTCCCCTGGGGACCGCTGATCCCGCCGTGGCCCTGAAAAAGGTCAAGCTCCTGAACGCGAAGCACGAACGCCAATGGGACTTGCTCCGGGCTGATCCGAACGCCTCCGCAGAGGCCGCCGAGGTCCAGGCCCTTCACCTGCTCCTTGAGCACGGTCTTACCCCCCACGTCCCCACGCAGGACGAGGCCTCACTAGACGCCCTCCTGAGGCCCTTCGAGGCCGCCCGGGAAGCCTACGCGGGGGACTGTGACGAGACTTACCGGCAGGCTGATCCGCGGTCCTACCTGGGGCCTGTGCAGGTGGCCGCCCTCGATTTGCTCAAGCCGAAGAAGGACAAGCTCAAGGACGCCCTTGAGGTCTATCTGCGGGCGCACCAGAAGGGCGACAACGAGGGCCGCCGGAAGGCTGCGGAAGGCGCTATCGCGGTCTTCGTGGCCGCCGTGGGTGACAAGCCCGTCAGGGACATCCGCCGGGACCATGTCCGGGTCTTCATCGAGCATGAGACGGCCCGCGGGCTGAAGACCGGGACCATCCGGCGCTATCTTAACGAGTTGCGGGCGGTGTTCTCGAAGTACGTCCTAGAGAAAGAGCTTCACCTTCCGAACCCCTTCGAGAAGCCGACCATCAAGAACGAGGGCGAGGACACCGAGGAAGGCCGCCCCCTGAGTGATGCCGATTGGTCGAAGCTGGCGGGCATCTGTCGGAAGGTCGATGACTCCGCCCGCTGGGCTATCGCGCTCCAGATGGGCACAGGCGCCCGGGTGGGTGAGATTGTGGGCCTGACCCTGGCGGAAGTGATCCTTGATGCGCCCATCCCTTACGTGGTCTTCACCAAGAACTCGGCACGGGGCATCAAGACCGACAAGGCCGCCACGAACGGGCGCCGGAAGAAGGACAGCTTCAGGGGTGTCCCGCTGGTCGGCGTGGCCCTGTGGGCTGCCAAGCGCATCCACGAGACTGCCGCACCGGGGCAGGTGTTCGCCTTCCCTCAGTACGTGGGCGAGGACGGCAAGGCTAAGAACGGCTCCGCCTCCGCGACGCTGAATAAGTGGATCAAGGCGCAAGGCTTTGAAGAGCATTCCACCCACGACTTCCGCCACACCTTGCGGGACCGGCTGCGGAATACCGGCTGCCCGTCAGAGGTCGCCCTTGAAATAGGCGGTTGGGCGAAGGAGTTCGTGGGCGATAAGGTGTATGGCGACGGCCACACCTTGAGCATCCGTCAGAAGCATCTGCAGGCCGCCGTAGGCGAGTCCTGACCCCCCGAATCATCCGGGGTCAAGACCGGGCATCGTGGCCCCGTCTCGTCACGCCCATACGCTGAAAGGAACCATCACATGCAATCCATCATCTCCGCCGCCGCCTTCCGTGCTCTCGTGTCCCTCGTTCGCTCCGCCGTCACCTCGTCCCGCCGTGTCGTTGTTGAAGAGGCCGGGCAAGACTGGATGAAGGCCCGCCGACTGTCGGATACGGTCCTTGCCTACGGGGACGGCAGCGGCTTCGAGGTGGCCTATCGGGGCCGCCTGTGGGTGCTCACCACGGAAGCCCGGAAGACCGCGCTAGAGGCGGTTTAAGGGCGCCTAGCGGGGCCTGCGGCCGGCGCTGAAGTGCTGGCTTGGTAGCTTGAACTTGACGGAGGGCTCCCGGATTTCGGGGGCCTTCTCCTTTTCCAGGCCCGCCGCTTGCGGCTGCCCGGTGGCGGGGATGGCGAGGCCCTGACGGCCGATCATCGCAAGGCCGCCTTCAAGAGGCGATGACGGTCCCGATGCTCCTCGCCGAGTTCGCTACGGACCCGGCGGGCGGCCTCATGGACGACCTTGACGACTTCCGCCTGTGCTTCGGGGCGGAGTGCTTCCTGCCCGTTGATGTAGCCGCCGTGCTTGCGCAGGCTCGGCAGGACATCGGAGGTAACCCACTTCTTGAACCGCTTGGCGGATTCCTTGCGGCTACTGAAGATGAGCGAGTAGAGGCCCGACTCGTTGATTACGCCCACGGACTGCGGGCCGCCGGGGGTGTGCATAGTACGCACACCCTTTTCGTCGTCGTCCAGCCGTCGGACGGCAGAGCGGTCAAGGCCGAGGGAGCGGCACACGTCGGCCGCGATGAACCAGGGCTGACCGTCCTTGACGGTGGCCGAGAGGTTGAACCCGTCACCGCTTGAGGCGAAGGGCGTGAAGGTGAAAAGCTCCTGCATGTGCCGGGCTCCTTTCTGTTCGTTGGTTGGGGGTGTCGGCAATTCCGACTCCCCTTGATGGTTTAGGGTCAGTGATCCAGGAAGATGACGCGGAGGTCCAGGGCGGACGGGACGCGCACGAGAGACACATTCAAGCGGACGCTATCGGAGACGATGACGCCCCGGATGTTGCGGCCGCCCGGCGAGGTGCCGGGGAAGATGGGCAGGGGGGCGCCGTTGCCGGCGATGTCCAGGCCGCCGACTTCAAGCGCCATGTTGCCCGGAGCGGTGCCCGGGTCGGTGGCCTGCATGGCGATGACGGAGCGGGCCCACGGGGGCGCCTGAAGGGTCACGGTGAGGGCGTCGCCGGGCTGCGCCGAGGTGACGGACCGCAGGGGCTGGAAGACGACCTCACGGCGGGTGTTGGTGGCGTTGGTGGTGTCGCTCACGAGAGCGGCGGGACGGGAGTTCAGATCAAAGGTGGTCATGGGGGTTTGGTGTCCTGTGTGAAGGCCCTTTAGCGGGCCTAGGCTGCAATGGGTTGGATGGTCTTACACACCCAGCGGGAAGCCTGGGCGCGGAGCTCTACGGGCTTCTGCCGGGGTCTGTGGTGGCCCGTGGTGGGGGCGTGGGCTGGCTTCATTGCCCGGTCAGACCAAGCGGGCCTTGACGGCCACATCCAGGGGCATCCAGGAGCCGGCGAGCTGCACGAAGGTCTTGCCCCCTTGCTCCTTGGTCGGGATGCCGCCCCGCTGCAGGGCTTCCAGGGTCGGCGGGACGTTGTCGAAGTAGCTGTTCATCAAGTCCGTGTAACCCTTCAGAGAGCGCCCGAAGAGTTGGCCCTGAATTGCTTGCTTGAGGGCATCCGGGCTGCTCTCGCGGGCCCATTCGTAGAAGTCTGCTGGGTCGATTCCGGCGGCCTTGACGTGGGTGTCGGCTTGGTGCTGCCACATCTCCGCCCCGGCCCTGATGGCGGCTGCGGTCCGCTCCCGGGCGTCCCCTTCGATGGCGATGTCTTCGCCGCGGAGGGCGCTGTAATCGTTGGCGAGGTCGGACCCGAAGCGGCCGGCGAGGGAGTCGATAAGGCCGTCAAGGCCGCCGTCCTGGGTCAGGTAGGCGGTAGCCGCTGCCATCATCGAATCGTAGGTAGCCTGCTGGATGGGCTCGATCAAGTTGCCGTAAGCCTCTTCCAGGTTGTTGCCGGTGGCCGTGGTGGCGAAGAGCGCCGGGCCTTCGTCGGCCTGCTGCTCCTGGGTGTTGCCGTTGTTGTTGATGGCGGCCTGCTGCTCCTGTGCGGAGCCCTGACGCAGACCGCCTTCAGCGTTTCCCGGGGCTCCTGCCTCCACATAGCGGCCATCTGCCGTAAGGGCGAGGAAGCCGAGGTTAGCCGCGACCTTGACCGAGGTGCGCCCCATGCCCGGCAGCTCAACGGTGGCGTTAGGGCTGACGATGCCGGTCGGGAAGCCTGCATTGTTGCGGAGGGTGCCGAGGATGCCCGAAGAGGCCGGGGCGAGGTCTGCGGCCGTCTGACGGGTGATGCTGCCGGATTCAATGCCGCCTCGCTGGCCCGCGGTGAAGCGGGTGAGGCCGTCACCGATGCGGCCGTTCTGCATACTGAAGGCGGGCGGCTCCTGGGGCTGCTGGGTCTCTTCGCCGACCGTGTAGCGGGTGACGCCTTGAATGTTGCCGATGGTGACCCGCGGGATGTCTGCCGGGGCCTGGGCGGGGCGCCCGGCTTGGAAGGTGGTAACGGCCTGACCGTCCATGCCTTGCCGGCTGTTGATGGTGTTGTCGTTCATTGGGTGTGCTCTCCTTGTGACGGATGGAATGTGAGGCCGCCACAAGGGCAGCACGCTAGGTGATGGGACTGGGATTGAAGTTCATGGGATGGGGGTGACCTCGCGGCAGGCCGGGAAGTTTGCAGAACCATCCCCGGATTCCGGGAAGAGCCTGCCGAGAGGTCGAGGGGGTTTAGGTCAATGGGCGGATAGGGTGACCTGGGATGCAGAGGGCGAAGTAAGAGGCTCTTTAGAAGCATCTGAAGTGATACTTCTTTATCTGGTCTCCTTAACAAAGAAGTCCTTAGAGAGTCTTTAGTGAATCTTTATTGGCCTTTCTGCTAAAGCCGGGGTTTAGGTCATGGTTTGTTATGTAAGTCATTGATATTAAAAGACAATCTTCCATTTTCAGGCTCGATTTTCGAGGCTCTTTATTCAGATTTATTCGGTCCTGTCAAGCGGTTTTCGATGCCCTCACAGGGCCCCTGCCGGGGAGCCTGAAGAGCCGAAAGACACACTTTTTGACGTTTCCAGGTAGCAGGCTTGGCGGCCTCTTCAAGCTCCATCCAGCGGGTCACGATGCGATGCCGCATGGTGACGTTGTAGCCGGACACGAGGGTGATCGTGAGGTCCTTGGGGAGGCAGCAGGCGCTACGCTTCTCGCCCTTGGCATCCACATAGACCGATCCAAATTTGGACGGGTCGAGTTTCAGTTCATCAAGCATGGTGCGGATGTCCCGATGCACATTGCTGAGGCCCTTCGGGAGGTTGAAGACCGGGACCGGGCGCATGGAGTTGTTGGGACCGGGCACGAGAGCCGTTCCTGAAAACTCAGGACATCTTTTCCCAGTTCATCCAGCATCTTGCGAATGTCTGCCACCACGTTGTAGCCGCTCACAAGGGTGATCGAGAGGTCTTTCGGGAGC
>NZ_BJNV01000049.1 GCF_006539865.1 Zoogloea ramigera
GGCGGGCGGCCTCGGCCACCAGCAGGCCCTGCTCGGCCAACTGGGCTTCGGCGGCGAGGCGCTCGGATTCGGCCAGGTTGGCGTCGAAGCGCGGGGCTTCGCCGGCCAGCAGGCGCCGCGCCAGGTCGTCGGACAAAGCCCGGGCCAGGGTCAGCCGCCCTTCGGCAAGCCGCAGCCCGACCCGCGCCGACTGCCAGGCGAGGAGCTCGCCGCTCAGGCTGCGGGCGAGCCCCAGGCGCAGCGCGGCACGCTCGGCTGCCAGGGCCCGCAGGGCGGTGTCGGCCTCCTGGCGGCGGGCCTCGGCCTGGCCGGGCAACCACAGGGGCTGGGCGTATTCCAGCTCCCATTCGAGGCGGCCACGGTCGCTCTGCAGGCGGTCGTTGCGGTGGGAGATGCCAACCGTGCCGGGGCCGGGCAGGCTGCCGGCGGCGACTTCGGCGAGGGCCGCGAGTTCGGCGCGGCGGGCGTCGAGCAGGCGGGCGCGGGGCTCGCGCTGCCAGGCGGCATCGACGAGCTCCGACAGGTTGGCGGGCGGGTGCTGCGCCTGGGCGGAGACGGCGCAGAGAAACAATAGCGGGGCGAGCAGGCGTCGCATGACATCCTCTCAAGGAAACGCAGGGCCGCCCCAAGTTTCCTTGCCCCCATGGGGGGCAGGCTGGGCGGAGCACGGCCCTGGGGGCGCTCAAAGGCAGACAAGGGGAGGCATGCGGACGGCAGGGCCCGCGGCGCTGGGCCGCGGCCCGCGTTACGGGGCTACCGGAAAGGGGGAGCTGCCGTCCGCGTCAGGCGGCGGCAGTGTTTGGTGGGCGGTCCGGCAGGGCCGGGACACGGCTCGAGACCGGCGCGGTGGGGCCGGTGAGCTTCACGGAGGAGAAGTCGGGCGTGACCAGCGGCGCCGGCAACGCGGGCAGGGAGTAGGCGGCCTGGTGACAACCGCCGCAGTCGTCGCAGGGCTGGGCGCCGGGGTCGGCAGGGGCGGCGTCCGGCATGGCGGCGGGGCCAGCGGCGTCGACGCTCATCGGGCAGTGCTCGTGCCCGCCTGCGGGGGCGGCCTGGATCGCCGGTGCTGCGGCGGCGAGGTCGTGCCGGCACACATGCACGAACGCGCCCGCCAGCGCCTGGGCGGGCAGCACGAAAACGAGCAGCAGCAGGACGATACGACGCAACATGCGGGTGGTCGAGGGCGCGGAGTGATTGGAGGGTGCCAGCGAAAAACCAGGCGGAGCTTGCCACAAGCCCTTGGCAGAGTCGACAAAGTGGTCCAAAGTTCCCATCGACACGCAAACCCTGAACCCTGATGAACCCGCAAGCCAACAACCCGCTCCACGGCATCACCCTCGAACGCATGCTCACCGAGCTGGTGGCACGTTTTGGCTGGGACAGCCTGGCCGCGGTAATCGATATCCGCTGCTTCCAGAACGAGCCCAGCATCAAATCGAGCCTCAAGTTTTTGCGCCGCACGCCGTGGGCACGGGAGCAGGTCGAAGCCTTGTATCGGCGTGAGATGACCTGAGTACCGCCAGGGCCGGGCTCCACCCAGCCCGCACCCGTGGTGGGGGCCAAGGAAATGAGGCGGCCCTGCGTTTCCTTGACAGGCGCCCGCCCGGGGCGCCGTAGCAACCGGGCAGCGCCCGCCCGGGGCGCCAAAGCAACCGGGCCGCCCCGGCCCTGACCGCCGGGGCAGGTTGAGGGAGATGCCCGCGTGAGAACCTTCATCTTGCTGCAGTTACCTGCCCCAGGCCGCACGCCGCCCGTGATGGCGGTGGCGGGTTCATCGGCTTCGGCCCGACGGGGCGAGGCTTAGTCGTGACCGACCCCGAGACATCGCAGCCAACCTGGCCCGTGCCGCCGCCGGGCCCGTCCCGGCTCCGCAACCTGCGGCTGCCCTTGCTCGTCGGGCTGCTGTCGCTGGCTCTGACGGGCTGGCTGTGGCATCACGAGAATCAGGCCGCGGAGGCCCGGATGCAGACCGACTTCGACTTCAGCGTGCGCCAGTCGGTGAGCCGCATCGAGGAGCGCATCGCCAGCTACGAGCAGATGCTGCGGGCGGCGCGCGGGCTTTTCGAGGCCTCGGACGCGGTCAGTCGCGACGACTTCCAGAGTTTCGTGAGCGCGCTGATGGGCGGCTCGGCGCCCTCCGGGCTGCAGCTAATGGCCTTCACGCCGCTGCTGCCCGCCGGGCAGATCCCCGGCCACGTGGCCACCCGGCGCGCCCTCGGTGACGCGGACTACGCGATCCGGCCGGGCGACGGCAGCGGCCCGGTGGCGCCGGTCACCTACATCGCGCCGCCGACCCCCGGCAACCGGGCGGCCCTGGGGCACAACCTGTACGCCGACCCGCTGCGCCGCAAGGCCATGCTCCAGGCACGCGATTCGGGGGGCATCGCGATCACCTCACGGATCGCCCTGCGGCTCGACGCACCGCACAACAAGCCGGCCTTCGCGATGTACCTGGCGCTCTACACCCGCGGGCAGCCCGACGACACCCCGGCCAGCCGCCAGGCCGCCGTTTACGGGTGGGTGCACATCGCCTTTCGGCTCGCCGACCTGATCGCCAGCATGCCCGGCGAGGGCTCACCGGGCATCGCGCTGCGCATCTACGACGGCCCCGAGGCGCTGGCCGAGCGGCTGATGTTCGACTCCGAACCCGAGGCCGACAGCCCCCTGCCCCGCTTCACGGCCATCAAGCACATCGAATTCCCCCAGCACCGCTGGGCCTTGCAGGTGCGCTCGACGCCCGCCTTCGAGCTGGGGCAGAGCAACAAACCGGCGCGCATCATCGCCGGGGCGGGGGTCTGCGTAAGCCTGCTGCTGGCCTTGTTCACGTGGCAGCTGGTCACCGGCCGCGCCCGCGCCTTCGCCCGGGCCCAGGCGATGACCCGCGAGCTGCGCGAGCGGGAGGAGTACATGCGCCACATGGCCCAGCACGACCCCCTCACCCAGCTGCCCAACCGGGCCCTGTTCTCCGACCGGCTGCAGGCGGCCCTGGCCCGGGCGCGCCGGGAGCGCAGCCGGGCGGCGCTGATGTTCGTCGATCTGGACCACTTCAAGCCGGTGAACGACGCCTGCGGCCACGCGGTGGGTGACAGCCTGCTGATCGCCGCAACGGAGCGCATGCGCGAGTGCCTGCGGGAATCCGACACCCTGGCACGCGTCGGTGGCGACGAGTTCGTGGTGCTGCTGCCCCACATCGACAGCCGCGACGACGCCCGCCAGGTGGCCGAGCGCATTCGCACCTCCATCGCCCTGCCCTTCCAGATCGGGCCCCACCAGATCGACATCTCGGCGTCGATCGGCATCTGCATCTTTCCGGAGCACGCGGGCGACGAGGTGAGCCTGATGAAATGCGCCGACACGGCCATGTACCAGGCGAAGGACGCGGGGCGCGACCGCCTGTTCTTTGCCGACGAGGCCTGACCGGGCGGCCCGGCCTAGCCGCAGGGGGGTCAGACCGGGTCGGAGAACTCGCCCGGCGTGGTGACCAGCACGCGGACCCGCTTGCGCTGCCCGTCCGGCATGCGGATGTCGGCCATCACCTGGAGGCGGTTGAGGCTCAGGTCACGCCAGGTGGGCACCATCGCCATGCCGATATATTCGTTGAAGGCCTCGATCTCCCGCGACGCCACGATGGCCGGCTGCTCGCCGGTCTTGACGCGGATCCACTGCACGACAACCCGGGTCGCCAGCTCGTCGTTGCTGCCCTTCACGACGATCATCCGATAGACGCCGCTCTCCCGCTTTTCAGACCAGCGCCCGACCAGGGTGACCGAATGGACGTTGGCGGGCAGCCCCTCCAGCTTCAGCTCCGGCAGGGCGGGCCTGGCGGCCGGTGCCTCGGCGGCCGTCACCGGAGGTGCCTCGGCCGGGGTGGGGTCGGCCACCACCACGCCGGCAGGCACGGCCAGGGCGACGGCCAGTGCTGCGGCCCGGAACAATTGCCCCTGACGGGCACGGAATGCCGGCGCGGCCGGCGACATGGGGTTCTGGCTCTTCATCATTCCTTCACTCGAAACGCCCCCGCGGCCTCGCTCGCGCAATCGCGGCCATGGCCGGGCAGGCTCAGTCAGGCGCCCATTATGACCGCAGTCTGCCGGCTCGACGCCGGATGATTGCGCGGCCTGGCGTCAATTTGCTCACGTTTGCACCACCGGCGCCAAGGCCTGCGCCCGGGCCCGCAGCGCCGCCTCAATGGCGTCGGCCCAGGGCAGCCCCTCGCCGCGGGCGGCGCGGGCCTCGCGGATCAGGCCCAGGTTGCGGGCGGTGGAGGCGGGCTCCCATGGTTCGCGCACGGAGGCCAGGGCGTCGGCAGCGGCGAGCCTGGCGGCCGCCTCGTCCCGGGCCAGCACGGCCAGCTCGACGAGGCTGGCGTGATCCCAGTAGTCGGGCGCGCCCCGGGCGATGCGGCGCTTCACCGCGTAGGCAACCAGCGGCACGAGCTCGACGCGGCGCGGGTCCGGCGGGCTGGCGAGCTCCATCAGGGTGACGGCGTTGATGCCCGGGAAGGCGTCCCGCCAGTCGGCCTCGAAGCCCTGCAGGTAGGCGGCGATGGCCTTGCCCAGCCAGCCGCGGGCTTCGAGCGGGCGGCCGGCCTGCCGGGCGGCACCCCAGCGATCCTTATAAACCCGGCCGAGGAGGCCGTTGGTCTCGCTGCTCGGGCCGCGGGTGGCGATGACCTCCTCGAGCACCCGCCCGGCCTCGTCGGCGCGCCCCAGGCGGTTGAGGGCGAGGCCGTATTGCTCCTGCACCAGCGTGCTGCGGGCCAGCGGCGCGCCCATCTGGCCAACGACGTCGACCATGCCCTGCCAGTCGCCCACCGCGCGCAGGGACAGCAGCAGGTCGATCACCACGCCGGGCTCGGCGACGGACACCTCGCCCAGCCCGGCTGCCACCGCCCGCACCGCCTCCCGGCCCCCCTGCCGGGCCGCCGCCAGCGCCTGGCGGGCGTCCGGCGCATAGCGGGCCTGCTCGCGGAAAAGGTCGGTCTTGAGGCGGGCGATGTCCGGCGCGACAGGGCCCTCGATAAGCTGGAACAGCGGGCGGAACCGGAGCCGGCGCAGCGCGCCGAGCGCGCGGGTGAGCGCCTCGGCGCCAGCGGCGGCATCGGCGGGGCGGCCGTCCGCCGCCAGGGCGTAGCGGATCATCTCCGGCGGCGCGGGAGCGTAGGGGATGGCACCCGGCGACGCCGGGGCCAGGGGCAGCGGGCTGGCCTCGCCGACCAGCGTCACCGTCGTCGCCGGGCGCAGGCCATCGCGCAGGCCGAGCTGGTAGAAGGCAGCGGCGCTGCCGCAGGTCAGGTCGGCCACCGCGTAATCGCACAGGAGCAGCCGCTCGTGCAGGGGCGCGTGGATGCCGCCGCCGGCCTCCGCGTCGGCGCGCAGCGGCGTCATGCACGCGGCCACGATGCCCGGCTCGATCAGGCTGGTGTAGAGGGCATCGAAATCCACCGCCTGGCCGGAAGGCAGGCGTTTGCTGCCGGAGGGCATCAGGACAGCACAGAGGGGCTTGGCCAGCAGCGTCATGGGTAGATGGATGGCACGACATTCACGCCGTTCTCTCCGGCCACCGCGCGCCTTGCGGCCCCTGGGCCCTGGCGGTGGGCAGGGGTGCGAGCATTGCCGGGCGGGCGGGGCGGAACCCTGCGGGTGCTCAGGCGGGGCACATCACGACGGCGCGCCGCCTCGGTGTGCCATGGCTCGAGACGGCCAGCGCCGGGCGGGGCTCACGGGCTCACCTCTTGAAGCGCCGCTGCATCTCGGCGCTGATTTCCTTCAGCGTCATGCGACCCAGCGGGCTCGGCTCGGGGCGCAGCTGGACGTGGGGCCAGTCGGGAAACTTCCGCCACAGCCCGCCCGGGTCGAGACCCAGCTTCTTGGCCTCTTCGGCCATCACCCGGTAGCCGTTCAGGCCATTGACGAGGCGCTTGGTGGACCACTCGGCATCGCCCTTGACCACCCAGAAGCAGTCTGCCGCCTCGCCCCACTGGTGCCACGACAGGCCCGGCACCGCGTTGGTCACCGGGTCGCCGTTCTGCGGCCCGACGCGCACGATGCAGTCGGCCAGGTAATCGGCCCCCGCGGCGTGCAGCTGGGCGACCTTGGCGTCGATCTGCTCCCGCGAGCGGGACTGGCGCCACAGCTTGGCCTGCTCCAGGGGCGTGCGCAGGCCCATGTAGGGCCGCATCTCGACACCGCGGGCGCGGCAGTTGGCGAGGAGCGTCTCGAGCCTGGGCCGGAAGGTGGGGACGAGCAGCGTGAGGTCGGCAGCCATGGTGTCTCTCCTTGGAGCATGTCCGGACGGGTGGGTCGGTCGTCCTTCAGGATAGACCGCGGGCCGGCGCTCTGCCTGCGCGGCGGCGCCTGACCGACCAGCGCCCCGCCGGCACCCCCGGCGCGAGGCCCAGGGCACGCTGACGAGACCCTTTGCAAGCGTGCAAAGGCTCTCATCATAGTAAGAACCCTTCATCGCACGCCTGTTATCAAGGGTTCACACTATGAAACCATGAGTTGCAGGCCTGCGAAGGCTTTCATCATAGTAAAAACCCTTCATCGCACGTCTGCGATAAAGGGTTTTTACTATGGAATGATCGATCGCAGACCTGTTATCGATAGTCGCAGGCTTGTTATCGAAGGTCGCAGGGCTGTTGTCGAAGGTCGCAAGCTTGTTATCGATGATCACACGCCTGTTATCGATGGTCGCAGGCTCGACGAGAAGCATCGCAGGCCTGCGATGGAACATGTGAGGCCGCGCGAGGCCTTCGACACCACCGCTGGTGCCGGGATGCACCCGGCAGGGGGAGCCTCCCCACTCCGCCAGGCCGTGCCCGGAAGCGGGCATCACCCGCCCCACCCCAAAATGCAAAGCGGCGCCTTGCGGCGCCGCCCGTGTTGCCCGGCCATCCCCCTCGCGGGGGCCCGGGGCGTGTTACATGCTGCGGCGGTACTGGCCGCCCACGTCGTACAGCGCGGTGGTGATCTGGCCCAGCGAGCAGTACTTCACCGCATCGACGAGCACCGCGAACACGTTGCCGTTCTCGATGACCGTCTGCTTGAGCTTGGCCAGCCACTCGGGTGCTTCGGCGGCGTTGCGGGCGTGGAAGTCGGCGAGGCGGGCCAGCTGGCTCTGCTTTTCATCCTCGGAGGAGCGGGCCAGTTCGATGTCCTGCTGGGCCATGCCCTTCGGGTTGAGGAAGGTGTTGACGCCGATGATCGGGTAGGAGCCGTCGTGCTTCTTGTGCTCGTAGTAGAGCGACTCTTCCTGGATCTTGCCGCGCTGGAAGCCGGTTTCCATGGCGCCGAGCACGCCGCCGCGGGAGCTGATGGCCTCGAACTCCTTGAGCACCGCCTCTTCGACCAGGTCGGTGAGCTCGTCGATGATGAAGGCACCCTGGTTGGGGTTCTCGTTTTTCGCGAGGCCCCATTCGCGGTTGATGATGAGCTGGATCGCCATCGCACGGCGCACGGACTCTTCGGTCGGCGTGGTGATCGCCTCGTCGTAGGCGTTGGTGTGCAGCGAGTTGCAGTTGTCGTAGATGGCGATCAGGGCCTGCAGCGTGGTGCGGATGTCGTTGAAGTCCATCTCCTGGGCGTGGAGCGAGCGGCCGGACGTCTGCACGTGGTACTTGAGCTTCTGGCTGCGCTCGTTGGCGCCGTACTTGTTCTTCATCGCCACCGCCCAGATGCGACGGGCGACGCGGCCGATCACCGAGTATTCCGGGTCCATGCCGTTGCTGAAGAAGAAGCTCAGGTTGGGCGCGAAGTCGTCGATGTGCATGCCGCGGGCCAGGTAGCTTTCAACATAGGTGAAGCCGTTGGAGAGCGTGAAGGCGAGCTGGCTGATCGGGTTGGCGCCGGCTTCGGCGATGTGATAGCCGGAGATCGACACCGAGTAGAAGTTCTGCACCTTGTTGTGCACAAAGAACTCCTGGATGTCGCCCATCATCTTGAGCGCGAACTCGGTGCTGAAGATGCAGGTGTTCTGGCCCTGGTCTTCCTTGAGGATGTCGGCCTGCACGGTGCCACGCACGGTGGCGAGCACCCATTCGCGGATTTTCTGGTATTCGTCGTCGGTGGCGTCGCGGCCGTTCTGGGCCTTGAACTTGGCCAGCTGCTGCTCGAGGGCGGTGTTGAAGAACATCGCCAGGATGATCGGCGCCGGGCCGTTGATGGTCATCGACACCGAGGTGGTCGGGTTGACCAGGTCGAAGCCGTCGTAGAGCACCTTCATGTCGTCGAGGGTGGCGATGCTGACGCCGGAGTTGCCGATCTTGCCGTAGATGTCCGGACGCGGGTCGGGGTCGCAACCGTACAGCGTGACCGAGTCGAAGGCGGTGGAGAGGCGATGCGCGGGCATGCCCTCGGAGACCTTCTTGAAGCGGCGGTTGGTGCGGAAGGCGTCGCCTTCGCCGGCGAACATGCGGGTGGGGTCTTCACCTTCGCGCTTGAAGGCGAACACGCCGGCGGTGTAGGGGAAGGAGCCGGGGACGTTTTCCTTCATCAGGAAGCGCAGGATCTCGCCTTCGTCCTCGTAGGTGGGCAGCGACACCTTGCGGATCTTGCTGCCGGAGAGGGACTCGGAGGTGAGCTTGGTGCGGATTTCCTTGTCGCGGATCTTCACCACGTATTCGTCGGCCGCGTACAGCTCGACGGTCTTCGGCCACATGTCGAGGAGCTTCTTGGAGGTGCCGGTGAGCTCGCCGTCCTTCCAGTCGATCAGCTCGGCAAAATCGCCGGCGCCCTTGTTGCAGCCTTCAAAGAGCTTCTTGGAGATGCGCAGGGCCTGGCGCTCGCGGGCGATGCGGGACTGCTCGAGGGTGTGCTTGTGGTAGCCACGCACCGCCTCGGCTATCTCGGCCAGGTAGCGGGTGCGCTCGGCCGGCACGATGGCGCGGCCGCGGCTGGAGGCCTTCACCGCCACCAGCGGCAGGCGCGGCTTGCCGAGCTTGAGGCCCTTGGCCACCAGCGCCGGGGCGATGGCCTGGAACAGCGCGGTGACGCCGTCGTCGTTGAAGCGGGCGGCCATGGTGCCGAACACCGGCATCTCGTCGGTGTTGGTGTTGAACAGCTCGCGGTTGCGCTGGTATTGCTTGCGCACGTCGCGCAGCGCGTCTTCGGCGCCCTTGCGGTCGAACTTGTTGATGGCCACGAAATCGGCGAAGTCGAGCATGTCGATCTTTTCGAGCTGGCTGGCAGCGCCGAACTCGGGGGTCATCACGTACAGCGACACATCGACGAAGGGCACGATCGCCGCGTCGCCCTGGCCGATGCCGGAGGTCTCGACGATGATCATGTCGAAGCCGGCCAGGCGGGTGGCGGCGATGACTTCGGGCAGCGCGGCGGAGACTTCCTTGCCGGTGTCGCGGGTGGCCAGCGAGCGCATGAAGATGTTCGGGTGCTCGATGGCGTTCATGCGGATGCGGTCGCCCAGCAGCGCGCCGCCGGTGCGCTTGCGGGACGGGTCGATCGAGATGATGGCCAGCTTGAGCGCGTCGCCCTGGTCGAGGCGGAAACGGCGCACCAGCTCGTCGGTGAGGCTGGACTTGCCGGCGCCGCCGGTGCCGGTGATGCCGAGGGCCGGCACCTTGAGGCCCTTGGCGGCCTCGATCAGCGCGGCCTTGACGTCGTCGGCGTAGGCGCCGTTCTCGAGGCCGGTGATGATGGTGGCCAGCGCCCGGCGGTCGCCCGACTTGAGGGCCGCCAGCACGGCGTCGGTGCCCTGCGGGCCGGTGGCCGACAGGTCGATGTCACAGCGCTCGACGAGGTCGTTGATCATGCCCTGCAGGCCCATCGTCGCGCCGTCTTCGGGCGAGTAGATGCGGGTGACGCCGTAGTCGTGGAGTTCCTTGATCTCGGCCGGCACGATCACGCCGCCGCCGCCACCGAAGACCTTGATGTTCTCGCCGCCGTTCTCGCGCAGCAGGTCGATCATGTACTTGAAGAACTCAACGTGCCCACCCTGGTAGGACGTGATCGCAATGCCCTGCACGTCTTCCTGCAGCGCGGCATTGACGATCTCGCCTACCGAGCGGTTGTGCCCGAGGTGGATGACCTCGGAGCCGGTGGATTGGAGAATCCGCCGCATGATGTTGATCGACGCATCGTGGCCGTCGAAAAGCGCCGCAGCGGTAACGAAACGCACCTTGTTCTTGGGCTTGTAAGCGACGAGTTTCTTGGCAACGCTCAGGTCGGTCATGGTGTCTCCCCCACATCATGTTGATTGAATCCCGTAATGGTAGAAGCTGGGCTCATTCTTTTCCACTGTCCTTGTCGACTAAGATCGTGCAAATTCAGCCAAGCGTACAATCGACGCCAGCCGGGCCATCCGACGCTGCACCGCAACATTCTCGGCGCCCCGTGCCCGACGGGCGAAAACCTTACCCCAGCCAGCCCGGCTGAAGGCTCCGCCCAAAGCCGGCGCCCCGCCGGCCGGGCCTTGCCGGTGGCCGCCGCCGCAGCGCCACCGTCTACCCAGGCGGCGCCGACTCGTGCAGAATCCGCCACCATAGCCAGCGGCGCGCAGCGCTCCGCCGCCACCCCGCCGGCCCTCTCACCACCGGAGCCGCCCTTGTCCAGCCCTCGCCCCCGCGCCACCGTCTCCATGGGTTTCGTGACCGGCATGGTGGCGGGGCTGCAGCGCCACGCCCTCGACCCCGCCCCGCTGCTGGCCGGGCTCGACATCGACCCGGCCGACCCCGCCCGCCGCGTGCCCCTCGACCGCTACGCCACGCTCTACAACCGGGTCATCACCGAGCTCGACGACGAGGGCTTCGGCCTGTTCGCCCAGCGCATGCCGCCGGGCAGCTTCGAGTTTTTGTGCCGCGGCATGCTCGGCGCGCCCAGCCTCGCCGAGGGCCTCGACCGCGCCCGGCGCTTCCTCGCGATCGTGCTGCCCGACCTGGCGGTGAGCATCTGGCGCTCCGGCCACCACGCCGAACTCCGCATCACCGAAACCCGCGCCCTGGCCGACGCCGCCGACGCGCCAGGCCGGGTGTTCGCCTTCGAGTGGCTGCTGCGGCTCATCCACAGCCTGTCGTGCTGGCTGGTCGGGCGCGGGCTGGCGCTCGATTCGGTGGATTTCCCCTTCGCCCGGCCGGCCCACGCCGACGACTACGCCCTTGTATATACCGAGCGCTCCGCCTTCATCGGCGGCCGGGTGCTCACCGCCCGCTTCAACGCCACCTTGCTCGAGCTGCCGATCCGCCGTGACGAGGCCGCGCTGGCCAGCTTCCTCGACGGCGCGCCGGGGCGCATCAGCATGCTCTACCGGCGCGACCGCGCTACCGTCACCCGGGTCCGCGACCTGATCCGCCACGCGCTGCCGGCCAGCCTGTCCCAGGACGACGTGGCTGCGCAGCTCCACATGTCGCCGCGCACCCTGCACCGCCGCCTCGACGAGGAGGGCTCGAGCTTTCGCACCATCAAGGAGGCCCTGCGCCGCGACCTGGCCCTGTCACGGCTCACCAAGACCGGCCACTCCATCGCCCGGGTCGCCGCCGACCTGGGCTACGCCGACACCTCGGCCTTCTACCGCGCCTTCACCGGCTGGACGGGCATGTCGCCCGAACGCTACCGCCGCCAGCTCGCCGGCGGCCTGCCGCCCACGCCGGCCGAGCGCCCCTGAGCCCCCACCCCATGCCGACCGTCCTCCCCCCCCTCTCCGAAGACCTGATCCGTGAAGCGGACGGGCTGTTCCTGGGCCTGCTGCGCAACGCGCTGGTGGGCGTCTACATCATCCAGGACGACCTCTTCCGCTACGTCAGCCCGCGCTTTGCCGAGATCCTGGGCCGCTCCCAGGAGGAGATCTGCCGCCAGCTCGGCCCCGACGACCTGATCGACGCCCGCGACCGCGAGACGATGCGCCGCGCCGTCGCCGACCGCATCGATGGGCGCAGCGAGGCCGCCCACTACAGCTTCCGCGTCGAGCGCGCCGACGGCACCCCGATCGAGGCGGAAGTCTTCGGCATGCGCACCGAGTTCGGCGGGCGGCCAGCCATCATCGGCATGATCGTGGACATCACGGGCCGCCGGGCCGCCGAGCGCGCCGCCCGGGAGCAGCTCAACTTCGTGAGTCAGCTGGTCGAGGCGATCCCCAGCCCGCTCTTCCACAAGGACGAACACGGCCGCTACCTCGGCTGCAACAAGGCCTTCGAAGTCTTCGTCGGCCGCCCCCGCGACGAGATCATCGGGCGCACCGTGTTCGAGCTCTACGCACCGGCCGCGGCCACCCGCTACCACGCTGCCGACCAGGCCCTGTTCGACACTCCCGGGGTGCAGACCTATGAGGCCAACGTCCCGGCGGCCGATGGCGTGGCCCACGACGTGATCTTCAACAAGGCCACCTACCTCAAGGCCGACGGCAGCGTGGGCGGCCTGGTGGGCGTCATCACCGACATCACCGAGCGCAAGCGGAGCGAAGCCCTCATCTGGATGCAGGCCAACTACGACCCGCTCACCGGTCTGCCCAACCGCCGCCTGCTCGGCGACCGCCTCACCGAGACGCTCAAGCGCGCCCAGCGCACCTGCGACTGCGTGGCCGTACTGTTCATCGACCTCGACCGCTTCAAGGAGATCAACGACACCCTCGGCCACGAGGCCGGCGACCGCCTGCTCGTCGAGGCGGCCCGGCGCATCGTCGCCTGCGTGCGTGAATCCGACACCGTGGCGCGCCAGGGCGGCGACGAGTTCACGGTGCTGCTGCCGGGCCTCTCCGAGCGGGCGCCCATCGAGCGCATCGCCGAGGGCATCATCGACGCCCTGTGCCAGCCCTTCCAGCTCGGCACCGACATCGGCTACGTGTCGGCCAGCATCGGCATCACCCTGTGCCCCCAGGACGCCGAGACCCCGGCCGACATCCTGCGCAACGCCGACCAGGCCATGTATGCCGCCAAGGCCGGGGGGCGCAACCGCTTCAGCTACTTCTCGCCGGCAATGCAGCAGCGCGCGATGCAGCACCTGCAGCTGGGCAAGGACCTGCGCAAGGCCCTCGCCCGGGGTGAGCTGTCGCTCCACTACCAGCCTATCCTGCACCTGGCGAGCGGGCGGGTCCGCAAGGCCGAGGCCCTGCTGCGCTGGGCCCACCCGGAGCGCGGCAACATCCCGCCAGGCGAGTTCATCCCGGTGGCAGAGGAGCTCGGCCTCATCGACGCCATCGGCAGCTGGGTGTTCGAACAGGCCACCGCCACCATCCAGCGCTGGCGCACGCTGTGGCCCGCCGACGCGGCCGAGCTCAGCCCGCAGCAGATCACCATCAACGCCTCGCCGCGCCAGTTCGCCAAGGGCTCGTCCCTCGACGTGCTGCTGCAGCGGGTCGACGCCCTCGGGCTGCCCGGCCGCTGCATCGCCGTCGAGATCACCGAGGGCCTGCTCCTCGACGAACACCCGGCCGTCACCGCCCAGCTCACCCGCCTCGCCGCGGCCGGCATCCAGATCGCCATCGACGACTTCGGCACCGGCTACTCGGCCATGTCCTACCTCAAGCGGATGGACATCGACACCCTCAAGATCGACCGCTCCTTCGTTCGCGACCTCACCACCGACCCGAGCGACCTGGCCATCGCAGAGGCCATCATCGCCATGGCCCACAAGCTCGACATCAACGTGGTCGCCGAAGGCATCGAGACCGACGCCCAGCGCCAGCGCCTCGCCGACGCCGGCTGCGACTTCGGCCAGGGCTACCTGTTCTCGCCGCCCCTCCCCGAAGACGCCTTCTTCGCCTACCTGGCGACCGAGCCACGATGACCCCCGCCGCCCCCCGCGCTGGGACCCCGGAAGAGCTGCGCCGCTACGACCTCCTGCTGGCCGGCTTCGACCTCCTCGACCAGGCCATCGCGGTATTCGACGCCACCCCCAAGCTGGTCACCTGGAACAAGGCCATGCTGCGCCTGCTCGACTTCCCCGAGTCGCTGGTGCGGGTCGGCACGCCCTTCGAGGAGTTCGTGCGCTTCAACGTCCAGCGTGGCGAATACAGCGGCGGCACCCGCAACCCGACCGAGGTCGAGCGCCTGGTAGCCGAGCGCATGGCCGCGGTGCGCGCCTTCCAGCCCCACAACGCCGAGCGCACCCGGCCCAACGGCCAGGTGCTGTCGATCCGCGGCGTGCCGATCCCCAACCTGGGCTTCGTCACGGTGTGGACCGACATCACCGAGCAGCGCCGCTACGAGCAGCTCATCGAGAGCCAGAACGCCGAGCTGGAAACCCGCGTGCGCGGCCGCACCGCCGAGCTCGAAGCCGCCAAGACCCGCCTCGACAACGTGGCCGGCCAGCTCACCCGCAGCGAGCAGCGCCTGCGCCGCATCCTCGACACCATCCCGGCGATGGTCGCCTATGTGGACGCCGGCCAGCGCTACCGCTTCGCCAACCGGGGCTACGCCGACTGGTTCGGCCTCGACCAGCAGCGCATCGCCGGCCGGAGCATCCTCGAGGTGGTCGGCCCCGACGCCTACGCCCAGGTCCAGCCGCACCTGGAGCAGGCCTACGGCGGCGAACAGGTGAGCTACGAATACTCCCGCACCAACGCCGCCGGCCAGCTGCTGCACGCCCGCAGCGCGGTGGTCCCCGAGGCCTCCGAGGCCGGCGGCGTGCAGGGCTTCTTCGTGCTCTCCATCGACATCACCGAGCAGAAGGCCAGCCAGGCGGTGCTGATCCAGGCCCAGAAGATGGAAGCCGTCGGCCAGCTCACCGGCGGCCTCGCCCACGACTTCAACAACCTGCTCACCATCATCACCGGCAACCTGGCCGCGCTGAAGGACAAGCTCCCCGCCCACCAGGGCTTCGAGGACTACCTCGACCCGGCCCTGTCGGCCGCCCGCCGCGGCACCGAGCTGATCCGCCGCCTGCTCACCTTTTCGCGCCAGCAGCCGCTCGCCCCCTGCCCCGTCGAGGTGGGCGCCCTGGTGCACGACATGACACCGCTGCTGGCGCGCTCCCTCACCGAGCGCATCACGATGCAGCTCGACCTGCCCACCGAAAAGCTCTACGCCCTGGTCGACCCGCACCAGCTCGAGAACGCCCTCCTCAACCTCGCCATCAACGCCCGCGACGCGATGCCCGACGGCGGCCACCTGGGCATCGGCGTGGCCCGCAGCCATGTGTCGGCCAGCCTGGCCCTGCTGGTCGAGGTGCCCGCCGGCGACTACGTGCAGTTCGACGTCTCCGACAGCGGCGGCGGCATCGCCCCCGAGATCCTGTCGCGGGTCTTCGAGCCCTTCTTCACCACCAAGAGCTTCGGCACCGGCAGCGGGCTGGGGCTGTCGATGGTGTACGGCTTCATCCGCCAGTCGGGCGGCAACATCCGCATCCTCAGCACCCCGGGCAAGGGCACCAACGTGCGCTTCATCCTGCCGATGACCGACGCCCGCCCGGCCCCGCCGGCCCCGGTGGCCGAAGCCCCGCCGGTCACCGCCAACGGCAACCGGCTGGTGCTGCTGGTCGAGGACGAACCCGAGGTGCGCAAGGTCATCCGGCTGCAGCTCACCGAGCTCGGCCACCCGGTGCTCGAAGCCGCCAACGGCCTCGAGGCCAGGGCCATGCTGGAAGCCGTCGACGACATCGCCATCCTCGTCTCCGACACCGTGATGCCCGGCCTCGGCGGCCGTGAGCTGGCCGCCTTCGCCCGCCAGCTGCGGCCGGCGCTGCCGATCCTGCTGATCACCGGCTACGCCACCGGCCCGGCCCCCGCCGCCACCCCCGACGTGCCGACCCTGCGCAAACCCTTCGACCGCGCCGCCCTCGCCGCCGCCCTCGCCGCCTTCAACCCACCCGCCGATCCGGAGAGCCCCTGCCCATGAGCACCCCCGACACGGACAGCCCCCTCGTCTTCATCGTCGAGGACGAGCCCGACATCGCCCGCCTCATCGCCACCAGCCTCGCCGAATACGGCTTCCGCAGCGAAACCTTCGGCACCGGCCGGGCCCTGCTGGCCCGCGCCCGCAAGGTGCAGCCCGAGCTGGCCATCCTCGACCTCGGCCTGCCCGACATGGACGGCCTGCAGGTGCTGCGCCTGCTGCAGGAGCAACACCCCTGCGCGGCCCTCATCCTCACCGGCCGCGACGGCCTCACCGACCGGGTGCTGGGCCTCGAGCTCGGCGCCGACGACTACCTCGTCAAGCCCTTCGAGCCCCGCGAGCTCGTCGCCCGGGTGCGCTCCATCCTGCGCCGCTACCAGAAGGCCGCCCCGCCCCCCGAAGCCGACGGCCCCGGCGCCGCGCGCTTCGCCGGCTGGCACTTCGACATCGGGCGCCTGAGACTCACCCACGACGACGGGCGCGAAGTGTCGCTGTCGGCCGCCGAGGCCGCGCTGCTGCAGAGCCTGCTCAAGCGCCCCAACAAGATCCTGACCCGCGAGCAGCTGATCGGCGAACGGGAGCTCGACCCCTTCGACCGCAGCATCGACGTTCGCATCTCGCGCCTGCGCCGCAAGCTCGAGGACGACCCGCAGGACCCGAAGATCATCAAGACGGTATACGGCGCCGGCTACCTGCTGTGCGGCACGGTGGAGTGGATGACGGGGTGACGAGGCTGGGGAATGGGAAATGGGGAGTGGGCTGCGGGGGGAGTGGGCCGACACTTTGCCCACGCTCTTCGGGCCCCGGTAAAATCCGGGTTCTTACAAAGAGGGAGCAACACACATGACCAGACCATTCAAGATCCTCGGCGTGCAGCAGATCGCCATCGGCGGCCCGTCCAAGGAGCGCCTGCGCACCCTGTGGGTCGACATGTTCGGCCTCGAGGTCACCGGCAACTTCGTCTCCGAGCGCGAGAACGTGGACGAGGACATCACCGCCATGGGCAAGGGCCCGTTCAAGGTCGAGGTCGACCTGATGCAGCCCCTCGACCCCGAGAAGAAGCCCGCCGTGCACACCACCCCGCTCAACCACGTCGGCCTGTGGGTGGACGACCTGCCCAAGTGCGTCGAGTGGCTCAGCGCCAACGGCGTGCGCTTTGCGCCGGGCGGCATCCGCAAGGGCGCGGCCGGCTTCGACATCACCTTCCTGCACCCCAAGGGCAATGAAGAGTTCCCGATCGGCGGCGAAGGCGTGCTGATCGAGCTCGTCCAGGCGCCGCCCGAAGTCGTCGACGCCTTCGCCAAGCTGGCCGGCTGATCCCGCCCCCACGCGGCTCCACGCCCCCGGCCCGGCCGGGGGTTTTCATTTGCGCCGCGCCTTGCCGCTGCCCACGACGCCGCCTTTAATGAAATCGAGGCATAGGATCCGTTTAACTCCGAAAGGCGTGCCATGACCACCTTCTTCTGGGTTCCCTTCGACGACTCCGACTGGAACCACGACGTCTATTGCCGGAGCATCCCGGCCCACGGCAAGATCCTGCCCCACGCCGACGGCAGCGTCGGCTTCGTGGGCCATGAAAACGTCAGCTGGAACCAGGTCCAGGCCAACGACACCCTGGTGCTGGCGGCCCACGGAAAGAAATGGTCCACCGACGAGGTCGCCTGGCGCAAGAAGGACGGCACTATCGTCCAGTGGTCGCCCACCGTGTTCGCGCAGGCCATCCGCGCCTGTCTCGCCGACCACTACGGCCAGCAGATCAACTACCGGCTGCTCGCCTGCTTCGGCGCCAACAACATCACGCCCCTGGCCCACAGCTTCGGCTCCAAGCTCGCCACCGAAATGAGCGCGGTCGGCCTGAAGGGCAGCCTCACCGCCTACAAGGGCGCCACCGGCATGGACGCCAACCTGGGCAAGCAGATCGGCAGCAGCCGGATCACCTGCGCCCTGTCTGTGCTGCGCCATCTGGGCACCATGACCGGCAGCCAGCCGACCGACGACGCCAACGTGGTGTGGACGCTGTGAGTAAGCCCAGGGGCCGGGCTCCGCCCAGCCCGCCAGCCGCGGGAGGCTGGCGGCCGGCGATCACAAGCTGCCGCGCCCCTGGAAGGTGTTGCACGCCGCCAGCTGGCCCGCGTCCATCCCGCGCTTGAACCAGCGCACCCGCTGCTCGGCCGAGCCGTGGGTGAAGCTGTCGGGCACCGCGTAGCCCTGGGCCTGCTTCTGCAGCGTGTCATCGCCGATCGCCGAGGCCGCGCGGAGCGCCTCCTCCACGTCGCCGGCCTCGAGGATGCCGCGGGCCGCATCGGCGTTCTTGGCCCACACGCCGGCCAGGCAGTCGGCCTGCAACTCGAGGCGCACCGACAGCTCGTTGGCCTGCCGCTCGCCGGCCCGCTGGCGCGCGGCCTGCACCTTGTCGGAGATGCCCAGCAGGTTCTGCACGTGGTGGCCCACCTCGTGGGCGATCACATAGGCCTGAGCGAAGTCGCCCGGCGCGTTGAAACGGCTCCTGAGCTCCTGGTAGAAGGCCAGGTCGATATACACCTTCTGGTCAGCCGGGCAGTAGAACGGCCCCATCGCCGCCTGGCCGACGCCGCAGGCCGTGCGCGTCGCTCCGGTGAACAGCACCAGGGTCGGCTCCGCGTACTGCTTGCCGTTCTGGCGGAAGATCTGCTGCCAGGTGTCCTCGGTCTCGGCCAGCACGTGGCGCACGAACTTGCTCTCGGCGTCGTTGGCCGGCGCCGCGGCCGGGCGGGCCTGCTCGACCCGCGACGGCGCCACCGCCGTCTGGTTGAGGACCACGCTCGGATCGACCCCGAAATACATCGCCACCAGCGCCAGCACGATGGTGCCCAGGCCGATGCTGCGCCCGCCGACCGGCAGGCCACCGCCTCCGCCACCGCGGCGGTCCTCGACGTTGCTGCTTTCCCGGCTGTTGTCGAATCGCATGAAGAATCCTTTCGCTGAAGAGTCGGCCCTGGCACACCTGCCCGCCACAGCGCGGAGTTTGAATCAAAACCCGGGCGCGATGTTTGTCACCCTCGCAGGGGGCCGGCCCGAAGGAAATCACCTGACATAAGCCCGGAGCCGGCGTTTTTGCGCTGCAACATTTTCCTTGTGCTACCGGAGCTTTATGGCTATAGTCCGCAGTCCGGTGCAAAGCGGTTCGCACCGAGTCAGATCGTCCCTAGCCTTCTTATCTCCCGTATTCGACGTGAGGTTGTCCTGATCGGTTAGTGCCGATATGCCAGTCAGGCAGCCATATTGTCGCGCGCAGCGTTGCGCCGCGACGCGTTGCCGTTTTTCTTCGCGGGCACCGCATCCGCAATACCAGATAAGGAAGCGAAATGGATTTCGCAAACCTCGGTCTTTCCGAGCACATCGTCAAAGCCGTCAACGACGCCGGCTACACCACCCCGACCCCCGTTCAGCTGGCCGCCATCCCCGCCGCCCTCGCTGGCAAGGATCTCGTCGTGTCGAGCCAGACCGGCTCCGGCAAGACGGCCGCCTTCATGCTGCCCTCGCTGCAGCGCCTGACCACCGAGCCGACCATCAAGGCTCGCGGCCCCCGCGTGCTGGTGCTCACCCCGACCCGCGAACTGGCCGTCCAGGTCACCGACGCCTGCAAGGGCTACGGCAAGAACCTGCGCCACGCCAAGGCCGTCAGCGTCGTCGGCGGCATGCCCTACCCGGTGCAGAACAAGCTGCTGTCCAGCCCCTACGAAATCCTGGTGGCCACCCCCGGCCGTCTGATGGACCAGATGAACAGCGGCCGCATCGACTTCGGCCGCCTCGAGATCCTGATCCTCGACGAAGCCGACCGCATGCTCGACATGGGCTTCGTCGATGACATCGAAGCCATCGTCGCCAAGCTGCCGGCCAACCGCCAGACCCTGTTCTTCTCGGCCACCCTCGACGGCCAGGTCGCCCGCATGATGCAACGCATGCTGAAAGACCCGGAGCGCATCGAGATCAACTCGGCCGAAAGCCGCCACGAGAACATCGAGCAGCGCCTGCTGGTGGCCGACGACATCGGCCATAAAAACCGCCTCCTCGACGGCATCCTGCGCGACGTGGGCGTCGAACAGGCCATCGTGTTCACCGCCACCAAGCGTGACGCCGATGCCCTCACCCTGAACCTCGAGAGCCAGGGCCATTCGGTGGCCGCCCTCCACGGCGACATGAACCAGCGCATGCGTACCCGCACCCTCGACCAGCTGCGTCGTGGCCACCTGCGCGTGCTGATCGCCACCGACGTGGCCGCCCGCGGCATCGACGTGCGCACCATCAGCCACGTCATCAACTACGACCTGCCCAAGGTTGCCGCCGACTACGTGCACCGCATCGGCCGCACCGGCCGCGGCGGCTCCAGCGGCATCGCCATCAGCCTGGCCGAGCGCCGTGACGTGCGCCTGCTGCGCGCCATCGAACGCTACACCCGCCAGCCGCTGGCCGTGCACACCCTGCCCGGCCTCGAGGCCCGCAGCACCATGCCCGCCGACGACCGTCGCCCGGGTGGCGGTGGCCCGCGCCGCGACGGCGGCCGCAGCTTCGGCAACGGTGGCGGCCGCTTCGGCGACAAGCGTCCGTCCAGCGGCCACGGCAACAACGGTGGCAGCCGCTTCGACCGCGAACCCCGCCGCAGCTTCGGCGATTCCGACGCCAGCCGTGGCGAAGGCCGCCCGGCCAGCCCCTGGGCCGGCCGCAGCGAAGCACGCACCGAGGGCCGCTTTGAAGGCCGTCGTGATTTCGCCGAGAAGCGCACCGGCGAGTTCTCCGAGCGTCCGCGTCACCCGGAGCACCGCACCGAGTTCCCCCACGTGGCCAAGCGTAGCTCGACCCACCACACCTCGGGCAGCGGCTTCGGCGGCGGCCGCAGCGAAGGCACCGGCGGCAAGCCCCGCGCCGGCCGCACCTTCAACCGCGACCGCTGATCGGTAGCGCCAGACGCAGCCAGGACGCCTCTGGCGTCCATCAATGCAAACGCCCCCGGCTCCCCGGGGGCGTTGCTTTTTGTGGGCCGGGTGTGTCTGTCACCCCGCCCCTGGCGCACACGCCATTCAGGACGACCGACAGCCCGCATCGCACGTACCAGACGCAATCGGGCAGGAAGCGGGGTGCCTCCCCGCCGTCCGCCCCCACCGCCGAACATACGGATCACGTATCCGGCGGTTTCCATCTCACCACTTCCGAGGCCGCCTCGCCCGCTGATTCCTGGCCGCGGCGCCCGCCCTCGGCGCTTTCGGCGCCTACTGCACTCTCGCAGCGCCCTTTCGGGATGACCGAAATGCCGGACCGGAAGCTCAGGCAGCCTTGCGGCGCGAAGCCAGCGCACCGACAGCGGCCAGGCCTGCCAGCATCAGCGTGCCAGGCTCGGGGACCGGGTTGACGGGGTCAACCTGACCCCCGACAAAACCGATCAGGTTCTTGGTGAGGTTCTGCGACGCGGGTTGATCGTACACGCCCTGCATGAAATTCACGTCGAGAATGCTGGTGAGCGCACCCGTCATCGCGCCGGAGAGGGAGCCGACGCCAAAGGCGATGCCCGAACCCAGGATGTTGCCGCCGGAAGGCGTCGAGCTGATCCACTGGCCCGTTCCGTTGCTATCGAAGCAACCCGGCGCCAGAAAGCCAACGGCGTTCACCGCATTCGGCCCATTGAACGGCGCATTGACCACTTGATAGCTGTCGCAAGTGGTGAAGCCGATCGTGCCGCCACCCAGGCTGGAGATCAGGCTCAGGATCGAATCGTTACGGCTCATGAAGCCGGCGTTCTCGCCCATCAGGAACAGACCGCCGCCCGCCTGCAGGAAGCTCGTGTACTCGGACTGGGCAGCGGCGTTGAGCGCCTGGTCGAAGCGGATATCCCAGACCTGCTTGAAACCGGACAGGTCGGCGGGCAGGAGATCCGATACGGTGACGTTGTTGCCCACCGCAGTGTGCAAGCTCTTCAGGTTGTCGAGTACTTCGGTGGTCGTGCTGATTTCACTGGAACCGGAGAGCCCCGAGACGATGAGGATTTCGCCCGCGGAGGCGGAGGCAGCCGCAGCAAGGGCGGCCACGGCGACGATCGATTTCACTTTGAAGCTTGTCATTTGGTTTGCACTCCCGATGCTTGGGTGAGGTGAACAACTGCAGTGAATGCGCAGTCCGCATCACCTTAAGCAAAAATCGAACCTTTTTTGTTTTTGTAAAAAATAACAAATACTTATAGTGGTGACTGGGCCACCCGGAAACACTATTTGTAAAAAACCTCGACAGATCTGGGCTCACGGCCCGCAACACGGCTGCGGGTCTTGCGCGGAGCATTGAGCTCCCGGCGTGGGCCGCTGCGGGGCAGAGCCGGCCGGCCGGGAAAGCCGGCAAAAACCCCCTTACTTCCGACGGGCACCTCCGCCCGGCGCAGACTATGATGTCTTTAAGCATCCAGAGGCGGGAAGTCCGTTCCTGCCCGCGCTCATTCAAGGGAGAAACCATGAAGATCAGCAGCCCCGTCGTCGGCGAAATCGAAGTCTCGCCCGAACGTGTCATAACCTTCCCGGCCGGCCTGCCCGGTTTCGAAGCCTGCCGGCAGTTCGCCCTGCTGCACGCCGAAGGCAACGACGCTCCCCAGCTGTTCATGCTCCAGAGCCTCGACGACGCCGACGTCGGCTTCACCGTCACCACCCCCGACATCCTCGGCCTCAACTACGAGTTCGTCCTCAGCGACGCCGAAGTCGACGACCTGCAGCTCACCGACCCGGCCGACGTGAGCGTGCTGCTGATCGTCCGCCGCGACGGCGACAACCCGGTGCACGCCAACGTGATGGCCCCGCTAGTCATCAACACTGCCACCCGCCGCGGCCTGCAGAAGATCATCGGCAAGGTCGACACCAGCGTCACGCTGAAGGCCGTGGGCTGAACGGCCCACCGCCACCACAAAAAAGGGCGCCGTCACGCGCCCTTTTTTGTTGCCTCGCCATCGCTGCCATCGAAACGCCCTCGTCCGACAAGGCTCCTGCAGGTACGGCTTCAGCCGCACTCACAACGGCACCGCGACAGCAGCAGCCGGCGTTCAAAGCCTCCACAGGCAACAGGCGGTCTCCTCGTTGCGCCGCCCTGTCCCGGCAACGGCAGCCTGCCGATCAATACAACAGGAAGGGCCGCCGGGTCTCCTCCCACTCCCGCTCGTCCGCCTGGGCCAGGGCGTCGAGGTCGCCGGGGCGGGAGGTGTTGTCATCCACCCACTCGCGCAGGATCTCGGAGCCGTTGATGAGGTCTATGGCGAGGCGGTCGCGCTCGTATTCGTAGGGGAAATCCCGCCACAACAGGTAGTTGCGGTTGAGCCGGCGGATCGCCTTGAAGGCCAGGGCCTGCAGGCGCCACGGCCGGAAGGCGGCATGGTTGTACTGGGTGGGGTCTTCGACGTGGATCTGCACGCCGTTGCACAGCTTGCCGGCGTGCTTGTGAAAGGTGGGCTCGAACCAGCACTCGCGCAGCCGGCAGCCGGCCAGCCACTTGGGCGCGAAGGCCTGCATCTCGGCGATCACCTTGCGGGCGTCGATGTCGGGGGCGCCGAAGAGCTCCAGCGGCCGAGTGGTGCCGCGGCCCTCCGACAGGGTCGTGCCCTCCAGCATCACCGTGCCGGCGTAGGCCCGGGCCATCGACAGGTTGGGGGCGTTGGGGCTGGGGTTCACCCAGCTGCGCTCGTCGATCGGCCAGCCGTAGCCGGGCGCCGCGTCGGGCGCCCAGCCCTCCATCGTGATCACCTGGCAGTCCACGTCGAGCTTGAGGGTGGCGATGAACCAGCGCGCGAGCTCGCCCATCGTCAGGCCGTGGCGCATCGGCAGCGGGCCGGCACCGACGAAGCTCTCCCAGCCCGGCTGCAGCAGGGTGCCCTCCACGGGCCGGCCGGCGGGGTTGGGGCGGTCGAGCACCCACACGGCCTTCTTGTGCTTGGCGGCGGCCTCGAGCACGTAGCGCAGCGTGGTGATGAAGGTGTAGATGCGGCAGCCCAGGTCCTGCAGGTCAACCAGCAGCACGTCGAAGCGGTCCATCATCGTCGCGGTGGGGCGGCGCACCTCGCCGTACAGGCTGAACACCGGGATGCCGTGCTGGGGGTCGAAGAAATCGGGCGACTCGACCATGTTGTCCTGCTTGTCGCCGCGCAGGCCGTGCTGGGGCCCGAAGGCCGCGGTGACGTGGAGGTCGGGCAGCGCGATCAGGGCGTCGAGGGAATGGGTCAGGTCGCGGGTGACCGAGGCCGGGTGAGCCAGGAGGGCGACCCGCTTGCCGGCCAGCGGGCGGCGCAGTTCGGGGTCGGCGAGCAGACGGTCGAGACCGAATCGGATCATGGGGTGGGCACTCTCAAGGCAAGGGCGAAGCCCTCGCGGTGGTGAAAATCGGGCTGGCCGGCGGGGTGGCGCAGGGACCAGTAGGAATGACGGCCGCCCGCCGACTCGACCACCGCGGTGAGGCCGACGCACAGCTCGCCGGGCGGCAGCTGTTCGGCGCCGAGCCGCACGGCCAGCTCCAGCACGTCGCCGGCGCAATGCAGGGTGATCTGCGGCGCCGGCAGCACGGGCGATTCGACCCGCTCACGGTAACCGGAGAAATCGAAGCGCATCCACTGCCCGTTGGGCGAGAAGTTGAACTCACGGTAGGCAGCGCCATCCGGCGTGCCGACGAAGGCCTCGAAGCAGGTGTGCGCCCACAGGCGCTCCGGCGGCAGGGCGGTGGCGGCGCTGGGGATGCGCAGTGCGGCGAGGTCACCGGCCAGGCGCCAGACCAGCGCCAGCCCGCCATCCGGCAGCACCCGGGCACCGACCGCGAGGGCGCGCACCGCGGGCTCCGGCGAATCGGGGTGGCAAAGCAGGGGCAGATCGGCAGAGGCGGGCATCGGGCAGCGGCGCGTCGGGCGCGGGCGGTACAAAATCAGACAGGCCCGCAGTTTAGCGGGCTTTGTGCAACGCGTTAAACTCCTGCTCCATGTCCACCGCACCCCGCCTGCGCAGCCTGCCCGACCGCCTGCGCCAGATCGCCCTGTTCGAAGTCGGCGGCCTGCTGCTGATCACCCCGCCCTTCGTGTGGCTGAGCGGCCAGCCGGCCCTGCCCTCCCTTGGCCTGCTGGCGATCCTGGCGCTGATCGCCTCCATCTGGAACGGGCTCTTCAACACCGCCTTCGACTGGGCCGAGGGCCGCCTCACCGGGCGCCCGGCCGACCGCCGCCCGGTGCCGGTGCGGGCCCTGCAGGCCGTGCTGTTCGAGGGAGGCCTGCTGCTGCTCACGCTGCCGGTGATCGTGCTGTGGACCGGCCTCGGCTGGTGGCCGGCCCTCATCGCCGACCTGGGCCTCGCCGCCGCCTACGTGGCCTACGCCTTCGTGTTCAACATCGCCTACGACCGGCTGTTTCCCATCACCGCCCCCACCCAACCCTGAACCCCGGAGCCTCCCATGCCCACCACCACCCTCGTCATCACCGGCATGCAGTCCGACGACTGCCTGCGCACCGTCATGAACGCCATCCAGGACCTGCCCTGCATCGGCTACGTGGATGTCTCGATGACCACCGGCGAAGCCACCATCGAGCACACCCCTATGGTCTCGGAGGGCGACATCCGCGCCGCCATCGAGGGCGCCGGCTTTCCGACCAAGTAGGGGCACGCGGCTATAATCCGGGCTTCGTGCCCTCCCTGCCAGGATTCCCCGTGTCCGACCGCCTCAAAGTCACCGCCCAATACCTCATCCCCAAGCAGGCGCTCACCGTGCTGGCCGGCAAGCTGGCCAGCGCCCGGGCCGGCGGGCTCACGACGCGGGTGATCCGCTGGTTCGTCGGGCGCTACGGCGTGAACATGGCCGAGGCCGCCAACCCCGACATCGCCAGCTACCCCAGCTTCAACGAATTCTTCACCCGCCCGCTCAAGCCCGGCGCCCGCCCGCTGGCCGACGCCGACTACATCTGCCCCGTCGACGGCGCGATCAGCCAGTTCGGCCGCATCGAGCGCGACCAGATCTTCCAGGCCAAGGGCCACAGCTACTCCACCCACGCCCTGGTGGGCGGCGACCGCGACCTGGCAATCCAGTTCCAGGACGGCGAGTTCGCCACCCTCTACCTCAGCCCGCGGGACTACCACCGCATCCACATGCCCTGCGACGGCCGCCTGACGCGGATGATCTACATCCCCGGCGACCTCTTCTCGGTGAACCCCACCACTGCCCGCGGCGTGCCCGGCCTGTTCGCCCGCAACGAGCGCGTGGTTTGCGTCTTCGAGAACGACGCCGGCCCCTTCGTGCTCACCCTGGTGGGCGCCACCATCGTCGGCAGCATGGCCACCGTGTGGCACGGCCAGGTCAACCCGCCGCGGCCAGGCACCATCAAGGAATGGGACTACGCCCCCGGCGAGGTCGTGCTCAAGAAGGGCGACGAGATGGGCCGCTTCCTGCTCGGCTCCACGGTGGTGATGCTCTTCCCCAAACGGCGCCTGCGCTTCACCGACGCCTGGGCGCCAACGCGCCCGATCCGCATGGGCGAGGCGATGGGGAGCCGGGTGATGCCGGGGTAAAACTGCGCTGGCCGGCTCGCAAGGCAACGCAGGGCCGCACCAAGTTTACTTGCCCCCCACAGGTGGGCGGGCTGGGCAGCGCGGCCCTGGGGGTGCTCACTCGCCCTCGGCCGGTTCAGTCCGGTAGATCCGTGATCTACCATCGCGGGCGACTGAAGTCGCCCCTACAACAGGCCTACAGGCCGCCACAACCCGCCCCACCGAAACCCACGCCCGGAGGCCCCATGCGCCCGCTGCCGTTGATCGTCATCGCCCAGCTCTTCGGCACCTCGCTGTGGTTTTCGGCCAACGCCGCCGGCGGCGACCTGATGGCCGCCTGGGGTCTGCAGCCGGCCGACCTGGGGCGGCTCACCAACGCGGTGCAGCTGGGCTTCATCCTCGGCACCCTGGGTTTCTCCCTCACCGGCCTCGCCGACCGCTTTGCGGCCAGCCGCATCTTTGCCGTCTGCGCGCTGCTGGGCGCCGCCGCCAACGCCGCCTTCGCGCTCCTCGCCGGTGGCATGGACAGCGCCCTGCCGCTGCGCTTCATGGTCGGGCTGGCCCTCGCCGGGGTGTACCCGCTGGGCATGAAGCTGGTCGTCAGCTGGGTGCCCGAGCAGGCCGGCGCGGCGCTGGCCTGGCTGGTCGGCATGCTCACCCTCGGCACCGCGCTGCCCCACGGGGTGCGCTACCTCGACACCGGCTGGGGCTGGCAGGCCACGGTGCTGGTGTCGTCGGGGCTGGCGTTGCTGGCCGCCGCGCTCATCGCCCGGCTCGGCGACGGGCCCCACCTCAAGCGCAAGGCCGGCGCGCCACCGCTGCGCCTCGGGCGCGTCATCATGGCCTTCGCCGACCCGCGCTTCCGCGCCTCGGCCTTCGGCTACTTCGGCCACCAGTGGGAGCTGTATGCCTTCTGGACGCTCGTGCCGCTGCTGGTCGGCCAGGCGGGTGGCGGTAAAGTGTCGGGGCCGGCCTTTGCGGTCATCGGCATCGGCGCCGTGGGCTGCGTGGCCGGCGGCTACCTCAGCCGGCGCATCGGCAGCGCCCGCGTGGCGGCCATCGCGCTGCTCACCTCGGCCGCCTGCTGCGCGGCCTACCCGCTGCTGGCCGGCGGCGCCAAATGGCTGCTCGGCGCGCTGATGCTGGTGTGGGGCGCCAGCGTGGTGGCCGACTCGCCACACTTCTCGGCGATGTCGGCCAAGGCCTGCCCGCCGGAGATCGTCGGCAGCGCGCTGGCCTTCCAGAACGCCATCGGCTTCGCCATCACGATGGCCTCCATCGCCCTCGTCACCCGCCTGTGGCCCACGCTGCACGAACAGGTCGCCTGGCTGCTGCTGCCCGGCCCGCTGCTCGGCCTCGCCGCCCTGTGGCCGCTGTGGAAGCCCGGCGCCAAGATCAATTGAAACGACCATGATCCCGATCCGCTACGTCGAACCCGTCTACCGCCCGCCCTCCGAGGCGCAATCGCTGATCCTGCCCGTCACCGACGGCTGCTCGTGGAATGAGTGCACTTTCTGCGAGATGTACCAGGCCCCGCAGAAAGCCTTCCGCGCCCGCAGCGAAGACGAAGTGCTGGACAGCCTGCGCCGCACCGGCGAGCGCTACGGCAGCCAGATCCGCCGCGTCTTCCTGGCCGACGGCGACGCCCTGGTGCTGCCCACCCGGCGCCTCCTCACCATCCTCGAGGCGATCCGCCGGCACCTGCCGGCGGTGCATCGCGTCTCCAGCTACTGCTTGGCCCGCAACCTCAAGAAGAAGAGCGTCGCCGAGCTCACCGAGCTGCGCGCGGCCGGCCTCAGCATGGCCTACCTGGGCGCCGAATCAGGCGACGACGAGGTGCTCGCCCGGGTTAGCAAGGGCGAAACCTTCGACACCACCCGCGACGCCCTCGACAAGCTCGGCGCGGCCGGCATCACCCGCTCGGTGATGATCCTCAACGGCCTCGGCGGCCAGCAGCTCAGCGCCCAGCACGCCGACAACTCCGCCCGCCTCGCCAACGCCACCCAGCCCGAATACCTTTCGACGCTGGTGGTCAGCTTCCCCAACGGCGAGGCGCGCTTCCGCGCCGGCTTCCCAGGCTGGGAGCCCCTCGATCAGCACGGGCTGTTCGTCGAGATGGAGCGCTTCCTGTCGCAGCTGGAGCTGAACCGCAGCGTGTTCAGATCGGACCACGCCAGCAACATCCTGGTGCTTAAGGGCACCCTCGGCGCCGACAAGGCGCGGCTGCTGGAACAGGTGCGCCAGGCCATCGCCACACCCGAGGCGGCGCCGCTGCGGCCGGAGTGGGCGCGAGGGCTGTGAGACAGCGGAAGGATTGAGCAAACCAGGGCGGCGCGCGCCCTTCAACCCAGTTCACACCAGCACGATCGTGTCGCTGTAGCGCGCCACCGTGGCGTCGTGGGTCAGCAGGCGCAGCGGCTCCACGAGGGCCTGCGCCACGAGCAGCCGGTCGAAGGGGTCGGCGTGATGGGTGGGCAAGCCCTCGACGGCTGCCGCATGCTCAGGCTCGATGGGCAGCAGGCGATAGCCGGCCTGACGGAAGTAGCCCAAGGCCTCCTCCCCCGAAACAGGCATATCCCCACGCCCGAGGCCGTGCTTGATGGAAATCTCCCAGACCGTCGCCGCGCTGATCCAGACGGTGCTGCGCGGCGCCAGAATCAGATCGCGTGCCCGGCCCGAGAGGCGCGGGCTGTCGGTGATCGCCCACAGCGCCACATGGGTGTCGAGCAACAGATTCATCGCGCCCCGCCACCGGCAAGGAGCGCCGCCACCTCGGCATTGCACCCGTCGATGTCGTCGGGCACTTCAAACGCGCCCTTCGCCACCCCGATACGCACCGCGGCCTGGGTAACATTGAAGGGGACGAGGCGGGCCGCGGGCTTTCCGTTGCGGGCGATGATGATCTCACGCTCTTCCCCCGCCTCCAGGGCCTCGACGAGACGGGACAGGCTCGACTTGGCCTGAAGCATATTCACGGTTTGCATCTGATGCCCTCGTTGATCTGCAGCCGCTCGGGCTGGTTCACTCTAGCCAGGTTCAGGATAGCCCCCCGGGCTACGCTCAACAAGGCTCAGAACGCAAACCCGCCCCACGCCTCCCGTGGGCTGCGCGAGCGCGGGGGGCTTGTAGCGAGCGCGCCGCACAGCCCGCTGCCAGCCCTGTCAGCGATGCTATTCTTAAGAGGTTAAACCTAGCTTGAAACAAGGAGCGCGGCCGTGAACGCTTACGACAAAGACATCAACGCCTGGGCCCAGGAGCAGGCTCGGCTGTTGCGTGCCGGGCGCTTCGAGATGCTCGACATTGAACACATCGCCGGGGAGATCGAAGACGTGGGCAAGAGCGAACAACGCGAACTCGCGAGCCGTATGGCCGTCCTGCTGGCGCACCTGCTCAAGTGGCAATATCAGCCCGAACGCCGGGGCGCGAGCTGGGAGAAGACCATCAAGGCCCAGCGCAAGGAGATCGCCTACGCCCTCGACGAATCACCGAGCCTCGCACCCAAGCTCCAGGAAGCCCGCTGGCTCGACATGGTGTGGGCGCGGGCCGTGGCCCAGGCCGTCGCCGAGACGGGGCTGGACTGCTTTCCGGAAGAATGCCCGTGGGCAGTAGCGGACGAAGTGCTGGCCGCAAGCTGGCTTCCGGCGGCTTCGCGGTAAGCCACGCCCACCGAAACGCAGGGCCGCCCCGAGTTTCCTTGAACCCCGACGGGGTGCGGGCTGGGCGGAGCCCGGCCCTGGGGGACGCTCAGAACGGAAACCCGCCCCACGCCTCCTGCCGGCGGGCGGGGCGGATGCTTTTCAGCCAGGCCTTCAGGGCCTTGAGGTCGGCGCTGAGCGCCAGCTCGCCATCCAGGCGGCGGATCTCGCCGTCCAGCGCGGCCACGTCGGCATCCACATGCTGCAGGAGCGCCTTGGGTGTGATCCGCCCGCGCAGGTTGAGCTGCTGGCGCAGGTCGTACTCGATGCCGTTGATCTCCACTTCCAGATCCTGCAGCTGGGCGCGCAGGATCTGCTGATAGCGCTTCAGCCGCTCGGGCGCCAGCCCGGCCAGGTGGGCGCTGTCGATCTGTTCGATCTCGATCTGCAGCTCCAGGAGGCGCAGCAGGTTGTTGGCCTGGTAGGCCTCGTTCACCCGCTGCATCAGCGCCGTCTTGCGCTGCCGCTCGGCCGGGTCGGGCTCGCGGTCGGGGTGCAGCGCGCTGGCCAGCTTGCGGTACACATCGCGCACCGTCTGGCTCATGGCCTTTTCTTCGGCGGCCTGGCGCGCCTCGCGGGCCTGCTGGCGGGCCGACGGGCGCCGGGGCGGCGCGCTGGCGGGCGCACCGTCGTCGTCCTCGCCCGCCGCCTCGGCCCGGGCGCGCATCTGGGCTTCCAGCTCGGCCGCCACGGCCTCGGGCGAGCGCATGTCCACGTCGCCCCCCAGCTCGACCCCGAAGATGCCCGCCAGCATCGCCTTCAGCTCGGCGTCGGCGGCCTCGGTCTCCGCGTCGTAGTCGGTGCCGCCGTGCTCGTTGTAGAGGGCCTTCATCTCGGCGTCGTCGCGGGCCTGCAGCACCCCGGCGGCCAGCTCGACGATCAGCATCGACAGCTTGCGCCGCTCGGCCGCGGTCACCCCCTTCTGGCCGTGGGCCGCGTGCAGCGCGCGGGCCAGCCCGGCCTGCACCTCGGCCAGGCGCGTCTCGCGGGGCAACAGCTCGCCCGCGCAGCGGCGCTGGAACACCACCAGCGTCTCGCGCCACCCGGCCAGCTTCCTGCGCGCCTTGTCGAGCTTGGCGACCAGGTTGTTGAAGGCCTTCTGCTCCTTGCTGAGGGGCGCCTCGGTGGAGGTAAGCACCAGGCCGGTGATGGCCGGCGCGGGATCGTCGGAGAAAAGAGGGAGAGTCATCGCGATGAGATAAGAGGCAAGAGTCGGATGGGGCCAGACCACCGCGGGGCGGTGCAGTGGCTGGAAGGCCCTTGGGAATCGGCGGCGTATTTTAGCGCGGGTGCGCTACGGCCTCACGCGCGCGGTGCTTGCGCGCTGCAGTGCGCTGTTGCCTCGATGTTGACGCCTGTTACTTCGATGTGGAGGCCTCTTGTCTTTATGTTGTCGGCTGCTTCATCGATATTCATAGCTGTTTCCCATGAAAACAGCGCTGCACATAAGGGAAAGAGCTATGGTGATAAACAAAACAGGCCTGCTACATCGATATTCATAGCTGTTTACCGTGAAAACAGGGCTGCGCATAAGGGCAACAGCTATCGTGCTAAACAAAACAGGTCTGTTTTCACGATGTTGTCGCCTGTTGCCACGATGTCGAGGCGGCCTGGCTTGAACAAGCGGGCTGTTGATCGAGCTACGAGGGGGCAATAACACCCAGGGCCCTTGCCTCGCTGAGCACCCGGCCGCGGAGCAGCGGATGCAGCGACGCCACCGTCACCACATCCACATGGCGGCCAAGGAGCGCCTCGGCGTCCATCAGCAAGGCCCCGAGCGCCAACATTCTGACAGGCTCGGACTGGCCGGGCTCCGGCTCGACGAGCAGATCCACATCGCTGTCGGGCCCCGCATCGCCCCGCGCCATCGAGCCGAACACCTTGATCGAGCGCATGCCATGGCGGCGCGCCAGGGCGAGGAGTTGGGCACGATGGGCTTCGATGACGGGATGCATGGTGGCGGGGGAAGGATGGGGCTCGGCTTCATTCTCCCCGGCGCGCGGGGATCGGGCAAGAGGTGGGGGGTGTGACGTGCCCGCCCCGCCAGCGTCGCCCTGCAGCCCCGTCCCGGCGCTGCAGGGCGGGCCCCTCCGGGGCCGAAACCCCGGTCACGCGTCCCGCGTGCCCGCCGCCTCCGGCGGGCGCTCCGCGCCAGGGCTTGTGGACCTCAGGAGGAGACGAAAGCCCTGGTCGTGGTCGCGCCTGACCCGGCGCCCGGTGCGGCGGCAGGCAGCGCGCAGCCCGTGCGGGCCGCCGATCCACGACCCGCCGCGCACGACGCGCGGGGCATCTTTACCGTCACCCGTCTCGCCCCGCGGATTCTCTCGTGGACTGCCGTCGTAGGACCGAGGCCCGTCCGCGCACCATTCCCACACGTTGCCGTGCATCTGGTACAGGCCCCAGGCGTTCGGGGTGAAGGATTTCACCGGCATCGTCTTCTGGCGATATTCGCCGGTCGGGCCGCCGTTGTAGGCGACGGAGGCGTTGTAGTTGGCCTGCTCGGGGGTGATCGTGTCGCTGCCCCAGTTGAAGGCCGTCTCCGTGCCCGCACGGCAGGCGTATTCCCATTCCGCCTCGGTCGGCAGGCTTGCCGCCAGCCCGGGCAGAAGCCTCTCCAGGCGGCGCAGGAAGCCGCCCTCGCCCGCCACGTCGTCCCAGCTCACGTTCTCTACGGGGTTGTGCGGGTCGTCCTTGAAATCGCTCAGGTTGTCCCCCACCACCGCTTCCCACACCGCCAGCGAACACGCCGTCTCCGCCAGCCAAAAGCCCTCCGTCAAGCGAACCACGTGCTGCGGGCCTTCGTCGCCCGACCGCTCCGGCTCACCCTCCGGCGAACCCATCAAGAACTCGCCCGGCTCGATCCAGCGGAAACGCTGCACCGGCCCGCCGATCACCACCTCGATCCACAGGCCGTACTGGTCATCCCCCCACGCCGACGCGCCGGCCGGCGGAAAGGCCGACGGCCAGCGCTGGGCTTCGGGGGGGTAGGAAAGATCGGCACGGCAGAGCTGGGTAGCGGCTTGGCTCATTTCCTACCTTTACGCTTGGATTTAGGCCGCTTCGCCACGGGAATCTTTGTCCGAAGTTCTGACCACTGGACAGGCCCTTTACTGTCTTCACTACCTGTGATGACGTTCAAGACATAGTCAACGTAGCTCGATCGCGGATCGCGGCTGAGTAAACCTTTACTCACCCCATCCACCTTCGGGGCCGCCAGCGCCACCGGCGGATGCTCCGCGCCGGGGCTCGCGGACCTCAGTAGGAAACGAAAGCCCTCGTCGTCGTCGCGCCAGTCCCGAGACCACGGGATGCGGCAGGCAGCGCGCAAAAAGTCCGGGGCGCTGAACCACGACCCGCCGCGGAAGACGCGCGAGGAGTCCTCCTCATCGCCCGTCTCGCCCCGTGGATTCACCTGCGGCGTACCGTCATAAGCTCGAGCCCCATCCGCGCACCACTCCCATACGTTGCCGTGCATCTGATAAAGGCCCCAGGCGTTCGGGGTGAAGGATTTCACCGGTACCGTCTTCTGGCGATATTCGCCGGTCAGACCACCGTTGTAGGCGGTGGAGGCGTCGTAGTTGGCCTGCTCGAGGAGCAGCGTAGCACTGCCCCAGTTGAACGCATCCTTCGTACCCGCCCGACAGGCGTATTCCCATTCCGCCTCCGTCGGCAGGCTTGCCTCCACCCCGGGCAGCAGCTTCTCCAGCCGGCGCAGGAATCCCCCCTCACCCGCCACATCATCCCAGCTCACGTTCTCCACCGGGTTCTGCGGGTCATCCTTGAAGCGGCTCGGGTTATTCCCCATCACCGTCTCCCACACCGCCTGCGAGCACGCCGTCTCCGCCAGCCAGTAGCCCTCCGTCAGCCGAACCACGTGCTGCGGGCCTTCGTCGCCATCCCGCTCCGGCTCACCCTCCGGCGAACCCATCAAGAACTCGCCCGGCTCGATCCAGCGGAAACGCTGGGTGGCGTTGCCGAACGGCACGTCGAGATAGAGGCCGTATTGAAGATCGGCGCCGAGTCGCATACCTTCTTGCCCAATCAGCTTCGGCAAAGCCTGAAACGCCCGCGGCCCGGGTGGCCAGCTGCCCTGCCACGCCTCCGACACCCATGGCGTGGCGTGCAGCCGCACTTCACCACCCAGCGGTGACGGCGCCTGGGCGTACAAGCCTTCGGCATCGAAACCCCATTCCCGCGCCCACGAGGGGCGGGGCAGCAGGCCAAGCTGCAAGATCTGATCACCCGCCCGCAGCGTGAAGACCGCGCCGGCCGGGGCATCGCCGAGGCGCAGCTCCCGCACCCCATCATCTCCCGGCGCCTCCAGCCAGTCGCGGACGGTGCCGTCCTCCCGGAACCACTCGAAACGGCCCGCGATGTGGACTTCGGACCCGGCGAGCCGCCCTTGTGGAGCTTCGCGCCACTCCCCGGTCCTGGCGTCGAGGTATTTCGAACCAAACTGAAGCGCCCTGTCCGGTGGCCCGCGATCGGGGGCCTGCTCGATGAACAGCCGCCCATCCCGCTGGGCGAGGTGGTAGTAGAACGGCCGAGGCTGCGCGATCCAGGCTGCATCGATGTCTTCCGATCGCAGGCCCTGCGGGATGGACTCTTGACCCGTCATCAGCCACAGGCGCGCCAGGGCCGGCGAGTTGTCACGGCACAACGCCGTATCGCCCCCTTGCCGATACAGCAGATCCCGCGCGTATTCCGCCACATCCCCCAGCCCCGCCCCGGCGCTGGCCGCCGCGCGGGGCAGCCAGGCGGCCGCCTCCGCCATGCGCTCGGCGGGCTCGCCCGGTGGGGCGTCGCGGCCGGTGTGGGCGCGCCAGATGAGGGCTTCGACGGTTTCGGTGGCGCGGCCGCGGTGAGCGTGGGTGGCGAGCATGCGGCGCAGGATCTCGTCCTGGGCGGCGGCGTCGAGCGCCGCGAAGCGCGCCCGGTAATTGGCTTGGCGGGCCCGGGCGATCTCGCAGAAGCGGTAGCCCGCGGTGACGGCGCTCGGGTGGCCCCACACCAGGGCCTCGAGGCCGGGCTCGGCGGCGGTGTCGGGATGCATCAGGCGCAGACTGCGCAGGAGCGCCGGCTCGACGCGCACGCAGCAGGCGAGGCGGGTGAGGAGGCTGTCGAGGGCCACGGCGGGCAGCGGGGGCGCCTCGGCGCAGCGGGCCGGGCGCAGCGGGTGCAGATCACCGCCGAGGCAATGCACGCGGGCGTGGAGGGCGGCTTGGCGGCTGACGAGGCGCGGCGACAGGGGCAGCCAGGCGACGGGGTCGGCGCCGCCGTCCCGCAGGCGGCGGCAGAACCCCACCCAGGCCGCCTCCTGCCCACGGCTGGGGGAGAGCAGGCCCAGATCGCCGAGGATGAGCACCGGCGTGCCCGGCGGCGGCACCGGGATGCGCCCGCGGACGCCCTCCTCCACCCCACGGCCGCGGCGGGTCCACAGCACCGCGTCGGGGGATTCGCAGACCACCCACAGGTGCAGGCTGGCCGCGCCGTAGAGGCGCGTGACCTCACCAATGATCTGATCGAAGTCGGTGTCGTAAGGCAGCAGGCGCTGGGCCCGGTCGAGGACGACCCACACTTCGCCGCCACTGCCCGGGCGGCTGCGGCGGGGCAAGCGGCGGATGTTCTCGGCGCGGGCGAGGCGGCGCACCAGGGCCGGCACGTCGAGGCCGCCGGCCCCGGGCCGGGCGAGAGAGCGGCGCAGCGCCGGCCACAGGCGGGTGCGCGGCACGAGGGGCAGGATGGGCGCCTCTCCGAGCCGCCGCGGTTCGCAATCGGCGGCGGTGAGAGGCTGATGGACGGGCGTGGGGCGAGGCGCCGGGGCGGGCGGGGTGCTGGCCTGCAGCACGACAAAGAAGCGCGCCTGCAGCGGCGGGCGGCGGGCGGGCTCCGGGGCGGGCGTGAAGGCAGGCTTCGGCTCGTCGGGGGGCTCGCTCTCTTCATCGGGAACGGCGTCGACATGCACGGCCACGACCTCACCGGGCTGGGGGTGGAGTTCCAGCCTTTCCGCAAGGCGGCGCAGTTCTTCGTACGGCACCTCGCTTGCACGGGTGCCATGGGTGGCAGCAAGCAGGCGCAGCAGGTCGGCCCGGCCGGAGTGGGGCAGGCTGGCCATTCAGCCCACCAGCGGCGCGTCGGTGGCGCCCATGCGCTGCCGGGCCTGGCTGGGCTGGTGGGCCGGGCTGGTGGTGTCGCTCACCTGGTGCTTGAGGTAGCCGTAAGCCGACAGGCGGGTGAGCCAGGCTTTCTGCTGCGCTGTGCGCACGGCGGCATCGGTCTCGTGCTCGAAGAGGGCCTCGAGGGCGTAGAGCAGGTCCAGATATTCGGCAAGGCCGGGCTTGGGGCGGTTGAGGCTCTCGACGGCCCGGCGGTCGGTGACCAGCTGGTCGGCGGCGGCGCGGAGGATGGTTTCGTCGATCAGCGCCAGCTCTCGGCCCGCTTCATGCAGCTGCCGGCCGAAGTGGGCCTGGCCACGCTCAACCAGCCAGGCGGCGTAATCGTCGCCGGCCGCCAGGCTGAGGACGATGCAGCGGCGCCGGAAGGCTGCGGGCAGATCGCGCTCTTCGTTGGTGGTGATGATGATCAGCGGGGCCCGCACCGCCGGCCCGCCGATGGGCTCGGTAACCGGCTCGACCTGAAAGCTGCGCTGGGCGAGGACGTCGAGCAGGCTGTTGGGCAGGTCGCTGTCGGCCTTGTCGATCTCGTCGATCAACACGACGTGGCCGGCGGGCTTGCGACCGCGTTCGGCGACGGGCATGAAGGGCTGCGCCGACTCCCAGCCGAAGGCCCGCCACAACACACCCGGCCGCCAGTAGCGATGCCGGTCGAGCCGCTTTGCGCCGGCCTGGGCATCGGCGAGGCGCCGCACTGCGTCGAAACGGTAACGCAGCTCGTGGGGCTCGAAGCGGGGGTGGATGGTCTCGGCGTGCAGGCGCCAGCCGAGCCACTCGGCGGCGGCGCGGGCCAGCTGGGTCTTGCCGGTGCCCGGCTCACCCTGCACCAGCAGGGGCCGGCCGGCGGCGTAGGCGAGGCGCAGGGCGTCGATCTCGGGCTGGGACCACTGGTGCCAGGCTTCAGCGCAGGCGTCGGTGGCAGGCAGGCGGCAGACCTGGCCGGCGCGAAGCTCGGCGAGGCGGGCCAGGGCGGGCTGCGGGGAAGGGGCGGAGGTCATGGGGTGGCTTTCAGGAGATCCAGCTCACGATGCCCGGCCAGGCTGCGGCCAGAGCCATCGCCGCGGGGGCAAGTTTTTCGACGATGGTGCTGCCGTTCTCCACCGCCTCGGCGCCCTGCTTGAGGCCGTCGAGGCAGCGCTTGACGAGCTTCGCCTGGCCGTCGTCGGGCTTCCCGGTCTTCACCACCTCGTGGACATCCTCGAGGTCGGCCAGCAGCTGCTTCTTCTGGGGTGTGGCATCGGGCAGCGCCACGATGGCCGCGCGCAGGGCCTCGAAGGAGACACCGACGGCCTGCCAGGTGGCGGGAGCGTGGTTGATGATGTCGCGGGCGGCCTGCTGGGCGTGATCACCCGTGGAGACGTTGGCCACTGGCGCGTGAAAATGCAGGTTCGTAGTCCGGCCCTCAAGCCCGTTTTTGTATTGATTACCCATTTCCTTGCTCTCCTGTTCCCTGATTGTGCATGTCACCCCCGGCTTGTTTGGTGTTGTTACCGGTAGAGACGTTGCCCACCGGCGCGTTAAATACCAATGTGGTGCCACCCTCAACCCCGTCTTTGTATTGCTCACCGGTCTTCTTGGTCTCCTGTTCCCGGTTGCTTGATGCGGCGAAGGCCGCGTTGAAAGCCTCTGAGAGTTCCCCAAGCACCCGCTCCGCCCAATCTGGTATCTCAACGTCGCATCCCGCCCGGAAGAACGTAGGCAATGCAAACGACGCCAGATAGTCTTGCAAAGCCTTGCGCTTATCGTCTTTCTCGTACTCGTTTTCAGCTTCGACGCGCAGCACCGGGTCTACCCCCAGCATTTTGCGGATCTTGGCTTGAAGAAGACCACGCCGGGCATTGAAGTAGGCATCGCCAATCGGGCCCACAGCCGCCGGAGTCGGAGTCGGAGTCGCGTCAGTGCTACTCAAGCGCCGCAGAGCAACCAGTGCTTCGGCATGAACCAGCCCGTAGCCGGTTTCGCCAGGACGGTTGAATTCGCTCGCGGGAGGATTGGCGTCGACGACATTCAGCGGGTCACGCGAGCCAGCCTTTAAGCTCAGGCCGAACCCCAGCCGGGCGGCAGCAAGCACACAGGAAAGTAGTCCGTCCTGCGGCCATACGGGCTCATGCCGGAGGGCTACGTACCGGCGCTCAGCCTCGACGGCCCTCACATAGCACTCCGAAAGCGCCATCATCAGGCGTAACGATGCCTGGCGCACCTTATCAACTACCTGATCCGAGGTGCCCGATATGGCAGGCATGTCCTCAAAAGCGCTCGCCATGCACGCCAGATGCGCGGCACAGACGTCGATATCTTTCTCGCGGGTCAGCCCCAGCACCGCCCCTATCGTAAGCGGGTCCGGCAACCCTGCTATCGGAAGGCTTTCGCTCAAGGCGGCGCCATCCCGAAACAGCACCGCCTCGTTCTCGACAAGGTAGTCGCGCAGCATGGCCTGCAGCACAGACCCACCGCCGCCCTCAGCCACGCTGCCCGGAAGATCGCCTGCGTCCATGTCGCCCCCTCGTTGAATGCCCAAAGTGTAACCCCACTTCCACCAGGCATTTCACGCCCCTGCCCCACGCAGCATAATCGCCTACCCATTCCGAGCACCGCCGCCATGCCCCACCAAACCCACCTCACCTTCACCACCCGCCCCCGCGCCACCCTCGACATCACCGCCGACGTGGCCGCTGCCGTACGCGCCTCGGGGGTTCGCTGCGGGCTGGCCCATGTCTTCGTGCAGCACACCAGCTGCTCGCTGCTGATCACCGAGAACGCCGACCCGGACGTGCGGCGGGACCTGGAGACGCTCTTCGCCCGCCTTGCGCCGGACGGTGACCCGGCCTACCGGCACGACCTGGAGGGCGACGACGACATGGCGGCCCACGCCCGCAGCGTGCTGTCGGGGGCCAGCCTGACGATCCCGGTGGGCGACGGGCGCCTGCTGCTGGGCACCTGGCAGGGGGTCTTTCTGTGGGAGCACCGCACAGCCAGCCACGCCCGGCGGGTGGTGGTGACGGTGATGGGCTGAGGCCCGCCGCAGCGCCCCGCCCCCAAGCCCGTCACAGCCGCCCGGCCGCCTGGATGCTATGCTCGCCGGGTCCGCTGCCGGTGCTGCTGCCCCGGTGGCCCTGCCGTTGTCCGGAGCCCGGTTCCATGAAACAAGAATTCACCCTGCGCACCCTCGGTGTCGCCATTGGCCTGGCGCTGGCTGCGCCGGCCCTGTTCGCCCAGGCGCCCGTCGCGGCGCCCAAGCCCGTCTCGCCCCCGGCGGCCGTGAAGCCCGCGGCGGCCTCGGTCACCGCCTCTGCCGCAACGCCTCCCGCAGCCCAGCCCAAGCCGGCCCCGGGCGTGGCGGCGACACCCGCGGCGCCC
>NZ_BJNV01000050.1 GCF_006539865.1 Zoogloea ramigera
CCCGCCTCGGGCTCGCCAGCCGTATCCGCAGCACGCTGCCCTCCGAGGTCTCGCTGCCGGCCGCCGGCCAGGGCGCGCTGGGCATCGAGGCGCTGTCCGACCGGCCCGAGGTCGCCGCCTGGATCGCCCCGCTCGCCGACCCGGCCTCCGCCGCCTGCGTGCGCGCCGAGCGCGCCACCTCCCGCGCGCTGGCCGGCAGTTGCGAAGTGCCGCTGGGCGCCTATGCCGAGGTGCAGGGCGGCGAGCTGTGGCTGCGTGGCTTCGTGGCGCTGCCCGACGGCTCCCGCATCGCCCGCGCCGAGCGCCGCGGCCCCATCGACCAGCCGGAGGCCCTCGGCCTCGCGCTGGCCGAGATGCTGCGCGCCGACGGCGCCGACGAGATCCTCGCCAGCCTGTAGGTCATGGGCGGCCAGCCCCTCGCCGGGCGAACCATCGTCGTCACCCGCCCGGCCGGGCAGGCCGACAGCCTGTGCGCGGCCGTCACGGCCCTGGGCGCCGAGGCCCTGTGCTTTCCGCTCCTCACCATCGCCCCGGTGGCCGACCCGGCCCCGCTGCAGGCGATGGCCCGGCGGCTGGCCGATTTTTCGCTGGCCTTCTTCGTCAGCCCCAACGCCGTCCGCTTGGCGCTGGATGCGATGCTGCCGGTCGCCCCGTGGCCCGCTGGCGTGCAGGTGGCGACCGTCGGCAAGGGCAGCGAGGCGGCGCTGGCCGAGCGGGGATTCACCCGCGTCATCGCCCCTTCGATCGGCTTCGACAGCGAAGCGGTGCTGGCCCTGCCGGCCTTCCAGGCCGACGCGGTGGCCGGCCGGCGGGTGCTCGTGCTGCGCGGTGACGGCGGCCGTGATCTGCTCGGCGACACCCTCGCCGCCCGCGGCGCCCGGGTCGAATACCTCTGCTGTTACCACCGTGGCGGCCCCGCCGACGACCCGGCGATTCTCGTCGACCGTGCCCGCACTGGCCGCCTCGACGCCCTCACGTTGACCAGCAGCGAAGGCGTGGCCCACCTGCTCGCCCTGCCCGGGGCCGAGGTGCTCAAGGCGGTGCCGGTCTTCGCGCCCCACCCGCGCATCGCGGCGGCGGCCGGGGAGGGCGGTTTTGCCCAGGTGGTGCTCACCGGCCCCGGCGATACGGGCCTCATCGAGGGCCTCGCCGCCCACTTCGCCGCTGGCAAGCCCAGCGCCTATCCGGGTTAAACTCCTGCTCATGAGCGATATCCCCAGCCTCCCGCCCGTCGAGTCCGCCAGCCCGGTGCAGCCGCGCCCGTCTGCCTGGCGTCGTCCGTCCGTCATCATCGCCGCCGTGGCGCTGGCCCTGCTGGGCTGGCAGTGGGTCGAGACCCGCAGCCGCCTGGCCGACCTCCAGGAAGACCTGGCCCGCCGCCTCACCGACGGTGACACCGCCGCCAAAGAGGCCCGCGCCCTCGCCCGGCAGGCCCAGGAAAACCTCCAGGACCTCCAGGGCAAGGTCGGCGCCCTCGACGCCAAGCTGTCCGAATCCCAGGGCCAGCAGGTCGCCCTCGAGGCCATGTACCAGGAGTTCTCCCGCAGCCGGGACGACCGGGTGCTGGCCGAGGTCGAACAGGCCGTCGCCATCGCCGCCCAGCAGCTCCAGCTCGCCGGCAACGTGCACGCCGCGCTGTTCGCGCTGCAGGCCGCCGACGCCCGCCTCGGCTCGGTCGACCGGCCCCAGTGGCTGCCCCTGCGCAAGGCCATCGCCGCCGACCTCGACACCCTCAAGGCGCTGCCCCAGGTTGATTCTTCCGGCATCGCCCTCAAGCTCGAAACCCTCATCGGCCGGCTCGACCGCCTGCCGCTGGCCTTCGAGGCCAAGCCCCGCGCCGCCAGCGTCAAGCCCGACGAGGCCGCGCCATCGTGGCTCAAGAGCCTGTGGGCGGATTTCTGGGCCGAGTTCAGCCAGCTCCTGCGCATCGAGCGCATGGACCGCCCCGACCCGGCGCTGCTGGCGCCGAGCAACGCGGTGTTCCTGCGCGAAAACCTCAAGCTGCGCCTCATGAACGCCCGCCTGGCGCTGCTGTCCCGCGACGGCAACACCTTCCGCGAGGACGTGCGGATCAGCCGCGAATGGCTGGAGCGCTATTTCGACCTCAGCAACGCCGCCGCCGCGGCCGCCAAGGCCGACCTCGCCGAGCTGCAGGCGGTGCCGGTGGGCGTCGAGCTGCCGACGCTGCAGTCCAGCCAGGTCGCCCTGCACGCCCTGCAGGCCAAGCCCGAACAGCGCGCCGACGTGGCCCCGGCCGCTCCGGCTCCCGCCGCCAACCCCGCTCCGGCGAAGAAGAACTGAGGTCGCTCATGCGTGGTTTGCTGTGGTTGATCGGGCTCTTCGCACTGGCCGCCGGTCTGGCGGTGGCCGGCCGCTACAACGAGGGCTACGCCCTGCTGGTGTGGCCGCCCTACCGCATCCAGATTTCCCTCAACCTCCTCATCCTGCTGCTGGTGGGCGCCTTTGCGGCGGCCTATTCGCTGTCGCGGCTGGTCGCCCGCACGATGGCGCTGCCGCGGGCGGTGCAACAGTTTCGCGCCCGCAAGAGCCGCGAGCGGGCCTCGCAGGCCATCTACGACGCGGTGCGCCTGCGCATCGAAGGGCGTTTCGGTCAGGCTCTCAAGCAGGCCACTGCGGCCTATGAGGCCAACGAATCACCCGGCCTCGCTGCCCTGCTGGCGGCCCAGGCCGCAGAATCCCTGCGTGATGACGAGCGCTATCGTTACTGGCTCGGCAAGGCTGCCGAGCATGACGGCGAGACCCGCGTGGCGCGCCTGATGACCGAGGCCAAGCTGGCCGTCGAGGGCCGCCGTTTCGACGAGGCCAGCGAGCGCATTGCCGAGCTCCAGGCCGGCGGGCAGCGTCACATCGCGGCCCTGCGTCTCGCCCTGCGCACCGCCCAGGCCACCGCCAACTGGGGCGAGGCGGTGCGGCTGGTGCGCCAGCTGGTGAAGGTCAAGGCCTTGTCGGCCGAGCTCGCCGAGCCGGTCAAGCGCCGTGCCCACCAGGAGGGCCTGCGCCAGCGTGCCGGCGATGCCCAGGCCCTGACTGCCTACTGGCAGGCCCTGCCCCGGGATGAGCAGCGGGACGCCCGGCTGGTCGCCGACCTGGCCAGCGCCCTGATCGCCGCCGGCGACACCGGCGCGGCCCAGCAGGCCATCGAGACGCAACTCGCCCACGCCTGGGATTCGCGGCTGGCCGGGCTGTACGGCCGCTGCGAGGGCGGCGACGTGCGGGCCCGCCTGGCCTGCGCCGAAGACTGGCTGAAGCGCCAGCCCCGCGACCCGCAGCTCCTGCTGAGCCTCGGCCGGCTGTGCGTGCAGTCTCAGCTGTGGGGCAAGGCCGAGAGCTACCTCGAGGCATCGCTGGCCATCGCGCCGAGCTGGGAAGCCCACGTGGAGCTGGCCCATCTGGCCGAGCGCATGGATCGCACCGACGCCGCCAACCGGCATTACCGGGCCGCGGCCGAGCAGGCTCGCGGCTGAGCCGGCCGGGGCGCCGGTCTTCCATCCTTCACGCGGGCGGAATAAAATATATGATTCGATCGGGCGCCCATCCTGCCCCGGTCGAGGCAGGGTAGGTGATAGTTTTTAGCAATCCGGACCATTCTATTAATCAATTTGAACGATACGATGGCCCGGCCTATGATGTCAGCTCCACAACCCAACCAGTGAAGGAAACGCTATGTCCCTGATCAATACTGAAATCAAACCGTTCAAAGCCTCCGCCTTCCACAACGGCAAGTTCGTCGAACTCACCGAAGCCGATGTCAAGGGCAAGTGGTCCGTGTTCTTCTTCTACCCGGCTGACTTCACCTTCGTCTGCCCGACCGAGCTCGGCGACATGGCCGATCTGTACCCCGAATTCCAAAAGCTGGGCGTCGAGGTTTACTCCGTCTCCACCGACACCCACTTCACCCACAAGGCCTGGGCCGACGCCTCCGAAACGATCAAGAAGATCACCTACCCGATGATCGGCGACCCGACCGGCGCCATCACCCGTGGTTTCGACGTGATGATCGAAGAAGCCGGCCTGGCGCTGCGTGGCACCTTCGTGGTGAACCCCGAAGGCCAGATCAAGGTTGCCGAGATCCACGATCTGGGCATCGGCCGTGACGCTTCCGAGCTGCTGCGCAAGGTCAAGGCTGCCCAGTACGTCGCCTCCCACCCGGGCGAAGTGTGCCCGGCCAAGTGGACCGAAGGCGCCGAGACCCTGAAGCCCTCGCTGGATCTGGTCGGCAAAATCTAATCTGCCCGCCTGAATAGCACGCCCTGGCGCGTGCGACGAACGCCCGGTGCTCCCCTGGAGCCCGGGCGTTCGTGTTTTGGGCACCGGTAGGCTCGATCTGTCCTGAAGCGCTGTATGATGAAAAGTAATTTGATCATACAAGTCTTGCCGACATGTCTGTCTCTGCCCTGGGGTCAAGCGCGCTCCGTATCGGCGGCTCGCTGCTGTGCGGCGCGGGGCTCGGTGCCCGGGTTTTTGTGGTTCTCGCGCTCGCTGGTTGCCTGACGCCCGGCTGGGCGCTGGCGGGAGGCATCCCGACCCTCGAAACCGTCGTGGTCGGTGGCGGCTCCGAGGAGGGCCTGATCGGCCTGGCTGGGGCGGCGACGGAAGGCACGGTCAGTGCCCGCCAGCTCGAGCACCGCCCGCTGCTGCGGCCCGCCGAGGTGCTGGAGCTGATCCCCGGCCTGATCGTGTCCCAGCACAGCGGTGACGGCAAGGCCAACCAGTACTACCTGCGCGGCTTCAACCTGGACCACGGCACCGACTTTTCCACCCGGGTGCTGGGGATGCCGGTCAATCTGCCGACCCACGCCCACGGGCAGGGCTATTCGGACCTGCAGTTTCTGATCCCGGAGCTGGTCGAGCGGATGCAGTACCGAAAGGGCCCCTACGCCGCCGACGTGGGGGATTTCGCCGCCGCCGGCTCGGCCACCATCGATTACTTCCGCAAGCTGGAAGCACCCTTCGCCCAGGTGACGCTGGGCGAGCGAGGCTACCGGCGCGGGCTGCTGGCAGGTTCGCCCGACCTCGACGGCAGAAACCTGCTGTACGCGCTGGAGTGGACCGCCAACGACGGCCCCTGGGCGCTCCCCGAAAACCTTGCCCGGCTCAACGGGCTGCTGCGCCTCAGCCAGGGCTCGCGGGACAATGGCTGGTCGGTGGCGGCGATGGCCTACCGCGCGCGCTGGAATGCCACCGACCAGGTGCCCCAGCGGGCCATCGATGCCGGCCAGATCGGCCGCTTCGGCAACCTCAACGCCACCGACGGCGGGCACACGCGCCGCAGCAGCCTGTCGGGCGAATGGTCCGGGCGTGATGCCCGGGGCTGGACCCGCCTCAATGCCTACGCGATCGACTACAGCCTGGATCTGTGGTCGGATTTCAGCTTCTGCCTCAATGACATGGCCCTGACGGGCAGCTGCCAGCGGGGCGACCAGTTCCACCAGGCCGACCGGCGCAAGGTGTATGGCCTCGATGTGGCCCACAGCGGGTTTGGCGCGTTGGCGGGGCGGCCTGCAGACTTCACGCTCGGTGTGCAGGTGCGCCACGACAGTATCGACAGGGTCGCGCTGGGCCTGTCGTCGGCGCGCCAGGATTACCTGGCGATCCGTAACGACAAGGTCGCGCAGTCGAGCATCGGCTTGTTCGGCGAGGCGCAGGTCCAGTGGCACGACAAGCTTCGCAGCATCGTCGGTCTGCGCAGTGATCACTACCACTTCGACGTGGACAGCAGCTTGGCGCAGAACTCGGGCAAGGCGCAGGACCACATCACGAGCCCCAAGCTGGCGCTGATCCTCGGGCCGTGGGCGAAGACCGAGTATTACGCCAACCTGGGCTTCGGCTTTCACAGCAATGACGCCCGTGGTACGACCACCCGGCTCAATCCCGACCCCCGCGACCCGGGCTACCTCAGCCCGGTGCGCCCGGTCACGCCACTGGTGCGGGCAAGGGGCTACGAACTCGGCGTGCGCAGCGCGATCGTGCCCGGCCTGCACAGCGCGCTGGCCCTGTGGCGGCTGGATCTGGGCTCCGAGCTGGTTTTCGTGGGCGACGCGGGGAGCACCGAGCCGAGCTTTCCGAGCCGCCGCAGCGGCATCGAATGGGCCAACTACTGGACGCCGACGCCTGCGCTCATCGTCGACGCCGACCTCGCCCTGTCCCGCGCCCGCTACACCGGCGCCGCGCCAGCCCTGGCCGGTGGCAGGCATGTCCCCGGCGCGCTGGAGAAGAGCTTCTCGGCCGGCGCCACCTATGACAGCCACGCCCGCTGGACGGCCGGGCTGCGCCTGCGCTATTTCGGCCCACGGGCGCTGGTCGAGGACAACACGGTCCGCTCGCGGGCGTCCATGCTGGTCAATGCCCGGCTCGGCTACCGGCTGGGCTCCGGGAGCAGCCTTAGCGTCGAGGTGCTCAACCTGTTCGACCGCCGGGTGAGTGACATCGACTACTACTACGCCTCCCAACTTCGGGGCGAGGCGCGGCCGGTGGAGGGCATCCACACCCATCCGGCCGAACTGCGCAGCCTGCGGGTGTCGCTGCGGGTCGGCTACTGAGCGCCCCTCGGCCGGGCTTCGCCCAACCCGCCCCCCGTGGAGAGCAATCAAACCTGGTCTGGCCTGGCGTTTCCTTGAGAGGGGCGCCTGCGCCGCAGCCGCCGCACACCCATCACGCAGCCGCTGGTGGCAAGCGCTGCGCCGAGCAGGCACAGCACGGTGATGAGGCCCTCGCGCAGGGCCGGCAGCGCGCCGAGGGGCGGGAAGTCCAGCCGGTGCAGGCCGTTGAAGACCCAGCGGTGGAGGCGGTTGGCGGCGTCCACCCGGCCCAGCACGCGGCCGCTGGCGGGGTCGAGATACCAGGTGGTTTCCTCCGGGTCGGCGAGGCGGATGCGCACGGCCGGCAGCACCACGGGGTTGCGCCGGCCGTAGTGGTAGAGGTCGGCCTCGTGGATCAGCTCGGCCTGCGCCACCGGCTGGCCTTCGATCGCCGCGATCATGCTGGCGAGGGTTTCGGGCGGGATGGGCGGCGCCAGGCGGGCCTGGTCGTCGAGGCGTTGGCTGCCGTCCGGGCTGCGTACCTCGAGGTAATGCCGGCCGCCGAAGCGGTACCACTCGGCCTCGCGCCCGCCGGGGGCGGCGGCGAGCTGGCGCTTCAGCAAGGTCAGGTTTTCGGGGGGGCTGAAGGCGATGCCTGCCAGGCGCTGGGCGGCACCCTTCGGCAGTCCGCTGAATTCCAGCAGTCCGAAGGGATGGTTCGACAGCCAGCCGGACAGCAGCCAGGTGAAGGTCAGGCTGCCGACGCCGAGGCCGAGCAGGTGGTGCCAGCGCTTCCAGCCCCGGTAGGGCGTGATCTGCCCCCGCGGATAGCGGTGCCGCAGGCGCAGGCGCTGGAGGCCGAGGGCCAGGCCGGCGCCCACCGTGAGCAGGGCCAGGGGCGGCAGCCACAGCACCAGCTGGCGCCACAGGGTGGTGTCGTCGCCGCGCAGGGGTGTGAAGTAGAGCCAGTGGGGCACGGTGCCGAGCCAGCTCCAGCCGCGCTCGAAGCGGGTGGTACGGGCCACCACCTCGCCGCTGCGGGACGAGACGTAGACCACGCTGCCGGCGGCGTCGTCGACGGGGATGCGCAACAGCGGCCGGTGGGGCCGGTAGGTGCTGTAGATCGTCCATTGGTCGCGCAGGGTGGGCTCGATCGTGCCCAGCTTCGCGCCTGGCATGAAAGCCTGGGCGCTGGCCAGGGCCAGTTCTGGCGTCACGATGACCGCCTCGCCGGTGTCGGCCCACGCGCTGCAGGCGGCGTCCGCGCCGCTGAAATGGTAAACGGGGCGCCCCGCAGCCATCGCCAGCCGTGCGCCGCGGAGCTTGCCCGGGCAGGCCGCGGCGGCCTGGGCCGGGCTCACGGCGAGGGCGTCGGGCTGCAACGCGGCTTGCCGGCTCACGCGCTCGTCGGTGTCGAGCTTGGGAAAGGGCACGTAGAGCATCACCAGGCCGGAAACGAACCAGGCCAGGATCAGCACCCCGCTGGCGGTGCCGAGCCAGCGGTGGGTGAGGTGGAGGACGCGCAACAAGCGGGCGTTCATCGGCGGGCCGGGTGAGGTGCAGGCTCACCGCGTGGAGAGGCCTGCGCCGGGGGCGTCAGGCCCAGTCCCGGTGCACCAGGTAGTCGGTGTAAAGCAGCTCTTCGGGGCTGCCCGGCTCGGGCTGCCAGTCGTAGCGCCATTTGACGATGGGCGGCATCGACATCAGGATGGATTCGGTGCGGCCGCCCGACTGCAGGCCGAACAGCGTGCCCCGGTCGAAGACCAGGTTGAACTCGACGTAGCGGCCGCGGCGGTAGGCCTGGAAGTCGCGCTCCCGCTCGCCGTAGGCGGTGCCCTGGCGGCGTTCGATGATGGGCAGGTAGGCCGGCAGGAAGGCGTCGCCGACGCTGCGGGTCATCGCGAAGGCGGTGTCGAAATCCACCTGGCCGTCGGCGCCGTGGTCGTCGAAGAACAGGCCGCCGACGCCACGGGGCTCATTGCGGTGCTTGAGGAAGAAATAGCGGTCGCACCAGTCCTTGAGGCGCTGGTACTCGGCCTCGCCCCAGGGCAGCACGGCGGCCTTGCAGGTGGCGTGGAAGTGGCGGACGTCTTCTTCGAAGGGGTAGTAGGGCGTGAGGTCCATGCCGCCGCCGAACCACCACACGTCGTCCTTGCCCGGCGCCGAGGCGATGAAGAAGCGCACGTTCATGTGCACCGTGGGGCAGTAGGGGTTGCGCGGGTGGAGGACCAGCGAGACGCCCATCGCCTCGTAGCTGCGGCCGGCAAGTTCGGGCCGGGCGGCGGTGGCGGAGGGGGGCAGGCCTTCGCCCATCACGTGGGAGAAGTTGCAGCCGCCGCGCTCGAAGAAGTTGCCCTCCTCGATCAGCCGGGTGAGGCCGCCGCCACCGGCCGGGCGCGTCCAGCTGTCGGTGCGGAAGGGCTTGCCGTCGAAGGCTTCGAGGCGGGCTACGATGCGCGCCTGGAGGTCGAGGAGGTAGGCTTTGACGGCGGCGCGGTCAGGCATGGGGAGGCTCCGGGGATGAAAACGCGCCGGCTGCGGGCCGGCACAGGGGTAGGTCAGGCGCCGGGGAGGACGCGCTTCGAGTAGGTGTCGCGGTCCATGTCGCGGGCCTCGGAGGTGATCTGCACGACCTGGGGGCCGGGCCCGACGAGGGGGGCGATGGCGTCGACCAGCGCAACGGTGAGGCTCTGCCTGGTGTCGCCGTCGCGGCCGGACAGGAGCGCCAGCCCGGCGTGGATGAAGCCGTGGTCGGCGCCGCTGCCGACCCGGAAGTGCTCGACCGGGATCAGCCGCACCTTGATGGCATCGGGCGGGCTGAACACGCCGCTGGCCACCAGCACGTCGGCGGTGACCTGCACCAGCAGCGCCGGGTCGAAGCGGCCGGCGATGTTGGTGCTGTACTCGATGCGCAGGTGCGGCATGGGGTTAGCCCTTGCGGCCGACGGCCCGGTAGCCGATGTCACGGCGGCACTGCATGCCGTCGAAGTGGATCTGGTCCACCTGCTCGTAGGCGCGCTTCTGGGCGCTCCTCACGTTGTCGCCGAGGGCCGTGACGCACAGCACGCGGCCGCCGCTGGTGCGGATCTCGCCGCCCTCTTCGGTGGTACCGGCGTGGAAGACGTGGGCGTCTTCAGCCGAGGTGGCGGGCAGGCCGTGGATGGCGTCGCCCTTGCGCGGGCTGTCGGGGTAGCCGGCGGCGGCCATCACCACGCCGAGGGCGAAGCGGCGGTCCCATTCGGCCTCGACCTTGTCGAGCTTGCCGGCGACGGCGGCTTCGACGAGGTCGACGAGGTCGGACTTGAGCCGCATCATGATCGGCTGGGTTTCGGGGTCGCCCATGCGGCAGTTGAACTCGACCACGCGGGGCGCGCCCTTGGCGTCGATCATCAGGCCGGCGTACAGGAAGCCGGTGTAGGGCAGGCCTTCGGCGGCCATGCCGACGAGGGTCGGCATGATGATCTCGCGCATCGCGCGGGCGTGCACTTCGGGCGTGACCACCGGGGCCGGCGAGTACGCGCCCATGCCGCCGGTGTTGGGGCCCTGGTCGGCGTCACGCAGGCGCTTGTGGTCTTGCGAGGTGGCCAGCGGCAGCGCGTGGCGGCCGTCGGCCATCACGATGAAGCTGGCTTCCTCGCCGTCCATGAACTCCTCGATCACGACCCGCGGGCCGCGCTCGTCGTACTGCACGCCCAGGGTGTTGTGGGTGAGCATGGCGTCGATGGCCTCGTGGGCTTCGGCCAGGCTCATTGCCACCACCACGCCCTTGCCGGCGGCGAGGCCGTCGGCCTTGATGACGATCGGCGCGCCCTCGGCGTCAACATAAGCGTGGGCTGCGGCGGGGTCGGAGAAGGTCTGGTACTTCGCCGTCGGGATCTTGTGGCGCAGCAGGAACTGTTTGGCGAAGTCCTTGGAGCTTTCGAGCTGGGCGGCGAGCCGGGTCGGCCCGAAGATCGGCAGCCCGGCGGCGCGGAAGGCATCCACGACGCCGGCGGCCAGCGGCGCCTCGGGGCCCACCACGGTGAGGGCGATCTGCTCGGCCCGCACGAAGTCGATCAGCGCCGGGATGGCGCTGATGGCCACGTTCTCGACGCCCGGCTCACGGGCGGTGCCGGGGTTGCCCGGCGCGACGAAAACCTTGTGGACACGGGGCGAGCGGGAGAGCTTCCAGGCCAGGGCGTGTTCGCGGCCGCCGGAGCCGATGACGAGGATCTTCATGGATGGGTCGTGATCAGTGACGGAAGTGGCGGAAGCCGGTGAGGACCATGGCGATGCCCTGCTCGTCGGCGGCGGCGATGACTTCGGCGTCGCGCATCGAGCCACCTGGCTGGATGACGGCGGTGGCGCCGGCCTGGGCCAGCACGTCGAGGCCGTCACGGAACGGGAAGAAGGCGTCCGAGGCCACCACGCAGCCGGGGATCACGAGGCCGGCGTTCTCGGCCTTGATCTTGGCGATGCGGGCAGAATCCACGCGGCTCATCTGGCCTGCGCCGACGCCGATGGTCATGCCGTCCTTGCAATACACGATGGCGTTGGACTTGACGTACTTGGCGACGCGCCAGGCGAACAGGAGGTCGGAGAGCTCCTTGTCGGTGGGCGCGCGCTGGGTGACGACCTTGAGGTCGGCCGCGGTGATCGGGGCGAAGTCGGCGCTCTGCACCAGCAGGCCGCCGCCGACGCGCTTGTAGTCGGGCTGCTTGACGGTGCCCAGCGGAACGATCAGGACGCGGACGTTCTGCTTGGCCTTGAGGAGCTCGAGGGCTTCGTCGGTGTAGGCGGGGGCGATCAGCACCTCGAGGAACTGGGCGCTGACGGCTTCGGCGGCGGCGCGGTCGACGGTGGTGTTGAAGGCGATGATGCCGCCGAAGGCCGAGGTGGGGTCGGTGGAGAAGGCCTTTTTATAGGCTTCGAGGGGGCTGGCGGCCACGGCCACGCCGCAGGGGTTGGCGTGCTTGACGATCACGCACGCCACGCCGTCGAAGGCCTTCACGCATTCCCACGCCGCGTCGGAGTCGGCGATGTTGTTGTACGACAGCTCCTTGCCCTGCACCTGGGTGTAGGCGGCGATGGCGCCGGCGGGGGCGCTGGATTCGCGGTAGAAGGCGGCGGACTGGTGGGGGTTCTCGCCGTAGCGGAGGTCCTGCACCTTGTCGAAGGCCAGCTGGAAGCGCTCCGGGTAGGCCATCTTGCTGCCGTCGTCGGCCAGCGCGGTGAGGTGGTTGGAGATCGCCGCGTCGTAGCGGGCAGTGTGGGTGAAGGCGCTGCGGGCGAGGTCGAAGCGGGTCTTGTAGCTGAGCGCGCCGCCGTTGGCCTTGAGTTCGGCGATGATGCCGGCGTAGTCGGCCGGGTCGGTCACGATGCCGACGCCGCCCATTTCGTTGCCGTGGTTCTTGGCCGCCGCGCGGACCATGGTCGGGCCGCCGATGTCGATGTTTTCGATGGCGTCCTCGAGGCTGCAGTCGGGTTTGGCGACGGTGGCCTGGAAGGGGTAGAGGTTGACCACCACGAGGTCGATGCGCGGAATGGCGTGCTCGTCGAGCTTGGCCAGGTGCTCGGGCAGGTCGCGGCGGGCGAGGATGCCGCCGTGCACCTTGGGGTGCAGGGTTTTCACGCGGCCGTCGAGCATCTCGGGGAAGCCGGTGTAGTCGGACACGTCGGTGACCGGCAGGCCGGCGTCGCGGAGCGACTTGGCGGTGCCGCCGGTGGACAGCAGATTGACGCCGAGGGCAGACAGTTCGCGGGCGAATTCGACGACGCCGGTCTTGTCGGAGACGCTGAGCAGGGCTTGGGTGACTTTCATGGGGCTTCTCTGAGAGGCCGCGGCTGGGCGGCGCTGAAATTACGGGAAAAGGATCAAAGCAGTTCGTGTTCGGACAGCTTGCGGCGCAGGGTGTTGCGGTTGATGCCGAGCATCTCTGCGCAGAGGGTCTGGTTGCCGCCGGCCTGCTTGAGGACGAATTCGAGCATCGGCTTCTCGACGTTCTTGATCACCATCGCGTAAAGGGCGTTCGGCTTCTCGCCGTCGAGGTCGCGGAAATAGGTGTCGAGGGCACGGCAGACCGAGTCGGCGATGTCATTGCTGGTGCTGCTCATGCTGCAAGCTCCTGGGGGAATTCTTCGGGTTCGGCATAGACCAGGCGGCTGTCCCGGTCGGCCAGGTTGCCGAAGAATTCGTCGACGGCGGCCAGCTGGGCCTGGACGGTGGGCAGGGTGTTCATGGTCTTGCGGAACTGGGCCGAGCCGACGAGGCCCTTGGTGTACCAGCTGATGTGCTTGCGGGCGATCTTGACGCCGGTGTCTTCGCCGTAGAAGGCGTAGAGGTCGGCGAGGTGGTCGCGGCACACCTGCAGGATCTCGGAGACCAGCGGCGGCGGGAGCTCGGTGCCGGTCTTGAGGAAGTGGTCGATCTCGCGGAAGATCCACGGCCGGCCCTGGGCCGCGCGGCCGACCATCACGCCGTCGGCGCCGGTGTAGTCGAGCACGAACTTGGCCTTTTGCGGCGTGGTGATGTCGCCGTTTGCGATCAGCGGGATGCGCACGCGGCTCTTTACGTCGGCGATGGTGTCGTATTCGGCGTCGCCGGTGTACATGCAGGCGCGGGTGCGGCCGTGGATGGCGATCAGCTGGATGCCGGACTCTTCGGCGATGCGGGCGATGATGGCGGCGTTCTTGTTGGCCTTGTTCCAGCCGGTGCGGAACTTGAGCGTGACCGGCGTGTTGCCGGCGGCGCCAACGACGGCCTCGAGGATGCGGGCGACCAGCGGCTCGTCTTGCATCAGCGCGGAACCGGCCATCACGTTGCAGACCTTCTTGGCCGGGCAGCCCATGTTGATGTCGATGATCTGGGCGCCACGGTCGATGTTGTGGCGGGCGGCTTCGGCCATCATGGCCGGGTCGGCGCCGGCGATCTGCACGGAGATCGGATCAACCTCGCCGTCGTGGTTGGCGCGCCGCTGGGTCTTGGCGCTGCCGTAGAGCAGCGAGTTGGAGGTGACCATCTCGGAGACGGCGAGCCCGGCGCCCATCTTCTTGCAGAGCTGGCGGAAGGGGCGGTCGGTCACGCCGGCCATGGGCGCGACGAACAGATTGTTTCGCAAGGTGAATCCGGCGAATTGCATCGGCTTGTACGGCGGGGGAAAAGCGCGCCATTCTACTCCATTGCCCATTTTTCGGGCAGGGGCCGATGCGGCGGAATCCCGGCGCGGCGAGGCTCTGAAGAGCGAACCCGCACCTCGAAGACGCAGCCCGGCCGTTTCGGGGGTGCCAGGAAGCGCCAGGCTTCCGTGTAGCCCTTTTGGTCGGTGTCGGCGCGTAGCGGCGCCGCCGGGGGGGCCTAAATCTTCTACGGCACTTCGGAGTACTGCATGCGGCCCTGGATGCGTGCGGCGTGGGCGGCCAGGCGGGGGCCGTAGCTCTTTTCGTACTTGCGCGGGTTGGGCAGCATCACCGCCAGCCGGGCGGCCTGGGCGGGTGCGAGCTGGGCGGCCGGGATGCGGTAGTAGCGCTGGGCGGCGGCCTCGCAGCCGAAGATGCCGTTGCCCCATTCGACCACGTTGAGATAGACCTCGAGGATGCGCCGCTTGTCCCACAGGGCTTCGATCATCACCGTGATGATGGCCTCCTCGGCCTTGCGGAAGTAGCTGCGCGAGGGCGACAGGAACAGGTTCTTGGCCAGCTGCTGGCTGATCGTCGAGCCGCCGGCCACCATGCGGCCCTTCTTCTGGTTCTTCTCGATGGCCTTCTGGATGCCTTCCCAGTCGAAGCCCTCGTGGTCGATGAACTTGTCGTCCTCGGCGGCGATCACCGCCCGCTTGAGGTGGATCGAGATCTGCTCGTACGGAACCCAGCGGTAATGCAGCTCGGCGTCGGGCTTGCTGCCTGTGAGCTCGTCGAGGCGCAGGCTCATGAAGCTGGTCTCGGCGGGGGGCACCCATTTCCACCACAGTACGTGGCCGAGGAACCACAGCTGGTAGGCCAGGAACAGCAGCACGACCGCCAGCAGGCCGCGGCGAATCCAGTGCCACAGGCGGGTCATGGGCGCATCAATCCTTGTCCCGGGAGCTGGTCTTGACCATGTCGGCGTTGGTGAAGGTCCAGGTACGGGTGATCTCGATCACGTCGGTGTCCTTGCGGATGTCCGGCGGGAAGGCGGGGTAGGGGGCAGCCAGCTGGACGATGCGGCGGGCGGCCTCGTCGAGCACCTTGTGGCCGGAGGAGCGCTGGATCTCGATGTTATGCACGTTGCCGTCGGCGCCGATGGTGACCGACAGCAGCAGGCTGCCGTAGAGCTTGCCGCGGGCGGCCTCGGGGTAGTTGAGGGTGCCGACGCGCTCGATCTTCTGGCGCCAGTCTTCGGCGTACTGGGCGAAGCGGTATTCCTGGGTGCGGGCGCCGATGAACTTCTTGCGCGGCCGCGAGGCGTAGTCCATGAGGTCCTTGTCGATCTGGGCCTCGATGCGCGCCACTGCGGCGGCGCTGTCCATCAGGTCATAGCCCGAGACCTGGCGCGGCGCTTCGCTGGGGGTGACCTGCTGGGTGTCGACGGCGATGGCGGTCTTGCCGCGCTTGGCCGTCATGGCCTGCATCTGGGGCGCCTGGGCCTGCTCGCTGCGGCGCTGGGCCTCGACGAGGCCGTCGCCGAGCCGGGATTGTTCCTGGGGCGGCAGCGGCGTAGCCAGGTTGGCCTTGTGCTTGTCGTTGGTGCCGCCGCCGTCGAGGTTGGTCTGGGCGAGGAGATCTGCCTGGTCGGGGCGCTGGGCGTGGCGTGAGTTGACCAGCACCACCTCCAGGCCCTTGCTCTTGCCCTTGAACTGGTCCGGGTCCGGCATCACGAAGTGGATGGACAGCAGCAGGGCATGCAGCGCCAGCGACAGGCCAACCCCCCATTCGAGGGCGTAGCGTGCCGTGGCGCCGGTGAAGGTCGGCCAGGCGAAACCACCCCCCAGCCCGGACGGGGCGGGAGGGGCTGGCTGGGCGGTGGGCTGCTTGAGCGGGGCCTGCATGAGGGGTGCGTCGCTGGGCCGTCAGGCCGCCGCCGGCGGGGCGGTGTCGGTGGTGACGTCCGGCGGGCTCGCGGCGTCGAGGGCCTCAGGGAGGAGCTCGGCTTCGTCGAGCTCCTCGGTGGCCTCGCCGCTGGCCTCGGCCAGGGTCTCGAGGTAGGTGGCGCGGACCTCGACGTCCACCAGGTCGGTGCTGTCGATGGCCAGCTGCACGCGGGTGCCCGGCGGCAGGGTGGGCATCGAGGGCACCTTGAAGATCAGCGGGATGGCCTCGAGGCGCACCAGGCTTTCGCGCAGCACGCGGGCGCTCATGGCCGGATGGCCGGCCTGGCGCAGCCAGCGCAGGCACCAGTAGCGCTCCATGCCGCGCTGGAATTCGGCGTAGGCGGCGTAGGTGAGCTCGAAGTCGCGCATCGCGGCGAGCAGGTCGGGCGACTTGGGCGGGAAGGCGGGGGCCTCGCCCTTCACCCAGGCGATCAGCTGCCACTGGTTGACGAGGTCGACGTAGCGGCGCAGCGGCGAGCTCGACCAGGCGTAGCAGTCGACGCCGAGGCCTTCGTGGGGCGCCGCGGCGGTGGTCATGCGCACCTTGCCGCCGGTCTGGGCCCGGTACAGGGCCGGGATGCCGGCCTCGGCGAGGGCTTTGCCCCAGGTGCTGTTGGCGGCGATCATCAGCTCGGCCACCAGCTTGTCGAGGGGCGAGCCGCGGGAGCGCCGGCCGATCTCGATGCGGCCGGGGCCGTCGGCGGTGGTCTGGCTCCAGTCGACGCTGAAGTTGAAGTCGACCTGGTTCTGGTTGGCGGAGGGCTTGCCACGGCCGGCTTCGAGCACGGTGGCGAGCTCCCACAGCAGCGTGAGCTCGGCCTTCCAGGGGAAGTCGGGGCCGCCTTCGGTGAGGGTGGTCTCGTTGAAGACTGGCTCGATGTCGTGGTGGCGCAGGTTGGCGACCACCGGCACCCGCTCGATGCGCGAGCTGTGGCCGGTGACGATGAGGTCGCGGCTGACCTCGAGGTAGAGCGACAGGGCCGGGCAGTCGCGGCCTTCGCCGAGGGTGAAGCGGCTGACGATGTCCTCGGGGAGCATCGTGATCTTGTTGCCCGGCATGTACACCGTGGACAGCCGCTCGCGGGCGATGGTGTCGAGGGCGGATTCGCGGCCAAAGCCGATGCCCGGCGCGGCGATGTGGATGCCGACGCGCCAGCCGGCGTCGGTGGGGGTGATCGAGAAGGCGTCGTCGATCTCGGTGGTGGCGGCGTCGTCGATGGAGAAGGCGCGCACCGCCGCCAGCGGCAGATCGGTGGGCTCGGCGGGTGCCTCGACCGGCGGGAAGCCGGTGCCGGCCGGGAAGTATTCGAACAGGAAGCGGTCGAAGTGCAGCTCGTGGGTGGACGCCAGCGCGCCGCAGTCGAGAAACAGGCGCGCGGCGGACTTGCCGGTTTCGGCGCTGGCGGCTTCGAGGGCCTTGGTTTCGAGGCGGTTGCGGTCGGGCTTGTAGAGCAGCTGGCGCACAAGCGGGCGGAGCTCTTCGGGCAGCGTGCCGACGAGGAGCTCGTCGCGCATGCGCTCGATGGCGGCGGCCTGCTGCTTCTTTTTCTCGAGCCCGGCGAGGGCGGCCTGGAGGATTTCGGCGGGGGCCTTGCGGAAGCGGCCGCGGCCCTTGCGGTGGAAGTAGATCGGCGCGGCATGGAGGCGCAGCAGCACGGTGGCGGATTCGATCGGGCTGGGTTCGTGGCCGAAGTATTCGCGGGCGAAATCGATGAAGGCGAATTCGTCGTCGCCGCAGACTTCCCACAGGAACTCGGTGTCGAGGCCTTCGGCCTCGGCTTCGGCACGCTGCAGCAGCTCGCCCGCCGAGGGCTGGGCGAAGCGCATCAGAACGTGGTTGCTCTTCAGTTTGAGGCGCTTGCCGTGGGGCGTTTCCACCTGCAGGGAGGCGTCGTTGTCAGTCAGGATGGTGCCGGTCTTGAAGGCACCATCCTCTTCGAAGAGCAGATTCATGGGGTGGCCAGGCTGGAAAACATTTAATTATAGCCAAGCCGGCGGCCCACCCGCAGGAAAGCGACGCCGCGCGCCGGTGTCAGGCCGGCCCGTGCTCGACGAAACCGCGGATCAGCTCGAGCAGGACGTCTTCGTCGTAGGGCTTGCCCAGGTAGTGATTGACTCCGATCTCTTCGGCATAGCGCTTGTGTTTTTCGGCCGTGCGGGAGGTGATCATGATGATCGGCACTGCCTTCAGGCGCAGGTCGGCGCGGATGTTGCGCGTCAGGTCGAAGCCATCCATGCGCGGCATCTCGATGTCGGCGATGATCACGTCGGGCCGCAGGGTGAGGAGCTGCTCGAGGGCGTCGACGCCGTCCTTGGCGGTCACCACGCGGTAGCCTTCGCGCTCGAGGAGGCGGCCGGTGATCTTGCGCACGGTGAGGGAGTCGTCGACGACCATCACGGTGGGCTGACTCGGAGCTAGGGCCGCCATCGGCGCCACCGGGCCGTCGTCGTCGGCGGCGGGCGTGCGGCCGGCCAGGGCGACCGGGTTGAGGATCAGCACGATCTCGCCGTCGCCGAGCACCGTGGCGCCGGAGTAGCCGACCATCCGGGCGTACTGGGGGCCGGCGTTCTTGACGACGATTTCCTGGTTGCCGCGCAGGCTGTCGACGTGCAGGGCCAGGGTTTCGCTGCCGGCGCGCAGCAGCAGCACCCAGTTGAAGCGGTCGGCCTGGGGCTGGGATTCGAAATCGCCCAGCAGGCGCGGCAGGTAGCGATAGCTGAAGTGCTCGCCCATCCACTCGGTGCCCTTGGCGTTGCGGATGTCGTCGAGGGCCGAGGCCTTGAGTTCGAGCACCTGGGCCACCATCGACGAGGGGATCGCGAAGGTGCGGCTGCCCGCGCGCACCAGCAGGGCCTGGGCGACCGCCAGCGTGAGTGGCAGGTTGATGCGGAAGGTGGTGCCCTGGCCGGGTTCGGTGGCGACGCCGATGCGGCCGCCGACGGCGGCGGTCTCGCTCTTCACCACGTCCATGCCGACGCCGCGACCGGCCAGGCTGGAGAGGCTGGCGGTGCTGAAGCCGGGCACGAAGATGAGGTTGGTGAGGCGCTTGCTGTCGGCGTCCTCGTCGGCGCCGAGAAGGCCGTTGGTGATGGCCTGGGCGCGGATGCGGGCGAAGTCGAGGCCGGCACCGTCGTCGCGGAACTCGATGACGACGTCGCTGCCCTCGTGGGTGACCTTGAGGGTGATCTGGCCGATCTCGGGCTTGCCGGCGGCGCGGCGGACTTCGGGCGGCTCGATGCCGTGGGCGACGGCGTTGCGCACCAGGTGGCCGAGGGGCGCGGTCATCGCCTCGAGCACGCTGCGGTCGATTTCGATCTGGCCGCCGATGATGTCGAGGTTGGCGCGCCGGCCGAGCTCCTTGGCGGTCTGGCGGACCAGGCGGTAGAGGCGCTCGGCGAGGCTGTCGAAGGGCACCATGCGCACGTGCATCAGCGATTGCTGGAGCTCGCGGGTCATGCGCGACTGGGCGTGGAGGGCCACTTCGGCGCCGTCGAGGTTCTTGAGCAGGTTCTGCTGCACCGTGGTGACGTCGCCGACGCTCTCGGCCATCATCCGGGTGAGCTCCTGGAGGCGCGTGTAGCGGTCCATTTCCAGGGGGTCGAACTCGGTGTGATGGGTCTCGACCTGCGAGAGGCGCGACTGCATCTGGGTGTCGGCCTGGATCTCGACTTCGCGCAGCTGGTTGCGCAGGCGGATGACGTTTTCGGTGAGGTCGAGCAGGGAGCGGCGCAGGGTACGCAGCTCGCCCTCGATGCGGGTGCGGGCGATGCTGATCTCGCCGGCTTCGTTGACGAACTGGTCGATGCGGCCGGATTCGACCCGCAGCTGGGTGCGGGCGGCCTGGGCGGCGATGTCGCCGGGCTGGGCCGGGGCGGCTTCTTCGATGGCAATCGAGGTGTCGATGCCGGCGGGGGCCGCGACGGCTTGCGCCACCTCGGGCATGCCGAGGTTGTCGAGGGTCTGGCGGGTCTGGTCGAGGGCGGTTTCGAGCTCGTCGACGATCTCGAGGCCGGAGTCGGGCTGGTGGCGGGCCCGTTCGAGGCGGGTTTCGAGGTCGTGGATGCTCTGACCGAGGGTCATTGCGCCGACCATCCGGGCGCTGCCCTTGAGGGTGTGCAGCAGGCGGGCGATGCTGGCTGGGGGGGCCGCTTCGTCGGGGGCGGAGCGCCAGTTGTGCAGTGCGGTGCCGAGCTGGTCGAGGAGCTCGCTGCCTTCGTCGAGGAAGATCGGCAGCAGGTCGGTGTCGAGCTCGTCGCGCAGCTGGGGCACGGCGGGGGCCGTGGCGGGCTCGGCGCTGCGGGCTGTGGCGATAGTGGCCGGGGCGGGGGTTTCGCTCTGCGGGCTGATGACTTCCGCCAGGTGCGTGGCCTGGATGTCGTTCAGGCTGGCGACGAGTTCGGGTGTCGGGGCTGGCAGCTGGCGGGCGCCGAGCTCGATCAGCATGCTTTCGAGCGCGGTGGCGGCGGCGTTGAGCTGGGCGGTTTCGCCGGCGCTCGGGGCACTGTCGTGGTCGACCAGACGCTGCTGGGCGAGCTCGAGGGCCTTGGCGAGCTGCTGCGGGGCTTCGAAGCGGGCGGTGCCGGAGATGCCCGCCAGGGTGTGGGCGGCGCGGACTGCGGCGGCGACGGGCACCAGGCTGGCATTGACCGACAGGCGGGCCAGTTCGTGGCGCAGGGTGGCTACGTGCTGGCGGGCTTCCACCAGATAGAGGTCGAACAGGGGCCGCGACAGGGTGACGTTGCCGAGGCGCACTTCGTCCGGGCTGAGTTCGGCGCTCTCCGGGGGCTCGGCGGGCTCGAGGGCTTCGGCTTCGAGCGTGTCGTCGTCGTCGATCGGGGCTTCGGCTTCGAGCGCGTCGAGGCCCACCGGTGCGTCGGCAACGCTGGCCGGTTCGCTGATTTCGGTGCTTGTGGGCTCGAAGGCTTCGGGTTCGAGTGCCGTGGTTTCGGCGCTGGGCTCGGCGATCTCCTGGGGCTCTTCGGGCTCGAGGGCTTCCAGGGCTTCGTCGACGGTGAGGATCTCTTCCGGCAGCTCAGACAGCTCGGGCAGGGTGATGGCCTCGATGATTTCCGGGGGGGAGGCTTCTTCTTCGAGGGGCTGGGCTGCGCTGTCGTCGAGGGTGAAGTCGAGATCGACGGGGTTTTCGATGCGAGGGGCTTCGACGGGCAGGGCCTCGTCTGCCGGGAGTTCTTCTACGGTGATGGCCTCCGCGGTGGCGGAGGGGCTGTAGTCGTCGTGATCGAAGTCGAAGTCGAGGCAGGTTTCGTCTGCGGCCGGCAGGGCCGCGGGTGCTTCAACCGGCGGTACGACGTCGGCCGGCACCCGGCTGTAGGGGCCGGCGTAGCTGCTGCGCTCGAAGTCGAAGTCGAGGGCGGTTTCGGTGGGGGACGGCTCCTCCGCGGCGGTGGCGTGGCCTTCGCCGCCGGTGAGGTCGAAATCGAGGGCGGCCTCGGACGGTTCGGGGGTGGTGCCGGGGAGCTCGAAGTCCAGATCGAAGACTGCGTCGGGCTCGAGATGGGTGGGCTCGATGCGGACGGGCTCGGCGCTGACGGGGGCGCTGGGCGGCGTTTCGGCAGCCTGGGGGCTCGCCTCGGGAGCTGCGGGCTCGTCGAAGCCGAGGATGGGGAGATCCGACAGGTCGGGCTCGAGGGGCTGGGGCTCGAAGCCCACGGGTTCGAAGGCTTCCTGCGCGAGGGCTTCGTTTTCGAGGGCCTCCAGGGCTTCGAGGGCGGCGTCGTCTTCCAGGGCGCCGAAATTGAAGTCCGACATGACCTGGGTGGCGGCCATGTCCGGGGCGGCGGCTTTGATCGGCGCGGGCTTGGCCACGACGGGCGGCGGGAGCGGGCTGACCGGGGGCGCTTCGCTGCCGCTGCGCAGACGCTCGGCGGTGGCGAGCAGGGGGGTGACATCCTTGTGGATGCCGGCACCGGCCTTGATCTGGTCGATCCACGCCGAGAAGCTGGCGTGGGCCTCGCCGATTAGCTGCAGCAACTCGTCGGAGACGGGGATTTCGAGGCGCAGCCAGTGGTTGAGGGTTTGTTCCATGCCCCACGCGGCTTCGCCGAAGTCGCGCAGGCCGACCATGCGGCCGCTGCCCTTGAGGGTGTGGAAGCTGCGCCGGATGGTGGTGAGCACCTCGACGTCGTGGGGGTTCCGGACCAGCTCGGCGAGGCGCTTGGCGATGGTGTCGCGGACGTCCTCGGCTTCTTCGAGGAAGATCGCCAGCAGTTCGGCGTCGAGTTCTTCTTCGCTGGCCTCGAGGAGGCGCGTGGCTTCGGCGGAGAGGGCCGGGGCGGCGGGGGCCTGGGGCAGCTGGGTGGCTTCGGTGAAGAGTTCGCCAGCGTCGAGGAGCGTGAGGGCCTGGCGGGCCTGCTTCTCGAGCTCGAGGTCGGCGGTGAGCGAGGCGTCCTGGCGCAGGCTTTCGAGGTTGAGCTGGAGCTCGGTGCGCAGGCCGACGTCTTCGGGGTTGTCCTTGAGGGCGGCGGCGAGGGCGGCGGTTTCGCGCTTCTGGTGGGCGAGTTCGGTCTCGATGCTGTCGGCGGCCGGCGCCTTGCCGGCGTCCGGATGCAGGATGCGCTCGAGGTCGGCGGGGCCGTGCTGCAGGGCTTCGATGTACACCCCGAGGGCCGACAGGCGATGGGCGATTTCTTCGAAGGCTTCGGTGCCGGTGTCGGCATCCGGGGCGGAGAGGGCGGCGATGCGGGTGGCGGCGTCCTGGACGAGGCGCATCGCGGCGTCTTCGTTCATCACCGACAGGGCGCCTTCGACCTGCTTGAGGGGCGCACGCACGGCGGCCAGGATGTCGGCCTGGCCGGGGGCGCGGAAGAAGCTGTCGAGGCTTTGCTCGACTTCGGCCAGGCTGGTCTGGATCTCGTGGATCAGCTGACGATTGACTTCACGGCTCTGGGCGTCGGACTCGACGATGGCCAGGGGGCTGAGGCGTTCGCCTCGCTGGTGGGCCTTGAGCCGGTCGAGGAGGCTGCCGATCTGGACGTCTTCGGCGAGGTCGGGGCGGGCGTGGGCGTCGAGGCGGGTGTCGAGCACCAGCATCGTGGTGGCCACGTCCATCGACAGGGCGTCGGTGAGGCGGAGCGGGTCCTGGCGCAGCCAGCGGGCCATGTCGCCAAGGGCGGCGGCGATCTCGGCGACTTCCGGCTGCTCGAGGGCGCGGGCCTGGTCGATGACCGGGGCGATGGCGTCCTGGAAGCGCGGCAGGCCGACGGCACCACCCTTGGAGAACTGGTCCCAGGCTTCGCGGGCGGCGGAGAGTTCGTCGCGCAGCTTGCGCAGCACCGGGGCCAGCGGCATGTCGCTGATGCCGCGCTTGCCGCTGGGGATCAGGTCGCTGAGCTCGTAGGCGCTACGCACAGCGCCGATGGCCGGGGAGTCGGCGGCGGCGATTGCGACGTGGTAGAGCACGTCGCGCATGAGCCGCTCGGCGACGATGTTCGAGCCTTCCATGAAGCGGCGCATCTGGCCATCGATGCGGCCGCACAGGCGTTTGGCGCCGGCGTCGCTGGGGATGGCCTGCTGGCCGAGGGCGTCGAAGAAGGCGGTGGCGGCAAACCAGAAGGCCCGCGAGGCGGGGTTGCCCTGCATGCCTTCGATGCCGGCCACGGCTTCACGCATCTCCTGCGGGCCGCTGGGGTCGTCGCCGTTGCGGAACCACTTGAGGAGGCCCCGCTCAAAGCGCCCGCGGAGCGCGCGCAGCCGCTTCGGGTCGTCGTGGGTGTCGGCGATCTGGGGAAACGCCGGCCGGCGGGAGAGGTCGGGGAAGAACAGTTCGCCCGCGGTGGGGGCCTCGAGGCCCCGTGCCGCGGCGAGTTCGCCGTAAAGGGAGAGCAGGCGCAGGGCCTGGTCGGGCTGGCCGCGGGTGAGCTCGTCCAGGTAGTTGCCGATGGCCGCGATGCAGCGGCTGGCCAGGCGACGCACTTCGGGCGTTGCGGCGATCTGTTCGCTCGCCATCTCGCCGAGCAGGCGGTCGAGCTGCTCGGAGAACTGGGTCAGGCCGTCGAGGCCAACGATGGAGAGGGCGCCGTGGGCCTGGTGAAGATGGGTCTGGGCAAACTTGATCTTGCCGGCGCTGTCCGGGACGGACCCGGCCTCGGCGAGCGCGGTCATCGCTCGGTCGAGGGCCAGGTCGATTTCGCCTTTGACCCAGGTCAGTGGACCGAGGTCGAGTTCGTGTGCTGGGCTCATCGATGCTTTTCGGTCGGAATCCGTTCCAGGTCGGGGGGCTGTCGTGTCTGCAGGGTCAGACCTTGAAGCCGGAGACCGAGCCCTTCAGTTCGATCGCGAGGTCGGCCAGTTCGCCGATGGAGACGGCGGTCTGCTGGGTGCCGGTGGTGGTGCGGTCGGTGATGGCGAGAATGTTCTTCATCTTTTCGGCCACCTGGGTGGCGGCCTTGGCCTGCACTTCGGTGCTGCTCGAGATGCGTTCGATCAGGGTGGCGGTTTCGGCGGAAACGCGCTCGATCTCGGCGAGCTCCTGGCCGGCAGTTTCGGACAGGCGGGCGCCGTCGACCACGTCGCGGGTAGCGTTTTCCATGGCCGCCACGGCGTCGCCGGTGTCGGTCTGAATGGTCTTCACGATCGCGCCGATCTGCTTGGTGGCTTCGGCGGAGCGTTCGGCCAGGCGCTGCACTTCTTCGGCAACCACCGAGAAGCCGCGGCCGGCTTCGCCCGCCGACGCGGCCTGGATGGCGGCGTTGAGGGCCAGCACGTTGGTTTGTTCGGTAATGTCGGAGATGAGCTCGACGATCTCGCCGATCTCCTGGGACGATTCGCCCAGGCGCTTGATGCGCTTGGAGGTTTCCTGGATCTTCTCGCGGATGTCGTTCATGCCCTTGATGGTGTCTTCCACGGCGGCGGCACCCTTCTGGGCGGCCTCCAGGGAGCGGCGGGCCACCTGGGCGGACTGCAGCGCGTCTTCGGAGGCGGCGCTCATGGAACTGGCCATGCTCTGGGCGGTCTCGCCGGCGAGGCGGAGCTCCTGGGCCTGGCGCTCGGTGGCGGAGAGCAGCTCGTCGGAGGTGCGCTGGGCGGATTCGGTGGCGGTGGTCACACGGATGGAGGCGTCGTTGATGCGGCGCACCAGCACGGAGAGTTCTTCAATGGTGTAGTTAACCGAGTCGGCGATGGCGCCGGTGATGTCTTCGGTGACGGTGGCGCGCACGGTGAGGTCGCCGTCGGCGAGGTCGCCCATCTCGTTCATGAGGCGCAGGATGGCCTGCTGGGTGCCGTTACGTTCGGTTTCGGCGGCGTCGCGGAGCTGTTCGGCGGCCTTGTGGCGGCGGGCGATGTCGTCGTTGTAGGTCTTGGCCATCAGGGCCAGGCAGGCCAGGGCGAGCAGCGCGCAGACGATGATCGCCAGGGAGACCCAGGTGAAGAAGCCGGTGTAGGCGCCGTTGTAGCCTTCGGTCAGGGCGGTGGTCTTCTCGAGGAGGGCGGTGGAATCCTGGAAGATCTGGCTGCCGGCCTGCTTGGCCTGGACGAGCAGCTGGATGCTGCCGAGGATGGCGCTGACCGCGGCGAGGTTGTCCTTGGCGACGGCTTCGAGTTCGTTGAGCTTGGCCTTGGCGTCGCTGCCTTCGGAGGTCATCTTCTGGAGCTGTTCAAGCTGTTCGCGGAAGGTGTTGGTGTCCTTGCCGAGCAGGAAGGTGACGTCGGGGTCGATGGCGTTGGCCACCTGCAGCGCGTTGGCGTTCTTGGCGATCCGCTGGGTGAGCATCACGACCTGGCTGGCGGTGGCGATCTCGCGGGCCGAGGCGCCGCCCTGCAGCTTGAGCGCGGCGATCTGCTCGGAGAGTTCGAGCAGGTGAGGGTTCTTGGCGTTGATGTTGGCGACCGAGGCGCCGAGGGCGGTGAGGTTTTTCTTTTCCTTGAGCACCTTCTCGGCGTTGGCGTCGGTCTTCTTCCAGAGTTCGGTCACTGCGGCGAGCTCGGCCTCGACGGCGCTGCTGCCGCCCGGTACGCCGGTGCCGTTGACGTCGCCACCGTTGGTGACCGCGTCAAGGAGCTGGTTGAACCTGGCGCGGCTCTGCTCGAGCTCACCGAAGGCGTTGGGGTCGCCTTGCAGGGCGAGCTGGCTGGCCTTGGCGATCTGCTGGGAGAGGGTGCGCATCTGGCCGGCACCGTCGACGTAAGCGGTGCCGAAGCTGCTGACGCGGATCTGGTAGAGCACCAGCGCGGTGGTCAGGGCAGCAAAGATCAGGAAGGGGACGCGCAGCATCCGCAGCTGCTCTGCAGCGCTCTTGCCGCGCAGTTGCGGCCGCGCAGACGGATCCTGGGTCGTGCCCGATTCGTTGACGACGCCCATGATCGAAAGGGGGGGCGCAGCCTTGCTGCTGCCCAGCGACAGTCCTGGTAGCTTGAATGCCATTTTTGTCTTTCTTCAGCGAGCGGAGCCCGCTGCTCCTCCAGAATGTTTGTTCATGATTGAGCGGCGTCCAGAAAACGCGGGTGGTTCAGCAACTCGGCGACCTTGAGGCGGGTCCAGGGTGTGCCGAGGGAGTCGTGCAATACGTCGCCTACCCAGGGTCGTTCGGGGTCGGTGGCACTGGAGGCGACTTCGAAATCGTCGATGGAGCGCAGGCCCAGCGCGCGGCTCACCAGGATGGCGCAGTTGAGCCCATGGCGGACGCCGATCAGCAGGAGGCGGGCGTGCCCCACCGGGGGGATCGGGGCGTCGCCGTGGAAGGATGCGAAGTCCACCACTCCGAACAGGTTGCCGCGCACGCTGGCCAGGCCGCGGAACCACGGCTCGGCGAGGGGGACCGTCGCGAGGGGCGGGACGGCCAGGATCTCACCGGCTTCGGTGAGGTCGATGAGCCAGTTGCGCTGGCCGACCTGCACGGCGAGCAGCGCCGAGGCGCGGGTGTCGCGCGCGTCGGCAAGGCGCCGGGCGAGCCCGGCCTGGAATTCGTGGAGGCTGATCCGCTTCGCCATGGGGTGCTCTCAGCCGAGGGCCCGGATCTTGTCGAGCAGCGTCTTGTGGTCGATGGGCTTGACCATGTAATCGAAGGCGCCCTGGCGCATGCCCCAGATCTTGTCGGTCTCGAGGCCCTTGCTGGTGCACATGATGACCGGGATGTCGCGGGTTGCGTCGTCGCGCACGATGGTACGGGTGGCCTGGTAACCGTTGGTGCCGGGCATGACCACGTCCATCAGGATCAGGTCGGGGTGCTCGCTCTTGCTCTTGACGACGGCCTCGTCCCCGCTTTCGGCGGTGACGACCTGGTACCCGTTCTTGACGAGCACTTCCGACAGGGCGAGACGCTCGGTGGGGGAGTCGTCTACGACGAGGATTTTCTTGATCGGCATGGGGGCGGGTTTCTGACTGTCAATCGTTCGTGGAGGCCGGGCGTCCGTTGGTGTAATTGGCCACCGAGCGGAGCAGGCTTTCCTTCGTGAAAGGTTTCGTGAGGTATTCGTCCGATCCGGCGAGGCGCCCGCGGGCGCGGTCGAAGAGGCCGTCCTTGGACGATAGCATGATCACCGGCGTGGCCTTGAGGCGTGGGTTCTTCTTGATGAGCGCACAGGTCTGGTAACCATCCAGGCGGGGCATCATGATGTCCACGAAGATCAGGTCGGGCGCGTGGTCCGCGATCTTGGCGAGGGCGTCGAAGCCGTCCTCGGCCAGCACCACCTGGCAGCCGGCCTGCGCCAGAAAGATTTCTGCGCTGCGGCGGATGGTGTTGCTGTCGTCGATGACCATGACCTTGATGCCGCTTAAATTCACCATCAGTCTCCGGGGGTTTTGCCGATGTCTTAACCGGCGAGGATTTTAACGCGAGGCGAATAATGCCAGCTGAGGAATAAGCCTCACATCGCGATCATTTCGAAATCTTCTTTGCGGGCGCCACAATCTGGGCAGGTCCAGCTGGCCGGAAGGTCGTCCCAGCGGGTGCCGGGCGCAATACCCTCTTTGGGCAGTCCGTCGGCTTCCGAGTAGGTGAAACCGCAGATCAGGCACTTCCACGACTTGTATGGGGAATGCATGTGGGTGAGACTCGCTGTGATTTCGGCTAGAATCGCTCTGATCGTGAATGGTAGCGCAGTCGAAGTTAAAATTGTGCGTCCTCGTATCCCCGAATGACCATCCAGCGCAACGATCTCACTCCTCCTCTGGTTCTGGTTTTTGCCGCCGCCGACCCCACCGGCGGCGCCGGCATCCAGGCCGACATGCTGACGCTCGCCGGCATGGGCTGCCACGCGCTCACCGTCATCACCGCCCTCACCGTCCAGGACACCGCGGGTGTCGAGGACGTCCTGGCGGTGGATGCCGACTTCGTATCCGAACAGGCCAGGGCGGTGCTCGAGGACATGCCGGTGCAGGCCTTCAAGCTGGGCGTGCTCGGCAGCGTCGAGAACATCGAGGTGATCGCCGAGATCATCTCCGACTACCCCCACATCCCGGTGGTGGTCGACCCGGTGGTGGCCTCCGGGCGCGGGGACGAGCTCGCCTCCGAGGCGATGCTCGAGCGCCTGCGCGAGCTGATCCTGCCCCAGACCACCGTGATCACCCCCAACACCATGGAGGCCCGCCGCCTGGCGGCCCGCGGCCATGACGACCATGACGAGCTCGACATGTCGGCCTGCGCCCGGCGCATCCTGGCCACCGGCTGCAAGTACGTGCTGATCACCGGCTCCCATGCCAACACGCCCCAGGTGGTGAACACCCTCTACGGCATCCGCGGCGTGCTGCGCGCCGACGCCTGGGAGCGCCTGCAGGGCAGCTACCACGGCTCGGGGTGCACGCTGGCCTCGGCGCTTGCCGGAGCGCTGGCCCATGGCCTCGATGTGTCCCAGGCGGTCTTCGAGGCCGAGGGCTTCACCTGGCAGAGCCTGGTGGCCGCCTTCCGCCCCGGCATGGGCCAGTACATCCCGGACCGCTTCTTCTGGGTCCGGCCCTCCGACGACGACTCCGAAACCTGATCGATGTTTTTGCCCGGCCTCTACCTCGTCACGCCCGACCAGGCCGACGGCGACGCCCTTGTCGCCGCCGTGGCGGCCCTGCTGCCCGCCCGCCCGGCCCTCGTCCAGTACCGCAACAAGCTTGCCGACGCCAGCCAGCGCCGCGAGCAGGCCGGGCGCCTGCTGGCCCTGTGCCGCGCCGCCGGGGTGCCGCTCGTCATCAACGACGATCTGGCGCTGACCCTGGCGATCGGCGCCGACGGCGTCCACCTGGGCCGCGACGACGGTGACCCGGCGGAGGCCCGGCGTGCCCTCGGGCCCGGCCCCATCCTCGGCGTCAGCTGCTACGACGAATGGCCGCGGGCTGAAGCCGGCGCGGCGGCGGGCGTCGATTACCTGGCCTTCGGCGCCGTTTACCCGTCGCCCACCAAGCCCCACGCACCCCGCGCCAGCTTCGAGCTGCTCGCCCGTGCGAAGCGTGATCTCGGCCTGCCGGTGGCGGCCATCGGCGGCATCACCCTCGACAACGCGCCTCCGCTGATTGCCGCCGGCGCCAGCCTGCTGGCGGTGATCAGCGACGTCTTCTCCGCCCCTGGCCCGGCGGCCCGCGCGGCCGCCTACGCCGGGCTCTTCCCAGGCCCCTCACAGGAAACCACCGCATGACCAGTCGCAACGAAGAACTCTTTGCCCGCGCCCAGCGCACCATCCCCGGCGGCGTCAACTCGCCGGTCCGGGCCTTCCGTTCGGTGGGCGGCACGCCGCGCTTCCTCAAGAAGGCGCTGGGCGCCCGGGTGTGGGACGCCGACGGCAAGGAATACCTCGACTACGTGGGCTCCTGGGGCCCGGCGATCCTCGGCCACGCCGACCCGGTGGTGGTCGAGGCGGTGCGCAGCGCGGCCCTCGACGGCCTGTCCTTCGGCGCGCCCACCGAGCGCGAGATCGAGATGGCCGAGCGCCTGTGTGCGCTGCTGCCGAGCATGGAGATGGTGCGCCTCGTCTCCAGCGGCACCGAGGCCACGATGAGCGCCATCCGCCTGGCCCGCGGCTTCACCGGCCGCGACGCGATCGTCAAGTTCGAGGGCTGCTACCACGGCCACGCCGACAGCCTGCTGGTCAAGGCCGGCTCGGGCCTGCTCACCTTCGGCAACCCCTCGTCGGCCGGCGTGCCCGAAGACTTCGCCAAGCACACCCTCGTGCTCGACTACAACGACCCGGCCCAGCTCGAGGAAACCTTCAAGGCCCGCGGCGGCGAGATCGCCTGCGTGATCATCGAGCCGATCGCCGGCAACATGAACCTCATCAAGCCCTCGGCCGAGTTCATGCACCTGCTCCGCCGGCTGTGCACCGAGCACGGCGCGGTGCTGATCTTCGACGAGGTGATGACCGGCTTCCGGGTCGGCCCGCGGGGCGTGCAGGGCTTGTTCGGCATCACCCCCGATCTCACCACGCTGGGCAAGGTGATCGGCGGCGGGATGCCGGTGGGCGCCTTCGGCGGCCGTCGTGACATCATGGAAAAGATCGCCCCGCTGGGCGCCGTGTACCAGGCCGGCACCCTGTCGGGCAGCCCGGTGGCGGTGGCGGCGGGCCTCGCCAGCCTCGAGCAGATCGCCCGGCCCGGCTTCTACGACACCCTCGGCGCCCGCACCGGGCGCCTGGTGGCCGGCCTCAATGCGGCGGCGGCCCGGCATGGCGTGCAGTTCGTCGCCGATTCGGTGGGCGGCATGTTCGGCCTGTACTTCGCCCAGGCCGTGCCCCGCGACTACGCCGAGGTGATGGCCTGTGACAAGGAGCGCTTCAACCGCTTCTTCCACGCCATGCTGGATGCCGGCCACTACTTCGCCCCGTCGGCCTTCGAGGCCGGCTTCGTGTCGGCGGCCCACTCCGAGGCCGACATCGACAGCACCATCGCCGCCGCCGAGGCCTGGTTCGCGGCCGAGGCGGGCTGAGGCCAGTACGCTGCGGCAGCAAAAGGCCCGGTTTCCGCCGGGCCTTTTGTTTTACATCAGGAAGATCGTCGCCAGCCCGAGAAAGATGAAGAAGCCGCCCGAGTCGGTGACGGCGGTGATGATCACGCTGGAGCCCACCGCCGGGTCCTGCCCCAGGCGGTTGCGGATCATCGGGGCCAGCACGCCCACCAGGGCGGCCAGCAGCAGGTTGAGGGTCATCGCGGCGGTCATCACCGCGCCCAGCTTGCCGCTGCCGTAGAGCACCCACGACAGCACGCCGAGCAGGCCGCCCCACACGATTCCATTCACCAGCGCCACGCCCATCTCCTTCTTGATGAGGCGGGTGAGGGCGTCGTCCTGCACCTGGCCCATCGCGATGCCGCGCACGATCATCGTGATGGTCTGGTTGCCCGAGTTGCCGCCGATGCCGGCCACGATGGGCATCAGCGCGGCCAGCGCCACCAGCTTCTCGATGGAGCCCTCGAAGGCGCCGATCACCCGGCTGGCGAAGAAGGCGGTGACGAGGTTCACCGCCAGCCAGGCCCAGCGGTTCTTCACCGAGTCCCACACCGGGGCGAAGATGTCCTCGCCCTCCTTCAGGCCGGCCTGGCTGAGCAGCTCGTTCTCGGTTTCCTCGCGGATGAAGTCCACCACCGTGGCCACCGTGACCCGCCCGACCAGCTTGCGGTGGTAGTCCACCACCGGCGCCGACACCAGGTCGTAGCGCTCGAAGGCCTGGGCCGCGGTCTCGGCCTCGTCGGCGGGCTCCAGCGTCAGGGTGTCGGTGAGCATGATGCTGCCGACCACGGTTTCGGGGTCGTTGATGAGCAGCCGGTCGAGGGGCAGCACGCCACGGAGGTGTTCGTCCCGGTCGACCACGAAGAGCTGGTCGGTGTGGTCGGGTAGCTCTTCGAAGCGGCGCAGGTAGCGCAGCACCACCTCCAGGGTCACGTCCTCGCGCACGGTGACCATTTCGAAGTCCATCAGCGCGCCCACCGAGTCGTCGGGGTAGGACATGGCGGCGCGCAGCTGCTCGCGCTCTTCCTGGTCGAGGCCCTGGTAGACCGCCTCCATCACCGCCTGGGGCAGGTCAGGGGCCAGGTCGGCCAGCTCGTCGGCGTCGAGTTGTTCGGCGGCGGCGCGCAGGGAGTCCGGGTCCATCGACTCGATGAGGGATTCCCGCACCGCGTCGGACACCTCGAGCAGGATCTCGCCGTCCCGCTCGGCCTTCACCAGGTCCCACACGAACAGGCGCTCGTCGACGGGCAATGCCTCGAGGATGTGGGCGACGTCGGCGGAGTGCAGGCTGTCGAGCTTGTGGGTCAGCTCGTGGATGTGCTGCTTGTGCACCAGGCTCTCGACCAGCTCGTGCTTGGGCATCTCCTGGCGATGGACGAGGTCCTCCACCAGCTTGTGGCGGGCAAGCAGGTGCTGCACCTCGCGCACGTGGCTGTCGAGGTCGTCGTGGTGCTGGAGTTCGTCGTTATCGGCCATGGTCGGCGTCCCGCGGATGGCGTCGCGCCGGACGGCGCGCAGGCTGCGGATTCTACGGCCTTTGCTGCGCCGCGGCGACCCGCGGGCGGGGCTTTTCTGCCCGCCTTTGCCCCGCGGCGGGGTAGTGGGCGGAGCGCATGCCCCAGGGTGGGGCTCGGATGGCCCCGGGCGGGCCATCGATGGGGCTGCCTGACCCTCCGTTGCCTCAATTTGAGGCAACGGAGGGTGTCAGCCTACCCAAGCGAGGCTCAGTTGCCCCTTTTTTGCCCCGTTTTGGGGCATCGGAGGGACGCTGGATACCCAGCGGAGGGGCAGCGCGAGGCATTGTTGCCCCGTTTTGGGGCGTCGGAGGGTCGGCGAGACTCAACGGAGGGCTGGCGCAACCCAAGCGAGGGTCAGCGAGACCCTTTGGTGCCGTGCTGGCCGGCACCCAAGGCGACCCGCCGCCTACGGCCAGGCCCGCGCCCCGAACATCATCCGCTTGGCCACGAAGTGCCGCGCCGGCGGCAGCAGGTCGAGGGCGAACAGGCCGGCGCCGCGGGCGTGGGCGAGGGGGGTGATGGCGTTGCTGAAGAGGCGCACCAGGCCGTCGGTGAAGCGGATCGTGCCCTGGCGGTCGAGGCGCCGCTCGCTGGCGTAGCGCGCCAGGGTGTCGGGGGCGCCGGGGTCGCCATCGGCCCTGAGCAGCACCTGGGCGAGGGCCCACACGTCGCGCAGGGCCAGGTTGTAGCCCTGGCCGGCCACCGGGTGCAGGGTCTGGGCGGCGTTGCCGAGCCACACGGTACGCGGGCCGACGGGGTCGGGGCGGTAGCGCAGCAGCAGCGGGTAGCGGGCCCGCGGGCCGACGCTGGCAAAGTGCAGGCGCTCGCCGAAGTGGGCCTGCAGGCGGGCCCGGTAGGCGTCGTCGCCCTCGGCCATCAGGGCGTCGGCCTCGGCGGGGCTGGCGGTGTGCACGATGGCGCAGTCGCTGCCGCAGGGCAGCACGGCCAGCGGGCCCTGCGGGGTGAAGCGTTCCCAGGCCCGGTGGGCGTGGCCTTCGACGGGGGTGGCGACGCTGATCACGGCGTGCTGGGCGTAGTCGCGCTCGACAAGCTCGGGGGCATCGCTGCCCTGGATGCTGCCTTCGGCGCAGGCCACCAGACGGGCCTCCAGCGTGCCGTCGGCGAGCTTGAGGGTGACGTTGTCGGCGCCGGCGGTGAGGCTGCTCACCGGGCTGTCGCCCTGGATCGGGATGCCGGCGGCGGCGAGGGCGTCGTCGAGCGCCGCGGCGAGGTTTCCGGCGGCCACCACGTAGCCCATCGCGGGCAGGCCGTAGTCGGCGGCCGTCAGCAGGCTGCGGCCGAGGCGGCCCTGCTGGGAGATGTGGATGGTCTCGATGGGCGTGGCCTGCAGCTGCGGCCAGATGCCCAGCCGCTCGAGGGTCAGCCGGCTGCCGTGGGAGAGGGCCAGCACCCGGGGGTCGTGGCGGGCGGCGCCGCGGGCGCGGGCGTCCACCAGCAGGATGTCGAGGCCGGAATCCTTGAGCGCCAGCGCCAGGGTCATGCCCACCGGGCCGGCGCCGACGATGATCAGGTCATGCCTTGGCATGGGGGGCCTCACGCATCAGGGCTTCGATCTCGGCGATGGTCTTGGGGGTGGCGATGGTGATGATGTCGTTGCCTTCGGGGGTGACCAGCACGTTGTCCTCGATCCGCACGCCGATGTTCCAGAAGGCTTCCGGCACGCCTTCGGCGGGGCGTATGTAGGCGCCGGGCTCGACGGTGAGCACGTTGCCGGGGGCCAGCAGGCGCCACTGGCCGCCGGTCTGGTAGCTGCCGGCGTCGTGCACGTCGAGGCCCAGCCAGTGGCCGGTGCGGTGCATGTAGAACTGGCGGTAGCTGCCGGCTTCGAGCACGCCGTCGAGGCTGCCCTGGAGCAGGCCGAGGTCGAGGAAGCCCTGGGCGAGCACCCGGGTGGCGGCGTCGTGGGCGGCGTTCCAGTCGAGGCCCGGCCGCACCTTGTCGATGGCGGCGGCCTGGGCGGCGAGGACGAGTTCATACACGGCCTTCTGGGGGCCGCTGAAGCGGCCGTTCACCGGGAAGCTGCGGGTGATGTCGGAGGCGTAGCCGTCGAGCTCGCAGCCGGCGTCGATGAGGATCAGCTCGCCGTGCTGCATCTGGCGGTCGTTCTCGACGTAGTGCAGCACGCAGGCGTTGGGGCCGCTGGCGACGATGGAGCCGTAGGCCGGCGACTGGCTGCCGTGGCGGCGGAATTCGTGGAGCAGCTCGGCCTCGAGTTCATGTTCCCAGGCGCCGTGGCGGGCGGTGAGCATGGCGCGGCGGTGGGCGCCGGCGGTGATCGCGGCGGCGCGGCGCATGGTGGCGATCTCGCTGTCGTCCTTCACGAGACGCATCTCGTCGATAAGGCTGCGCACGTCGCGGATCTGGGCTGGTGCCTGGTGGCCGCTGCGGGCCTGGGCGCGCACGCGGTTGAGGGCGTCGGTGAGGCGGCGGTCCCAGTCGGGCTCGTAGCCCATCGAGTAGAAGATGGTGGGCTGGTTGAGCAGCAGCTCGGCGAGCTTGGCGTCGAGTTCGGCGATGGGGTGGGCCTCGTCGAAGCCGAAGGTTTCGCGGGCGGCGTCGGGGCCGTGGCGGTAGCCGTCCCAGATCTCGCGCTCGATGTCCTTGCTGCGGCAGAACAGCAGGCTCCTGGGGGCGTCGCCGGCCACCAGCACCAGCACCGCCTCGGGCTCACGGAAGCCGGTGAGGTAATAGAAGTAGCTGTCGAAGCGGTAGCTGTGGTGGGTGTCGCGGTTGCGGACGCGCTCGGGGGCGGTGGGGATGATGGCGACCCCGCCGCCGGCGGCCTGCATGGTGGCCAGCAAGCGGCTGCGGCGGGCCTGGAAGGGGGCGATGTCGAGGGGCATGGCGTGGCAGGGTGTCCGGGTTGAGGGAGGGGGTTATTTCAGGGCTTGGCCCGTCTGATCGAAGTGTTCATCGCCCTGGCTGCTTTCGGTTTCGAAGTGCCAGTGCTTGAGCTTGCCATTGTTCCAGTATTCGTAGTCGTGGTGAAACGTCCGGTTTCTGGTGACCTTTTCGGCCGTTGGCGCGCGCCCGTCCGGGAATACCTCGACCCGAAAGTAAGCCCTCTCCTCGCGGATACCCACCAGGTTTCGGGCCTGGGGCGGGAGATCGCCTGCGGCAGGAAGGAAATAATGGACGCCGGGTGCCAGCTTTGACACCCATTGGGCGTCGACGGAAACCGGATTGCGTTCGGTCAGCCACTTTTCAGCCCATCGAATGCGTGTGCCTTCCATGAAAAACCGATAGTGGGCGCGGGCGGCCTCGGCCTCGGCCTCGCTGATCGGGAGCTCAGGGCGAATCGGCAGTGAGTACAGGTTCGCCCTGGCGTAGAAGGCAATGCCGGTGGTTGCTGCGGAGGTGGGCATGGGTTTCTCCGGGTGGGCGTAACTGGGATGAATGACGCACCACAGCGCTGCCGCGAGGGTTGCGCAAATGACGGGAAGGCGAGGGGCCGGCAGGCGCATCGGCGTTTACTTCAGGTTCTTCGAGTTGCTCTTGCTCAGACCGACGTCTTTCATCATTTGCTCCTGGAAGTTGTGACAGTTGTACTTTCCCGGCCAGCGCCAGGTGGAGCCGTACTTGCCGGAAAAGCCACTGGCGAAGTCCCCGATGGATTTCTTGATGTCGGCCGCGGATTTGCCATTGAGGACGGAGGGCGAGAACTCCTCATCACCCGGATCGCCGTGGTGAGGGTCGCGGGTTGCCGTACCGCCCGCTCCTTTCATCTCGTTGAGCACGCCTGGGACGCCGCTGAAGGTTCCACCGATGGATACGCCGCTGGCGGGCCACCAACCAAAGCTCTGGCTGCCATCCACCTCGACCCACCAGTGTCCGTACTCCAGTTCCGACTTGTCGCCTGTTGCGGCTTTGAGGGTGCCGCGCACGTGGATGCGTTTCATGACCACCGTGGTCAGGACGCGCCGGACCTTGATGTTCAGTTTGAGGGTCTGATCGGGATGGATCGCGAAGCGTGCCCTGTCTGGGCTCATCTCGAATTCGTCCTGGGTGAGCGTCAGGGCGTAGAAGCCTGCCGCGATGCCGTCGAAGCGGCACTGGCCGGCGGCGTTCGTGGTGGCCTCCCCGGAGGACGCCCCGGCAATGGAGACCTTTACGTCCTTGATGACTTCACCGCTGCTGGTCTCCTTCAGGGTAAGCACTAGGTTGCCGGGCTGGCGGGGTTCTTCCGCGTACTTGGTGGGGGGCAGGGTGCCGATGGCGACGCCTTCACCGAGGTTGGTCACGGCGCGCTGTGCCCGGGCTGGGAAACGAGCTGGTCGATCCAGGCGAGGCGCTCGGGCGTGCCCACGTCCACCCAGCGGCCGAGCAGGCGGGCGCCGCTGACCCGGTTGCGCGCCATGGCCGCCCGCAGCAGGGGCGCGAGCTTGGCCGGGGCGTCGGGCGACAGGCCGGCGAACAGCGCCGGATGGTAGGCGCCCAGGCCGGAGAAGGTGAGGCGCTCGCCCTCTCCCTCGCGGACCAGCCCGTCCGGCGTGAGGCCGAAGTCGCCGTCCGGGTTATGGCTTGGGTTGGCAACCAGCAGCAGGTGGGCGCAGCGCACCGGGTTGAGTTCTTCGGCTGCCCGCCGCAGGCCGGCGAAGTCGGCGTCGCAGAAGACGTCGCCATTCACCACCAGGAAGGGCGCGTCGCCTAGCAGGGGCAGGGCGCGGGCGATGCCGCCGGCAGTTTCGAGGGCGCTGCCTTCGGGGGAGTAGCGGATGTTTACGCCAAAGCGCGCGCCGTCACCCAGCGCCTCCTCGATCATCTGCCCGAGGTGGGCGTGGTTGATGACGAGCTCGACGATGCCCGCCGCGGCGAGGCGTTCGATGTGCCACGCGATCAGCGGCTTGCCCCCGGCCGCGAGGAGCGGCTTGGGGCAGGTGTCGGTGAGCGGGCGCATGCGTTCGCCGCGGCCGGCGGCGAGGATCATGGCTTTCATGGCGTTAGAAGGAGTAGCCGACTTCGGTGACGGTGGGCTCGAGCTGCTCGAGAAGGCGCAGCAGCGGGCGCAGTTCGCCATAGCGCTCGCAGGCCTTGCGCAGGTAGTGCAGCACCAGCGGCATGTCCTTCAGGTAGCCGTCCTTGCCGTCCCGGTGGTAGAGGCGGGCGAAGATGCCGAGCACCTTGATGTGGCGCTGCACGCCCATCCATTCGTAGTCGCGGTGGAACTCGGCGAAGTCGGCGCGCACCGGCAGGCCGAGGGCGCGGGCGGTTTCCCAGTAGCGGGCCAGCATGTCGAGGGCGAAGTCTTCTTCCCAGTGGATGTAGGCATCCTTGAACAGCGAGGCGAGGTCGTAGCTCATCGGGCCATACACGGCGTCCTGGAAGTCGAGCACGCCGGGGTTGGGCGTGGTGACCATCAGGTTGCGGCTGTGGTAGTCGCGGTGCACGAAGACCTTGGGCTCGGCGAGGTTGACCTCGACGATGCGGTCGAACACGTCGTAGAGGTCGGCGGTCTGCTTGTCGGTGAGGGTGACGCCCTTGTGGCGGGCCACGTACCACACCGGGAAGAGCTCCATCTCGCGCATCAGCAGCGCCCGGTCGTATTCGGGCAGCACGTCGGGGCGGCTGGCCTTTTGAATGCAGATCAGCGCGCCGAGGGCGTCGGCGTAGAGGTTGTGGGCGTTGTCCTTGGTGAGCGCCTGCAGGTAGGTGGTGCTGCCCAGGTCGGACAGCAGCAGGAAGCCTTGCTCGAGATTCTGTTTGATGACCTGCGGCACGTGGGCACCGGCCGCGCCGAACAACTCGGCCACCCGGATGTAGGGGCGGCAGTCCTCGTGGCTGGGCGGGGCGTCCATCACGATCAGCGGGGTCGGATCGTCGGCGAAGCTGACACGGAAGTAGCGCCGGAAGCTGGCGTCGGCGCTGGCGGGGGCGATTTCGAAGGCGCGGCCGGGAAATTCGGCGGCAAGCCAGGACTGGAGTTGTTGGCGTCGTTCCACGGGAGTCGGAGAGGGGTTCGTGTAAAATCGCGCAGTTTATCAAACCACGGTCGGCTCGCCGGCCGGTTCCGCATCCCGGATGAAACCACGTACGCAGTTGAGCTTTCTGTCCATCGCCCTGTTCGCCCTGTGGGGGCGCGCCGGTGCCGAGGATCTCCCGCCCTTCGTGGTGCCTTCGGCCCTGCTCGGCCGCCCGGCCGCCACGGCCAGCCCGCCCGCCGCCGCGGCAGTCAAGCAGGCCCGGCAGGCTCCGCAGGCCGCCGCGAAGCCCGCCACGCCCGATACGAGGCCGGCCGC
>NZ_BJNV01000051.1 GCF_006539865.1 Zoogloea ramigera
TTAAGCGGCGCCGTTACATCGTCACTGCCGGATAGGCAGCTCAGAAAGGGCCGTCGGGCACGCCCGGCGCGGAGAAGCTCGTCACTGCCGGATAGGCAGCTCAGAAAAGCGTGGCCACCGCCACGCGGGATTTCACGATCGTCACTGCCGGATAGGCAGCTCAGAAACTTGAGGGACTGCAGACGGTTGGCCAGACGTTCGTCACTGCCGGATAGGCAGCTCAGAAAAGCGCCGTTGCCGTGCAGCGCAGCAGCAGCCACGTCACTGCCGGATAGGCAGCTCAGAAAGCGAGCGTGCAGACGTACCTTCGCGACTCAATCGTCACTGCCGGATAGGCAGCTCAGAAAGGCCAGTTGCCAAACTCTGCGTAGCACGCTCCCGTCACTGCCGGATAGGCAGCTCAGAAAGTTGCGCAGGGCGCCGGCCACGTCGATCAGCGTCGTCACTGCCGGATAGGCAGCTCAGAAAATCACCCCGCCGCGCCGAATCTTCTGCATGACCGTCACTGCCGGATAGGCAGCTCAGAAAGTTTCGCCACAGGGCGGCAATGATCGCCGCCAGCGTCACTGCCGGATAGGCAGCTCAGAAACAGCACCGCCCCCGATGGCAGCCGCTGGGCGCCGTCACTGCCGGATAGGCAGCTCAGAAAGATCGCCTTGTAGAGCGCGGCCGGGTTCTTGGCGTCACTGCCGGATAGGCAGCTCAGAAAAGGGTGGCGATCAAGGGAAGCAGATAACGCATCGTCACTGCCGGATAGGCAGCTCAGAAAAGTGGGAGTACGCGACGTTGGGGGCTGCGGTGACGTCACTGCCGGATAGGCAGCTCAGAAAACCTGAAAGCCTCGTCATGCCCACCAAGCACCCGTCACTGCCGGATAGGCAGCTCAGAAAAGACCGGATGTCCGTGTCACAAACGACGGCGTCGTCACTGCCGGATAGGCAGCTCAGAAATACGCGCTTATCGAGCCACAGCCCGACGGGCGCGTCACTGCCGGATAGGCAGCTCAGAAAGCAAGGGGCCGCTCTTGCGAGGGCTGGCGGCCCGTCACTGCCGGATAGGCAGCTCAGAAATACTGCGCCGTGTGGCCGGCACTCGAGACCTGCGTCACTGCCGGATAGGCAGCTCAGAAATGTCCGCGTACTCCGGGCAGCAGGGCAGTGGCCGTCACTGCCGGATAGGCAGCTCAGAAATCAAGCCCCTGCATGGCCAGTTCGACCAGATCCGTCACTGCCGGATAGGCAGCTCAGAAATGCATCACGGACATCCCCTTATAAAGAAGGGACGTCACTGCCGGATAGGCAGCTCAGAAATCTCGAAAGCCACTACCGGCCGCCCTTGCCTCCGTCACTGCCGGATAGGCAGCTCAGAAAACGTGGAGGTCGACGGCAGTCAGGCCGGCCTCCGTCACTGCCGGATAGGCAGCTCAGAAAACTCGGGCCTGCCTCGGCCGCGAGACCATTGTCGTCACTGCCGGATAGGCAGCTCAGAAAGGGCGGAGGCGACGATCTTACGCATCGGGGGCCGTCACTGCCGGATAGGCAGCTCAGAAAACCGCCGCGTTCCGCACGCCCACCGCGCCGCTCGTCACTGCCGGATAGGCAGCTCAGAAATATAATGAACACATCAACACACAACGCAGACCCGTCACTGCCGGATAGGCAGCTCAGAAATTGTCCGTCAGCCGCTCGCGCTGGTGCATGTCCGTCACTGCCGGATAGGCAGCTCAGAAAGGCGCCGGTGCGATTCGCGGGGCCGATACCGCCGTCACTGCCGGATAGGCAGCTCAGAAAATGGTCCCCCCATGCACAGAGTTGGCGTGGTTCGTCACTGCCGGATAGGCAGCTCAGAAAAGCGTGGCCATCGTCTTGTTGATGCTGACGGCCGTCACTGCCGGATAGGCAGCTCAGAAAGAGGTGTCCGACGTGTCGCCGACGACAAGGAACGTCACTGCCGGATAGGCAGCTCAGAAAGTGACATTCGACAACGTGGCGGGCTACGCGCACGTCACTGCCGGATAGGCAGCTCAGAAATAGCCTGGCAGGTGGCAGGCCGGGTCAGCGCCCGTCACTGCCGGATAGGCAGCTCAGAAAGGCATCGTGTCGGGCGCCATGGCCACGCTCACCGTCACTGCCGGATAGGCAGCTCAGAAACGTATGGGCGGCTGGTCAGCGCGTACTCAGGCCGTCACTGCCGGATAGGCAGCTCAGAAATGGTCAATCGCGCCACCGCGCCGGAGATCTACCGTCACTGCCGGATAGGCAGCTCAGAAACACACGACGGCGCCCAGGTTGGCGTCATAGAGCGTCACTGCCGGATAGGCAGCTCAGAAAGGCTGCGTAGCGGACATTGGTAAGCGCCGGGCCGTCACTGCCGGATAGGCAGCTCAGAAAACTGGCGCCGGCGCCGACGTGGGGCCTCTGGACGTCACTGCCGGATAGGCAGCTCAGAAAGGCCACGCTCTCAAACACCGCCCTGCCCTTTTCGTCACTGCCGGATAGGCAGCTCAGAAAGAGCAGATCGACCTGACGTCGTTCGGCATCCCCCGTCACTGCCGGATAGGCAGCTCAGAAATCCTGAAACAGCGTCGGATGCTTCAAAAACTCCGTCACTGCCGGATAGGCAGCTCAGAAAACGACCCGCGGCCACTTTGCCGGCAGCCTCGGCGTCACTGCCGGATAGGCAGCTCAGAAATGGCCGTCGGAAGGCAGGCGGACCGCGTTGAGCGTCACTGCCGGATAGGCAGCTCAGAAAAGCTTCCAGGCGTCGACGTCGTGCGGCCGGCCCGTCACTGCCGGATAGGCAGCTCAGAAAATGGTCTTCGGCATGATCTGCCGCGCCTCAAGCGTCACTGCCGGATAGGCAGCTCAGAAAACAAAGCCCGCCGCGTTGCGGCTCACGCACACCGTCACTGCCGGATAGGCAGCTCAGAAAAATCCGCAGCAGCGATGACGACCGCACGATCACGTCACTGCCGGATAGGCAGCTCAGAAAGCCGACATCGCCGTGTGCAAGGCCCTCGGCCTCGTCACTGCCGGATAGGCAGCTCAGAAATGCGTAATGTGTGAGGGCGAAGAAGGGTTCTACGTCACTGCCGGATAGGCAGCTCAGAAAGCTCGGAGACGTTGGCGACGATCACCAGCTTGCGTCACTGCCGGATAGGCAGCTCAGAAACTCACGGTGTCGTGGAACGATGGCGCCGCGGTCGTCACTGCCGGATAGGCAGCTCAGAAAACCAGCCAATCCTGTTCGATGATGGCGGTGCGGCGTCACTGCCGGATAGGCAGCTCAGAAACAGGTCGGTGAGGGTGGCCGGCATGTCACACCCGTCACTGCCGGATAGGCAGCTCAGAAAACACGACGGGCAAGCGGGTTTTTCTTTGGTCACGTCACTGCCGGATAGGCAGCTCAGAAACTTCACCGGGCAGGGCGTGCTGCAGGCCTCGGCCGTCACTGCCGGATAGGCAGCTCAGAAATGCTTGTGCAGGCGGGCGCCGACCCACTCACGCGTCACTGCCGGATAGGCAGCTCAGAAACAGCTGCCCAGCGTCATTGACCTGCAGCGGCACGTCACTGCCGGATAGGCAGCTCAGAAAGATAGATACCTGAGCGGTAATCCGATGGCTGCGCGTCACTGCCGGATAGGCAGCTCAGAAAATGATGTCGCTACGGTTCATGCTGGTTCCTTGCGTCACTGCCGGATAGGCAGCTCAGAAAGAGCGAAGTATTTGCCCGCGTCAGTAACGTACCGTCACTGCCGGATAGGCAGCTCAGAAACAATACGGCCTGAGGGCTTGTTGCCCCATCCGCGTCACTGCCGGATAGGCAGCTCAGAAAAATCATGGCCAAAAATGGCCTGCGCGGCGTGGCGTCACTGCCGGATAGGCAGCTCAGAAATCGGGCATTGGCTCGGTGATCGGCGGCACCAACGTCACTGCCGGATAGGCAGCTCAGAAAAGCCAGGGAAATCAGCACGAGACGAGATAGTGCGTCACTGCCGGATAGGCAGCTCAGAAAGCAGCCCCGCCCTCAATCGCGCCATCGGCGGCCGTCACTGCCGGATAGGCAGCTCAGAAATGGTCGTCGGTCAGCTCTCGCAGCAGGACCGGCGTCACTGCCGGATAGGCAGCTCAGAAATCAGGGTGACCTGTTCGAGGCCCCTGTGCCAGCGTCACTGCCGGATAGGCAGCTCAGAAAAGAAAAACCTTTTTGAGTTCCTGGCCTGGGTGCGTCACTGCCGGATAGGCAGCTCAGAAAACGGGCTCGGTGACAAATCCCTGGCTCAGCATCGTCACTGCCGGATAGGCAGCTCAGAAATGAGCTGTCGCTCGAGGAGCGGGAGCGCAACCCGTCACTGCCGGATAGGCAGCTCAGAAAAGGGGCGCGGGGGTTTGCGGGCGCCGGGCTCGCGTCACTGCCGGATAGGCAGCTCAGAAAGCCCGGGTTCTCGTAGTCGGCTTCGCTGATCTCGTCACTGCCGGATAGGCAGCTCAGAAACCCGAAAATCTCCCTTACGAAGGAATGGAAACCGTCACTGCCGGATAGGCAGCTCAGAAAAAGCAGATGATGCTTGATGAAGACGAGGCGAACGTCACTGCCGGATAGGCTCAGAAAGTGCACGCCGCCCGGTCGCACCTCGCCTTGCGCGTCACTGCCGGATAGGCAGCTCAGAAACCGGTCCCACAGCGGTGCGGCAGCGGTGAAGGCGTCACTGCCGGATAGGCAGCTCAGAAAGCGGGCGGTGAGGTCGCGGAGCTTCTGGTTCACGTCACTGCCGGATAGGCAGCTCAGAAAGAGGGTGCCGGTCTGGATGATGGCGAGCAGGCCGTCACTGCCGGATAGGCAGCTCAGAAAGCCATGACCGCCCCCCTCAGCAATGCCACCGTCGTCACTGCCGGATAGGCAGCTCAGCAGACATCACCAAACGCACGCCTTCCCGCTAAACTCCTGTCCTCTCCTCTCCCCCGGAGCCCCCCATGAACGCCCACTGGATCGACATTTCCACCGCCCGGGGTGAGACGTTTTCGGGTTATCTCTCGCTGCCCCCCACTGGCCGCGGGCCGGGGATCGTGTTGATCCAGGAGATCTGGGGCGTCAATGAACACATCCGGACGCTGGCCGACCAGTACGCGCTGGACGGCTACGTGGTGCTGGCGCCGGACCTGTTCTGGCGGCTGGAGCGGCGGGTTGACCTGGCCTACGACGAGGCAGGCAGCGCGCGGGCCCGTCAGCTGCTGCAGACGGTGGACGGCACGCAGGCGGCGGCCGACGTGGCAGCGGCGGTCGACGTGCTGCGCGCGCGGCCCGAGGTCACCGGCCGGGTGGCGACGCTGGGCTACTGTTTCGGCGGCCAGATGGCCTTCCGCGCCGCGGCACTGGCCCGGGCTGACGCGGCGGTGTGCTATTACGGCGGCGGCATCGCGGGCCATCTGGACCTCGCCCCACGGGTGACGATGCCCGTGCTGTTCCACCACGCGGCGCTCGATGCGCTGATTCCGCAGGACGCCGTGGCCGCGATCAAGGCCGCCTTTGCCGGCCGGAGCAACGCCGTCCTTCTGGATTACCCGGGCGTCGACCACGGCTTCAACTGCTGGGGCCGGCCGCGCTACAACCAGCAGGCGGCCGCCCTCGCCCACGGCCTGACGCTGGAGTTCCTGTCGCAGCACCTTTGAGTGCCTGCTGGCGATGATGAAGCGTGGATTCCACTCGCCCGGGCGCCCTACCAGCCGGCTGGCCGCGGCGCTGCTCGCCGCCAGCCTGGGCGCCTGCGTGTTTCTGCCCGAGACCACCACCCGCTACGACCCGGACTGCGGCGTCACCCAGCGCCACATGACCCTCAAGGCCTACCAGATCGCGGCCTTCGGAGGCTGCCGCAACGAGGGCTGCGCCGAGCTGCTGGTGATCGCCGGCGCGGTGTCGGCCACCAGCCTGGTGATCTCGGGCAGCATCGCCGTGGTGGGCGACGCGGTGTACTGGCTGGAAAGAAGGGGCCGCTGCCTCATGAAGTGAGGCGACGGCCCTGGCGCGTCAGTGGGCCGGCGCTGCGGCCACCGGCGGCGCGGCTGGTGCCTTGTGGCCGGCATCGGGATGCCAGCCGAGCACCGCCATCAGCACCGCAAAGCCGGCCACGTAGGCCACCGGCACATGCCAGCCGTGCTTCACCCACTGCACGGCCGACTTTGCTTCGGGGTACATGTTGGAGAGCGCCACGCCGGCCGACGAGCCGAACCACAGCATCGATCCGCCAAAACCCACCGCATAGGCCAGCACGCCCCAGTCGTAGCCGCCCTGGCGCAGGGCCAGCGCGGTGAGCGGGATGTTGTCGAAGAAGGCCGAGATGAAGCCCAGCGCCAGCGCCGACACCCACGAGGCCGGCGGCAGCCTGTCCACTGGCATCATAGAGGCGCACAGCACCAGCGACAGCAGGAAGACCGAGCCCTTGATGGTCTCCGGGAGCACTTCCCAGTCGTGGCGGCGCACGCCGACGGTGATCATGATGGCCACCCACACGGCCACGCCGATGAAGGGGAAGTGCTCGGCCAGCTCGGGGTAATTGACGTTGATCACGATGTTGGTGGCCACCGCGAAGACCAGCATGGTGCCGACGACGGCCAGGCGCCCCCAGTCGATGTGGGTGTGCTCATGCACGTGGTGGATGATCGGCGAATGGGCGTGCTGCTGCCTGGCACCGAAGTAGCCGATGATCACCAGCGCGACGAGGGCCGCCACGTAGGCGTCGAGCACGATCAGCGGGCTGATGCCGTCGATCCACATCATCGTGGTGGTGGTGTCGCCCACCACCGAGCCCGAGCCGCCGGCATTGGAAGCACCGACGATCGCCGCCAGGTAGCCCACATGCACCTTGGCGCGGAACAGCTGGTGGGCCATCGCGCCGCCGATCAGCGCCGCGGCGATGTTGTCGAGGAAGCCGGAGATGACGAACACCATCACCAGCATCAGAAAACCGCCGCGCCAGTCGGCCGGCAGAAAGCGCGGCAGGATCACCGGCACGTGGCTCTTCTCGAAGTGCCGCGCCAGCAGCGCAAAGCCGGTGAGCAGGCAGAACAGGTTGGCGACGGTCACCCACTCGTGGCCCAGGTGGCCGACGAAGCCCGCCACCCCGACGCCCGTCTTGAAGCCGGTAACGGCGATCTTGTAGGCGCTGATCGTGGCGAGGCCGCCCAGGGCCACGTAGAGCGTGGCGTGGTGAAACAGTGCGACGCCGAGCAGCGTGCACGCAAACAGGATGAACTCGACGGGAATCCCGCCGACGGTGGGAATGTCGCCGGCGGCAAAAGCCGACAACGGCAACATCAAAAAAACCAACAGGAAACGATGCATGGGAACTCCACGGGGCTGATCCGGCACCCGCACACGCCAGCGCCTGTGTTCAGGGCCAGCCACTACGGAAAGGCGGTATTTTGACAGGAAGCCGGCGAATCCGCTGCCAAGGAAGCCCGCGCCCGACCGCCGGGCCCGCGGAGAGGCTCAGCGCACCAGGGTCACCGCGGTGTCGACGCGGCGGATCACGTCGGTGGCCACCGAGCCCATCAGCGCGTGCCTGAGCGCCCCGCGGCCGTGGGAGCCCATCACCACCTGCCCGGCCTTGAGCTGGGTGGCGTAGTGGGCGATGGTGTCGGCCACATGACCCACCGCCAGGTGGCGGGTGTATTTAACGCCGGCCCGGTCGAGGCGCGCGCAGGCCTCGGCGAGGGCCGCGAGGCCCTCCTGCCGGTAGTAGCCCTCGATGGCGTCGGCCTCGACGAACATCCGCACATGCCCCGACTCCACCGGGATCTGCACGTTGAGCACATGCACGTCCATCGCCAGCCCGGCCGCCGCCAGCCGGCACACCGCGTCGACTGCCCGCAGGCTGTGGTCGGAGCCGTCCACCGCAATCAGAGTCGTAATCATGCTTGCCCGCCTTGTTTGTCCGACGCCGCCGGGGCGTCGAGGCTGATCTCGATCACTTCGGCCTTCCGCGCGTGGCGGTGGGCCAGCCACTTGCCGACCGCCACCACCAGCACCGCGCCGGCCGCGCCGCTGGCGTACTTGAGCCAGCCCGGCAGCGCGCCGAAGTAACCCGTCACCGCGCTGTCGGACACCGCCATGCCGCCGGCGATCCAGCCCAGCAACGCGCCGCCCAGGGTGATCACCACCGGGAAGCGGTCCATCAGTTTCAGCACGAAGCGGCTGCCCCACACGATGATCGGCACGCTCACCAGAATCCCGAACACCACCAGCGCCATGTCGCCGTGGGCTGCGCCAGCCACCGCGATCACGTTGTCGAGGCTCATCACCACGTCGGCCACGATCACCGTCCGCACCGCGCCCCACAGGTTGTCGCTGGCCGCCATGCCCTCGTGGGCGTCGTCGTCCTCGGGCAGCAGCAGCTTGATGCCTATCCACAGCAAAAGCACCGCCCCCAGCAGCTTGAGCCACGGCAGCGCCAGCAGCTGCACCGCAAAGAAGATCAGCACGATGCGCACCGCGATCGCCCCGACCACCCCCCAGAAGATGCCCTTGGCGCGCTGGGCCTCGGGGAGGCGGCGGCAGGCCAGGGCGATGACCACCGCGTTGTCGCCACCCAGCAGGATGTCGATCATGATGATCTGCGCGACGGCGATGAGGAAAGTGGATGCGTCCATGGTGAATTCCGATTGAAGGGAGCCGGCTCAGCTGCCCTGCAGCATCTGCAGCACCGGCGCGGTGTCGGGGCGCACCCCGCGCCACAAAAAGAAGGATTCCGCCGCCTGCCCCACCAGCATCCCCAGGCCGTCCGAAACCCGGCTCGCCCCGAGGGCGCGGGCTGCCGCCATGAAGGGCGTCTCGGTGTTGCCATAGACCATGTCATAGGCCAGCGCGCCGGGGGCGAAGATGCCCGCCGGCAGCGGCAGGCTCTCGCCGTGCAGGCCCGCCGAGGTGGCGTTGATGACAAGGTCGAAGTGCTGCCCGGCCAGCCCGTCGCAGGGCTCGACGTCGACCGCCGCCACGCCGGCAAACTGCTCGCGCAGCGCCTCGGCCCTGGCCTGGGTACGGTTGACGATGACGAGCCGGGCGGGGCCCGCCTCGGCCACGGGCAGCACCGAGCCCCGCGCCGCGCCGCCGGCGCCGAGGATCAGCACGCGCTTGCCGCCAATCGCAAAACCCAGGCGCTGCTGGATGTCATTTACCAGGCCGATGCCGTCGGTGTTGTCGCCGAAGATGCCGTCGGCGTCGAAGCGCAGGGTGTTCACCGCCTGCGCGAGGCGCGCCCTCTCGGTGAGGGTGTCGGCCAGCGCGAGGGCCTCGACCTTGAACGGCACGGTCACATTCATGCCGCGCCCACCGGCCTGGCGGAAGGTCTCCACACAGGCCCGGAAGCCGTCGAGCGGCCCGAGGATCGCCTCGTAGCGGATGTCCTGATTGCACTGGCGGGCGAAGGCCGCGTGCAGGGCCGGCGACTTGGAGTGGGCGATCGGGTTGCCGATCACGGCGTAGCGGTCAGTCATTTGGAAACCTCGGCGGGCAGGGGCCCGAACTCTAGCAATCAACGGCCGGCGATGGCGCGCTGGAGCACGTCCACCACGCGGTTTACATCCTCCACCGGCACCTGGCCCGGGGCCGAACTCTGCTCGCCCACCGCAAAGCTCACCGACGAGCCGAACACCCAGCCGCACAGCCGGCTCACCGCGCCGTAGCCGCCCATGGCCATGCTGATGACCGGCACCGCCAGGGTCTCGCGGGCGGTGAGGGTGGCGTCGAGCAGCGTCAGCACGTCGCGGGGCGACTGGGGCATCACGGCGATCTTCACCACATCGGCGCCGGCCTCTTCCATCGCCGCAAACTTCGCCACCAGCGCCTCGGCGGGCGGCGTTTCGTGGAAGTTGTGGAAGGAGGCGACCAGGCACACGCCGGTCTCCCGGGCCAGCGCCACCGCCTGGGCAAAGTGCGCCTCGCCGGCGCTGAGCTCGTAGTCGCACAGCGCGACGGCTCCCGAACGGCACACCGCGGCATACAGCGCCAGCACCTGGTCTTCATCGAGGGGAATCGGCTGGCCGCCCTCGCGGGTGGAGCGACGGGTGAACAGCAACGGGATGTCGCCGGCCTGCTGGCAGATGGCCCGGGCCAGCGCGACGACGCGCCCGGTGTCGGCGATGGCCGCGAAAAAGTCGACCCGCCATTCGAGCAGGTCGGGCCGCTTGGGCAGGATCACCGCCAGCTCGCGCAGCACCGCCGCCTCGTCGGCGCCCACCAGCGGGGTGCACACCAGTGGCTCCTTGCCGGCGCCCAGCAGGGTGTTGTTAAGTTGGATCGGCCTCGAAAACGACATCAATGACTCCCGCCAGGTTCACGCCGGGCCACGTGGCCCGCGCCTCGCCCCATCAGTTTTGCGAGGCAAAACAGCGTTTTACCATATCGACGCCGGCCCCGTCATCGAAAGCCGGCCCGCGCGGCGCGGCCGTCCCTGCCGATGGGGCCCCTGGCCGGGGATTTTTGCCGGCGTGCGATAATCCAGACAGAGCCAAACAACAATCATGGGGGAGACCATGGCGAATGAAGGTGGCGTCGCGGCCGTCGAGCGCGCGCTGACAATCCTCGACGCATTCCGCGAATCCGACCAGAGCCTCACGCTCACCGAGATCTCGAAGCGCGTCGGCTTCTACAAGAGCACCACCCTGCGCCTCGCCGAATCCCTCGAGAAGTTCGGCTATCTGCGCCGCCTCGAGGACGGCGCCTTCCGCCTCGGCCCCAAGCCGCTGTTCCTCGGCTCGCTGTACCAGCGCCACTTCCGGCTGGCCGAGTTCGTGCCGCCGGTGCTGCGCCAGATCGCCGCCGAGCTCAACGAGGGCGCCTCGTTCTTTGTGCGCGAGAGCGACCAGCGGGTGTGCGTGCACCGGGTCGAATCGGCCCGGGCGATCCGCGACGTGATCCACGAAGGCATGCGCCTGCCCCTCGAGCTGGGCGCCGCCGGGCACGTCATCATGGCCTTCGGCGGCCAGCCCGGCGCCCGCTACGACCAGGTGCGGCGCGACCTCTTCTCGGCCTCCTTCGGCGAGCGCGACCCCGAGATCGCCGCCGTCGCCAGCCCGGTGTTCGCCGTCGGCGGGCGGCTGGCCGGCGCCCTCAGCGTGTCGGGCCCGCGCTACCGCTTCGAGCAGGCCGACCCCCGCCAGATGGCCGAGGTGCTGCACCGGCACTGCGCCGCGCTCACCGGGGCCCTGGGCGGTGTGTGGCCGGGGCGCTGAAGCCCACCTCAACCTCCTGCCAATCCCCGCAGAACGCCTCGATCGCCGCCGCCAGCCGCTCCGGCTGGTCGTGCTGGGTGTTGTGCCCGGAGTCCTCAATGTCCACCCGCGCGTGGTGGGCAAAGCAGCCGATGCGCCGCGCGAGCTCTACCGGGTCGCGGCCGAAGCGCTGCTGCACGAAGCCCCCGTCGGCGATCGCATGCAGCACCGGCGCCGCGATCAGGCGCCACAGGGCCATCTCGTCTTCGGGGATGTAAGGCGTCGGCGGCATCACCTTCAGCCACGGGTCGAAGGCCATCGCGAACAGCCCGTCGTCGCGCCGGTGGCCGATCTCGGCCGCCAGAAACGCCGCCCGCTCCGCCGTGAGGCGCGGGTTGGCCTGCATCAGGCGCGCCGCCAGGGCGGCCCGCTCCGGGTAGCCGCGCATCTGCGGCGGGGCGGCGCCAAAGGCGTCGAGCCAGGCCTGCATGCGCCGGGGCGCGCTGTCGGGCGTGTCGTGCAGGAGGCCCAGGTGGTCGATCATCACCAGCCGCCCGACCCGCTCCGGCCGCAGGCCGGCCACCAGCGCCGCCACCCGCGCGCCCATGCTGTGCCCGACGATGCAGGCCGGCGTATCGGGGGAATAGTGCAGCAGGAACGCCTCCAGATCGGCGCACAGATCGGCGATCGCGTAGGGCGCGTGCTGCCAGCCCGACGCCCCGTGGCCGCGCCAGTCCAGGGCGATCACGTGCCAGCCCCGCTTCAGCGCATCGACGACGAACTGGAAGGTCGGCGAGGCGTCCTGGCGGCCGTGGAGCATGAAGAGCCGCGGCGCCCCCTCCGCCCCCCAGTGGCGCACGTTGCAGGTGAGGCCACGCAGCGTGATGCGCTCGCAGCGGGAAGTAAGATGGGCATGGGTCGTCATCAACGAGCTCTCGGCATCGGCGGCAAGGCCCCGCATTCTATTCGGCCCGGCCGGCGGCGGCCCACTCCCCACTCCCCATTTCCCACCCCAGCCCATTTCCCGCTCCCCACTCCCTGCGGCCCCCTGTTAAAGTCCTGCGCCTGACCTCCGTCTGACGTCTTTTTACATGGAACTCGCCCGCCTCCTCGCCCAACTCGATGACAGCCTGCTCGGCGACCTGTTTTCGGCCAGCGCCCTCACCCGGGCGCGGGCCTACGTGGGGCGCGTGCGCCACATCGAGGTCAGCGGCAACCAGCTGCAGGCCCTGGTGCAGGGCAACGAGCCGGCGCCCTACCGGGTCACGGTGCGCATCGAGCGGCGCGAGTTCTTCGGCCAGAGCAACCTAGAGCTCTTCGCCCGCTGCACCTGCCCGGTGGGCAACCGCTGCAAGCACGCCGCGGCGCTGATCCTGGCCGCCCGGCGGGCCGGCGCGCTGGTCGAGAAGCCCCGCGCCGAGATCCTGGCCTGGGCCAAAAGCCTGCAGGAGCGCGTCGCCAAGGCCGACGCCCCGCGCAAGCCCACCGCCGCCAAGGAGGCGATCTTCTACCTCTGCAACGCCTGGGCCGGCGACGACGTCGAGCTCCACCTGCTCAAGGCCCGCCTCGGCCCCGACGGCGAGCTCACCGGCCACGCCGGCGAATGGAGCAACTACGAGCAGGCCCTGCTCAAGCCGCCCTCCTTCGTGCGCGAGGAGGACATGCAGGTCTTCCGCCTGCTGCGCGCCACCGCCCGCAAGGGCGGCTACGGCCGGCCGCTCGTGCGCGGCGCCGAGGGCCTGGCCCTGCTCGAGGCGGCCCTCCTCACCGGGCGCACCTACCTGGCCCTCGACGACAGCGGCCACGTCACCCGGCTGGCCGGCGGCCCCGCCCGCGCCGGGCGGCTCGACTGGCAGCCGGCCCCCGGCGGCCTGAAGGCCGTCATCGTCACCGAGCCCGCCGCCAGCCTGATCCTCCGCACCGAGCCCCCCGCCTATCTCGACGCCGAACGCCACGAGGCCGGCCGGGTGAGCATCGACGGCGGCGCGGCGATCGCCGAGGTGCTGGCCCTGCCGCCGCTGTCGCCCATCGAGGTGCCGGTGGTGGCCAGCGCCCTGGCCGCGGTGGCGCCCGCGCTGCCCTCGCCCCAGGGCCCGGCCGCCGCCAACCTGCCCTGCCTCGACATGCCCTGCCAGCCGGTGCTGGGCCTGCAGACCCTGCACTGCTGGAGCCGCCGCAAGCACCGCGGCTACGACGTCGATTACTCCAGCGAAGACTACGACGTGGCGGTGCCCACCTTCTGCTACGGCGAGGCGCGCTTCGAGCCCGGCACCCCCCACGACGTGACGCCGCTGCCCGACGGCCGCGTGGTGCGCGTCAAGCGCGACCTTGAGGCCGAAGCCACCGCCTGGCGGGCCTTTCTGGCCGCCGGCTTCCTGCCCGTCAAGCCGGCCTGGATCGTCCCCTCCGGGCCGCGCCCCGACGGCGTGCACGGCCTCGAGAGCGAAGCCCACTGGGCCCACTTCTTCGCCCTCACCGCGCCCGCCCTGCGCGAAGCCGGCTGGCGCATCGACTGCCCGCCCGACTTCCGCCACCGGGTGCTGGTGCCCACCGAATGGCTGGTGGACATCGAGGAGGACGACAACGGCTGGCTCGACGTGTCGCTGGGCATCGAGGTCGAAGGCCGCCGGCTCGACCTCGCCCCGCTGCTCCACGCGGTCTTCAAGCAGGACAAACGCTGGCTCGACAAGAAGAAGATCGACGCCATCGCCGACGACGCCCGGATCTCGGTGGAAACCGACACCGGCGAGCGCATCGCCCTGCCCGCCGGCCGCCTCAAGCCGCTGGCGCGCACGCTGGTCGACCTCTTCGACAGCCCCGCGGCCAGCCTCAAGCTGTCGCGCTTCGACGCCCCGCGGCTGGCCGACGCCCTCGGCGACGGCTGGCAGGGCAATGGCATCGACGGCCTCGCGGCGTGGCTCGAGCGCATCCAGGGCGCCGCCCACCTCAAGCCCGTGGCCGCCCCCGCCGGCTTCACCATCGAGCTGCGCCCCTACCAGCTCGAGGGCCTCGCCTGGCTGCAGCACCTGCGCGAGCACGGCCTCGGCGGCATCCTGGCCGACGACATGGGCCTCGGCAAGACCGCCCAGGCCCTTGCCCACCTGCTCACCGAAAAGCACGCCGGCCGCCTCGCCAAGCCCGCCCTGGTGGTGCTGCCCACCTCGCTAGTGTTCAACTGGCAGCGCGAAGCCGAGCGCTTCGCCCCCGCGCTCAAGGTGCTCAGCCTGCGCGGCAGCAGCCGGGCCGAGGCCTTCGCCCAGATCCCCGAGCACGACGTGTGCCTCACCACCTACCCGCTGCTGTGGCGCGACCGCGAGGCGCTTGGCGCCCACGCCTACCACTCGCTGATCCTCGACGAAGCCCAGACGGTGAAGAACGCCGCCAGCCAGGCCGCCCAGGTGGTGCGCACCCTGCAGGCCGAGCACCGCCTGTGCCTCACCGGCACGCCCCTCGAGAACCACCTGGGCGAGCTGTGGAGCCAGTTCGACTTTTTATTGCCCGGCTTCCTCGGCGACAGCAAGGACTTTGCCAGCCGCTGGCGCAGCCCCATCGAGAAGCGCGGCGACGTGGTGCGCCGCGAGATCCTCGCCCGCCGCATCGCGCCCTTCATCCTGCGCCGCCGTAAAGAGCAGGTCGCCACCGAGCTGCCGCCCAAGACCATCGTGGTGCGCAGCGTCGAGCTCGAAGGCCGCCAGCGCGACCTGTATGAAACCGTGCGCGCCACCATGGACCAGCGCATCCGCGAGGAGATCGCCGCCCGCGGCTTCGCGCGCAGCCAGATCGTCATCCTCGACGCCCTGCTCAAGCTGCGCCAGGTGTGCTGCGACCCGCGCCTCATCAAGACCGACGCCGCCGCCAAGGTGAAGGAGCGCGCCAAGCTCGACCTGCTGATGGACATGCTCCCCGAGCTCGTCGACGAGGGCCGCAAGATCCTGCTGTTCTCGCAATTCACCGGCATGCTGGCGCTGATCGCCGCCGAGCTCGACGCCCGCAAGATCGCCTACGTCACTCTCACCGGCGACACCGCCGACCGGGAAGCCCCGGTGCGGCAATTCCAGGACGGGCCCGTGCCGGTCTTCCTCATCAGCCTCAAGGCCGGCGGCGTCGGCCTCAACCTCACCGCCGCCGACACGGTGATCCACTACGACCCGTGGTGGAACCCCGCCGTCGAGAACCAGGCCACCGACCGCGCCCACCGCCTCGGCCAGACCAAGGCCGTGTTCGTCTACAAGCTGGTGGTGGCCGGCTCCATCGAAGAGAAGATCCTCGCCCTGCAGGACAAAAAAGCCACCCTCGCCGCCGGCATCCTCGCCGAAGACCACGAAGGCAGCGTCAAGTTTGGCGAGGACGACATCAAGGCCCTGTTCGCCCCGCTGCCCGAGATCAAGGGCGACGACGAGGCGCCGAAGAAACGCGGGCGGGCGAAGAAGGCGTAGGCGGCTTAGCCCACCAGAGCGTAACCCGACACCCCCACACCGACCCGACATCGCACGCCCCCGCAAGGGGACGGAAAGCGCCACCGTGGCACGATGGCGCATCGACATTGCATGGGAGGTTTCGGGTTGCGCTGCGCTAACCCGACCTGCTCGAACGGCACCAGGAGAGGACGCCGCCGATCAGCAGCAGCAGCGCCAGGGACAGCAAAAATGCGACCAGCAGAATAAAGGCAAACTCGATGTCTGCACTGACTTCCTGGGAATGGGCGCCCAACAGATCGACGATTGCATTGCCGACGGAACGAAGGCCCGCTGGCAGGAGATCCGGCTGAAGATAAAAGAGCTTGGTGAGGGCCGCGGTGCACATCAGCACCCCGATGAATTTCAGCCCTTTGGTGCTTATTGCGGTCATTCGACTCGCACCTTGGCGTAGGCTTTCAGCTCACTATTCGGGATCGCCTCGAGCGGATAAGACTTCATACAGATTTCAGGCAGGCGGACTGTCTCTTGTTCTTGTCCTGCCCCATGCCGGAAAACGCCGGATACGCCTGGCGATCGATCGAGAAAGCGCTCTGCGCCTTCCCATTGAGCTTGAATGTGCAGACTATCAATGGCACGGGCGTCTCTCCCTCATGTAGTCAATCGGCTTGACGGCAGCGTCGGCTCACAGGCTCGCGGGGGCCATTCGTAGGCCGCGCGATGGCGGAATGTGCTGCACCTTTTTATGTTGTAGCAGTCGCGTCGGGTTGGCGCAGCGTAATCCGGCACGCCATGCCCGGACGCTACGCACGCCCGACACGTTCAAGGCCGATCGAGCACCTTGCAGATCAAGCCTCGACGTCGTCGAGGAAACGGTGCATCACATAGGCATCCACGTAACCCAGGCGCTGATGCCGGAACGCCTTCGGCAGCGTCCCCACGATGGCAAACCCCAGCTTCTGCCACAGCGCCACCGCCGCCGTGTTGGTGCTCACCACAAAATTGAACTGCATCGCCCGGTAACCCGCCCGCGCCGCCTCGCGCAGGCAGTGCAGCCCCAGCTGCCGCCCCGCTCCCCGCCCCGCATACGTTGGCGAGACCATGAACGAGGCATTCGCCACATGCGAACCCAGATCGCGCTGGTTGGCGATCAGCTTGTACATCCCCACGACCCGCCCGCCTTCGTCCTCCGCCACATACGACACCACCCCCGGCCCGAACCAGTAGGCCAGCGCCTCGTCATGGCCGGTGTCGGGCGCAAAGACATAGGTGGAGCCCGACGCCACCACCGCCTGGAAGATCGGCCACATGGCGGGGAAGTCGGAGGGATGGGCGGGGCGGATGAGCATGGGGTATTAGTGGGCAGCTTGGAGCTTGGCGGCGAGGATGACAGCAATCGACTGCAGTCGGTAGTACCCTCGATGCGGACGGACACGGCATTAGCTTCAAACGGGTCAGAGAGGTGACTCACACGCTTCTCGTGATGCACGATCACTTCACTACTACGGTCTGCGCAACTAGCGCGATTCAAGAGGGCCTACTCGGGGATAGCCAGCACCTCGCCAGGCTTGAACCACTTGCTCTTCTGAGCGTATTCCAACGCCTTGAGTCCATCCTTCGCCCAGAGCACGAGCGCCAAGCTCTCCTTCGCACGGCTGCTGGTCACGTAGAGGAGCCGGAGCGTTCGGTCAATTGACGTCTCCTTGCCCTCCTCCACGTTCTTGACATCGGAATCACCGAGAGGGGCACCAAACAGGCGGTCGTAGGCAAAAAGATTGCCTGCGGCATCCTCGTCGTCCATCACGACCATTACATGGTCGAACTCTGATCCCTTGACCACTTGGTGCGTCGCGAGATGAGACTTTCCGCTCAGGTAGGTCTTGAACCGACGAAGCTGAATCCAAGGCGACTCCAGGAGCCTATGCCAGCCGCGAGCTAATCTGTTCTCGAGGGGCTCCGGTTGCCTTGGCTTCGGCGCCGGCGGTGGTGGGTTAGTGTTGTTGAACGCAGCCACCAGTCGCTTGTCAGGCTCGAACAAGCCAACCTGGAGTACTGATTCGAGCACCTCGCGCACAGTCACTGCGGGCTTGACGCACACCTTGACGAAGTTTTCGACAGCCTGCTGGTATGCCTTGAGCAAATGCGTGCGAGCTTCACCGTCTTCGGGGAGCTCCTGTAGCCGGCCGTAGCGATGTAGCACTTCCATGACGGCGAAGTCCGATGGGGCGCCACCATCCTTGATACAGTCGGCGAGGTCCATTACTTCCCGCAAGAGCATCTGGACTGCACTTGGCCCTGAGACATCGCCATTTGCATCCGGACGGACCGAGTCTGGATCGAGGAGAGATAGCGCCTCAAAGATCTCCAAAAAGTTGCCACGGCGGGCCACCAGAGAGTGCTCCAAGGCGAGCACCTTGTGCCCTGAATTACCTGGTTTCCAGTCGGCCAAGCCCGTCGCGGCCTGCATCGCCGACTCGCAGAGTGCCTCGCGACGCAGCTTGTCCTCTGCCGAGGCTGATGTATTGCCGATGAAAATACGAACTAGACCTGCTGACTTCTCTGCGCGCGGATGCTGTTGGACGGCTTTCTTGGGCTGGGTTCGCCCTTCCAAATCAGAATCCCAAATGTCATTTATGAGATCAACAATGCGCCGTTGGCTTCTATGGTTCATCTCCAGCTTTGGCGTCGCCCAACCCCCTGGAACCATGCTCGAAAGATCCGCATGCCCATCCAAGTAGATGCGCTGGCGGTGGTCGCCGAGCAGTCCCAGTATCAGCCTTGACGGGTCTTCAGCAACGACCTCCAAAAGCGCGTCTAGGATGCCCTTCATCGTGTCCTGTGACTCGTCGATGAGGATGACGGGATGCTGGTCCCGAAGGATGCGACGCAGCGTCGGCCTCTGCTTGAGTAACCAGGAAGCCAAGGCCAAGACCTGCGAATGGTTCAGCGCTCCATCGCCATGGCGTTTACGGTCTGGGCTGTAGGTGAATTGCGGTATCGCGGCGAGAGCGGCTGCTTTGGTCTCTAGCTCCCCAATTTTCTCCTTGTCTTTGTCGGTTGGACCATTCTTTCGCCCAGCAGCGGCGTCGCGCACTTTCTGAAGTGCGTCCGCGTTCATGGCCAGAAGTGCTTCACGAATGTCGTCGTCGAAGCCTGAAATCAAGTCCCAGCAAAACGAGTGGATGGTGGCGATCTCAGTTAGGTCGTTCGTACCAAGACGACCCGTGACCACGAGCGCAGCGTTCTTCGTGTACGTGATGACACGAATCGTCTGAGCACGAGCCCTTAGCTCTCGCGCGAACCTGATAGCAGGTGCAGGCTCTACCTGCGCATCCTCCATGCCGACCCCAGTGAGCTTACGAAGCACTGCCACCAAGGTGCGCGTCTTGCCGGACCCGGCACCGGCAAACAGAAAGAAGCTCCGTGGTGGCGTGCTGGTAACGTAGCCAACGATTTCGTCGACGACACCAGCGTCTCGTTCATTAGGATCGTCCTTTACGGCAGCCATCAGCCCGCCCCCTTCTTGGAAGGTGCCAACTCCGTGTCGAGCCAAGTCAGTGCATCGGCGATATATGCGGGGCAGACTACCTTGTCGCCCAAGCTGATGCGCTCAAACATGGTTGCAGCGAACTCAGCCTTGGCAAAGCTCCCCCGCAGCATTGCATGCAGGTCCTTGCTAAGTGCCACGAGATCCTGCTGCGCGATAACGGTCTTAACGACTAGGCGCAGCGGCCCAACCAACTTCGGCAGTGGGACATCATCTTCATCCGGCTTCTGGTTCTTCTTTTGCTCAACGCTCTTGAACCAATCGATATTGGTCAGGATCAACGAATCTTCAAAAGAACTCGGCCATGGGCCGCCCTTTGGTATGGGGACCTGCCATGCAAATCGGACCCGCCCACCACTCTGGTCGCTCCAAACCTGGTCGGCCTCCTTCGGGTCGGCCAAGAGGTGCAGATCCTTCTGCTTAGGATGCCAGCCATTGAGCGTGTCGTTCCCGCACTCGAGTAACTCGGGGTCGACGATTGCTGCAGCTTTGCGGACGGTTTTGCCTTGGGCGTCCTTCGTCACTTCTACAGGGTCCACATCGGTGATGACCACCGTCGGAATACCAAGTCTCTCAACGAGCGGGCGCAGCCGATGTGCGTGGCGCCCACCAAGGTCTAAGAAGGAGATGTACCGCTTGTCGAGTTCATGGAAGTCGCGCTCAATGAACAGGGGCACGAGCATCCTCTCCGCAGCCCCTTCGACGAAGATCGCGGCGTCCGCGAATAAGAGATCCGTGTGCTGCACTCGGAAATACCGCTCCGCGAAGGTTCGGGTTTCTTTGTCGCTCCCGAATGCGGTGGCGAGGTCAATGACGTCTGAGCTTGGCATTCCGCCCGCAGCCGCCGCAACTCGCCGTACATAGCGCAGCCGATCGAAGTTTTCAGCGTGAGCCAAGTGACTCGCGTGGGTGCTGATGACCAGTTGGCTACTCAAATGTGCATGCTCAGGCGCCACCGGACTGATGAGCTCTGCCGCGCGTCGAGGGAAGATGCGCTGTACTTGAACATGTAGGTGCGCTTCCGGCTCCTCCACCAACACTACATGCACGGCAGCGGGGCTACCTTCAGCCGGCTTCAACCTGGAGTCTCGGAACGAGACCAGTTGGTAGCTCAACGACTGCAGGTTCTGGTAACCGAGTCCGATTGAATACTCTGGAAGGTAGACATCCGCCTGCTGGCCGTCGAGGCGGTACTGCACCGCCGTACTGTGGTCAAGTAAGTCGCCGGTCTGGATTCGTGTTCTGAAATGAATCTCCTGGGGATCGTGAAGCGTCGGATACCCTAGCTTCTTCACATCCTCAATGGATGGCGTCAGCGCGGCCTTGATTCGCGCGTCGAGCTCGAGTTGGGCACTGGCGACGGCCGCGACAAGCTCCGGTTGATGGCCCTGACCTGTAGTCGCGATGTTGAGGTGCTGCCGCGCGTACTTCAGCAATTGGTTGGAAAACAGGCCAACGCGGTGCGTACCCGCCGTGGATCGAGTTTCTGCCTCCTCCCTGCCGAGGCCGCGTTGCGCAGCGACGAAATCTACGCGCAAGAGCTTGGAGAGCTTGGTGCGATCCACAGGAGCTGCCTGTGAAGGCAAAGCCTGCGGTGCAATAGCCGGCGGATTTGAAAATGGTCCTTGGGACGGGTCGAGCTTGTAAACCAAGACACTTCCAAGATCGGCCGGGTAGCGAAGCCAGTAGTCAATAAGGTCGGCCGGCCACGCGTGAGCCTCCTTCGGAAGGGCCATCACTGGCTGTCTGGCCTCTCGATATCGCCAGGCCAGCTTCTGGAGCGCCTCCACCGAAGAAGCGGGCTCAAGGCGCATTCGAACGCCTACAGCTCCCCCGCTCCAGTTCAAGGAGGTGATGAAGGGTGAAACTAAGTTGTAGGACCCCGACTGCGCATCGAACCATAGATCCAGCGTGGGCATGCGTGCCAAGAGTTCAGAAAGCTGATCTTCCCATTTGGCAAGGTCGCCTGAGGCCGACGCGGGATCTTCCGTCAGCTTCTCCCATGCCTCGCCAAGCGCTCGCAGCGCGGGCCACTGGTCGAGACTGATATCGAAGGCGCCGAATATCTGTCCCGTCGTTGCCAAGAAATTGCGGACTGCAGTGAGGATTGATGTCTTTCCACTGTTGTTGGCACCGACTAGAACTGTCGTCTTCTTGTCGATCTGAACCCGAGCTTGGGCCAGGCGCCGGAAACGGCTGAGCTCAATGCACGTCAGACTGACGTTGGGCGCCTGTGAGGGCTTGGGCGGCTGAGCGCTCATCTGTACTCCTTCGAATTGATCGGGCTTTTTGTTTCACCGCACAGAGTCCGGACCGCAATGCTGGTAGCCCTTGAATACTCTGCTATCAGAGGGAAGCCTCGCTACGACAACAAGTGAGGAGCGTTCCAAAATGGCCGACAACCGCCCCCTCGAATCATACCTTCCCAACATAAAAATGGCGGCCCAAGCCGCCGTTGTTCATCAATTCCTGCCACCCATTCCAGGTAGCGGCGCTTCGCTCACTCCCCAGCCACCACCTTCTTCGCCTTGCTGGCCTTGCTGCGTTCGCTTTTCTTTTTCAGGCCGATGGCGGCGACTTCGTTGGAGTCGAGGCCGTAGCGGACCTTGACTTCGCCCTTGGCGCCGACGATGACGTTCTGGAGTTTCCAGCGGGCGCGGCGGACGGTGTCGCGGGCGGCGGCGGCGGTGTTGTCGGCGTGGATGAGGGCTTCTTCGGCGGCGAGCAGCTCTTCGTAGCAGAGGGTTGCAGCCTCGACGCTGTGTTCGGGGTTGATGGGAACGTAGTCGGGGATCTTCTTGAGGGCGAGGTAGGCCTCGACGTTGGCCTGGGTCTGTTCAGCGGAAACGCGGGTGTTCGGGTTGATGTTCGGCATGGTGTCTCCAGTACATTGGGTTGTCGAGAGAAGCGGGCACTACGGTTGCCGATATTACGCCCGGGTGCGGCCCGCGTGAAGGTCAACGTCATTTTATTTGACGGTTTTTGCGTACACCATGGGATTACCCCCATGCGTCGGGGGTGGGGCGACGCCGACGGCGCGGGAAAGCGTGGGCGAGGGGGCGGGGATGCCGATGTCAGGCGTGCCGATGGGGCCGTTTGCCCGGGCAGGCCTGTTTTTGGCGGTGAAACGGCGTTGTCGGGCGGAACAACAACGATGTTCGGGCCGACAACGTCGTTGTCAGGGCAAACATTGATGTTTTTCGGCCTGCAACAACGTTGTTGGGCCAAACAATTGAATTGTCGGGCCGAACAATTGAGTTGTCAGGCCGAGCGATGTTGTTTTTCGGCGTGCAACAACGTTGTTCGATGAAACATCGTTGTTGTCTTGGCAAACATTGACGTTGCAAGGCCGAACATCGTTGTTTTTTGGCCAAGGATGTTGGCTGCGCGTGCAAGGATGGGCTTTAAAGCCCTGAAATGTGGATTTTCAGGGCTGATTGGCCGGTTTTTCGTGCTGCCGCAGGGGGCGGCAGCGTGGCCGGCCGGGGCTTACCACAGCTCGATGGATTCGAAGCCGGGGTCGGCCTTTTCTTCGACGGTGGGGATTTCGTCGGTGGGGGCGAGCTGGCCGACGATGCGGGTGAAGCTGGCGTCGAGGGTGGAGCCGAGCTCGAGGAGGTCGAGCACGCGGCCGGTGGCGTGGCGGACGACGTCGCTGACGGTGGCCTCCTGGCGGTTGGTGAGGCCGAGACTGAGGTACATGCCCTCGATGCTGTCGGTCATGGTCTCGAGTTCGAGGCGGGCCGAGATCTGGATGTCGCGGTAGGTGGTGCGCAGCTCTTCGACGGCGCTGCGGGTGATGGCGGCGATGTGCAGCATCTCCTGCGCCCGCCTGACGGCCTCGAGGCGGGCGCAGACGTTGTCGATGGCCAGGTCGGCGGCCTCGGCGACGATGGCCAGGTGGTCGCGGATGCGGCCGCAGTATTCGGCATCGTCGAGGGGCATGTTGACGACCAGGATGGAGACTTTCTCGTGGTTCACGACCATCCGGTTCTTGAAGCTGAAGATGCGGCCCATGCCGAGCATCTTGTCGAACACCGACTCTTCGAGGGGCGAGGCGGGGCCGTTTTCGGTGAGGGTGATGGTCTGGCCGGGGGTGCGGAACTGGACATGCCCCTTGAGGCCGAACTCGGCAGTGGTGGCGACGGTTTCGCGGGCCAGCGACTGCAGGCTGTAGCAGCCGAGGGCGCGGCGGGCGTACTTGATCCTAGAAACGGCAGTTGACCGCTTTCCGTAACTTCAAGGGTCGCAGGAGCACACGCTTTCGTGCTTTCGCCGACGCTCACCCAGATGGTGACAGCGCTACACGCCCGCTGGCACGTCTGGGCGGGCGCCTGGCTTTGTCGCTCCGCCTTGCAGGCATGAGCCTGCCGCGTTGTCGCTTCGCGCCAGACACCCGCCCATACGCACCAGCAGGCGCGTCCAACTGCCGTTTCTAGGTTGATACGAATCCGGATTTCTTTACCCCTCGGGCACCGATCGGGGCGCCGCCGCCCTTTTCAGCGGGTGAGCCTGCGGATCTCGCCGCCGCAGCTGGCGGCAACCCGGGCGTATTCCTCGGGGGTGTCGATGAGTGCCTGGGCGGCGTCAACCTTGTTGATCTCGCGCTTGACGAAGGGCACCCAGCGCTCCTGCAGCTCGGCCTGGAGGCGGGCGTTGGTCTCGCCCCGGGGGCCGCGCCACGGGCCGGTGCCGGCAAAGCGGGCCTGGAGGGCGTCGGCGAGGGTCTTCTCGATGGCCTTGAGGTGGGCCTGGTAGGCGCGCACGTGGCGCATCTCGTGTTCGTGGATCTCGCGGTAGGCGCAGCTGCCGGGCGGGAATTCACGGGCCACGTAAACCGTCATCGGGCTGAAGCCATAGCGCACCGTGAGCTGCGGGCTGGCGCATTCCCAGCGGCCGCTGGGGTCGACGTAGGACGACACGCGGGTCTCGAAGCGCACCGTGGCGGTGCCCCGGGTGAGCCCGAGCACCTGCTGGCCGCCGCGCGCCTGGGGCGGGCCGAGCAGGGTGAGGGTTTTGTAGCTGGTGCGGGTGTCGAGGCTGATCGGCTCGTCGTGGAGCTCGAGCTTCACCGCCGGGGGCGCCAGGCTGTCGCAGCCATCGGCGAGGCAATGGCCGCACAACAGCAGGAGCAGGAGCCCGCCAAGGCGCATGACGCTGCGCCGCTCAGGCGACGCTGTCGGCCATGCGGTCGAGGCTGTCAATGACGCGGACGCTGGCCCGCTCCATGGCTTCGACGTGCTTGAGCATCTCGACCATGTCGCCCCGGTCGCGGGCGTCGATGGCGGCGATGCCGAGGTCGTGCACGGCCGCGTGGGGGGTGTCGAGCTCGCGGTAGGCGGGCAGCTTGCTGAAGGTATCCCGGCCCTCGCCCTCGAAATACCATTTGCCGAGGCGGCATTCGGTGTGGTGCGGCACGTCGTGGGTGTGGAGCTCGATGAGCCCGAACAGGCCGGGGTACACCCGGAACTTGAACACCAGGTGGTCAACCTTGGCGACTTCGACGAAGCTCTTGATGGCGCTCCTGGCGATGACGTCCTCCATCTGGTGGGAGAGGTTCATCAGCTTTTCCATGTCTTCGGTGGCACGGGCGCCGCGGCTGCTGAAGTCTTCGGCGGTGCGGGCCAGCACTTCCATCGCGCCCTTGGCCGAGATCGAGTTGTCTCGGATGCCCACCACCAGGCCTTCGATGTCCTTGGTGGCCTTGGCGGTGCGCTCGGCAAGCTTGCGCACCTCGTCGGCCACCACCGCGAAGCCGCGCCCGGCCTCACCGGCCCGCGCTGCCTCGATGGCCGCGTTGAGGGCCAGCAGGTTGGTCTGGTCGGCGATCTCGTGGATGAGCTGGACGATGGCGCCGATCTCGCCGGCCTGCTGGGCGAGGCCGTCGACCTCCTTGGCGGTGGTGGCGGAGTTTTCGGCCAGGACGTGCAGGCTGCTGGCGATCTCGGTGGAGGCCTGGCCGCTGGTCATGGAGACATGGGCCGCCTCGAGGGCGCGGGCCTTTTCTTCGCGGAGCCGGGTCGCCATGGCGGCGAGGCTCTGCTGGGAACCGGACAGGGTGCCGCTGAAAAGCGCCAGATTGCGCAGCACGGCCTTGAGGGTTTCGCACTCGCTGTCCTTGGCTTGCGCCAGGGCCTGCTGTTCGGCGAGCCGCTGGCGGAGTTCGACAAGCTCGGCGTCGAGGGTTTGCTGCCTGGCGGTGAGCGCGAGGTTTTCGGCTTCAAGCGCTGCAATGCGCTTTTGTTTTTTGAAGAGCATTTTGGTCCTTAGAGGCCGGGAAGGCCTGGCTTGATAGTCGTCTGCATCACCGCGGCACGGCTGCACCAGCGGGAGTGTGGGCAACGGTCGACGGGTGGGCAATCAGGGCGGAACACAATAACGGGGGAAACCTGAACCGTGATGGCAGTTTCTATCGGCCGCCCCGCACCTTTCCTTAAGGCAATGGACACGCCGGCCAGGCCAGGCCACTTCAAAAAATGCTGGCGTTTCTGCGAAAGGCCTTTTAGAATGCCGCCTCTTCTCGCACCTGCCCAGGTGGCGGAATTGGTAGACGCACTAGTTTCAGGTACTAGCGGGTAACTCCGTGGAGGTTCGAGTCCTCTCCTGGGCACCAAGGCATTTGCAGGTCGGCACCCGCTCGGGGCCTTTCCGGCAAGGCTGGCAGAAGAAATGGAGTGGTAGTTCAGTTGGTTAGAATACCGGCCTGTCACGCCGGGGGTCGCGGGTTCGAGTCCCGTCCACTCCGCCAACATCAAGCAGCACCAGGCAACACCTTGAAGCGGCAGTAGCTCAGTTGGTAGAGCGCAACCTTGCCAAGGTTGAGGTCGAGAGTTCGAGACTCTTCTGCCGCTCCATATCCCCGCATCACCCCCTCATTTGTTTTGCCAAGGCTTCGGTTGCGTTGCCCACCGCGCACTCGTCGGCGTTCGACCACGTCCAGGGTGATGCCGGGCTGTAGGGGCGACTTCAGTCGCCCTCCGCGCGTTGATCACGGACAGGCCGTTGATCGGAGTCCGCGGGCGACTGAAGTCGCCCCTACAAGCCGCCCGCCGCCTCACACCATCACGTAATCCACCACCTCGGGCAGGCTGCTGCGGGGGGTCTCGCCGACCAGCTCGCAGATCGACAGCTCGATGCCGTGGCACATGGCGGCCAGCGCGAGGTCGTTGGGTTCGTTGCCGAAGGGCTCCTCGATCTGTTCGCCGATCACGTCCAGCGCCAGGAAGGTGTAGGCGATGAAGGGGCCGACGAGCACGGTGAGCCAGCCGATGGCGTTGGCGAGGCCAACCGGCAGCAGCAGGCAATACACCATCACGGTGCGGTTCATGAGCACCCGGTAGGTGTAGGGGATGGGCGTGTTGGCGATGCGCTCGCAGGCGCCAGAGGCTTCGGTGAGCAGGTTGAGGTTGGTGTCCATCGACTGCAGCTGCAGGTCGGTGAGACTGCCGGCGCGCCGGGCGGCGGCAAAGTCTTGAGCCAGGCACAGCAGCAGCGCCGAGGGCACGAAGCGGGCGGCGCAGACGCGGTCGACCACCGCCGGGTCGAGGCGGCAGGCCAGGTCGGCGCGCGGGTCGGTGCCGCGCAGCTGGTGCTTGAGGGCGAAGGCGAAGGCCGCCAGGGTGCGCGCCACGCGGCGCTGCAGCGCGACCTCGTCGGGTGCGAAGCTGGCGATCTCGCGGGTCAGCGAGCGGGCGCCGATCAGCAGCGCGCCCCATTGCTTGCGCGCCTCCCAGTAGCGGTCGTAGCTGACGGTGTTGCGGAAGCCCAGAAAGATCGCCAGCGCGATGCCCATCAGCGTGAAGGGCGGGATCGACAGCGCCGATTCGGCGTGGGCGCTCATCCACCAGTGGCGGCCGAGCACGCTGAGCACCGAGACGGCCAGCACCAGGGCCAGCCGGGAGACGATGTAGGGCAGCACCGAACCGCGCCACACGAAAAGCAGGCGGAACCAGTGCAGGTGGGGGCGGACGATCATGGCGACGCTCGAGGGGAAAGGCCGCCATTTTGCCGCGTCAGGGCAGATCACCAAAGGGCGGTGTGCGGGGGACACAGCAAAGAGCCACGTGGCATACGATAATGGGAAGACCCCAGCCCCTCAACCCCGCACAAAGGAAGCCCCATGAAAGCCCGCCACCGCCTCGTCGCCCTGCCCCTCGCCGCCGCGCTGCTGTCAGCCTGCAGCCCCTTCACCCGCATCGAGGGCGACGCCAATACGGCGGGCAAGCTCGACGGCCGCTGGGCCGTGCGCTACGTGGCCGGCAAGGAGATCCCCAAGCCGCACCCGGAGCTCCGCTTCGACAGCGCCGCCGGCACCCTCAGCGGCTCGGACGGCTGCAACCGCATCAGCGGCCGCTTCAGCTTTGAAGACGGCCGCCTGAAGGCCCGGGTGGCATCCACCCGGATGGCCTGCCTCAACGAGACGGCGGCCAGCACCAGCGCGGCGATCCACACCCTGCTCGGGCAGGGCGCCGAGGTGGTGGAGGTGGCCGTGGGCGCCGGCCGCGTGCTGCTGCTCAAGAACGCCGAAGCCGAGATCCGGCTGGTGCCGGCCGAGCACGACCAGTAAGCGCTTGCCCGCGAATGGGTGGCCAACGCCTGGCGCGCGCTTGCGGTGCGGGCGGCACCGGGCGCTTCGGCCCCGGGCCGGGTCATCCGCGGACACGCGCCGCGGCTCAGGCCACCCGGTTGCGCGGCTCGCCGGCAGCGAAGGCCTCGATGTTGCCGATGAGCTGGTCGGCCAGGGCCTGCATGGCCTCGCCGCTCGACCACGCCACGTGGGGCGTGAGGATGAAGTTGCCGGCCGCCAGCAGGTCGGCGGCCAGCAGCGGGTTGTCGCGGGGCGGCTCTTCGGAGAGCACATCGAAGCCGGCGCCGCTGATGCGCCCACTGCGCAGGGCGTCGGCGAGGGCGTGTTCATCCACCAACCCGCCGCGGGCGGTGTTGATGAGCAGCGCGCCGGGCTTCATCGCGGCGAGCTCACGGGCGCCGATGAGGTGGCGGGTGTGCTCGGTGAGCGGGCAGTGGAGGCTGATCACGTCGGCCTCGCCAATCAGCTGCTCGAAGGGCAGGTAGCCCTCGCGCACCGCGGCGGCGCCCTTGTGCTCGCCGCGCAGCACCGTCATGCCGAAGGCCTCGGCGATGCGTGCGACGCCCTGGCCGAGGGTGCCGCTGCCAAGAATGCCCAGCTTGCGGCCGGCGAGGTCGCGGATCGGATAGTCGAAATAGCAGAACTGCTCGCTCGTCTGCCAGCGCCCGGCGGCCACCGAGCGGTGGTAGGGCCCGATCTGCCGGATGAGCGCCAGCAGCAGCGCAAACACATGCTCGGGCACCGTGTCGCGGGCGTAGCCGCGCACGTTGGAGACCACGATGCCGCGCGCCCGGCAGGCGTCGAGGTCGATATTGTTGTAGCCGGTGGCGGCCACCGCGACCATCTGCAGCGCCGGCAGCGCGGCGATGAGGTCGGCCGTCAGGCGGCGCTTGTTGACGATGGCGATGGTGGCATCGACGAGGCGGTCGGCCACGTCACCCTGGGCCGTCGCCTCGAAATCGACCCATTCGTGGGCGAAGGCCGGGCGGCGAAAGCGGGCGCGGACGGCGCCGGCCTCGATGTTGACGATGCGGTGCATGGCGGCCTCGGCAAAAGCGCCAAGCTTACCGCGTCCGCCGGACTAGAACTCCAGGCCGGCCTGGGCGGCGATGCCGGCCTTGAAGGCGTGCTTGACGACGCCCATGTCGGTAACCGTGTCGGCCGCCTCGATGAGCGCCTCCGGCGCGCCGCGGCCGGTGACGATGACGTGCTGCAGGGCCGGGCGGGCCTGCAGGTCGGCGATGACCTCGGCCACCTCGAGGTAGCCGTACTTGAGCACGATGTTGAGCTCGTCGAACACCACCAGGCCGATCGCCGGGTCGGCCAGGAAGCGCCTGGCCTGCTCCCAGCCGGCGCGGGCGCTGGCGATGTCGGCGCTGCGGTCCTGGGTGTCCCAGGTGAAGCCGTCGCCCATCACGTGCCATTCGACCTCCGGCTGGCGCCGGAAGAAGGCCTCCTCGCCGGTGTCGGAGCGGCCCTTCACGAACTGCACGACGCCTACCTTCATGCCGTGGCCGATGGCCCGGGCGAGCACGCCGAAGGCGGCGCTGGACTTGCCCTTGCCGTTGCCGGTGTTCACCAGCAGCACGCCACGGGTGTCGGTGGCAGCGGCGATGGCGGCGTCGACGACGGCCTTTTTACGTTCCATGCGGGCCTTGTGGCGGGTGTCGCGGTCGGAGGTGTCGGTCATGGGGTTCTCTCTTTTATCGTTGGAGTTTTGGGTGCCGGGCTTTCAGGCGGGCACGAACAGCGTCGTGTCGCCATCCTGCACCGCCCGCAGCGGGTGGCCGAAGGCGGCGGACAGGCGCGGCGCGGTGAGGATCTCGGCGGCCCGCCCGAAGGCGTGGCCGCCCTCGCCGTCGAGCAGCAGCACGTGGCTGGCGTAGCGGGCGGCGAGGTTGATGTCGTGGAGCACCATCGTCACCCCGGCGCCACCGGCGGCGAGCATCGCGAAGTGGTCCAGCACCTGGATCTGGTGGTGCAGGTCGAGGTGGGCGAGGGGCTCGTCGAGCAGATACAGCCGCGGCTGCTGCACCAGCAGCGCGGCGATGGCGAGGCGCTGACGCTCGCCGCCGGAGAGGGTGGGTACCTGGCGCTCGGCAAAGCCGGCGAGGCCCATCTGCTCGAGCGCGACCATCGCGATGGCTTCGTCCTCGGGGCCTTCCCAGTCCCAGCGGCCGAGGTAGGGGTGGCGGCCGACCAGGGCCGTTTCGAGCACCGTGGCGCTGAAGAAATCGGGCTGGCTCTGGGCCAGCAGGCCGCGCAGGCAGGCCTCATGGCCGCGGGGCCAGGCGGCGTAGGGCTGGCCCGACAGCAGCACGCTGCCGCCGGCCGGCGCGCGCAGCCCGGCCAGGGTATGCAGCAGGGTGCTCTTGCCGGCGCCGTTGCGGCCGAGGATCACCAGCGTGTCGGCGGGCTGCAGCGTGAAGTCGAGGCCGCGGCAGACGTCCCGCGCGCCGACGCTGACATGTAGCGCGTCGGTGCCGAGCACCGGCGGGCGGGCGTCCATCTTCATCGCGGATGCCTCGCCAGCAGAAACAGGAACACCGGCACGCCGATCAGCGCGGTGAGCACGCCCACCGGCAGCTGGATCGGCGCGACGACGGTGCGGGCGGCGGTGTCGGCCACGGTGAGCAGCACGCCGCCGGCCAGGGTGGCGGCGGGCAGCAGCAGGCGCTGGTCGTTGCCGATGGCGAGGCGCACCAGGTGCGGCACGATCAGCCCCACAAAACCCACCGAACCAATGGTGGTGACGGCCACCGCGGTGAGCAACGAGCCGAGCCCATACACCAGCCCGCGCAGGCGCCCGACCCGCACGCCGAGGGCCCGGGCGGTGACCTCTCCGCGGGTGAGCAGGTTGAGCTCCCGCGCGAAGGGCAGCACCGCGACGAGGCCGAGCACCAGCAGCACCAGCGCCGGCCACGGCCGGGTGGCGCTGCTGGCGTCGCCCATCAGCCAGAACAGCATGCCCTTGACGCGGCCTTCGGGGGCCAGGCTGAGCATCAGCGCCACCGCCGCGCCGCAGCCGGCGGCGACGATGACGCCGGTGAGGAGCAGGCGGGTCTGGGTCCACGAGCCGTCGCCGTGGGCGAGGCCGAACACCAGCAGGGTCGCGCCCAGCGCGCCGATGGCCGCCGAGGCGTCGATCCAGCCGCCGCCGAGGCCGGCCAGGATGGCCCCCAGCGCGCCGACCGCCGCGCCGCCGGAGATGCCCAGCACGTAGGGGTCGGCCAGGGGGTTGCGCAGCAGGACCTGCATCAACGCGCCGGCCAGGGCCAGCAGGCCGCCGCAGGCGAAGGCCGCCACCGCCCGCGGCAGGCGCAGGGTGCGCACGATGTCGGCCTCCATGCTGCCGCCAGCGCCGGTGAGGGCTGCCAGCATGGCGTCACTTGAAACCGGCAGCGCGCCCGCCATCAGGGCCCAGGCGAAGGCGGCCAGGGCCGCGGCGACGAGGCCGGCGATGACCAGCCAGGCCCGGCGATAGCCGCGCCGGCGGACGGCCCCCGCTACCGCAACGGCGGCCGCGCGCCCGGCATCGGGCAGCGCATCGCCCTGCACCGAAGCCCCGCGCCGGGCGTGATCCGGCCCCAGGGCCGCGCTCATGGCCGGCACCTCGACAGCGGATCGGGCTTGCCCAGCTCGGTCAATGCGTGCTCCTTAGGGGTTAGCGCGACAGATAGCGTACGCCGACGAAGACGTTGGCGCCCAGCGTGTTGTAGCCGTTGGCCAGCGTGTAGTCCTTGTCGAACAGGTTGTTGGCGCGGGCCTCGAGCTGCCAGTTGCGGTCGAGCTTGTAGTGGGCGAACAGGTTCACCAGCCCGTAGCCGCCGAGCCGGCGGGTGTTGGCGGCGTCGTCGAAGCGCTTGCCGCTGCCGAACACCTCGCTGCCCACAGTGAGGGCGCCGAAGCTGCGCGTCACGCCGAGACGGGCGGTTTCGCGGGCGCGGCGGGCGAGCAGCTTGTCGGTGGCCTCGTTGCGCGGGTCGACCAGGTCGAGGCTGGCGGTGACTTCCCAGGCGCCGAGCAGCGCGCCGTAGGCGAACTCCCAGCCCTTGATGCGGGCTTCGGAAGTCTGGGTGGGCACGTAGGCCCAGGTGGGCGCCGACGCGCCCCACTGGATCAGGTTGTCGATCTTGTTGTCGAAATACACCACCGCGGCGCGGGTGCCGGCGGCGTCGTAGCGCAGCGCGAGCTCGCGGTTGCGGCCTTCCTCGGGCTTCAGGTTCGGGTCGCCGTGGTTGCCGCCACTATCGACGTAGTACAGATCGTTGAGGGTGGGCGCCTTGAAAGAGGTGCCGAGGGAGGCATTGGTGCGCAGCTGCGGGGTGATGCGGTAGCCGTAGCCGAGCACGTGGGTCAGCTTGTCGCCGAACTGGGAGTTGCTGTCGTGGCGCAGGTTGGCCTGCAGCAGGTGATTGCCGAGGGCACCGTTCCAGCCGGCCATGAAGGACGAGATGTCCCGCGACTTGACGGTGTAGGTGGTGGAGCTGTCGGCGTTCTGCTCGACGTGCTCGTAGGCGAGCATCAGGCTGCCGACGGCGAGCTTGATGTCGTTCTGCCACAGCAGCTGCTCCTGCTTGGAGTTGTAGCGGCTGGTGCCGCGGAAGCCGGTGGATTCGTCCTTGGACTGGGCCAGGCGCAGGGTGCTCTGCCAGTTGTCGGCGAGGCGGTTGCGGCTCTCGAGGGCGATCACCTCGGTGGCCGCGTCGTTGCCCACGTCGGCACCGCCGCGGGCGTTGTAGCCACCGCCGTCGTACCAGTTGCGGGAGTCGATGCGGATCAGGTTGAGGCCGAGCTCGTGGCCGGGGGCCAGCGTGTAGCCCAGGCGCGCGGCCAGAGTGCGGGAGCGGAAGCCGTCCCGGTCGGCATCGAGGGCCGGGTTGTAGTTGTGGCGGACGGTCTGCGCCGGGTAGGGGCCCTTGCGCGCCGAGACGCCGCTGGTTTCGTATTCGGCCGCGCGCAGCGCGTACGACCACGGGCCGGTGGAACCCGAGACACCGGCGCCGAGCTGGGTGGTGCCCAGGGTGCCGACACCGCCGAAGGCCTCGACGAGGGCCGGGCCTTCGCCCTTCTTGGTGAAGATCTGGATCACGCCACCCACCGCGTCGGCGCCGTACATGGCCGAAGCCGGGCCGCGCAGGATCTCGATACGCTCGATCTGCGACAGGGGGATGCTCTCGAGCGAGGGCTGGCCGCTGGTCACCGAGCCGACGCGCACGCCGTCGATCAGCAGGATCGTGTGGTTGGCGTTGGCGCCGCGCAGGTAGAGGGAGGAGGTCTTGCCCGGCCCGCCGTTGGCGGCCACCTGCACGCCCGGCTGGCGGGCCAGCAGGTCGAGCACGGTGCCGGGGCCGGCGCGCTCGATCTCCTCGCGGTCGATCTGGTCGACGCTGGCCAGCAGCTCGTCGGCGCGCTGGGGCTGGCGGGTCGCGGTGATCACGACGGTGGGCTGCTCGGTGGGCGCAGCAGCAAGAATGATGGGGGCAGAGGCGCTGCCGGCAGCGAAAGCGACAGCAGGAAATGCGGCGGCAACCGCGAGCGCGGCGGCAGAATGGCGGATGGTCATTGTTATGGTCTCCCTGACCCGGTGGCGTCCCCGCCAAACCGGGCTGATGGCTTGGGAAAGCGCTGGGGAGATGGGAGACCCAGGCCGAGTTCGACCACGCGTCGCCACCACCCCGTGGCACTTCCGCTTCATGTGATCAAGGCCGGTATCCGGGCTTGCAGGTCGAGGCGGGCCTGTCGGACGACAAAGGCGGACCTCTCGCAACGCGTCGCCTTCCCAGGCTCAAGGCCCAGTGGCATGAATGACGCGCCGAACACCTGCTTACCGTTGCGGGGGCAGCACAGGCATGACGGCTTCGATGGGAAGCACGCGCACCTGTTTCCCGTTTAACTCCGGGGCCGATCGGCCCGTGGAGCACCTGGAACACGAGCCCGGGCAGATGCAACGCCCGGACAGCCCTTGATGATAGCATCGAAAGCCCTGGCCAGCCCCACTTCCCACCCACCATGCCCACTCACCTGATCCTCGGCGGCGCCCGTTCGGGCAAGAGCCGCCACGCCGAACAACTCGCCGCCGCCAGCGGGCTGGCGGTGCATGTGATCGTCACCGCCGAAGCCCTCGACGACGAGATGGCCGCCCGCATCGCCCGCCACCAGGCCGACCGGCCCGCCGGCTGGGCGGTGCACGAAGCGCCCCGCAACCTCGCCACCACGCTGGCGGCCGTCGCCGCGCCCGACCGCTGCGTGGTGGTCGACTGCCTGACCCTGTGGCTCGCCAACCTGCTGGACGGCGCCGAGACGCTCGCCCCCGGCGCCGACGCGGGTGCGCTGCCGGCCTTCGCCCGCGAGCGCGCCGCGCTGCTCGCGCTCATCCCGCAGCTGCCTGGCCCGGTGATCTTCGTCGCCAACGAGGTCGGCCTCGGCCTGGTGCCCGAATCGCCGCTGGGCCGCCTGTTCCGCGACGAAGCGGGCCGCGTGAACCAAGCCGTCGCGGCGCTGTGCGGGCGCGTGAGCTTCGTGGCGGCCGGCCTGCCCCTTCAGTTGAAGGGCTGAAGCGGCGCAAACGCCCCAAAACGGTGCATTTTCTCGTCTTTCTATTGATTTCGATCAGCTATCGGCGCCAACCGAACCAAATTGGTGCACACCTTGATAGATAATCCCGGTTTTGGTGCATCCAGTTTCCAATCCGGAGTGAAATCGATGAAATACGCGTCGGCAAAACAGTTTCTGCAGTACGTCTCGGACCGCAACCCAGGCCAGCCCGAGTTCCTCCAGGCGGTCACCGAGGTCGTGGAGAGCCTGTGGCCGTTTATCGAGCAGAACCCCCGCTACGTCGAACATGGCCTGCTGGATCGCCTGGTCGAGCCCGAGCGCGTGCTGATGTTCCGCGTGTCGTGGATGGACGACCGCGGCCAGGTGCAGGTCAACCGCGGCTACCGCATCCAGCACAGCATGGCCATCGGCCCCTACAAGGGCGGCATCCGCTTCCACCCGTCGGTGACCCTGTCGGTGCTGAAGTTCCTGGCCTTCGAGCAGACCTTCAAGAACGCCCTCACCACGCTGCCCATGGGCGGCGGCAAGGGCGGCTCCGACTTCGACCCCAAGGGCAAGAGCCCGGCCGAGGTCATGCGCTTCTGCCAGGCCTTCGTCAGCGAACTGTTCCGCCATGTGGGCTCCGACACCGACGTGCCGGCCGGTGACATCGGCGTGGGCGGCCGGGAGGTCGGCTACATGGCCGGCATGTACAAGAAACTCAGCAACCGCGCCGACTGCGTGTTCACCGGCAAGGGCCTGAGCTTCGGCGGCTCGCTGATCCGCCCCGAGGCCACCGGCTACGGCACGGTGTATTTCGCCGACGAGATGCTCAAGACCCGCGGCCTGTCCTTCCAGGGTCTCCGCGTGAGCGTGTCGGGCTCGGGCAACGTGGCCCAGTACGCGGTCGAGAAGGCCATGGCGCTGGGCGCCAAGGTGCTCACCGTGTCCGACTCCAGCGGCACCGTGATCGACGAAGAAGGCTTCACCCCCGAAAAGCTGGCCATCCTGATGGACGTCAAGAACCACCATTACGGCCGCGTCAGCGACTACGCCGCGCGCACCGGCGCCCGCTTCGAAGCCGGCAAGCGGCCGTGGGGCGTGAAGGTGGACGTGGCCCTGCCCTGCGCCACCCAGAACGAACTCGACGCCGACGACGCCGCCACCCTGATCAAGAACGGCGTGCGCTGCGTGGCCGAGGGCGCCAACATGCCCTCCACCATCGAGGCCGCCAAGGCGTTTGAAGCGGCCGGCGTGCTGTACGCGCCCGGCAAGGCCAGCAACGCCGGCGGCGTGGCCACCTCGGGCCTCGAGATGAGCCAGAACGCCATGCGCATGGCGTGGCCGCGTGAGGAGGTCGACGCCCGCCTGCTGGAGATCATGAAGGGCATCCACGCCGCCTGCGTGCAGTACGGCAAGCGCCCCGACGGCAGCGTCAGCTATGTGGATGGCGCCAACATCGCCGGCTTCGTGAAGGTGGCCGACGCCATGCTGGCCCAGGGCGTGGTGTAAGCCCGCCAGCCCCGTCGCCAGCACGCCTGCCGGGAAGCAATCCCGGCAGGCGTTTTTTTATGGATGACGCGCGGGGCGACGCACCGGGTTTCACGTTTGCCGCCTCCGCGCGCTACCATCCCCGCCTTCGCTCGTCCGACACCGCCCCGCCATGACCTACGCCATCGCCCGCCCCGACCAGGGCATCGCCGCCGCCCTCCAGCAACGCATCGACACCAAGACCAAGCCCCTCGGCGCCCTCGGCAGGCTGGAGGCGCTGGCCCGGCAGATCGGCCTGATCCAGCAGACCCTCAGCCCGGCGCTGCGCGAGCCGCACATGCTGGTGTTCGCGGGCGACCACGGCGCGGCCAGGGCCGGCGTGTCGGCCTACCCCCAGGACGTGACCTGGCAGATGGTCGAGAACTTCCTGGCCGGCGGCGCGGCGATCAATGTGTTCGCACGCCAGATGGGCATGGGCCTGACGGTCGTCGACGCCGGCGTGGCCCACGACTTCGGCACCCGCCCGGGCCTGGTGAACGCCAAGGTCGCCCCCGGCACCGCCAACTACCTGGAAGAGCCGGCGATGAGCGCCGCCCAGCGCGACGCCGCCCTCACCCGCGGCCGTGAGCTCGCGCAGAACCTGGCCGCCAACGGGTGCACGGTGGTCGGCTTCGGCGAGATGGGCATCGGCAACACCGCCGCCGCCTCGCTGCTCACCCACTGCCTCACCGGCGCCGAGCTCAACGGCGTGATCGGCCGCGGCACCGGCCACGACGACGCCGGCATGGAGCGCAAGCGCGCCCTGCTGGCCCGGGCGATCGCCCGCGGCGGCCGCCCCGCCGACCCGCTGGCGGCGCTGGCCGAATACGGCGGCTTCGAGATCGCGATGATGGCCGGCGCGATGCTGGGCGCCGCCGAGGCGAAGATGGTGTTGCTGATCGACGGCTTCATCGTCACCAGCGCGTTGCTGGTGGCCCACGCGCTGGCCCCCGAGATCCTCGACTACTGCGTCTTCGCCCACCGCTCCAACGAGGCCGGCCACGTCGTCCAGCTGGCCCGCCTGGGCATCGAGCCGCTGGTGCAGCTCGACCTGCGCCTGGGCGAAGGCACCGGCGCCGCGCTGGCCTACCCGCTGGTGCAGGCGGCGGTGAACTTCATGAACGAGATGGCCAGCTTCGAATCGGCTGGCGTCGCCGGCAAGGCCTGAGCGCCGGCCTGCCCATGCGCCAGCTCGAACTCTTCTTCATCGCCCTGGCCTATTTCACCCGCCTGCCGGTACCCGGCTGGGTGGCCTTCGCGCCCGAAAAGCTCGGCCAGGCGGCCCGTTTTCTGCCGCTGGTGGGCTGGGTCGTGGCGGCGATCGGCGCGGCGGTGTACTGGCTGGCGGCACAGGCGCTGCCGGTCGACATCGCCGTCGTGCTGTCGATGGCCGCCACCGTGCGCGTCACCGGCGCCTTCCACGAGGACGGCTGGGCCGACACCTGTGACGGCCTGGGCGGCGGCTGGACCAAGGCCCGGGTGCTGGAGATCATGAAGGACTCCCGCATCGGCAGCTTCGGCGCAATCGGCCTGGTGCTGCTGATCCTGGGCAAATACCTGGCCCTTTCCCACCTCGGCGCCGAGCACGATTACCCGCTCGTCGCCGCGCTGCTGGTCGCCCACCCGCTGTCGCGCCTCGCCGCGGTGAGCCTGATGGCGGTGCTCGACTACGCTCGCGCCGACGACAGCTCCAAGTCGGCCCCGGTGGCCCGCCGCCTGAGCGCCACCGAGCTCGGCCTGGCAAGCCTTTTCGGGGTGCTGCCGCTGTTGCTGCTGAATCCGCGGGAGGCGCTCGGAGCCCTCATCGCCACCGCCGCCGTCACCCTGTGGTCGCTGCGCACCTATGCCCGCCGGCTCGGCGGCTACACCGGCGACTGCCTGGGCGCCACCCAACAACTGGCCGAAGTGGCCATCTATTTCGGGATCCTCGCCGCATGGAGCTTTACCTGATCCGCCACCCCCGGCCGCAAGTCGCGCCGGGGGTCTGCTACGGCCAGACCGACCTCGGCCTCGCCGAACCCGCCGCCGAAGTGGCCGAGCGCCTGCGCCCGCTACTGCCCGCCGACTTCGCGCTCCATGCCAGCCCGCTGGCCCGCGCCCGCCTGCTCGCCGAAGCCCTCGGCACGCCGCGGCTCGACGCGCGCCTCCAGGAGATCCACTTCGGCGACTGGGAAGGGCGCAGCTTCGACGAGATCGGCCAGCCGGCGCTCGACGCCTGGGCCGCGTCGCCCCTCGACTTCGCGCCACCGGGGGGCGAATCGCCCCGCCGGATGGCCGCCCGCAGCCACGCCTTTCTGGCCGAGCTGCGCGCCGAGGCGCCCGCCGCCGCGGTGGTGGTGGCCCACGGCGGGCCGCTGCGCGCCATCGCC
>NZ_BJNV01000052.1 GCF_006539865.1 Zoogloea ramigera
TGGGAGATGTGTGTAATGGGATGCTGTCAGAGCCGGCGGATCTTGTCGAGCAGCGAGGTCGTCGAGCGCTGGTGTTCGAAGGGGATGGAATGCACGGTGCCGCCGCGGGCCAGGGTTTCGGGCGCCCCGACGATGCGCTCGGGGGCCCAGTCGCCGCCCTTCACCAGCACGTCGGGCTGGCATTCGAGGATGCGGGCGATCGGGGTGTCCTCGTCGAACCAGGTGACGAGATCGACGCAGCCGAGCGCGGCCATCACCGCCAGGCGGTCGGCGAGGGGGTTGATGGGGCGGTCATCGCCCTTGCCCTGGCGGCGCACGGAGGCGTCGCTGTTGAGGGCGACGACCATCGCGGCGCCGAGCGCGCGGGCCTGGCCGAGGTAAGTGACGTGGCCCCGGTGCAGGATGTCGAAACAGCCGTTGGTGAACACCAGCGGGCGCGGCAGGGCGGCGATGCGCTGGCGCAGGGCCTCGGGAGGGCAGATCTTGGCTTCGAAGTCGGGAGTGGGGTACATGGTGGGGAGTGGGGAGTGGGGAGTGGGAGGTGGGAAGTCAGGGGATTTTCCCATTTCCCATCCCCCGTTTCCTACTTTCCACGCTTTCAGTGCCGGTTGCCGTAGCCGGCGATACCTATCATCAGGCGCACCAGCCCATACGCGCCCCAGTTGAGGATGCGCTGCAGGCGGGGGCCGCGTTGCCAGGCGTCGGGGGAGATCTCGCGGGCGCCGGCGGTGATGGCCCGCTCGAGACGCCATTTGAGGTGGGCCGCAAAGCCCGGGTTGCGGACGAAGACGTTGGCCTCCCGGGCCAGCAGCAGGCTGAACGGGTCGATGTTGGACGAGCCGACGGTGGCCCAGTGTTCGTCGACGACCGCCACCTTGGCGTGCAGATGGCTGCGGTGGTATTCGAAGATTCGCACGCCGTGGGCGAGAAACTGGCCGTAGAGGGCGCGGGTGGCGTATTGCTGCAGGGGGTGGTCGGTCCAGCCTTGCGTGAGCAGGGTGACCTGCACACCCCGCCGGCGGGCTTCCAGCAGCGCCTGGCGGAAGCGGCGCCCGGGCAGGAAATAGGCGTTGGCGAGGATGATCTCGCTGCGCGCCTCGGCGATGGCGGTGAGGTAGGCGTCCTCGATGTCGCGGCGGTGACGGAGGTTGTCGCGGATGAGGAAGCCGGCCTCGATGCCGCCATCCTCGGAGGCCGGTGGCAGGGGGGCGAAGCCCTGCGGATGGCGCCGCCGGAACGAGGCCCAGGCGACCAGCTGCCAGACGTGGGTGACGGTGCCGTGGATCGGCCGCACCAGCGGCCCTTCGATGCGCACCGAGTAGTCGAGGCGCGGGCCGGCGAAGCTGGGCTGGTCCAGGTCGCTGATGATGTTGATGCCGCCGACGAAGGCGAGCCGCCCGTCGATCACCGCGATCTTGCGGTGCAGGCGGCGCAGGCGATGGCGCCGCAGCGAGAGGGGCGCCACCTCGCGGCGGTAGATCTGCACATTGACGTCCGCCGCGTCGAGGGGCGCCTGCAGGTGCTCGACGAAGTCGCGGCCGCCGAAGCCGTCCACCAGCAGCCGCACGCACACGCCCCGGCCGGCGGCCCGGGAGAGGGCGGCGGCGATGCGGTGGCCGGTGTCGTCGTGGGCGAAGATGTAGGTCTCGAGGAAGATCTCGGTGGTGGCGCCGTCGATCGCCGTCTCGAGGGCCGGAAAGAACTCGGTGCCGTTCTCGAGCAGGGTGAGGGCGTTGCCGCGCAGCCAGGTGATGCCCATCGGCTCAGGCGCTGCGCAGGTGGGCGGTGAGGGCGGCGTGGTCGGAGATGCGGCTCCACGGCGGGCCGTAGTGCACCTCGGCCTTGTCGATGGCGAAACCCCGCACGTAGATGCGGTCGAGGCGCAGCACCGGCAGGGTGCTCGGGAAGCTGCGGGCGGGGCGGCCGCGCAGGGTGGTAAACACCTCGCTGAGGCCGAGGGGGCCGATGAGCTGGTCGTCGGCGTGGTTGCGCCAGTCGTTGAAGTCGCCGGCGATGATCAGCGGCGCGCCGTCGGGCGCGAGCTGGTCGAGGCGGGCGACGATGGCGGCCATCTGGCGGCGGCGGCTGCCAGCGGTGAGACCCAGGTGCACGCACACGCAATGCACCGGGCGCTCGATGCCGGCGATCTTGACCTCGCAGTGGAGCAGGCCGCGGCTCTCGAAGCGGTGGTCGGAGACGTCCTGATTGGCCTGGGACAGGATGGTGTGGCGGGACAGGATGGCGTTGCCGTGGTGGCCGTGGTCGTAGATCGCGTTGCCGCCGTAGGCGGTCTGCTGCCACACGTCGCGGGCGAGGAATTCGTGCTGGGGCTGGCCGGGCCAGTCGGCGTGGCGCTGGGCGTGGCGCAGGTGCAGGCCCTGGACTTCCTGCAGGAACACCACGTCGGCCCCCAGCAGGCGCAGCCGGTCGCGCAGGTCGTGGATGGCGAGCCGCCGGTTGAACTGGGAGAAGCCCTTGTGGATGTTGTAGGTGCAGATGCGCAGGGTGGTCATGGGGGGCTCCTTCTTCTACGTGCGTCATTCTGCACGTTTCGGCACGGGCGGGGACAGGCTGAAGCTTCGCGGAGGGATTCCTGTTTGTCGGCGCTGGCGCATGCAGGGCCGGCCCGGCGGTGGTCTACACCACCCCGCTCGATCCCGGTGGCGGCAGGCGAGGCGGGCGCTGGGGGCGTCGTGGCGGTCCCGATGCGTGTCCTGACGCCGGCGGGGATGTTCGCGCCGGTCTTTGCGGGGCTCGCGGCCATCGCCGGGCGTGTCGCGCCATGCCCGGAAGTGCTCCGCCGGGCTGGGCGGAGTGGGGTCTCCTATCGGCGAAGTGCTCGCGAGCAGCTCGCGGACAGGGGCTGCCTATCCGGTGGACAGGAGGGGCCTATCGGTTGGACAGGACGGCTCTATCGGAGAGACAGGGCTGGCCTATCCGCGGGACAGTGGAGCCCTATCAGTGAGACAGGCGGGGCCTGTCCGTTGGATAGGGCCGTCCTATACGAGATATAGGCTCGCCCTGTCGCAGGGATAGGCTGGAGCATCATTTTTGTGCTCGCGAGGGCTTCGCGGCATGGGGCATACCCCGCCGATGCCGCTCCACAGGATCGCCGGCAGGGGCGGCCGGGCAAAGGGGGGCATCGGCTGCACTTCCGGTAGAGCCGGTTGGGTGTATGGGGTGGTCGGCTGAGCCTCCGAGGGCGACGGCCGGGTGACACGGCGAGGTGCGTCGGCCGCGCTGCGGGTCGGGCGGGCTTCCGGCCAGGGGCTGAGGACGGCGGCGACTGGCGGAGGTGCCGCTCGGAAGGTAGGTCGGGTTAGCGCAGCGTAACCCGACAGTCCGGGCGGGAATGGCCTCCCGCCCGGGGGGTATGGTGTTGCGGCGTCTGGACTCGCCCTGTACCCGGTAAAGGCGTGGGCTTGGTGGCAAAGCTTGTTGTCGCTGGCGGCTTGCCCGGCCGGGCAAGCCCGCCCACGTGAACCGCCCGGCCCCCTTGCGGGGCGGGCCGTGGGCGGACGCTCAGGCGGCGGGATCGGCGGGTTTGCGTGACTTGCGGGCGAGGCGGGTCTTCATCGCCGCCTTGAGGGTGTCCAGGCCGGTGCCCTGGCCGATCACCTTGGTCAGCGCATAACCGTCGAGGGACGCGCTCAGGATGTCGCTGCCCAGGGCCAGCTCGGTGTCGTCAGCGCGGTCGGTGAGGGAACGCAGGCGCTGCAGGCGCGGCCGCAGCGTATCGAGGGTAGCGATGTCCTGCTGCAGCTCGGCCAGCTCGAAGTCCGGCGGCACCAGGCCGGCATTCTGGCGCAACACCAGCTCGGTCTGCCGGCAGAACACCTCGGAGCCGTCCCCCATCTTCAGCGCCTTGCGCCGCTGCACGGCGGTCAACGTGACCAGCTCGGCCAGGTTCTCCTCCAGCACCGCCAGCGCAGCATCCACAGCCTCGAGCTGGGCCGCACTGAATTCGAGAGAGACGAGATTCTGTTTCATGGGAAGGCTCCTGAATGATGTGGGAAAGGTCGCCGGATGTCGTTCGAGTGCACGGATGATGACGATGGCGACCGGAGGATGGTACAGGAGGTGGGATGCTGTGCAAATAAAATGTGGTGGGGGTGGGCTGCGGAGGTCGTGCTCAAGTTGGGTGGCTGGGGTCAGCCTATGGGGTGCCGCTTGCATTGGAGAGGGAAGTGGCGTTTAATCTAAGATGAATAGTCTAGTTGGCTTCTCTGGCTGGGGTTCTTGTCCTTAAATCGTTCTCGCAATTAATGAAGCGGGCGGGACGGAGACAAGGTAAAAACAGGTTGAGACAACACTCGAAAGTTGTACCGGAGGGCTTCAGGAGCCCAGAGGCTTCAGCTTGTAGAGAAATTCGTCTAGAGACAATAAAAACGGGGGAGTTTTTAAAAAACGCGCGAAAAAATCTTGAAAAGAGATCGTTAAAACAAAGTGTGGCATGTCAAACAGTGAGGGTATGAAAATGAGTCTCTATGTCTTCAAGGGTTTGTTTATGGCAAAAGGGAAAAAATGTCCTAAATGTGGCAGTTGGACGATGCACGAACAAAGGCCCGGGTATTGGTATTGTTCTAACTGCCAAGCTGCGACTTTTGGTAATTAATTGACCGAGCGCTGAAACAGGGGACCATGGGCTTTGCCTGTTGGTCCCCTCTGCGCTTTGAGTCGTGGTGTTTTGTGAGGTTGTCAGTAATTCATAGTCTTGGATATTTTTTATAATGGGGAGGTCTAGGTGGGAAAATATTTCAGCTTGCCTGACGCTTGGAGTGATCTTAAGAATAGTTTGGGTGCGGCAGAAACGGCGAAAAATATATTTGCGCTAGTCGGTAAGGGCGTCGCGAACGTAGCGGTTTTTGGTGTGACAGAGGTCGTTCCTGGCATGCTTAAGCAAGCAGCTCAGAATAATGTAAAAGCTTCTGAGGCTGCGTTGAAAAGAGCTGATTTGAGTGACGATGAAAGAGGAAAATTGGAGGAGGTGAATAGAAAGTCAAGGGAGCAGCTGGAGAAAATTGAAAAAAAGGAGCGGGAGGAGGCAGAGAGGGGCGAAAGGGGGGCTGAAAAGTAAGCGCAGATTTGGTCGTTCTTTGGGCGCATACCTTCTAACTTTAAGGGGATGCATGATGTGCCCATGAAAAACGGCGCCCGCGGGCGCCGTCTTGAGGGCTTGGTGTGATGCCGATCAGGACACCGCCAGCATCCGCTCCAGCGCCACCTTGGCCAGCGCGGCTTCGTGCTCGGGCACGCTGATGCGATTGACCACCTTGCCGTCGGCGAGGTTCTCGAGGGTCCAGGCCAGGTGCTGCGGGTCGATGCGCTGCATCGTCGAGCACATGCACACGGTGGGCGCCATGAACTGCACGATCTTGCCCTCGTGCTTCACCTCTTCGGCCAGGCGGTTCACCAGGTTGAGCTCGGTGCCCACCAGCCAGCGGGTGTTGGGCGCGGCGTTCTTGATGAGGTTGATGATGTACTCGGTGGAGCCCACGTAGTCGGACTGGCGGCACACCTCGAGGGCGCTCTCCGGGTGGGAGATGACGAAGCCGTCGGGGTACTGGTTGCGGAACTTGATGATGTGCGCCGGCTGGAACATCTGGTGCACCGAGCAGTGGCCCTTCCAGAGCAGGATCTTGGCCTTCTTGATCTGATCAAAGCTGAGGCCGCCGTATTCGAGGTCCGGGTCCCACACCACCATCTCGTCGAGCGGGATGCCCTTGTTGAAGCCGGTCCAGCGGCCCAGGTGCTGGTCGGGAAAGAACAGCACCTTCTCGCGCTGGGCGAAGGCCCAGTCGAGGATGGTGGGGGCGTTGGTGGAGGTGCACACGATGCCGCCGTGCTCGCCGCAGAAGGCCTTGAGGTCGGCGGCGGAGTTGATGTAGGTGACCGGCGTGATCAGGGCGTCGGGGGTTTCGAGCACCTCGGTTAGCTCGCGCCAGCAGCGCTCGACCTTGGCCAGGTTGGCCATGTCGGCCATCGAGCAGCCGGCGGCGAGGTCGGGCAGGATCGCCATCTGGTGGGGCTTGGACATGATGTCCGCCACCTCGGCCATGAAATGCACGCCGCAGAACACGATGTATTCGGCGTCGGTCTCAGCGGCGAGGCGGGACAGCTTCAGGGAGTCGCCGGTGAGGTCGGCGTACTGGTAAACATCGGCGCGCTGGTAGTGGTGGCACAGCAGCACGGCCTTGTCGCCGAGGCGGGCGCGGGCGGCGCGGATGCGCTCGTGGGCGTCGCCGTCGGTGAGGGCGTTGAAGCGATCGAAACTGATGGGGGCGGCTTGCATCTCTGGGGGAGTCCTGTTGTTGTCAGCCCTGGATCCAAGGCAGGCCGGCATGGCGCCAGCCCCCGACCTTGTTGCGGTGCCCGTTGGCGTCCTTGTCGCCTTCGAAGCCTTCCAGGATGTTGTAGGCGTTGGTGTAGCCTGCCGAGACGGCCAGGTTGGCGGCCGCATTGGAGCGCGCACCGCTGCGGCACAGGAACATCACCAGCGCTTCCGGGTCGATCTGGCGCTTGAACTGGGCCAGGAAGTGGGCGTTGGGCTCGTTGCCGGGGTAGAGCATCCATTCGATCTCGACGGCGCCGGGCACGCGGCCGACCCAGTCCCACTCGGCGCGGGTGCGCACATCCACGAGCTTGGCGCCGGGGGCGAGCTGCAGCACGTCCCAGGCTTCGCGGGGCGTCAGGGCGCCGGCGTAGGCGAGGTTCAGGCTACGGGCGCGTTCCTGCGCGAGGGCGAGGGTTTCGCTTAATTTTCCCATGGCGGGCATCCGGCTAGAATGGCGGGCTTGTGAGTATACCGCCGCCCCCAAGGGCCGCAAGTCATGTCTTTCGAAGCTTCCTCTCTCTCTTCCGAGGCGCCCCTCGACGCCGATCGGGCCCGCCAGGCCCAGCGGGCCACCTGGGTCAGCATCGCCATCAACGTGGTGCTGACGGTGTGCCAGATTGCGGTGGGCCTGTTTGCCCACGCCCAGAGCCTGGTGGCCGACGGGATGCACACCCTGTCCGACCTGCTGGGCGATTTCATGGTGATGTTCGCCAGCCGCCACGGCGCCAACCCGGCCGACGAGCGCCACCCCTACGGCCACGGCCGCTACGAGACGGCGGCGTCGATGGTGCTCGGGCTGATCCTGGCCGGCGTCGGCGCGGGTTTCCTGCTCACCGCCGGCGGGCGGCTGCAGAGCCTTGACGCGCTGCCCGAGCTGCATCCGGCGGCGCTGTGGATGGCGCTGGTCACGCTGGCCGGCAAGGAGGGCCTGTTTCGCTACATGCTCGCCGTGGCCCAGCGCCTGCGCTCGCCGATGCTGGTAGCCAATGCCTGGCACGCCCGGGCTGACGCGGCCTCGTCGCTGGTGGTGGCGGTGGGTATCGGCGGGAGCCTGCTCGGTTATCGCTTTCTCGAGCCGCTGGCGGCGGCGCTGGTGGGCTTCATGATCCTGCGGATGGGCGTGATGCTGGCCTACGAGGCGCTGCGCGAGCTGATCGACACCGGCGTCGACGCCGAGGAGGTGGCCCGGATCCGCGAGACCGTCACCGGCACCTGCGGGGTGCTCGACGTGCACGATCTGCGCACGCGCCGGATGGCTCACCGGGTGCTGGTGGATGCCCACGTGCGGGTCGACGCGCGGATCAGCGTCTCGGAGGGGCATCGCATCGCCGAGCTGGCGCGCCAGCGGGTGCGGGCCGGGCATCCCGAGGTGCTCGACGTGCTGGTGCATGTGGATACCGAGGCGGACGAAAGTGCGGTGGCCGATCACCGCCTGCCCGGGCGTGGTGCGCTGCTGGATGAACTCGAGGACATCCTCGGCGGCGGGGTGCCCCAGGCGGCGCCGGCGGTCTTTCATTATGTCGGCGGGCAGGTCGAGGCGGAGGTCTTCCTGCCGTTTGATTGGTGCGCCGACCTGGACCGGCTCGCGGCGTTGAACGCGCGGATTGCCGACCGGGTGGCGGGGTCGCCGCACTGGGGGCGGATCGCCCTGATGTGCCGGATAGCACCTTAGTGGTGCATCATGTTTGTTTTTGCACTATTTTGGTGCGTTTATTTTCCGGTCCGCCCCGCAAGATCCTTGTGGCACAATGAAGTGTTCGCCTGTAATAGCTGGCACGCTATCTGCTTGCTACGTCCGCAGGCTTGAAAATCGTAATCGTTGTCTCCAATCTTTATCCACTGCGCAGCAGATTCAACCCGTTAGGAGTGAGTTATATGACCCCGCAAGACGTCATGAAGATCGTCCAGGAAAACGAAGTCAAGTTTGTCGACTTCCGTTTTACCGACACCAAGGGCAAGGAACACCACGTTGGCGTGCCGGTCTCGGCGTTTGACGAAGACAAGTTCGAAAGCGGTCATGCCTTCGACGGCTCCTCCATTGCTGGCTGGAAGGGTATCCAGGCTTCCGACATGCTGCTGATGCCGGACCCGAGCACCGCCTACATCGACCCGTTCTTCGACGAGACCACCCTGGTCCTGTCCTGCGACGTGATCGACCCGGCCGACGGCAAGGGCTACGACCGCGACCCGCGCTCCATCGCCAACCGCGCCGAGGCCTACCTGAAGTCCTCCGGCATCGGCGACACCGCCTTCTTCGGTCCGGAACCCGAATTCTTCATCTTCGACTCCGTCGAGTGGAAGGTGAACATGTCCGGCGCGTACCACAAGATCTTCTCCGAAGAGGGTGCCTGGTCGTCCGACCAGAAGTTCGAAGGCGGCAACACCGGTTACCGCCCGGCCGTGAAGGGTGGCTACTTCCCCGTCCCGCCGGTCGACTCCTTCAACGACATGCGTGCCGCCATGTGTCTGGCCCTCGAGGCCTGCGGCGTGCCGGTTGAAGTGCACCACCACGAAGTGGCGACCGCCGGTCAGAACGAAATCGGCACCAAGTTCGACACCCTGGTGCGTCGTGCCGACCAGACCCAGATCACCAAGTACATCGTCCAGAACGTCGCCCACCAGTACGGCAAGACCGCGACCTTCATGCCGAAGCCCATCGTTGGCGACAACGGCTCGGGCATGCACGTGCACCAGTCGATCTGGAAGGACGGCAAGAACCTGTTCGCCGGCAACGGCTACGCCGGCCTGTCCGAGACCGCCCTGTACTACATCGGCGGCATCATCAAGCACGCCCGCGCGCTGAACGCCATCACCAACCCGCTGACCAACTCCTACAAGCGTCTGGTGCCGCACTACGAGGCCCCGGTCAAGCTGGCTTACTCCGCCAAGAACCGTTCGGCTTCCATCCGGATCCCGTTCGTGAACAGCGAGAAGGCCCGCCGTATCGAGACCCGCTTCCCGGATCCGGGTGCCAACCCCTACCTGTGCTTCGCCGCGCTGATGATGGCCGGCCTTGACGGCATCCAGAACAAGATCCACCCGGGCGACCCCGCCGACAAGAACCTCTACGACCTGCCGCCGGAAGAAGACGCGCTGATCCCGACCGTCTGCGCCAGCCTCGACGAAGCCCTGACTGCCCTCGACAATGACCGCGAGTTCCTGACCCGCGGCGGTGTCTTCAGCAACGACTTCATCGACTCCTTCATCGCCCTGAAGCAGGAAGAAGTGAACCGTCTGCGCATGGAAGTGCACCCGGTCGAGTTCGAGATGTACTACGCCATCTGATCTCCGATCGGAAGCCGGTCAGCTTGCTGGCCGGCCTGTGCGTTACGAAGGACGAGCCTCGGCTCGTCCTTTTTTGTTTGCCGAACGGTGCCGAACTGCCTTTGTCTTCCCCGGATGCGGCCCTTAAACTATTCGTGCCCTTGATCTACCGTGCCGACAATGAATCCACGACTTCTCCTGCTGCTGGCTGCGCTGTGCTGCTCCCCCCTGGCGAGGGCGGACATCTTCAAGTGTGTCGATGAAGCCGGTCATGTCACCTATACCAACAGCCGCGGCCCCGGGAAAGGCTGCACCACCCTGGCCCGCGACCAGGCCGTCTCCTCGGTGCCCGGCGGCAGCGGGCTGGCGCGCCCGGCGCCGGTGCTTGCGCCCCAAAGTGGTGCGTCGGCCGGTGCGGCTGGTTTTCCGCGCGTCGATTCGGGCACCCAGAAGGCGCGTGACGGGGATCGTCGGCGCATCCTCGACCAGGAGCTGAGCACCGAACAGCGCAGCCTGGACGCGGCCCGGCGCGAACTTGACGAGCAGGCGTCCGCGCGCAACGGCGCCGACCGCAATTCGGCGCGGGCGGCGGAGCGGCTCCAGCCCTTCCGCGACAAGGTTCAGCTCCATGAGCGCAATATCGAGGCCCTGCGGCGCGAAATCTCGAATCTGCGCTGAGCGCGGCGGCCCCTCTCCATCGAGGGGGCTGACATGGTCTGCTTCTTGCATTGGTCTGCGCTATGCAAAACGACCTGCCCGATACCGCCCCCTCAGCCTTTTCCGGTCTGGAGCTCCTGTCTTCGGCCGTGGTGCTGGTGGACGATCAGCTCGTGGTCCGCTACCTCAACCCCAGTGCCGAAAACCTGTTTGCGACGAGCAGCCGCAAGATCGTCGGCTATTCCCTCCGGCGTCTGCTCGGTGACCCCGCCGGCCTCGAGAGTGCGCTCAACAACGTCCTGCGTGACAACTGGAGCTACACCGGCCACAACCTGAAGGTGCTGCGTGCCGGCATGGAAACCCTGCACCTCGACTGCACCGTGACGCCGGTGGAAGTTGTCGATGCGCGCCTGCTGCTGGAGTTTCGCCCGATGGACGCCCAGCTGAAAGTTGCGCGGGAGGAGCAGCTGGCCCATCAGCAGCAGGCCAACCGGGAGCTCGTGCGCAATCTGGCCCACGAGATCAAGAACCCCCTCGGCGGCATCCGCGGCTCGGCCCAGCTCCTCGAGCGGGAGCTGGATGACACCCAGCTGCGCGAATATACCCAGGTGATCATTGCCGAGGCGGATCGCCTGCAGGAGCTGATGAGCCGGCTGCTCACCTCCCACCGCATGATGCAGCCCACCCAGCTCAACCTGCATGACGTCATCGAGCGGGTGCGGCGGCTGATCCTGGCCGAGTTCCCCTCCATCGAGGTGCGGCGCGACTACGACACCAGCCTTCCCTCCGTCACCGGTGACCGGGAGCAGCTCATCCAGGCGATCCTCAACGTTGCCCGCAACGCCGCCCAGGCCATGCAGGGCTGCGGCGAGATCGTGATGCGGACCCGGGCTGCACGCCAGGTCACGCTGGCCAAGCGCCGCTTCAAGCTGGCCGTCCAGCTGCAGGTGATCGACAACGGCCCCGGTATCCCCGACGACATCCGCGACCGGATCTTCTACCCGCTGGTGTCCGGGCGGGAAAACGGCAGCGGGCTGGGTTTGTCCCTGGCGCAGAGTTTCATCGAACAGCATCAAGGTGCGATCGAAGTTGAGTCCCGGCCCGGCCGGACCTGCTTCACGCTCTTCATTCCGATAACCCGGGACGCGGACGCGTGACCGATCGGGCTTTAGGCACCATAATGGTGCGCCCGCTTCCGCCGCGTCGCTCCTTCCCCATTTATTTGTGTGTGCGCAACCGACATGAATGCAGTCTGGATAGTTGACGACGATCGCTCGATCCGCTGGGTGCTTGAAAAAGCCCTCACGCGGGAAGAAATCCCATACAAGAGCTTCGGCTCGGCGGCCGAGGTGCTGGCGGCGCTGGACGGTGCCTGCCCGCCGCCCCGGGTGCTGGTGTCGGACATCCGGATGCCCGGCGAATCCGGGCTGTCGCTGCTCTCCAAGATCAAGGCGCGCTTCCCGCACATCCCGGTCATCATCATGACCGCCTACTCCGACCTCGACAGCGCGGTGGCGGCCTTCCAGGGCGGCGCCTTCGAATACCTGCCCAAGCCCTTCGACGTGGATCAGGCCGTCGAGCTGGTGCGGCGCGCCATCGAGGAGAGCGCCCACCAGGGCGGCGCGGTCGAAGAGCTCAGCTCGGTGCCCGAGATTCTCGGCCAGGCGCCGGCGATGCAGGAGGTCTTCCGCGCCATCGGCCGCCTGTCCCAGTCCCACGCCACGGTGCTCATCAACGGCGAGTCCGGCTCCGGCAAGGAGCTGGTGGCGCGGGCGCTGCACCGGCACAGCCCGCGGCGGGACGCGCCCTTCATTGCCATCAACACCGCCGCGATCCCCCGCGACCTGCTCGAATCCGAACTCTTCGGCCACGAGCGCGGGGCCTTCACCGGGGCCCAGGCCATGCGCCGGGGCCGTTTCGAGCAGGCCGAGGGCGGCACCCTTTTCCTCGACGAGATCGGCGACATGCCGGCCGAACTCCAGACCCGCCTGCTGCGGGTGCTGTCCGACAACAACTTCTATCGGGTCGGCGGCCACCAGCCGATCCGCGCCAACGTGCGGGTCATCGCGGCCACCCACCAGAACATGGAAGAGCGGGTGCGCCAGGGCTTGTTCCGGGAAGACCTGTTTCACCGGCTCAACGTGATCCGGCTGCGCCTGCCGCCGCTCCGTGAGCGGCGCGAGGACATCCCGACCCTCGCCAAACACTTCATCTCCCTGTCGGCCCAGGAGCTCGGCGTCGAGGCCAAACGCCTGTCGGAGGCGACCCTCAAGTACCTGCAGAGCCTGGATTTCCCCGGCAATGTGCGGCAGCTCGAAAACCTCTGCCACTGGCTCACCGTGATGGCGCCGGGGCAGACCGTCGAGGTGGCCGATCTGCCGCCCGAGCTCAAGGACCACCCCGTGCGCGACCAGCCGGCCAACTGGGGCGAGGCCCTGATGGCTGAGGTCGACCGGGTGCTGGCCCAGAGCCCGGGCGAAGTCTTCGACCTGCTCAACCGCGACTTCGAGCGCATCCTGATCCGGCGTGCCCTCAACGCCACCGGCGGGCGGCGCATCGAGGCGGCCCAGCTGCTCGGCATCGGCCGCAACACCATCACCCGCAAGATCCAGGAGCTCGGCCTCGAGGAGCCCGACCACGCCTGACCCGCGCGGTGCCGGCGGCCCGGCCGGTGTCCGGGTGGGCGTGGTTTTGGGTAAGACGCGCTCCCCAGGCCTGCCGCCATCCTCCATAATCGGCGCCTCGTCTCATTGCGCCGAGTGTTGAATCTTGGATCATCCCAAACTTGAAGCCCTCGACAGGGCTGCGGTGGCTGCCGCGCTGGGCGGCCTGGCCGCCGCGTTCTCCGTCGAAGTCCTGCCGGAGTGCGATTCCACCAACAGCCGCCTGCTGGCCGATCCGCCGCCCGACGACGGGCGCATTCCCGTGCTCGCCGCCGATCGGCAGACGGCCGGGCGCGGGCGGCGGGGGCGGGTGTGGCAATCCTGGCCGGGGGCCGGGCTGACCTTCTCGGTGTTGTGGCGCTTTGCCCCCGGCGCGCCGCTTCCGGGCGGCCTGTCGCTGGTGGTGGGGCTGGCGGTGGCGCGGGCGCTGGAAGAGCTCGGGGTCGAGGGCGTCCAGCTCAAGTGGCCCAACGATGTGCTCGTGAACGGCCACAAGATCGCCGGCATCCTGATCGAACTCGTCTCCGGCCGTGGCCAGCCACTGGCGGCGGTGATCGGCGTCGGTATCAACCTGCGTCTGCCGCCGGAGGCCGCCATCGAATCGCCCCTCGGGGTCACCGATCTGGCCCGTTGCCTTGACGCAACGCCGCCGGCCAGCCGGCTGCTTGGTCTGGTGCTGGCGCAGCTGCACCATTTTCTCGGCATCTGCGCCGCCGCCGGTTTCGAGAGCCTCCGGGGCGCCTGGCAGCAGCGCAATGCCTTTGCGGAGCTGCCGGTGCGCATTCTCGGCGAGGCCGAGCCGCTGGCCGGAATCTGTGCGGGGGTGGACGCCGACGGCGCGTTGCTGCTGCAGACACCGGACGGCCTGCGCCGGGTGCTGTCCGGCGACGTGTCCCTGAGAGCGGGCTGATGGATCTGCTGCTGGACGCCGGCAATACGCGGCTCAAGTGGGGCTTGCACGATGGAGCCGGCTGGCGCGGCCAGGGCGCGGTGGCCCTCGGGGCGCTCGACGAGCTGGCTGGCGTGCTGGAGGCCGCGGGCCCGATCCGGCGCGTCCTGGGGGCCAATGTGGCCGGCGCCGAGGTGGCGGCGCGGCTGGCCGGGCTCCTTGCCGGCCGGGCTCTGACGCCCCTCTGGATCGCGCCGACGGCGTCGGCCTTTGGTGTGCACAACCGCTACGTCGATCCGGCCCGCCTCGGGGCCGATCGCTGGGCTGCGCTGGTCGGCGCCCGGGCGCTCCACGGCGCTGCGGCGCTGGTGGTGACCTCCGGCACCGCCACCACCGCCGACGTGCTCGACGGCGAGGGCGTGTTCCAGGGCGGCGTGATCCTGCCGGGTCTCGACCTCATGCGCAGCTCGCTGGCCCGCGACACCGCCCAGCTCCCCTTTGCCGACGGGCGTTTCGAGCCGCTGCCACGGCGCACCGCCGACGCCATCGTGAGCGGCTGCCTGCACGCCCAGCTGGGTGCCATCGAGCGCATGTTCCGCCTGGTGGCGAGCCAGCCGGGGGCGGTCTGCCTGCTCAATGGTGGCGCAGCGGTCAGCCTCGCACCGCTGCTCGAGATCCCGCTGCGGCGCGTGGACAACCTGGTGCTCGAAGGCCTCGCCTGCATGCTGGCCGAATTGTGAGCCCGTGTGACGGCCTGCCTGCAGGGCCTTGGGACGCCTTTTCCAGTCGACCGTGATCGGTTAGTCTTGCGCCCATGGCCCAATTACGTGTAATCGTCATCGCGCTGGTGTTTGCCAACCTGCTTGCCCTGACCGTCTGGAAGGGTTGGATCGGTGGCGGGGGATACCCCGGCGAGCCGGAACGCCTGAGCAATCAGCTTAGCCCCGAGCGGATGCGTCTTGTCGCCGAGGTGCGGCCCGCCGCGCCTGCGCCGGTGGCTGTCGCGCCGGCGGCTCCGGTGCTTGTGACGCCTGCGGCGTCGGACACCCCTCCGCAGGGCGAGACGTCCCCTCAACCTGCAGCGCCCGCGCCGGTTCCCGAGACCTCGGCACCGCCGGGCTGCGTCGCCTTCGGTGGCGTGAGCGCCGCGCAGCTCGACGAGATCAAGGCCCGCAGCGCCGGTGCCGGGCCTGGCTTCAAGCTGACCGAGAGCCGCAGTGGCGCGGTCTCTTCCTGGTGGGTGCATGTCCCGTCCCTCGGCAGCAAGGAGGCGGCCGAGCGAAAGGCGGCCGAGATCCGCAAGCTCGGCGTGGATGACCTGTTCATCGTTCAAGACCCCGGGCCGGCGCAGTTTGCGATCTCCCTTGGGCTCTACAAGAACGAAGTCCAGGCCAACCGGTTGCTCGAAAGCCTGCGCGAGAAGGGTGTCCGCTCGGCCCAGGTGGCGGGCCGTGGCGCTTCGGTGCTGAGGGTCGAGCTGCGTGGCCCGAGCGACAGCCTGGCCACCCTCGCCAGCGATCTCTCCGAGCGCCTGCGTGGCGCGAACCGACTCGAGTGCAGCCCATGAGCGAGACCCCTTACGTCGTCGGCCTGACCGGCGGCATCGGCAGCGGCAAGAGCGCGGCCGCCGACCTCCTGGCCGCCCGTGGCGCGCTGGTGGTCGACACCGACCAGATCGCCCACCAGCTCACCGCCCCCGGCGGTGCGGCGATGGAGCCGATCCGCGAGGCCTTCGGCAATGGCGTGGTGGCGGCGGATGGCGCCCTCAATCGCCCGGCGATGCGCGCCCTGGCGTTTGAAGATCCCGATGCCCGCAAGCGCCTCGAGGCGATCCTGCACCCGATGATCCGCGCCGAGAGCGAGCGTCAGTGCCGTGCCGCCACGACTCCCTATGTGGTGCTGGTGGTGCCCTTGCTGATCGAATCCGGCACCTACCGGGAGCGGGTCCGGCGCCTCTGCGTGGTGGATTGCCCCGAGGACGTCCAGGTGCTGCGGGTGATGCAGCGCAGCGGCCTCGAGGAGCGCCAGGTGCGGGCCATCATGGCGGCCCAGGCGAGCCGGGCCGAGCGCCTGGCCGCAGCCGATGACGTGATCGACAACAGCGCTGGCTACGCAGAGCTCGCGGTCCAGGTGGAGCGCCTGCATGGGGCCTACCTGCGGCTGGCGTCGGAGGGCGGGGCCGTATGATATGATTCGCGCCGGTCGGACCGACGCCGGCCACTCAAATTCAACCCCTCCTCATTCAGGCGCGCGCGTGATCACCTACGAATATCCGCTCAACGAGAGGATCCGCACGCTTCTCCGCCTCGAGGGCCTGTTCGACAAAATAGCCCACTTCGTCCGCGCGACGGGCTCCCTCGAACATCATGTGGCCCTGGTAACCTTGTTCGAGATCCTCGAAGTGGCCAGCCGAGCCGACCTCAAGGTCGATCTGGTCCAGGAACTCGAGCGCCAGCGCCAGATCCTGCTGTCGTTCCGCAACAACCCGCAGATCTCCGAGGAAGCCTTGTCCGGCGCCCTCTACGAGATCGAGCAGGCGTCCGCCTCACTGCTGGCGATGGCCGGCAAGACGGGCCAGTATCTGCGCGAGAACGAGTGGCTGATGAACATCCGCAGCCGCGCTGCCATCCCCGGCGGTGCCTGCGAGTTCGACCTGCCGTCCTATCACCACTGGCTCAACCGGGATGTCGAGCTGCGTCGCCGCGACCTGATGGCCTGGATCCAGCCCCTGTTGCCGATCCGCGACGGCCTGGCGATCGTGCTGCGCCTGCTCCGGGCCAGCGGACGCCCTGAGCACCTGGTGGCTCCGCGCGGTGCATTCCAGCAGACCATGGGCGGCCGCAGCGCACAGATGATCCGTATCAGCCTCAGTGGCAGTGCCATGTGCGTGCCCGAGACCAGCGCCAACAAATACGCCCTCAACGTCCGTTTCATGCACGCCGAGACCGTGACCCGGCCGGGTCAGGTGGAGGTGGATGTGTCCTTCGAGCTGACCTTCTGCAACCTATGACCGATCAGCCCGCCAAGCCGCGCAAGGTGCGCTGCCCGACCTGCAGCACCGACGTGGTGTGGGGCCCCGAGAGCCCCTACCGCCCCTTTTGTTCCGACCGCTGCCGTTTGATCGACCTGGGCGCCTGGGCGTCCGACAAATACCGGGTCGAGGGTGAAACGCCCCTCGACGACGAGTCGGATCCGCTGCGGCGGCCTCACTGACCATCGCAAAAGCGGCCCGCGGGCCGCTTTTGTTTTGGGGCGCCGCGCCCTTCAGCTTTGCCAGAAGGCCCGGATGCCCGCCACACCGTGGGCGCCGGCCGCCTTGGCGCAGCCCAGGTCGCCGGCACCCAGGCCGCCCAGGGCGAAGACCGGCAGCGGCAGCCGGGCGATCATCTCGGTGAAGGCCGGCCAGCCCAGGGCGTTGCGCTCCGGGTGGCTGAGGGTCGGCTGGACCGCGCCGAGGAGGGCGTAATCCAGTTCGAGGCCGGCGGCTTTCTCCAAGTCGGCCCGGGTGTGGCAGGAGGCGCCGACCCATTCGAACTCGGGCCGGGCGGCCGCGCTTGCCAGGCTCCGGGCCGTCAGGTGCAGGCCGTCGGCGCCGATGCTGCGAGCCAGCGCCGGGTCGTCATTTACCATCACCAGTGCGCCGGTGGCGTGGCAGCGCTCGACGACGGCGCGGGCAAACGCTTCGCGCGGGCCCTCGGGCAGCGCCGGCTCGCGGATCTGCACGAGGCGCAGGCCGTCGGCAAGGGCCGCGTCGAGGCGCGCCAGCTGGGCGTCGATGCCGATCTCGCCGGCGTGGGTGATGCCGAACAGGCGCGGCAGGCGCAGGGCCTTCAGGATCGGGCCGTTGGCCGGCAGCATGGGGCCGACGTCCATCGCGTCGGCTTTCTGCCAGCTGAGGGCGGAATGCACCCGGTCGTGGATCTCGCCGCGCCAGGCGCTGACCTCGAAGAAATGCAGGCTGACGTGGGCGTGCTCGTACACATGCTCGCGGGTGATCCACGGGGTGGCCGCCTCCACCTGCATGCCGAGCTCCTCGTCGAGCTCGCGGATCAGGGCGTCCCGCGGGGTTTCGCCGGGCTCGACCTTGCCGCCGGGGAATTCCCAGTAGCCGGGGTAGAAGGTGTCGGGGGCGCGCTGGCCGAGCAGGAAGCTGCCGTCGGGGCGGGTGATCACCGCGGCGGCCACATGGACGATCTTCTTCATTCTGTGTAGTGCCCCGCGTAGTCCCGGGCGAACTGCCAGGCCACCCGGCCGCTGCGCGAGCCGCGCAGCAGCGCCCATTGGAGCGCCTCGCCGCGGGCGCCGGCAGTGGCTTCGGGCGGCACGCCGAATTCGGCGAGCCAGTGATTCACCACCTTCAGGTATTCGTCCTGGCTGAAGGGGTAGAACGAGATCCACAGGCCGAAGCGCTCGGAGAGGGAGATTTTCTCCTCAACCGCCTCGGCGGGGTGCACCTCGCCGTCGAGGTGCTTGGTGGCGGCGTTCTCGGCAAAGTATTCCGGCATCAGGTGGCGGCGGTTGGAGGTGGCGTAGATCAGCACGTTGTCGGGCACCGCCGCCAGCGAGCCGTCGAGGACGCTCTTGAGCGCCTTGTAGGCAGGCTCGCCGTCTTCAAAGGAGAGGTCGTCGGTGAACAGGATGAAGCGCTCGGGCCGGCCGTGGAGGAGCTCGACGATGTCGGGCAGGTCGATGAGGTCGTCCTTGTCCACCTCGATGAGGCGCAGGCCCTCGGTGGCGAACTCGGTGAGCAGGGCCTTCACCAGCGACGACTTGCCGGTGCCGCGGGCGCCCGTAAGGAGCACGTTGTTGGCACGCTTGCCGGCCAGGAACTGGCGGGTGTTGGCGACGATGCGGGCCTTCTTGTCGTCGATGTCCTGCAGGTCGCCCAGGCGGATCTGGTGGGGGCGGGGTACTGGCACCAGGGCCGCCGCGTTGTGTTTGCGGCGCCAGCGGAAGGCGGTGGATGCCGCCCAGTCGGGGGCGGTGGGCTCGGCCGGGAGCAGGCCTTCGAGGCGTTCGAGCAGGCGTTCGGCGCGGGCCAGGAATTGGTTGAGGTCAGTCATGGGGCGGGGCGTCCGTGTCTTTGTTCTTCGGGGCGCGCAGGGCCAGGCCAACGATGGCGAGCAGTACGGCGACGATGCCGAGTTCGAGGCCGATCAGCCACATGCGGTACTCCTTCGGTGGGCCCGGGCCGGCGTGGCGCTGGTTATACTCGGGCGGCTAATGATTGCCAGCCGCGAGTGTACCCCATCCATGTTTCCCGTTTTTCGTCCCGCCCATTCCGTACGCCTGATTCCTGCGCTCGCCGCGCTGCTCCTCGCCGCCTGCGCGACGGGGCCGCGGCCGGCCGTCGAGCCGCAGCCCCGCCCGGTGCCCGCGCCTTCGACGCAGCCGGCGCCGCCTGCAGGTGGCGCACCGGCGCCCCAGGCCCTGGCCCGTCCGCTGCAAGTGGCCAGCTGGGCCGACTTGCCCGGCTGGAGCGCCGATCGCCACGACGAGGCCTGGCCGGCCTTCATGGCATCGTGCCGCGCCCTGGCTCGTCAGCCGGTGTGGCAGCCCGTCTGCGAAGCTGCCCGCGGGCTGGGCGAGCGGCCGGGCGCCGCCACGGCGCGGGCCTTCTTCGAGGCGCGCCTGACGCCGTGGCGGGTGAGCAACGCCGATGGCAGCCGCGAGGGCCTCGTCACCGGTTACTACGAGCCCCTCATCAAGGGCAGCCGCAGCCGCTCCAAGGCTTACGCGTGGCCGGTGCTGGGGGTGCCGGATGATCTGCTGAACCTCGACATTTCGGAGGTCTATCCGGAGCTAAAAGGGCTGCGGGTGCGCGGCCGGCTGGTCGGCAACAAGGTGCTGCCGTATCACTCCCGCGCCGACATCGACCGGCTGAAGGAGCGCTTCGCCGGCAAGACGCTGCTGTACGCCGAGGACGCGGTGGAGCTGTTCTTCCTGCAGGTGCAGGGCTCTGGCCGCGTGCAGTTGCCCGACGGCAGCATCGTGCGCCTGGCCTACGCCGACACTAACGGCCACCCCTACCAGTCGATCGGCCGCTGGCTGGCCGACAAGGGCGAGCTGCGCGTCGAGCAGGCGTCGATGGAGGGCATCAAGAACTGGGCGCGGGCCAACCCGGGCCGCTTGCAGGAGATGCTCAACGCCAACCCGAGCTACATCTTCTTCCGCGAAGCGCCGGCCGGCAACGGTGGCCCGGTCGGGGCGCTCGGCCAGCCGCTCACCGAGGGGCGCAGCATGGCTGTGGACCCGCGCAGCATTCCGCTGGGGGCGCCGGTGTTTCTGGCGACGAGCCACCCGCGCAGCACCCAGCCGCTGCAGCGCCTGATGCTGGCGCAGGACACCGGCAGCGCGATCAAGGGCGGCGTGCGGGGCGACTTCTACTGGGGCTTCGGCGCCGAGGCTGGCGCGCTGGCCGGCCGCATGCGCCAGAAAGGGGAGATGTGGGTGCTGTGGCCGCGGGATCAGGTGCCGCGATAGCTTTTTTCAGCTAAATCGTAGTTTTGTAATAAGTTTTTCGTAAATTCATGGTTTGCCGACACGGCTCCTGCGGGTACCGTGCGAAGCTGGTGTCATTGCTTCCGACATCACCCCATTTACGGAGAACCATCGTGCCGCTCACCGAACTCGTCCATTACTTCAACAAGCGCCAGCGTCTGGCCCGGCCGGGGTACGACGAGGAGGGCTTCGAGATCGTCGATGGGCGGGTCCGCATGGGGTTTGCCGGCCGCGTCCTCGGGACCTTGTTCCAGCCAGTCATGGCGCCCGACGGTTTGGGGGTGATCGGCCATGAGGCGCAGCTGCAGGTGCTGGGTGACGACGCTGGGCGGGTGCCGGCCCAGGCGATCTTTCTCGAGGCCCGCGATGACGCGGAGCTGGTGCATCTGGACCGCAGGGTGCGCACACTGCATGCGCTCAATTTTCTGCTTGAGCGGGAGCAGCACGGGGGTTTCCTGTCCCTCAATGTGCACCCCCAGCTGATCAGTTCGGTGCCCGATCATCACGGCCACGTCTTCGAGGGCGTACTGGCCCGCTGCGGGTTGACGCCGGATCGCATCGTGCTGGAGCTCGCCGACGATGGCTTTGGCGAGGTCTCGCGGCTGGCGGTGGCCATCGCCGAGTACCGGGAGCGGGGCTACCGCGTGGCGATCGACAACTTCGGGCGTCACTCGGCCGACCTCGATCGGCTGGAGGCGCTGGCGCCGGACATCGTCAAGCTCGACCGCTGCCTGATCGGCCATTTCGGGCATCTGAGCCTGGCCAAGCGGGTGATGACCGAACTGGCCGCCGAGGCCCGTCGCCTTGGCCTGCAGCTCGGCATCCAGTGCATCGAAAACCCCCTGCAGCTGCAGGTGGCCCGGGAGGCGGGGGCGGACTGGCTGCAGGGGCATCTGCTGGGCCGCCCGGCCGAGGCCTGCCTGCCGATCGTCAGGCCGCGCCGGCCGCGGCGGGCGGCCTGAGCGCCATGTAAAACGCCCGCGCGAGGCGGGCGTCGGTGAAGCAGGTGGGTGCGAGCTTACTTGCCGGCAGCCTGGCTCATTGCCTGCTCCAGCTGGGCGAGGGGCACGGCGCCGGGCAGGCGGTTACCGTCGGCGGTGAAGATCGTCGGGGTGCCGGTGACCTTGATCTTCTGGCCGAGGGCCACGTTCTTGTCGATGGCGCTGGTGTCGCAGCCGGCCGCCGCGGCCGCCGGTGCCTTGCCGCCGACCATCCAGTCGTTCCAGGCAGCGGCCTTGTCCTTGGCGCACCAGATGTTCTTCGACTTCTCGGTGGAGTCGGGGCTCAGGATGGGGTACAGGAAAGTGTAAACCGTGGCGTCCTTGAGGCTTTGCAGGTCTTTGGCGAGCCGCTTGCAGTAGCCGCAGTTGGGATCTTCGAAGCTGGCGATGACGCGCTTGCCGTTGCCGCGCACCTGCTTGATGGCCTGGTCGAGGGGCAGGGTGGCGAAGTCGATCTTCATCAGCTGCAGCATGCGCGCCTGGGTGACGTTCTTGCGTGTCTTGGCGTCGATGATGTTGCCGTCGATGATGAAGCTGGCGCTGGCGTCGGTGTAGAGCAGCTCGCCGGATTTCAGCACGACCTCGAACAGCCCGCCATACGGCGTTTTCTTGACGCTTTCGACGGCGGGTGCGTTGAGGAAGCTCTCCAGGTTTTTCTTGACCTTGGCCTCGTCGTCGGCTGCGTGGGTGAGGCCGGCGGTGAGAAGGAGGGTGACGAGCAGCGAACGCACGAAGGGGAATTTCATCCGGTTCTCCAGGGAACAGCAGGGTTCAGAAATGACAGGGCTTTCAAGGAAACGCAGGGCCGCCCCAAGTTTCCTTGACCCCCACGGGGGGCGGGCTGGGCGGAGCTCAGCCCTGGGGGCGCTAGAAGCGGCCCGCGATCGCGTAGCGGATCAACGCGTTGCGTAGGACAGGCAGGCGGTTGGTGAGGTTCAAGCCCAGGTTGCGCAGGCCCGACAGCAGCGGGTCGGCGGGCTTGAACAGGCGGTTGAGGCCGTGGGTGGTGTATTGCAGCAGTGCGGTTTCCTCGGCGCGGGCGCGGGCGTAGCCACGCAGCACCTGCAGCTCGCCCGGGTCGCGCCAGGCGGGCAGGCCGGTAAGCTGCCCGGCGAGTGCCCGGGCGTCCTGATAGCCCAGGTTGATGCCGTGGCCGGAGAGCGGGTGGATCGCGTGGGCGGCGTCGCCGATCAGCGCGAGACGCGGCTGAACGACGGCCTCGACGCGCATCAGGCGCAGCGCGAAGGCCGCGGCGGGGGTGACGAGCTCGAGCTTGCCGAGACGCTCGCCACCGGCTTCGGCGACCCGCGCGCAGAGGGCTTCGGGCGGCAGCGCGACGAGCTCGTCGGCGAGGGTGTCGGGGGCCGACCAGACTATCGACATCTGCTGGTCGGGCAGCGGCAGGTAGGCCAGCACGCCATCCTTGCGGAACCATTGGAAGGCGGTGTTGCGGTGGGGTTTTTCGCAGCGGAAGTTGGCGACCACGCCCTTTTCGTCGTAGGGCGTGTTGCGGGCGCCGATGCCGGCCGCCTGGCGTACCCACGAGTCGCGGCCGTCGGCGGCCACCACCAGGCGCGCCTCGATGCGCCGACCGTCGGCGAGGGTCAGCCGGGCGGCGTGGTCGTCGATGGCGAGGGCGGCGGGGGCGGCGGGGCAGACCAGCGTCACATTGTGCTGGCGCTTTACCGTCTCCCACAGCTCCTGCTGCATCAGGCTGGATTCGACGATCCAGGCCAGCTCGCGCAGGCCGCTGTCGTAGGCCGAAAAATCGAGCTGCCCGCCGGCGTCGCCGTGGATCTCCATATCGTAGACCGGCGCCATCCGGGCCGCGTCGAGGTGCTGCCAGATGCCGATGCCGCTCAGGAACTCCACGTTGGTCGGGCTGATCGCATAGATGCGCGGGTCCCAGCCGGCCGGCCGGGCCGGGGGACGGGCTTCCACGATGCCGACCTTCAGATTGCTGCCGCGCAGGGCAGCCGCCAGGGCGGCACCGGCAAGCCCGGCACCGACAACGAGTACATCGAATTTCATGGGCAGATCTCCTGCGCCGGGATTGTGCCGCAGGGCGCAGGGGAAGTCACCCGCAATGCTTGCCGCGGCCGGCCTCAGCGCGGTGGCGGGGGCGGGGGCGGATAGTGATAGGGGCTGCCGGCGGCAGGTGGGGCCGGCTGCCGGTAGCCGTAGCCGCTGCCGGGCAGCTGGTTGCCCTTGGCGTACATGCACTGCTGGTAGGCGATGTCGTAGCGGCGCTGGGCTTCGGCGCCGGCGTAGGCGGCGTTGGATGTGCCAGACGCGGTGCCGGCGACCATGCCGACCGCAGCGCCGGTGGCCGCACCCCGGTTGCCGCCCGTGAGGGTGCCCGCCGCGGCGCCGATGGCGGTGCCCACCGCGGCGCTGCCGACCAGGTTTTCAGCGGCCCGGTCGGTCGTGTTCATCCCGATCGACTGCCCGGCGAAGGCGCGGCACTGGCGATCTTCCTGCACGAAGACCTCGAAGGGCTTGCCCGGCGCTGGCATCACGGCCACCCGCGGGCCGCTGGGCAGGCTGGCGCAGCCAGCGAGCAGCGTGAGGGGGATGAGCAGATGGACCTTGCTGGCGATTTTCATGGTTGCCTGTCTCCAGACGGTTGCGTGCCCTCGGGCGGGGTGGCGGCGACGGCTCTCCAGCCTTCGGGGCAGCTTGGTACATAAGGGTAGTAGCCCCGGGCGCTGTCGCAGTAATACCAGCTCTGTTGCCCGGCGCTGTTGTTGCGGGTGTTGCCGGGCGGGGTCGCCGGGATCTGGCGCCAGCCCTCCGGGCAGCTCTGGGCGTAGGGGTAATAGGCCTGGGCGCTGTCGCAGTAGTACCAGTTTTCGGTGTTGGTCTGCGGGGCCGGCTGCACGACGATGGGCTCGGACGGCGCGGGCTGCACGACCACCGGCTGGGGGTAGAACAGCCAGCTTGCACCGGCCACCCACCACCAGCCCCAGATTCCGTCATGACGGCCGTGGTACCAGTAGCCCGGCCCCGCGCCCGGGCCGTGAAAGCGCACCGCGGGGCCAGGCGCATGGATCCTGACGGCCGGGCCAGGTGCGTGAAACTGCGGCCCCGGTGCGCGGTACGGCTGCACGCGTGGAGCGCCGCCGAAACCGCCTCGGCCGGGCCCGGGTCGGTCGGCCGCGGCGGGGAGGGCGGCGAGGGTGCTGGCCGCCGCCAGTGCGGCCAGCAGGGCAGGGTGGGCGGATCGGATGGCCATGGCAAGCTCCTTTCAGTGATGGGTGGATTGCAGCACTGCGGCGACCGGGCTGCATGGCGGGGCGCAGGGCACGCGTAAGCGGATGCGACAGGGCTGGCTTTTTGAAAGATTCGATTACATTTGCACATCGGGGGCTGCAGGCCGTGACGCAGGTCGGCGCGATCGCCGCCTGCGGCCGGGCACGGAAGGCGCGAAGCCGTTATACTGCGCGCCGGGAAGTTCGCCAGGCAATCGCGTTACGTTCGCGTAGCGAGGAAAGTCCGGGCCCCGCAGAGCAGGATGCCGGCTAACGGCCGGGCGCCATAGCCTTCGGGTGAAAGCGACGGAAAGTGCAACAGAGAGCAGACCGCCGATGGCTCTTCGGAGATCAGGCAAGGGTGAAACGGTGGGGTAAGAGCCCACCGCGGCACTGGTGACAGTGACGGCACGGTAAACCCCATCCGGGGCAAGGCCAAATAGGGGGACGTCGACGCTGCTCGCGGAGTCCCCGGGTAGGCTGCTTGAGCGGCGTGGCAACACGTCGTCCAGAGGAATGATTGCCCGGCGTGCTGGTTTTCGGATCGGCCCGCTCGACAGAACCCGGCTTATCGGCGAGCTTCCCTTTTCTTCTTTGATTTTTCGTTTTCGCCCTATTTTCCCCCACGCCCGTGGGGCGTGGGGGCGTGCCAAATCGCTAAAATCACGTTTTTTGACATTGCTCGGTCTTGCCCGGCGATGCCCCCCTTTTGCCGCTCGCCGACGCTTTGCGAATTGAGCTTCAACTTTCGCAATCTTCTGTATCGGCGTTGATTTATAAGCGGATTTCCAGAATCCCGGCTGTCGCCCCTAAGTGCTTGTGCGCAAAAGGGATTTGCCCTTGGCTCGGCTTGACCGGGTATTCCTTTTGTTCTAAAGTGGGACGAAGTGGGCGAAAGTGGGAAAAAGTGAGTTTTTCTGGCTCGTTCGGGTGAAGAAGTGGGGGAAGCATGTTTCAAGGCGCAGCCGCGCTCAGTCTCGATGCGAAGGGTCGCCTGGCGATTCCTGCGCGGCACCGGGACGCGCTCGCAAAGCTGGCCGGAAGCACGCTGGTCCTGACCGCTCATCCCCATCGTTGTCTCCTCATCTATCCCGCTCCAGCCTGGGATCCAATCCGCGACAAAGTGCTTGCGGGCTCCAGTCTCGAACAACATTCGGCGCTGCTGAAGCGTCTCCTCGTGGGTTTTGCCCGCGACGAGGAGATGGATTCGGCGGGCCGCGTGCTGATCGCGCCAGAGCTCCGCAACTTCGCACAGCTTGAAAAACAGGTGCATCTGGTGGGGCAGGGCGATCACTTCGAACTCTGGTCGGATGCCGGCTGGCAAAAGCAGCAGGAGGCGATCTTCGCCCTCGGGGCTGAGCTTCTGCCCGCCGGTTGGGAAAACCTGCCGCTGTGAGCGCGACTCCGCATATCACGGTGCTGCTGAAAGAGGCAGTCGAGGCGCTGGCCATCAAGCCGGCGGGTATTTACGTGGACGGAACCTTCGGCCGCGGCGGGCACAGCCGTGCGGTGCTGGCGCAGCTGGGGCCAGAGGGCCGGCTGATCGCCTTCGACCGCGATCCGGTGGCGGTTGCGGCGGGCCGGGAAATCAAGGATCCACGTTTCGAGCTGGTGCACGCGCCGTTCTCGGACTTCGCCGAGGCGCTGGCGGAACGTGGGGTGGAAAAGGTCGACGGCGTCCTGCTGGATCTGGGGGTTTCCTCGCCCCAGCTGGACGAAGCGGAGCGGGGCATGAGCTTCCGCTTCGACGCGCCGCTCGACATGCGAATGGATACAACCCGCGGTCTGACTGCGGCAGAGTGGCTGGCGGAAGCGCCGGTCGCAGATATAACCCGGGTGCTGAGGGAATACGGTGAAGAACGGTTTGCTTATGAGATTGCAAAGGCGATTGCAGTTGCTCGGACAGGGGGGGCTGTTGCAACCACTGGACAGCTTGCCGCACTCGTGGAAAAAACGGTCCGCACACGCGAGCCGGGTCAGCACCCCGCGACGCGCACCTTCCAGGCTCTACGGATTTGCGTCAATCAAGAGCTTGAGGAGCTGTCGCTAGTCCTGCCGCAGGTGGTAGCAGCCCTGGCGCCGGGAGGCCGTCTGGTGGTGATCAGCTTTCATTCCCTCGAGGACCGCATCGTGAAGCGCTTCATGCGCGACGCGTCGCGGCCGCCGCAGCTTCCGGCGCGCCTGCCGGTGCGCGCGGCCGACCTGCCCAAGCCCAAGCTGGCCCTGGTGGGCAAGCCGGTGTGGCCGTCGGACGACGAGGTGGCGGCCAATCCGCGTTCCCGCAGCGCGGTGATGCGGATCGCCGAGCGGACGGAGGACTGACATGGCCCGCCTGACTGGATTTCTCGTGATGCTGGTGGTGGCGAGCAGCCTCGGCGTCGTCGCGTCCCAGCATCAGGCCCGCAAGTTGTATACCGCCGTCGAACGCGAGCAGCAGCGCTCCCGTCAGCTCGAAGTCGAGTGGGGCCAGCTGCAGCTCGAGCAAAGCACCTGGGCGGCTCACGCCCGTATCGAAAAACTCGCTCGCGAGAAACTCGCGATGCGCCCACCTCTGCCAGGGCAGATCATCGCCATCGAGGAGCGGCCATGACCAAGGCCAAGAAGGGCGTCACCTTCAACCACAATCCCCTGCTGCGTTCCGAGCTGCCAGCCTGGCGGCCGCGCTTCGTGCTGCTGTGCCTGCTCGGCGGCTCGCTCGCGCTGGTGGGCCGGGCGGCCTACCTGCAAGGGGTGAACGACCAGTTTCTGCAGGCCAAGGGCGAGTCGCGCTACGCCCGCGTGCTCGAGGTGCCCGCCACCCGCGGCAAGATCACCGACCGCCAGGGCGACGTGCTGGCGGTGTCGTCGCCGGTCAAGTCGATCTGGGCGATCCCGGAAGACGCCCGGCTGAACCCGGGCCAGGTCCGTCAGCTCGCCGGGCTGCTCGAGATGCCGGTCCAGGAGGTCAATCAGAAGCTGTCGGTCGACAAGGACTTCGTATTCCTGAAACGTCAGGTTTCGCCCGAGCTCGCTGACCGCATCGCGGCCCTCAAGCTGCCGGGCATCCATGACCAGCGGGAGTACCGCCGTTTCTACCCCGGTGGCGACGTGATGGCCCACGTGGTGGGCTTCACCGGCGTTGACGACAAGGGCCAGGAGGGCATCGAGCTTGCCTTCGAGGCCGCGCTGGCCGGCAAGCCTGGCTCCCGGCGGGTCGTGAAGGACCGCCGCGGCAACGTGGTCGAGGACGTTCAATCGATCCGTCTGCCCCAGGATGGCCGTGAGGTGGCGCTGGCCATCGACAACAAGATCCAGTACCTGGCCCACGCCGCGCTCAAGCAGGCCATGCTCGACCACAAGGCCAAGGCCGGCGGGGTGGTGGTGATCGACGCCAAGAGCGGCGAGGTCCTCGCCCTCGCCAACGCGCCCACCTACAACCCGAACAACCGGGTCAAGCTCACCGGCGACCAGTTGCGCAACCGGGCCCTCACCGACACCTACGAGCCCGGCTCGACGATGAAGCCCTTCACCGCCGCGCTGGCGCTCGAAAAGGGCAAGGTCACCGCCAACACGATCATCAACTGCGCGCCAGGCCGCATGACCATCGGCAGCGCGACGATCTCCGACGCGCACCCCCACGGGGCCCTGTCGGTCACCCAGGTGATCCAGAAGTCGTCCAACATCGGGGCCGCCAAGATGGCCCTCAGCTTCCCGCCCGAGACCATGTGGAAGATGTTCGATGATCTCGGTTTCGGCTCCCCGCTCAAGCTCGGTTTCCCGGGCGAGGTCGGCGGCCGCCTGCGGCCGGCCAAGAACTGGCGCCCCATTGAGCAGGCGACCATGTCCTACGGTCACGGCATGTCCGTCAACCTCATGCAGATGGCCAACGCTTACCAGGTTTTCGCCCGTGACGGCGACATCGTGCCCCTGTCCCTGTCCCGCGTCGACACGCCGCCGGTGCACGGCACCCGGGTGTTTTCGCCCCAGACCGCCCGTGAGGTGCGCCAGATGCTTGAGACCGTGGTGCAGCCCGGCGGCACCGCCCAGCAGGCCAACGTGCCCGGCTACCGTGTCGGCGGCAAGACCGGTACCTCGATGAAGCTGGTCGGTGGCCACTACGCCAACCGCTACGTGGCCTCCTTCGTGGGGATCGCCCCCATCTCCGACCCGCGCCTGATCGTTGCGGTGATGATCGACGAGCCCAGCAATGGCAAGCGCTACGGCGGTGAAGTGGCCGCGCCGGTCTTCGCCCAGGTCACTGGCGGCGCCCTGCGCACCCTCGGGGTGGCGCCGGATGCGCCGCTCAAGCCGCTTCAGGTGGCCCGCGGGGCCGCCGCGCCTGTCGTCCGGGAGGCCATGTGAGCGTGACGCTCCAGCAGCAAGCCCAGGGCGTCCTGGCGCGCCTCGCCGCCGAAGGCATCGAAGTCCGCAGGCTGTGCGTCGATTCCCGCCAGGTGCAGGCGGGTGATGTCTTTCTGGCCAGCCCCGGCCACCGGGTCGATGGCCGGCGCTTCATTGCCGATGCCGTCCGCTCCGGTGCCGCCGCGGTGCTGTGGGAGCGTGCCGGGCACGCATGGGACACCAGCCTGGCAGTGCCCAACATCCCGATCGACGGGCTGGCATCGCTGGCCGGCCACCTGGCTCACCAAGTTTACGGACGCCCCTCCGAGGCCATGTGGCTGGTGGGCGTGACCGGCACCAACGGCAAGACCTCCGTCACCCAGTGGCTGTCCCGCGCCTTCACGGCCCTCGGGCGCAAGTGCGGCGTGATCGGCACCCTGGGCATCGGGTTTCCGGGCGCCCTGTCGTCCAGCCTCAACACGACTCCCGACAGCCTCACCGTGCACCGCACGCTGGCCGAGTTTCGCGCAGCCAAGGCCGACGTGGCGGCGATGGAGGTCTCGTCCATCGGCCTCGACCAGGAGCGCCTCAACGGGCTGCACTTCGACGTGGCGGTGTACACCAACCTCACCCGCGACCACCTCGACTACCACGGCAGCATGGAGCACTACGGCGCAGCCAAGGCGCGCCTGTTCGACATGCCCGGCCTGCGTGCGGTGGTGCTCAACCTCGACGACCAGTTCGGCGTCGAGCAGGCCCGCCGCCTCGCCGGCCGCGACCTGCAGGTGATCGGCTACACCCTCAACCCCACCAACGCCGATGTGGCGCCGGTGAACCGCCTGATCGTCGCCGAGCGCCTCACCACCACGGCGGCCGGCATCCGCTTCACGGCCCGTTGCGGCAACGAGTCGGCCGATCTCTATCCGAACCTCGTCGGGCAGTTCAACGTGTCGAACCTGCTGGCGGTGATCGGCACCCTGATGGCTTCCGATTTTTCCCTCGAGGACGCCGTCACGGTGGCCGAAGACCTGACCCCGCCCCAGGGGCGCATGCAGACCCTCGGCGGTGTCGGCGACCCGCTGGTGGTGGTCGACTACGCCCATTCGCCCGATGCCCTCGAGCAGGTGCTCACCGCTGTCCGCCCGACCGTGAAGGCCCGCAACGGGCGCCTGGTCTGCGTGTTCGGCTGTGGTGGCGACCGTGATCCGGGCAAGCGCCCGCTGATGGGCGAGGTCGCCCGGCGTCTGGCCGACCAAGTCGTGTTGACCAGCGACAACCCCCGCGGCGAGGACCCGGACGTGATCCTGCAGGCTATTGCGGCCGGGGCGGGCGAGGGCGCCGAGACCATTTCCGACCGGGCCGAGGCGATCCGCCGTGCGATTCTTGCGGCCGCCGCCGACGACGTGATCGTCATCGCCGGCAAGGGCCACGAGCCCTACCAGGAGATCAACGGCGTCCGTCACCCCTTCTCTGACGTGGAGCAGACCCGCGCAGCCCTCGAAATCTGGAACGACGCCCAGGGAGAACTCTCATGATGTATCTCCAGGACGCAGCCCTGGCCACCGGCGGCACCGCGGTGGGCGGGCAGGTGCTCTTTCTGTCGGTGAGCACCGACTCGCGGGCGATCCAGCCCGGTCAGCTGTTCGTGGCGCTGCGCGGCGATAATTTCGACGGTCACGACTACGTCGCCGCGGTGGCAGCCCAGGGCGCCGCCGCCGCGATGGTCGACAAGGCCTGGGCCGCCGCCAACCCGGTGCCCCTGCCCCTGCTGGTGGTGGACGACACCCGGCTCGGCCTCGGCCAGCTGGCGGCCAGCTGGCGCAGCCGCTTCAGCCTGCCGCTGATCGGCGTGACCGGCAGCAACGGCAAGACCTCGGTCAAGGAGATGTGCGCTGCCATTCTGCGTGCCCAGTCGCGCCTGGATGGCCTTGACCCCGACCTCGCCGTGCTGGCCACCCGCGGCAACCTCAACAACGACATCGGCCTGCCGCTGATGCTGCTGCGCCTGTCGGGCAACCACCGGGCCGCGGTCATCGAGATGGGCATGAACCACCCGGGCGAGATCGGCTATCTCACCCGCCTGGCCCAGCCCACCGTGGCGCTGGTCAACAACGCCCAGCGGGCGCATCTGCAGGGCATGGGCAGCGTCAATGAGGTCGCCCGCGAGAAGGGTGCCATTTACGACGGCCTGTCCACAGGTGGCGTGGCCGTGATCAACGCCGACGATGCCTTTGCCGGTTACTGGAAGGCCATCAATGTCGGGCGTGAAACCCTGACCTTCGGCCTGTCTGAAGACGCCGACGTTACCGCCCGCTGCACCTCCCACGGTTTTGCCAGTGATCTCGTGCTCAGCGCCCCGCAGGGCGAGGCGCGGTTCCGCCTGCAAGTGCCGGGGCTGCACAACGTGCGCAACGCCCTGGCCGCGTCGGCGGCCTGCCTGGCCGCGGGGGTGAGCCTCAATGCCGTCGCCGCCGGCCTCGGCGCCTACACCGGCACCCCCGGCCGCCTGCACCTGCGCAAGGGGCTCCGTGGCGCCGTCGTCATCGACGACAGTTACAACGCCAACCCCGACTCGATGCGCGCCGGCATCGCAGTGCTGGCCGCCACCCCGGGCCGCAAGATCCTCGTGATCGGCGACATGGGCGAGATCGGCGAGCAGAGTTTCCAGTACCACGACGAGATCGGCGGCTACGCGAAGAGCGAAGGCGTCGATTTCCTGTTCGGGCTGGGTGAAATGAGCGAGGTTGCGGCGCGCAACTTCGGAGAAGGCGGCTTCCACTTCAGCAAGCTCGACGACCTCGTCGCGGCGGTGAAGGCGGAGCTCAATGCAGATACGGTGGTGCTCGTCAAAGGCTCGCGTTTCATGAAGATGGAACGGGTCGTCGACGCCATTGCGGAGAAGGTTTGATGAGTTCTGGTTGTACGGCTGTAGCCACGGTTTCCTGCGTAACGCTTCCGGGAGGGCGCCATGCTGCTTGAACTGGCCCTGTGGCTCGGCAAGGATGCCCGGTTTTTCAACGTCTTCGGCTACATCACGCTGCGGACGATGCTGGCTGCGGGCACCGCGCTGCTGCTCTCGCTGGTCTTCGGGCCGCTGGTCATCCGCTGGCTCGCCGCCAAGAAGATCGGCCAGGCGGTGCGCGACGACGGCCCCAAGTCGCACCTCACCAAGGCCGGCACGCCGACCATGGGGGGCGTGCTGATCCTCATCGCCATTGCCCTCACGACCCTGCTGTGGGGCGATCTGAGCAACAAATACGTGTGGGTGGTGCTCTGCGTGACCCTCGGTTTTGGCGCCGTGGGCTGGGTCGATGACTGGCGCAAGGTGGTCTATCGCGACCCGAAGGGGCTGGCGAGCCGCTGGAAGTACTTCTGGACTTCGGCCATCGCGCTGGGTGCCGCCAGCTTTCTCGGCCTCACCGCGACGCTGCCGGCCCAGCTCGAGCTGATCGTGCCCTTCTTCAAGGCGGTGAGCTACCCGCTGGGCGTGATCGGCTTCATCATCCTCACCTATTTCGTCATCAACGGCACCAGCCACTCGGTAAACCTCACCGACGGCCTCGACGGCCTGGCGATCATGCCGACCGTGATGGTCAGCGCCGCGCTGGCGATCTTCGCCTACGTGGCCGGCCACATGGGTTTCTCGAAGTACCTCGGCGTGCCCTACATCCCGGGCGCGGGCGAGCTCGCCGTGATCTGCGGCGCGATCGCCGGCGCGGGGCTCGGCTTCCTGTGGTTCAACGCCTACCCTGCCGAAGTCTTCATGGGCGACGTGGGCGCGCTGGCGCTGGGGGCCGCGATGGGCACCATCGCCGTGATCGTGCGTCAGGAGGTCGTGCTCTTCATCATGGGCGGCCTCTTCGTGGCCGAGGCCCTGTCGGTGATGGTGCAGGTGCTGTACTTCAAATACACCGGCGGCAAACGCATCTTCCGGATGGCGCCGCTGCACCACCACTATGAGCTGGGTGGCTGGAAGGAGACCCAGGTCGTGGTGCGGTTCTGGATCATCACCATCATGCTCGTGCTGTTCGGGCTGTCCACCCTCAAGCTGCGGTAAGCGGTCATGGCCCGTCCTGAACTCACTCTCGTTCTCGGCCTCGGCGAATCCGGCCTGGCCATGGCCCGCTGGCTGGCCCGGCAGGGTGTTGCGCTGCGGGTGGCCGACTCCCGCGAGACGCCCCCCGGCGTCGAGCGCCTGCGCGCCGAAGCGCCGGCCGCCGAGATCATCACCGGCCCTTTCGCCGACAGCCTGCTCGACGGTGTGAGTCGCCTGGCCATCAGCCCCGGCCTCGACCCGCGCCAGCCGCTGGTGGAGGCCGCGCGCGCGCGGGGCATTCCGGTGATCGGCGAGATGGATCTTTTCGCGCAGACGCTGCGTGATCTCGGCGTGCGCGAAACCACCCGCCTCATCGCCATCACCGGCACCAACGGCAAGACCACCACCACCACCCTGGTCGGCGAGATGCTGCGCGGCGTCGGGCTGGACGGCGTGGTGGCCGGCAACATCAGCCCCGCCACCCTCGACGTGGTGATGGCTCGCCAGGACGCCGGTGAGCCGATGCCCCAGGCCTGGGCCCTGGAGCTTTCCAGCTTTCAGCTCGAGACCGGGCCGGCCCTCGGCGCAGCCTCGGCTACCGTGCTCAACGTCACCGACGACCACCTCGACCGCTACGCCGGTCTCGACGACTACGCCGCCACCAAGGCCGCGGTCTTCGCCGGTGAGGGCGTGCAGGTGCTCAACCGCGATGATGCGCGGGTGATGGCGATGGCCCTGCCCGGGCGCCGGGTGTTCACCTTCGGGCTTGATGCGCCCGCCGGGCCGGACGATTTCGGTGTGCTCGATGTCGATGGCGACGAATGGCTGGCCCGCGGCAGCGAGCCGCTGGTCAAACGCTCCGAAATGCAGCTTGCCGGCAGCCACAACGTCGCCAACGCCCTCGCCGCGCTGGCCCTGTGCGAAGCCGCCGGTCTGCCGCGGGCCGGGTTGATCGCGGCCCTCAAGGCTTTCCGCGGCCTGCCGCACCGGGTCGAAAAGGTGGCCGAACGGGCCGACGGCGTCACTTATTACGACGATTCCAAGGGCACCAACGTGGGTGCCACCGTGGCCGCCCTCGAAGGCCTGCGCCGTAAGGTCGTGCTGATCGCCGGCGGCGATGGCAAGGGCCAGGATTTCTCGCCCCTCAAGGCGGCCTTTGCCCGCTACGCCCGGGCCGTGGTGCTGATCGGCCGTGACGCCGCTGCCATCGAGGCCGCGGTAGTCGGCAGTGGTGTCGAGCTGGTCCACGCCGCCGACATGGACGCCGCGGTGCTGCTCGCCGACGCCCGCGCCCAGGCCGCCGACGTGGTGCTGCTGTCGCCCGCCTGCGCCAGCCTCGACATGTTCCGCAACTACGCCCACCGCGCCCAGGTCTTCATCGACGCGGTCAAGCGCCTGCCCGGAGTTCGCCCCGCATGAAACTCGGTGCCAGTCTTTCGGGGTTTTTCTCCCGGGCCACCGCGGATAGCGCGGGGCCGGTGACGAGCCGTGCGGTCAACCGCCTGCTGCAGCCCCTCGGCCAGCCGCGCGAGCTCGACCCGTGGCTGATCTGGTCCGCCGCGGCGCTGCTGCTGCTGGGCCTGATCATGGTCTTCTCGGCCTCCATCGCCACCGCCGAAGGCAGCCGCATGTTCGGCCACCAGCCGGCTTACTTCCTGATCCGCCACGCGGTCTTCCTCGCCATCGGCGTCATCGCTGGCGTGGTGGTGTTCCAGATCCCCATGCGCGCCTGGCAGGAGATGGCGCCGTGGCTGTTCATCGCCGGGGTCGTGCTGCTGCTGGTGGTGCTGATCCCCGGCATCGGCCGGGACGTCAATGGCGCCCGTCGCTGGCTGCCGCTGGGGGTCGTCAACCTGCAGCCGTCCGAGCTGATGAAGCTCTTCGCCGCGCTCTACGCTGCCGACTACACCACCCGCAAGCTGCCGCTGATGGGCAGCTTCAAGCAGGGCTTCGCGCCGATGGCGGCGGTGATCCTGTTCGTCGGCTTCCTGCTGCTCAAGGAGCCCGACTTCGGCGCGTTCGTGGTGATCACCGCGATCGCCTTCGGCGTGCTGTTCCTGGGCGGCATCAACGTGCGCCTGTTCGTGCTGCTGGCGATCGTCGCGACCATCGGCTTCGTGCTGCTGATCACCTTCTCCGAATACCGCCGCCAGCGCATCCTGGGTTTCATGGACCCGTGGCAGGACGCCTACGGAAAGGGCTACCAGCTCTCCCACGCGCTCATCGCCTTCGGCCGCGGCGAGTGGTTCGGCGTGGGGCTGGGGGGCAGCATCGAGAAGCTCTTCTACCTGCCCGAAGCCCACACCGACTTCCTGCTCGCGGTGATCGCCGAGGAGCTCGGTTTCGCGGGGGTGTTCACCGTCGTGCTGCTCTTCGCGATCCTGATCCAGCGCGCCTTTGCGATCGGCAAGCAGGCGGTCACCCTCGAGCGCACCTACGCCGCGCTGGTGGCCCAGGGCATCGGCATCTGGATGGGCGTGCAGTCCTTCATCAACATGGGCGTCAACATGGGCCTGCTGCCCACCAAGGGCCTGACCCTGCCGCTGATGAGCTTCGGCGGTTCCGGCATCCTCGCCAATTGCGTGGCGCTGGCGATCCTTCTCCGGATTGACTGGGAAAACAGACAAATCATGCGA
>NZ_BJNV01000053.1 GCF_006539865.1 Zoogloea ramigera
AGGCGCCATGACCTACAACTGGAGCCGCAACCCCGGCGGCCCCGCCACCGAGCCCAAGATGGTCGTCTTCCAGAACGTCCCCAGCTGGAACTGGACGATCGCCACCGGCAGCTTCATCGACGAGTTCACCGTCGAGGCCCGCGAGTTGCGCAACACCCTCATCGGCATGTGCCTGGCCGGTGCGCTGCTGATGACCGGCGTGCTGTACTGGATCGCCCGCCGCCAGCTGGCGCCGGTGCGCGTCCAGCTCGACGTGATGCAGCGCATCGGTGCAGGCGACATGACCGTGCGCCTCCCCGATTGCGACAAGAGCAGCCGCAACGAACTGGACCAGATGAGCCTCGCCCTTCAGAACACCACCAATCAGGTCGGCGCTCTGATCCGCGAAGTGATGAACGCCAGCACCGCCGTGCGGGACGCAGCCCACGCGGTGCGGCTCGGCACCTCCGAAGTCTTCGACGGCACCGCCACCCAGAGCGAGGCCGCCGCCGGGCTTGCCGCCGCGGTGGAAGAGCTCTCCGTGAGCATCACCCATGTCTCCGACAGCGCCGCCACCGCCCACGACATCACCCAGCAGGCCCAGAAACATGCCGAACAGGGCGGAGCCACCGTCCGCCAGATGACCGACGGCATGAACCGCATCGCCGGTGAGATCGATCAGGCCAGCGCCGCAGTCAATCTGCTGTCGGAACGCTCGGCGCGCATCTCCAACATCGGCCGGATCATCAACGACATCGCCGACCAGACCAATCTGCTCGCCCTCAATGCCGCCATCGAAGCCGCCCGGGCCGGCGAGAGCGGCCGTGGCTTCGCGGTGGTGGCCGACGAGGTGCGCAAGCTCGCCGAGCGCACCGCCAGCTCGACGCGGGAAATCTCCGTGACGGTCAGCGAAGTGCAGAGCGAAGCCGAGCGGGTCGTCGCGATGATCACCGAAGTGACCGGCCAGGTCCGCACCGGTGTCCAGCTCGCCACCGACTCCGGCAGCGTGCTCGAAACGATCGGCGAGGAAAGCACCCGCACCACCCAGGCCGTCAATGACATCGCCGATGCCACCCGCGAGCAGAGCACCGCCAGCCAGGAGGTCGCCCGCGGCATCGAGCGGATCGCCACGATGGCCGAGCAGAACAAGCAGGCCACCCGCCAGACCCACGACCAGACCACCCGGCTCGAAGATCTCGCCGCCCAGCTGCAGAGCAAAGTCTCCCATTTCCGCACCTGAGCCACACCAATCCCGGCCTGCCACGCTGCGTTCTGCAAGCCCGGCAGGCCGTGCTAAAATCCGCTTTTGACTCAACCCCACCCGGATAGCCATGTTTTCCAAGCAAAATACCCTCGCCAAGGTCGACCCTGAACTCTGGCAGGCCATTGAGGCCGAAAACCGCCGTCAGGAAGATCACATCGAACTGATCGCCTCCGAAAACTACGTCAGTGCAGCCGTCATGGAAGCCCAGGGCTCCCAGCTCACCAACAAGTACGCGGAAGGCTATCCGGGCAAGCGCTATTACGGTGGTTGTGAGCACGTCGACGTGGCCGAGCAGCTCGCCATCGAACGCCTCAAGACCCTGTTTGGCGCAGAAGCGGCCAACGTCCAGCCCAACTCCGGCTCCCAGGCCAACCAGGCCGTCCTGATGGCCTTCGCCAAGCCCGGCGACACCATCATGGGCATGAGCCTCGCCGAGGGCGGCCACCTCACCCACGGCATGCCGCTCAACATGTCCGGCAAGTGGTTCAACGTCGTCGCCTACGGCCTCGACGCCAAGGAAGAAATCGACTACGACAAGATGGAAGCGCTGGCCCGTGAGCACAAGCCGCGCATCATCATCGCCGGCGCCTCCGCCTACGCGCTTCGCATCGACTTCGAGCGCTTCGCCAAGATCGCCAAGGAAGTCGGCGCCATCTTCTGGGTCGACATGGCCCACTACGCCGGCCTCATCGCCGCCGGCTACTACCCCAACCCGGTGCCCCACGCCGACGTGGTCACCTCCACCACCCACAAGACCCTCCGCGGCCCCCGCGGCGGCATCATCCTGATGAAGGCCGAACACGAGAAGGCGCTCAACTCCGCCATCTTCCCGGGCCTCCAGGGTGGCCCGCTGATGCACGTGATCGCCGCCAAGGCCGTCGCCTTCAAGGAAGCTGCCGAGCCCGAGTTCAAGCGCTACCAGGAGCAAGTCCTCGCCAACGCCCGCGTGATGGCGCGCGTGCTGGGTGAGGAGCGTGGCCTGCGCATCGTTTCCGGCCGCACCGAGAGCCATGTGTTCCTGGTCGACCTGCAGCCCAAGAACATCACCGGCAAGGAAGCCGAAGCCGCCCTCGGCCGCGCGCACATCACCGTCAACAAAAACTCGATCCCCAACGACCCGCAGAAGCCCTTCGTCACCTCCGGCATCCGTATCGGCTCGCCGGCGATGACCACCCGCGGCTTCACCGAGATCGAGGCCGAGCGCATCGCGCACCTCATCGCCGACGTGCTCGACAACCCTAACGACGAAGCCACCGCCGAAACCGTGCGCGCCAAGGTTGCCGAACTTTGCCGCAAGTTCCCGGTGTACGGCGCTTAAGCCCCCCAAGGCAGGCACGCGCACCCGCCCATGCATTGCCCCTTCTGCGGCGCCGACAACACGCAGGTCACCGACACCCGTGAAAACGAGGACGGTGACATCGTGCGGCGCCGCCGTCGCTGCCTGTCCTGCGACAAGCGTTTCACCACCTACGAACGCATCGACCTCAAGATGCCCCAGGTGGTCAAGAAAAACGGTAGCCGGGCCGACTTCAGCCGCGACAAGCTGCTCGGCAGCCTGACACTCGCGCTGCGCAAGCGCCCGGTCACCGCCGAGAGCGTCGAGGCCGCCGTCGACCGCATCGAGGCCAAGCTGCTCTCCTCCGGCGAGCGCGAGATCGCTTCCGAACGCATCGGCGAGCTCGTGATGCGTGAGCTCAAGAAGCTCGACAAGGTCGCCTATATCCGCTTCGCCTCCGTCTATCGCGCCTTCGAAGACGTCGATGAGTTCTCCGAAGTCATCCGCGAAGTCAGCCCCCGGCCCCGTGGCCGCCCCCGCAGCACCCCCTGAAAGCCCCCGCATGATCGCCACCGCCGACGACCACCGGTGGATGGCCCGCGCCCTCGAACTCGCGGAGCGCGGACTATTCACGACCACTCCCAACCCCCGTGTCGGCTGCGTGATCGTCCGCGACGGCGAATGCGTCGGCGAAGGCTGGCATGTGCGCGCCGGCGAGCCCCATGCCGAAGTCCATGCCCTGGCGATGGCCGGCGAAGCCGCCCGTGGCGCCACCGCCTACGTCACCCTCGAGCCCTGCTCCCACCACGGCCGCACGCCGCCCTGCGCCGAGGCCCTGGTCCGGGCTGGCGTCACCCGGGTCGTCGCGGCGATGCAAGACCCCAACCCGCTGGTGGCCGGGCGTGGTCTCGCCCTCCTGCGCGAGGCCGGCATCGAAACATTCGCTGGCGTCCTCGAAGCCGAGGCCCGCGAACTCAACATCGGCTTCGTGTCGCGCATGACCCGTGGCCGCCCTTGGCTGCGCCTCAAGGCCGCCGCCACCCTCGATGGCAAGACCGCCCTCGACAACGGCGTCTCCCAGTGGATCACCGGCGACGACGCCCGGCGCGACGCCCACCGCTGGCGCGCCCGCTCCTGCGCCGTGCTCACCGGCATTGGCACCGTCCGCGACGATGACCCGCAGCTCAACGTGCGCGCCGTCCCTACCGAGCGCCAGCCCCTGCGGGTCGTGGTGGACGCCCGCCTCGACACGCCCCTCAACGCCAAGCTCCTCGACGGCGGCCCGGTGCTGATCGCCGCCGCCACCGACGACTCGGCACGCATCGCCGCCTTGCGCCACCGGGGCGCCGACGTGGTTGTCCTGCCCAACCAGGGCGGCAAGGTCGACCTCCCCGCCCTGCTGGCCGAGCTGGGCCGGCGTGGCATCAACGAAGTACTCGCCGAAAGCGGCTTCAAGCTGAACGGCTCCCTGCTCCGGGAAGGCTGTGTCGATGAGCTCGTCCTCTACCTGGCCCCGAGCCTGGTCGGCGACGCCGCCCGCGGCTTGTTCAACCTGCCTGCGCTGAGCAGCCTGGCCAACAAGCGCCAGCTCGCCTTCCGGGATGTGCGCATGGTCGGCCGCGACCTGCGCATCGTTGCGCGGCCCACCTGAACGGGCTACCCGATCAGATTATCTGTGAAGCTTTGACAAAGATCGCCAGGGCCCGTCAACGTTGGGGCTCCGGTGTCGTTAAATCGGGCGCTACCTCAATCTGCGCACCGCCTACATGTCTCTGTCACACCTTGCCCCGCTGCTCTGCCTGTCCCTCCTGTCCGCCACGGCCTGCGCCGAAACGGCGATCGTCCTCAACTCGGTGGACGAGAACGTCAGCTTCATAGACACCCGGACCTACAAGGAGACCGGGCGCGCCCCGGCCTGCAAGGAACCCCACCACCTGATGGCGACCCCCGACGACAGCTCGGTGATCGTCGCCTGCGCGATTTCCAACGAGCTGGTCTTCTTCGACCCACGCACGGGCAAGGAGCAGAAGCGCATCAAGAACATCTCCGACCCCTACCAGCTCGGCTTCTCCCCCGACAACAAGTGGTTCGTGGCCAACTCGCTGCGCCTCGACCGGGTCGATCTCTACAAGGCCGCCGACTTCTCGCTGGTCGCCCGCATCCCGGCCGCCAAGACACCCTCCCACATGGCCTTCGACAAGGCCAGCCGCTTCGTCTTCATCACGCTGCAGGATTCCAACGAGGTCCTCGCCATCGACCTCAAGACCCGGGAAGCCGCCTGGAAGCTGCCGGTCGGCCCGACACCTGCCGGCATCCACATGACGCCGGACGACAAACACTTGCTGGTGGGCATCATGGGCGCCAATTACGTGGAGGTGATCGACTGGCGCGCCCGCAAGACGGTGAAGAAGATCATCACCGACAAGGCCACCCACAACTTCCTGCCCAAGGGCGACGGGCGCCATGTCTTCGTGTCGAACCGCAGCGTGAAGGGCAGCATCTCACTGGTGGACATGCAGACTCTCACCGAGATCGAGAAATACGACGTCCCCGGCGGGCCCGACGACATGGAGATCCGCGCCGACGGCAAGGAGCTGTGGGCCACCGCGCGCTTTGCCCGCAAGGTGCAGGTTGTGAACCTTGATCAGAAGAAGCTCTCCCACTCGATCCCGGTCGGCCGCTCACCCCACGGCGTCTCCTTCATCAGCCACGCCCCGAGGCTTTGATGCGCCCCGCCGCACGCCCGATGTGGGCCGTGGGCCTGGCCCTCGCCACCCTGCCCGCCGCCGCCCAGACCACCCCGCCGGCCTGCAAGGGCTACGTCCACCTGACCCTCGACACCGGCAACATGCGCCATGCCGAGCTGATCGCCGAAATCCTTGCCCGGCACCAGGTCAAGGCCACCTTCTTTGTCGCCCAGGAGAAAACCTGGCGCGGCGACCACGCCCTCGACCCGGCCTGGGCCGGCTACTGGAAGGCCCGCGTCGCCGAGGGCCACGCCTTCGGCAGCCACACCTGGCGCCACGGCTCGTTCCGCCGCGATTTGCCCGACGGCCAGGTGGCCTACCGCCTGATGGACGGCCGCCAGCTCACCCTGAGCCCGGCCGAGGTCTGCGCCGAACTGCGCCAGCCCGACACCCGCTTCGCCGAACTCACCGGCCGCGCCCTCGACCCCCTTTGGCGCGCGCCGGGCGGGCGCAGCACCCCCAACACCCTGAAGGCCTCCGAAGCCTGCCGCTACCGCCACGTGCATTGGGCGCCGGCCGGCTTCCTGGGTGACGAGCTGCCCTCGGGCGCTTATCCCAACGAGGCATTGCTCCGGCGCGCCCTCGCCGACATCCGCGACGGCGACATCCTGATGGCGCACCTGGGCATCTGGTCCCGCAAGGCCCCCTTCGCCCCGATGCTCGACCCGCTGATCGCCGGGCTCAAGGCACGAGGGCTGTGCTTTGCCACCCTGGCCGCCGCCGGGCGCGGGAGCCACTGATGCAGTTTGTCACCGACCTTTTCGTCAGCGCCCAGGGCAGGCTCTTCGACAGCCTCGTGCAGCCCGTGCTGTTTGCCCTCGGCCTCGGCGGCTTCGTGGAGATGGGCTTCGAGGGCATCGAGTTCGTCCTCCTCGGCCTCATCGAGCTGGCCATCGCCTACACGCTGATGCGCCCCCTCGAGGCCTGGTGGCCCGCCGAGAGGTGGGCGCAGCGCAGGGCCGTGCGGGTGGATGTGATCTACACGGTGCTCAACCGGCTCGGCGTCGTGCCGCTGGCAGTGTTTGCGCTGCTCGCTCCGGTGTTCCTAGGCGTAGACGGGTGGCTACGCTTTCACGACATCATCCCCCGCCAGCTCGAAGACTGGCTGCCGGCCCTCGATTACCACCCGCTGGCGAGCTTTCTGATCTACCTGGTGATCCTCGATTTCGCCGAGTACTGGCGCCATCGGCTGTCCCACACCTTCCGCTGGTGGTGGGCGCTGCACGGCATCCACCACTCCCAGCGGCAGATGTCGTTCTGGACGGACTCCCGCAACCACCTGCTCGACGACCTCATCGCCGGCGTCTGGTTTGCGTCCCTGTCATTGTTGATCGGCGTGCCGCCGGGCCAGTTCATCGGCCTCCTGATCGTACTGCGGCTGGTGGAGAACCTGTCCCACGCCAACACCCGGCTGAGCTTCGGGCGGCTGGGCGATCACCTTGTGGTCGGCCCCCGCTATCACCGCTGGCACCACGCCCTCGACCTGCCGGCCGAGCCGCGTTTTGCCTGCGGCTGCAATTTCGCGATCCTGCTCCCCGTCTGGGACCTCCTGTTCGGCACGCTTTACCTCGCGCCGCAACTGCCCCCGACAGGCATCCACGAAACCACCACCCAGGAAATCAACGCCCGCGACGACTTCTGGGCCCAGCAGAAGCTCGGCCTCGTGCTGCTCTGGCGGGCGCTTGGCACCCGGGCCGGCAAGCAGCCTTCAGCGTGACGCGCAGACCGCGCAGGCCGGGTCGCGCCCCAGGCGCACCGTCCGCCAGTCCATCGCCAGGGCATCCAGGAGGAGCAAGCGGCCGGTGAGGGTTTCGCCACAGCCGGCCAGCAGCTTGAGCGCCTCCGCCGCCTGCACCGCGCCGACGATGCCGGTGATCGGCGCAAAGACGCCCATCACCGCGCAGCGCACCTCCTCGACATCCTCCGCCTCGGGAAACAGGCAGTGGTAGCACGGGCAGTCGTCCCGGCGCAGGTCGAACACCGACACCTGCCCGTCGAAACGCACCGCGGCCCCCGACACAAGCGGCTTGCGGGCCGCCACGCAGGCGCGGTTGATGGCATGGCGGGTAGCGAAGTTGTCGGAACAATCGAGCACCAGATCGGCCGCGGCCACCTCGGCTTCCAGGGCGGCGCCCTCGAGCCGATGGGCTACCGGCAGGACGCGGACCTCCGGATTCAAGCGGGCCAGGGTGTCGCGCCCCGAGTCCACCTTGAGACGCCCGACGCCCTCCTGGCTGTGCAGGATCTGGCGCTGCAGGTTGGTGAGATCGACCGTGTCGCCATCGGCCAGCACCAGGGTGCCGACACCGGCGGCCGCCAGATACATCGCGGCCGGCGACCCCAGCCCACCGGCCCCCACCACCAGCACGCGGGCGGCAACGATGGCTTCCTGGCCCTCGATACCGATCTGGGGCAACAGGATGTGGCGCGAATAGCGCAGGAGCTGATCGTCGTTCATGGCGGGGCGGATGATGAAAATGAAACTGCCCCGTGAAGGGGCAGCGGGTTATTTGAACTCGCGGAGCTCGGGCGGCGTGTCGTCCCGGTCACCGTGGGGGTGATGGGCGTAGGCCTGGATGTACACCTCGTGGGACTGCTTGATCAGGCGCTCGGGAGACCGCAGGTTATGCACCTGGGTGTCCTCGACGTAGTAGATCAGCGCCCGATGCAGGCGGATGAGCAGGCTCCGGTCGAGGTGGAAGCCCGCATTCATCAGCGCCTCGTCGAGGAGCTGCAGGGTGAAGTCGAGTACGTTGTAATGCACCACCAGGGTGAGCTCGTCACGGCCGGCCTCGACCTGCACGCCTCGCAGTGCCGCCAGGGAGCGCCAGGCCTGGGCTGCCTGCCCGGGCGGGAAATCCTTGAAGCGGATCTCCCGCGTCTTGGCGACACCGCTCGCCGCATGGTGTGCCCCGTTATCGTGCTTGCGTCCAGCCAGCTTGTAGGCAGTCTCACGTCGCATGCAGGGCCTCCTCCGCAGTCGGGGTTTTTTACTTGGCGTTATTCTGGAGGATCTGCAGGCCCTTGAGCAAATTCACCGCCTGGGCGAGCTGGTAATCGTCCTTGCCGGCGAGCTCGAAGGGCGGCTTGGCCTCCTCGGCCTCGTCCTTGGGCTTGTCTTTGTCCTTGGCCTTGGGCGCGCTGTCTTTCTTGGGCGGCACCGGCACCGGCGCCGCTTCAACCGCCTTCGGCAGCTCAGGCTCCTTGCCGTTGCCCAGGTGGCGATCGAGGTCGGCCTCGCGCAGGCGATCGCGGGAAGCGCCACCGGGCGTCTCCTCGACGATGATGTCGGGCACGATGCCCTTGGCCTGGATCGAGCGCCCGTTTGGCGTGAAGTAGCGGGCCGTCGTGAGCTTGATGGCGGCGTTGCTGTTGAGCGGCAGAATGGTTTGCACCGAGCCCTTGCCGAAGCTCTGGGTGCCCATCACGACGGCACGTTTGTGGTCCTGGAGGGCGCCGGCGACGATCTCGGAGGCCGACGCAGAACCGCCATTCACCAGCACCACCATCGGCACCGTCTTGATGGAGGCCGGCACGTTGCGGATGTAGTCGTCGCGGGAACCGCGCAGGTAATCCTCGGGTGTCGCCAGATACTTGCGCTTCGAATCGTCGGCCCGCCCATCGGTGGACACCACCAGCGCCTTGGGCGGCAGGAAGGCCGCCGACACGCCCACGGCGCCATGCAGCAGGCCGCCCGGATCATTGCGCAGGTCAAGCACCAGCCCCTTCATCTCGCCCTGCTTGACCAGCTTGTCCAGGTGCTGGACGAGGGACGCCGCGGTCTGCTCCTGGAACTGCACCACCCGCACGTAGCCAAAGCCCGGCTCGACGAGCTTCGACTTGACGCTCTGGACCTTGATCACCTCGCGGGTCAGCGTGACGACGATGGGCTTGTTCTCACCCTTGCGGGCGATCGTCAGCACGATGGTCGTCTTGGGCTTGCCGCGCATGCGCTTGACGGCGTCGTTGAGGGGCATGCCCTTCACCGACGTGTCGTCGAGCTTGATGATCAGGTCGCCGGCCTTGATGCCCGCCCGAAACGCCGGCGTGTCCTCGATCGGCGAGATCACCTTGACGAAACCATCCTCGGAGCCGACCTCGATTCCGAGGCCACCGAACTCGCCCTGGGTGCCCACCTGCAGCTCCTTGAAGGCCTCGGCATCCAGATAGGCGGAGTGGGGATCGAGGTTGGAGAGCATGCCGCTGATCGCGTGGGTGATCAGCTTCTTGTCTTCGACCGGCTCGACGTAGCCCTGCTTGATGGCATTGAACACGTCGGCAAGATTGCGCAACTCTTCCACCGGCAGCGGGGCAAGCGGCGATTTGTCCGCGTTGGCCGAGAAATTGAGGCTGATGAGAACCCCGGCGCACAGCCCGGTGAAAACCAGGCCGGCTTGTTGAAGTTTACTGCGCATATTGTCTCCGTCACGGCGGGCATCCGCTGCCTGCGCCATCACAGGCCCGGAATCGGGCCGATCTGAAAAGCGGAACGAGTATAAACCGGAAAGCCCTCATGCCCTTCTACAGGGCCGCAGAAGGCGCTTCCTTCGCCAGGGAGGCCCGCAAACCCACCGGGCTGCGCCACCCGCCGGCAGGCCGCGCCATGGCGTTCGGGTGAGACATTCACCACAGCCATTTGGAACGGCACGGGCGCATGAAGGTTCAAAAGATGGTATTTTATAATATTAGTGTGTAGCGAAGCCCGCTTATTTCGTGGAAATCAACACTGTCGACCTACTTGCCAAGCAGGAACACATCGAGACCGCCGCCCGCGCGCTCAAGGCCATCTCGCACCCGCTGCGCCTCAAGATCCTCTGCGTGATCGGTGGCGAGGAGGCCTGCGTGCAGGATATCGTCGACGCCGTAGGCACCTCGCAAAGCAACATCTCCCAGCACCTGGCTATCCTCCGCGACAAGGAAGTCCTCCTTACACGCAAGGACGCCAACCGGGTCTTCTACCGCGTCGGAGACCCGCGCACCCTGCAGCTGATCGCCATGATGCGTGAAGTATTCTGCCGGGACGATTAAGCCTCCCTGTCCTCTCCCCCAATCTGGAGTTCGTTTCATGGAATTCATCCAGCAAGACTGGAACTGGGCCTGGGCAACACTTGCCGCCGTCAGCGGCACGCTGCTCCTGGTCACCTCCCTTCGCGGCGGCGGGCGCGGCGTTTCGCCGGCCCAGGCCACCCAGCTGATCAATCGCGAAGACGCCGTCGTGATCGACGTGCGCGAAGCCGGCGAGTACAACGCCGGCCACCTCCTCGACGCCCGCCACATTCCCGTGGGCGAGCTCGCCAAGCGCACCGCCGAACTCGAAAAGTTCAAGGACAAGCCGATCATCCTCAACTGCCAGAGCGGTGCCCGCTCGGCGTCGGCCTGTTCCATCCTGAGCAAGGCCGGCTTCGCCCGGGTGCACAACCTCGAGGGCGGCATTGCCGCCTGGGAGCAAGCCGGCATGCCGATCAGCCGCAAGAGGAAATAGCCATGCAACCGAAGATCCTGATGTATTCCACCGCCGTCTGCCCCTACTGCGTGCGCGCCGAAGGTCTGCTGCGCAGGAAGGGCGTTTCCGAGATCGAGAAGGTCCGCATCGACACCGACCCCGCCCGACGCGACGAGATGATGGAGCGCACCGGCCGCCGCACCGTGCCGCAGATCTACATCGGCGACTTCCACGTGGGCGGCTGCGACGACCTCTTCGCCCTCGACCACGCGGGCAAGCTCGACCCGCTGCTGCGCGGCGAAGCCGCCTGACCCCTGACCGACCCTGATTTTTCAACCGGAACCACCACCATGTCCGAAACCGCGCAACCCGTCTTCTCCATCGAAAAGCTCTACGTCAAGGATCTCTCCATCGAGGTGCCCAACGCGCCGCAGATCTTCCTCGAGCGCGAAACCCCGCAGATCAACGTCCAGCTGCGCACCGAGAGCAGCGGCATCGACGAGGGCATCTTCGAGGTCGCCCTCACCGTCACCGTCACCGCCCAGCTGCCCGAAGACAAGACCGTCTTCCTGGTCGAAGTGGCCCAGGCCGGCATCTTCCAGATCCGCAACGTGCCCCAGGAAGACCTCGAGCCGATCATGATGATCGGTTGCGCCAACATCCTCTTCCCGTACGCCCGCGAAGCCGTCTCCGACGCCGTCGCCCGCGCCGGCTTCCAGCCCGTGGTGCTCGCCCCGGTCAACTTCGAGGCCATGTACGCCCAGAACCGCCAGCAGGCCGCCCAGCCCGGCACCGACGTTCCGATCCAGTAATGAACATGCGCCGCCTCACCGCCGCGGCGCTGTTCGGCCTGCCGTTCGCCTGCGCGGCGGCGGGCCTCGGCCCATCGGATTTCCGCTCCCTCGCCGAACCGGCCATCCTCTACGATGCGCCCTCGAAGCAAGGCAAGCCGCTTTTCGTGATCCAGCGCCACACCCCGGTCGAAGTCGTCGTCAACATCGACCGCTGGACCAAGGTGCGTGAGCCCGCCGGCAGCCTGCTGTGGGTCGAACGCCGCGTGCTCGCCGAAAAGCGCACCGCCATCATCACCACCGCCCGCGCCGACATCCGCCAGAAGCCCGAGGCCACCGCGCCGCTGGCCTTCGAAGCCGTCAAGGACGTCGTCCTCGAGCTCACCGACAAGCCCGCCGACGGCTGGGTCAGGGTGAAGCATCGGGACGGCAGCACGGGTTACATCCGCATCAACCAGATCTGGGGCCTCTAAGCGCCATGCGTATCGCCGTTTTCGGAGCCGGCGCCTGGGGCACCGCCCTCGCCCTCGCCTTCAGCCGCAACCACGACGTGGTCCTGTGGAGCCGCGAAGTCGACGAGATCGCCGCCCTCGCTGCCGATCGCGAGAACCGGCGCTACCTGCCGGGCATCTCCCTGCCTGCCGAACTGCAGCTGAGCGACCACCTGGGCGACGCCGCCCAGGCCGATCTGCACCTGGTCGTCACGCCCCTCGCCGGCCTGCGCAGCACCGCCCGCGCCCTGCAGGCCGCCGCACCCGGCACGCCGCTGCTGTGGGCCTGCAAGGGCCTCGAAGCCGGCACCGCCAAGCTGCCCCACCAGATCGTCGCCGAGGAGCTGGGCAGCGATGCCCGCTGCGGCGTGCTCACCGGCCCCAGCTTCGCCGTCGAAGTCGCCCAGGGCCTGCCGGCGGCCGTCACCATCGCCGCCCGGGATCTCGAATTCGCCCGCTATTGGGTGCATGCACTGCACAACAACCGGCTGCGCCTCTACGCCAACGACGACCTCGTCGGCGCCGAGGTCGGTGGCGCGGTCAAGAACGTGATGGCGATCGCCGCCGGTGTCGCCGACGGCATGGGCTTCGGCCTCAACGCCCGGGCTGCGCTGATCACCCGCGGCCTCGCCGAGATCACCCGCCTGGGGGTCGCCCTGGGCGGTCGCCGCGACACCTTCATGGGCCTCGCCGGGCTGGGCGACCTGGTGCTCACCTGCACCGGCGACCTGTCCCGCAACCGCCGTGTCGGGCTGCTGCTCGCCGAAGGCAAGACCCTGCCTGACATCCTCGCCGCCCTTGGCCACGTGGCCGAAGGGGTCAGCACCACCCACGAGGTCGCCACGCTGGCGGCCCGCCTGGGCGTCGACATGCCGATCACCAACGCCGTCGATGGCGTGCTGCGCGGCAAGCTCGTCGCCCGCGAGGCGGTCGAGCAGCTTCTTGCCCGCGACCCGAAACAGGAGTAGCGCCGCCCGGCGGCAATTCAGCAGCGCATCACGCGCCGCCGGCGAACCCGGCCTGGCGCCAGGCCTCGTAGACCACAACCGCGGCGGCGTTCGACAGGTTGAGGCTGCGATTGCCGGGCCGCATCGGAATCCGCAGCCGGCGATCGTCGCCAAACTCGGTGTGCAGCTCGGGCGGCAGGCCGCGGGATTCCGAGCCAAACACAAACACGTCACCGGGCTCGAAGGCCACCTCCGCATAGCTGCGCCCGCCGTGGCTCGTCAGCGCAAAGATGCGCTGCCCGGCAAAGCCAGCCCGACAGCTCGGCCAGTCGTCATGCACAGTCACCACCGCCATGTCCCGATAATCGAGGCCAGCGCGGACGAGCTGCTTCTCTTCGAGCGTGAAGCCCAGCGGTTTGACGAGGTGCAGCCGTGCGCCCGAGTTGGCACACATGCGCATGATGTTGCCGGTGTTCGGGGGGATTTCCGGCTGATGAAGGACGACATGGAACATGGGCGCGGATTGTGCCTGCCCCGCCCCCGGCGATCAACCCGGCGCCGGCGTGCGAGCCACGATGCGGTTCTCGACGCTTGCCGCGCCCACCGCCTTCAGCGTCCGGGCCAACTCGGCCAACGTCTCCCCGGTGGTCATCACGTCATCGACCACCACCACCCGCAGCCCCTCCACCGAGCCCCGCACCCGGAAAGCCCCGCGCACATTGCCCGCCCGCGCCTTCCAGGGCAGCGCCGCCTGGGGGTGCGTGTCCAGATCCCGAACGATGCCGTCGAGACGCAGCGGAATGCCCCACGCGGCGGCCAGCGGCCGCGCCAGCTCGGCCGCCTGGTTGAAACCCCGCAAACGCAGGCGCGCGGGGTGCAGCGGCATCGGCACCACCAGGTCGGCCTGCGGGCATGGTGCCTCGGCCATCAACTCGACGAACAGCCGCGACAGCGAGAGCCGATGCGCATACTTGAGCGCCTGCACCATCCGGTCGGTGGGAAACGCGTAATCGAACGCCGCACGACTGGCATCGAAGGGCGGTTGCGCACTCAGGCAGGCACCGCAGATCAGCCCCTGATGCTGCTCGATGGCGCACACCGGGCACCGCGCCCGCCCCCGGCCCGGCAGCTCGGCACGGCAGTCATCGCAGAGCACTCCGCCGCCGCTCCCGGCACCGCAGGCAAAACACTGCTGGGGCAGTATGGCGTCGAGCGCACACCCCATCCAGCGACGCCAGCCAAGCGCTTGATTTGACAAGTCCAGACCCCTTCAGGGAAACTAAAAGGCTTCGTAATTATAAATTACAGCCAAAATAAGGGTCCATGACAATGACCGCAAGCATCGCCCAAGCAGAGACGTGTTCCGGCGCATCAAGCGCCCCGACGACCCAGGGCAGCGCCGCCCCCGCCCGCAAGCGCTGGAGCGTTGCCGAAGTCGAAGCGCTCTTCGCGCTGCCCTTCAATGATCTCCTGTTCCGCGCCCAGCAGGTGCACCGCGAGAATTTCGACCCCAACGCCGTCCAGCGCTCCACGCTGCTGTCCATCAAGACCGGCGGCTGCTCGGAAGACTGCGGCTACTGCTCCCAGTCGTCGCGCTACGACACCGGCCTCGAAAAGGAAGCCCTGCTGCCCCTCGACGAAGTGCTCGAAAACGCCCGCGCCGCCAAGGCCAAGGGCGCCTCGCGCTTCTGCATGGGCGCCGCCTGGCGCGGCCCGAAAGAAAAAGACCTCACCCCGGTGCTCGACATGGTCCGCGAGGTCAAGAAGCTCGGCCTCGAAACCTGCGTCACCCTGGGCATGCTCAAGGAGGGCCAGGCCGAAAAGCTGAAGGACGCCGGCCTCGACTACTACAACCACAACATCGACACCTCGCCCGAGTTCTACGGCCAGATCATCACCACCCACACCCTGCAGGACCGCCTCGACACCCTCGACAAGGTGCGCGACGCCGGCATCAACGTGTGCTGCGGCGGCATCGTCGGCCTGGGCGAAACCAAGAAGAGCCGCGCTGCGCTGATCGCCGAGCTGGCCAACATGAACCCGCCGCCCGACTCCGTGCCCATCAACAACCTGGTGCAGGTCGAAGGCACGCCCCTCGACGGCGCCGAGGCCATCGACCCCTTCGACTTCGTGCGCATGATCGCTGCCGCGCGCATCACGATGCCCGAAAGCTACGTCCGCCTGTCGGCCGGCCGCCAGCAGATGGACGACGCCCTCCAGGCCCTGTGCTTCATGGCCGGCGCCAACTCCATGTTCTACGGCGAGCGCCTGCTCACCACCGACAACCCGGACGCCGACGCCGACGACAAGCTCTTCGCCCGTCTCGGCCTGAAGGCCGTCTGAGCGCCGCCCCCAGCCCATGACCGCCCCCGACTTCCGGCTCGACCCGGGCCTCGTCCGGCGCCGGGCCGGCCGGGCGGCGGCGGGCTACGCGAGCGTCGACACCCTGGCCCGGGAAATCTCCCGGCGCATGGGCGAGCGCCTCGACTACATCCGCATCGAACCCCGCCGCATCCTCGACCTCGGCTGCGGCCCGGGTGCAGACCTGCCCGCCTTCGCACAGCGCTACCCCGGCGTGCCGCGCATCGCCATCGACAGCGCGCCGGCGATGCTGGCCCAGGCCCGCGGCGACACCGGCCTCCTCAAGCGCCTGCTGCGCTTCGGCAAGCCCGCCGAGCCCGACTTCGTGTGTGCCGACGCCACCGCTCTGCCGCTAGCCCGGGGCAGCGTGTCCTTCGCCTGGTCCAACCTCATGCTCCAGTGGCTGCACGACCCGCTGCCGGCGCTCAAGGAGATCCACCGGGTGCTCGAGGTCGGCGGCATGCTGATGTTCTCGACCCTCGGCCCCGACACCCTCAAAGAGCTCCGCGCCGCCCTGCCGCCCTCCGACGCCGAGCACCTGCACCGTTTCATCGACATGCACGACCTGGGCGACGCCCTCGTCGGCGCCGGCTTCTCCGACCCGGTGATGGACATGGAGATGCTCACCGTCACCTACACCTCCCTCGACGATCTGCTCCGCGACCTGCGCGCCAGCGGCTCGGCCAACGCGGCCACCACCCGCCCGCGGGGCCTCGTCGGCAAGGGCCACTGGCAGAAGCTGCGCGCCAACTACGAGCAGCTGCGCCGCGACGGCCGCCTGCCGGCCACCGTCGAAGTCGTCTATGGCCACGCCTGGAAGGCCGCCCCCAAGGTCGCCGAAGACGGCCGTGCGATCGTCCGCTTCGAACGCAAGCCCGGCTGAGCCATGACGCCCGTCTGGCTGTTCGACCTGGACAACACGCTCCACAACGCCTCGCCGCACATCTTTCCGCACATCAACCGCAGCATGACGGGCTACCTCATGCAGCACCTGGCCCTCGACGAGGCCGCCGCCAACCGCCTGCGCGTCGACTACTGGCGGCGCTACGGCGCCACGCTGCTGGGCCTGATGCGCCACCACGGCACCGACCCAAAGCACTTCCTGCACGACACCCACCAGTTCCCCGACCTGCCCCGCATGGTCGTCTTCGACAACGCGCTCTGTCACATGCTGGCACGTCTGCCGGGGCGCAAGATCGTCTTCTCCAACGGCCCGCGCCACTACGCCGAGGCCGTCCTCGAGATCATGGGCATCCGGCGCTTCTTCGTTGATGTGTACGCAGTGGAGCAGATGCGCTTCAACCCCAAGCCCGGCCTGAAGGCCTTCCACCACCTGCTCAAGGATCACCGGCTGCAGGCCTCTCGCTGCATCCTCGTCGAGGACAGCGCCGAAAACCTGCGCAGCGCCAAGCGCCTCGGCATGACCACCGTATGGATCAGCCGCAGCCTGCGCCAGCCCGCCTACGTGGATGTGCGCCTGCCTTCGGTACTCGGCCTCGCCCGCCATCCGGTCAGGCGCGGCGCTTCGGGGTAAAATGACGGACTCCGCATTCACGCACGCAACCCAGCCATGCCCCACGCCCAGACCGACAACCTAAACATCGCGGCCTTCGACCGCATGCCGTCCCCCGAAGAGATCACCCGGGCAGTCCCCCTCTCCGACACCGCCGCCAAGGTCGTGCTTGACGGCCGCCGCGCCCTCGAGGCCATCCTCGACCGCCGCGACCCGCGCGTCTTCATCGTCGTCGGCCCCTGCTCCATCCACGACCCGATCGCCGGCCTCGACTACGCCCGCCGCCTCAAGGTGCTCGCCGACGAAGTCTCCGACACCCTGGTGCTCGTGATGCGCGTTTACTTCGAAAAGCCCCGCACCTCCACCGGCTGGAAGGGCTACATCAACGACCCGCACATGGACGACTCCTTCCGCATCGACGAAGGCATGGAGAAGGCCCGCCGCTTCCTGCTCGACGTGAACGAGATCGGCCTGCCCGCCGCCACCGAAGCCCTCGACCCGATCGCCCCCCAGTACTACGGCGACCTCATCAGCTGGACGGCCATCGGCGCACGCACCTCCGAATCCCAGACCCACCGCGAGATGGCCTCCGGCCTGTCCACCCCGGTCGGCTTCAAGAACGGCACCGACGGCTCCCTCGACGCGGCGGTCAACGGCGTGCTGTCGGCCTCCCACCCCCACAGCTTCCTGGGCATCAACAACCAGGGCCAGTCGTCGGTGATCCGCACCCGCGGCAACGCCTACGGGCACGTGGTGCTGCGCGGCGGCGGTGGCCGCCCCAACTACGACAGCGTGTCGGTCTCCCTCGCCGAAAAGGCCCTCACCAAGGCCAAGCTGCCCCCCAACATCGTCATCGACTGCTCCCACTCGAACTCCTGGAAGAACCCCGAGTACCAGCCGCTGGTGATGCGTGACGTGACCCACCAGATCCGCGAAGGCAACCGCTCCATCGTCGGCCTGATGATCGAGAGCAACATCGAGGCGGGCAACCAGCCCATCCCGGCCGACCTCTCCCAGCTCCGCTACGGCTGCTCGGTCACCGACGCCTGTGTCGACTGGGCCACCACCGAAACCATGATCCGTGAAATGCGCGACACCCTGCGCCCCAACCTGTCGCTGCGGAGCGCCGGCTGATGAATCTGGTCGTCCAAGGCCAAAAGGTCGAGGCCCGCGCCCTGAAAGACCTGACCACCCTCACCGGGTCGGAGGGGGTCGGGCGGCTCGGCAACAACGCCTTCCGCCTGCGCGGCGCCCAGCCCAATCCGGAGGTCGAAGCCTATTGCGAGGCCAACTCGCTCGACTGCGCCTTCGTCCCCAGCGAGCGGCGCCTGAGTGATTTCAAGCTCTTCGTCACCGACATGGACTCGACCCTGATAACCATCGAGTGCATCGACGAAATCGCCGACATGCAGGGCCTGAAGGCCGAAGTCTCGGCGATCACCGAAGCCGCCATGCGCGGCGAGATGGATTTCCGCGAGTCCCTCACGCGCCGCGTGGCGCTGCTCGAGGGCCTGCCCGAAGACGCCCTGCGCCGCGTGTTCGAAGAGCGCCTGCAGTTCAACCCGGGCGCCGAAGCGCTGCTTGCCGGGCTCAAGAAGGCGGGGATCATCACGGTGCTGGTGTCCGGCGGCTTCACGTATTTCACCGACCGCCTGCAGAAACAGCTCGGCTTTGACTACGCGGTGGCCAACGAGCTGGAAATCCGGGCTGGCAAACTCACCGGCAAGGTCCGCGGTGACATCGTCGACGGCGAGGCAAAGCGCCACACGCTCCAGCTGGTGCGCAAGCTCCACGGCTTCGCGCCCGAAACGGTGATCGCGGCCGGCGACGGCGCCAACGACCTGCCCATGCTCCACGAGGCAGGCATCGGGATTGCCTATCACGCCAAGCCGGTGGTCCGCCAGCAAGCCACCTACGCCCTGAACCACTGCGGGCTCGACGGCATCCTGAACCTGCTCGGCTGAGCCCGGCGCGGACATGCGACAACGCCTCGAGAACCCCCGGCACGATGCCGCCGGGCCCTTGAGGCGACGCTGAATTGGTGCGACTGGCGCGGGCGCTTCGCAGCGGAAAGCCGAAGGGCCCTTTTCCGGAGGCATGTCGTCCGGTTCGACATCCCTCCCGCGCGGCCTCCCGAACGTTGCTACCCGCGTCCAGTGCGATGCAGATACTACAGATGCCAGCGGGGTAACTCTGTGGCGAAGTGCACATGCTGCAATGCAGCACGTATATTTGTCGATAAACTTTACACGCATGTATGCGTTGGGTAGACTGTTGGGATGCCTATTAAAAAGACCATCGCCGGCTTTTTTGTGGCGACCGCGTTTTCCGGCGCGGTCCTCGCGTCGGAGCCCACACCCGCAGCCCTCGAAGAAGCGCCTACCGCGTCCATGTTCGAGCGCTACAGCGATTCCATCCGTTCCCTCGTCGACCGCAGCCTCAACTTTCTCGGCGTTCCCTATCGTTTTGGCGGCACCAGCCCGATAACCGGCTTCGACTGCAGCGGCTTCGTCGGCAAGGTTTTCGCCGATGCGCTGGGTTTCGGCATGCCGCGCACCGCCGCCGAAATGGCTCAGATGGGCGAGCAGGTCAAAATCAACGAACTCAAGCCCGGCGACCTCGTCTTCTTCAACACCATGCGCCGCGCCTTCTCCCACGTGGGCATCTACCTGGGCAATTACCAGTTCGTGCATGCACCCTCTTCGGGCGGCGTGGTCCGCGTCGAGGACATGCGCATCAGCTACTGGGCGGCCCGCTACGACGGCGCACGTCGCGTCCTGCCGGGCGCAGGTGTCCGCCCGACCCAGACCAACTGATCCTGCGGTCCGGCCAACCGTCGCGCCCGGGCTTCACTGCCGTCAGCACAGAACGCCGGGCAAGGCCGAGACATGATCCCCTGGCTCGACGAGGCACACGGCCCGGCCTTCCCCCCTGCGTCCCGCGCAGCCAGACATCCCAACGGCCTGCTCGCAGCCGGCGGAGCGCTCACCCCCGACTGGCTGCTGGCCGCCTACCGCCGCGGCATCTTCCCGTGGTTCAGCGACGGCGAGCCCATCCTGTGGTGGAGCCCCGACCCGCGCATGGTGGTGTTCCCCGACGAGCTGCGGGTCACCCGATCACTGCGCAAAACCCTCCGCAAGCATCACTTCGAAGTTCGCCTCGACCACGACTTCGCCGCGGTCATCCGCGCCTGCGCCGAGCCCCGTGAGCCGGGCGGCGGCACCTGGATCACCCCCGCCATCCAGGCCGCCTATGTTCGAATGCACGAGCTCGGCTACGCCCACAGCGTTGAGACCTGGATCGACGGCGAGCTCGCCGGCGGGCTCTACGGCATGGCCATCGGGCGGGCCTTTTACGGCGAATCCATGTTCAGCCGGCGCACCGACGCTTCCAAGATCGCCTTCGCCCACCTGGTTCGCTTTCTCCTGCAGCACGATTTTCGCGTGCTAGATTGTCAAATGACGACCCGCCACCTGAGCTCCCTCGGCGGCCGTGAGATCCCCCGCGAAGTGTTCGTCCGGATGCTCGGCGAGCTGACCCGCGAAGACCGCCCGCCGGCCCGCTGGCCGCAGGACGGAGCCCAAGCCCCCTGGACGTAGCCGACGATGCTCAAGGACTATCCCTACTCCCTGCTGCAGTTCTACGCCACCGCGCCCTACGCCTGCTCCTACCTGCCCAACCGGCAGGCACGCTCCCAGGTCGCCACGCCCAGCCACCTGATCGACACCCCCATCTACAGCGAGCTCGTCCGCAACGGCTTCCGGCGCAGCGGCATCTTCACCTACCGCCCCTACTGCGACGGCTGCCGTGCCTGCGTGCCGGTGCGCATCCCGGTCGCCGACTTCCGCCCCAACCGCAGCCAGCGCCGCGCCTGGGCGGCCCACAGGCACCTGCAGTCCCGCGAGGTCCGTCTCGAGTTCATCGAGGAGCACTACGCCCTCTACCAGCGCTACCAGGCCAGCCGGCACGCCGGCGGCGGCATGGACGAGGACAACCGCGACCAGTACGCCCACTTCCTGCTCCAGAGCCATATCGACAGCCGCCTGATCGAGTTCCGCGAAGACGGCATCCTGCGCATGGTCAGCGTCATCGACTGCCTCACCGACGGCCTCTCCAGCGTTTACACCTACTACGACCCCGATCTGCCCGGCGGCAGCCTCGGCACCTTCGGCATCCTGTGGCAGATCGAGGTCTGCCGCGCGCTCGGGCTGCCCTACCTCTACCTGGGCTACTGGATCCGCGACAGCCGCAAGATGGCCTACAAGGCCCGCTTCCGCCCCATCGAGGGGCGCGTCGGCGGCGTCTGGCAGCCGCTCGACGACGCAGACCCAGCAGCCTCCGACTGAAACCCCCTTCATGCACTCCATCTCCCGGGCGCTCATGCTCGCCCCGCTCGCCCTGTGCGCCCTCGGTGCCCAGGCAATGCCCACCCTAGACGACCTCAGCACCACGCCCCACCGCGACTGGCTGACCCTCTCCGGCCTCTCCCACCACTTTCAGCCCGACCGCCGGGACTGGCGCGAAGCCAACCCCGGCGCCGGCTTCGAGCGGGAATTCGCCGGCACGCCGTGGGTCGCCACGGCCGGCTACTTCCGCAACAGCTACGACCGCCACACCGTTTACCTCGGCGGGCGCTGGATGCCCCTCGCCGCCGGCCCGTTCCGCTTCGGCGCCTTCGGGCTGGTCGCCACCGGCTACCCATCGCCGGTGCTGGTGCTGCCCACCGTCAGCGCGCAGCTCGGGCGTGTGGGCGCCAACCTGATCGCCGTGCCCAACCTCCCCGGCTACAGCGGCTACCTCGGCCTGCAGCTCCGTTTCGCGCTGGATTGATCGCCGAAACAAGACTTTGCCGCACTGCGGTAGAATGCCGGATGCTCTACGAAATCGTCCGCCCGGTGCTGTTCTCCCTTGATCCGGAGACCGCCCACGAAACCACGCTCACCGGCCTGCACCTCGCCGGTCGCCTGCTGCCCGCCGCCAAGCCGATCGCCGCCACGCCGGTCGAAGTGATGGGGCTGCAGTTCCCCAACCGCATCGGCCTCGCCGCCGGCCTCGACAAGAACGGTGAAGCCATCGACGGCCTTGCCCGCATGGGCTTCGGCTTCCTCGAGATCGGCACGATCACCCCGCGCCCGCAGCCGGGCAACCCCAAGCCGCGCATGTTCCGGCTGCCCGAGGTCAAGGGCATCATCAACCGGATGGGTTTCAACAACCACGGCATCGACGCCCTGATCGGCAACGTCCAGCAGGCCAAATTCCGCGGCATCCTCGGCATCAACATCGGCAAGAACGCCGACACACCCATCGAGCGCGCCGCCGACGACTACCTGATCTGCCTCGACAAGGCCTACCCGCTGGCGAGCTACATCACCGTCAACATCTCCTCGCCCAACACCAAAAACCTGCGCCAGCTGCAGGGCGAATCCGAGCTCGACGCCCTCCTCGGCCAGCTCAAGGCGCGCCAGGCTCAGCTCGCCGACAAGCACGGGCGCTACGTGCCGATCACCCTCAAGATCGCCCCCGACCTCGACGACGCCCAGATCACCAACATCGCCGACGCACTGCGCCGCCACCGCATCGACGCGGTGATCGCCACCAACACCACGCTGGCCCGCGACAAGGTCCAGGGCCTGCCCAACGGCGACCAGCAGGGCGGCCTGTCGGGTGCGCCGCTGTTCGAGGCCTCCACCGCGGTGGTCGCGGCCCTCGCCAGGGCCCTGCAGAACGAGCTGCCCATCATCGCCGCCGGTGGCGTCTTCGACGGGCGCCAGGCCCGCGCCAAGCTCGAGGCCGGCGCCAAGCTGGTCCAGCTCTACAGCGGCCTCATCTACCGGGGCCCTGCGCTGGTGCGCGAAGCTGTTCTCGAAACCCGGGACCACCCTTGATGGGCTCTGCCCCAAAGACCCTGCTGCCGGCGGGCTTGAGCCCCAGGCCGCCGGCGCAGGATAATCCGTCCTTCCGCAGCTCCAACCTCTGGCAGCCATGACCAGCTACCTCTTCGTGATCATCGGCGCGGTTCTCGTGAACAACGTCGTCCTGGTCCGCATCCTCGGCCTGTGCCCCTTCATGGGCGTCTCCAAGAAGCTCGAGACCGCCGTCGGCATGGGCGCCGCGACCACCTTCGTGCTCACCCTCGGCTGTGGTACCAGTTACCTCGTCGACCACTACGTGCTGATGCCGGCCGGCGTCGAATACCTGCGCACGCTGGCCTTCATCGTCATCATCGCGGCCATCGTCCAGGTCACCGAGCTGGTGATCCAGAAGACCAGCCCGGTGCTGCACCAGGTGCTCGGCATCTACCTGCCGCTCATCACCACCAACTGCGCGGTGCTGGGCGTACCGCTCCTCAACGTCGCGCTGCACCACGACCTGCTCGAATCGCTGCTGTTCGGCTTCGGCAGCTCGGTCGGCTTCTCCCTCGCCCTGGTGCTCTTCGCCGGCATCCGCGAGCGCCTCGACGGCGCCGACGTCCCCGTGGCCTTCCGCGGCACCGCCATCGCCATGGTCACCGCCGGCATCATGAGCCTGGCCTTCATGGGCTTCGCCGGCCTCGACAAGTACTGAGCCCGCCACCATGCTCACCGCCCTCCTCGTAATGGCCAGCATCGCCGTCGTCCTCGGCGCGCTGCTCGGCTTCGCCTCGATCAAGTTCAAGGTCGAGGGCGACCCCCTGGTCGACCAGATCGACGCCATCCTGCCGCAAACCCAGTGCGGCCAGTGCGGCTTCCCCGGCTGCCGCCCCTACGCCACCGCCATTGCCGGCGGCGAGGCCGAGATCAACCAGTGCCCGCCGGGCGGCGAAGAAGGCATCCGCAAGCTCGCCGACCTCCTCGGCCGCGAGTTCAAGCCCTTGTCTGAGGAGCACGGCGTCGAGAAGCCCAAGTCGGTGGCCATCATCGACGAGCAAACCTGCATCGGCTGCACCCTGTGCATCCAGGCCTGCCCGGTGGATGCCATCGTCGGCGCCGCCAAGCAGATGCACACCATCGTCGCCGCCGACTGCACCGGCTGCGAACTCTGCCTCGCCCCCTGCCCCGTCGACTGCATCAGCATGCAGCCCATCGCCGAAACCGTCGACACCTGGAAATGGCGTTACCCGGTCATCGAAATCAAGGCGGCCGCCTGACATGCTGCGCAAACTCTTCAAGTTCCATGGCGGCGTGAAGCCGCAGACCAACAAGGCCCCCTCGACCACCGCGCCGATCGCCCCGGTGCCGCTGCCCGACCGCCTGGTCATCCCGCTGCACCAGGCCGTTGGCGGGCACCCGCGCCCGCTGGTCCAGCCGGGCGACCGGGTGCTCAAGGGCCAGCGCATCGGCGGCGCCGACGGCAGCCTGTCGTCGGCGGTGCATGCCTCCACCTCCGGCATCGTCCGCGACGTGGCACCGGCACTCATGCCCCACACCTCCGGCCTCACCACCCTGTCGGTGATCATCGAGCCCGACGGCGAAGACCGCTGGGCCGAGCTCGACAAGCTCAACTACCGAAGCACCCCGCCCGACGAGCTCCGCGACTTCCTGCGCGACGCCGGCGTGGTCGGCCTCGGCGGCGCGGTCTTCCCCAGCTACGCCAAGCTCAAGCCCGGCAAGGAAGGCCACCTCAAGACCCTGGTGATCAACGGTGCCGAATGCGAGCCCTTCATCACCTGCGACGACCTCCTGATGCGCGAGCGCGCCGGCGACATGCTGAAGGGCATCGTCGCCATGCGCCACATGCTCCACGCCGAAGAAGTCCTGATCGGCATCGAGGACAACAAGCCCGAGGCCATCGCCGCCGTGCAGGCCGCCATCGCCGCCAGCGGCGAGGCCGGCATCGAGGCCGTCGCCATCCCCACCCGCTACCCGGCCGGCGGCGCCAAGCAGCTGATCCGCGTGCTCACCGGCATCGAGGTGCCCCACGGCCGCCGCTCCACCGACTTCGGCGTGCAGTGCTTCAACGTCGGCACCGCCTACAGCATCTTCGAAGCCCTCGAGCTCGGCCGGCCGCTCGTCTCGCGCATCGTCACCGTGGCCGGCAACGTGGCCCAGCCGCGCAACTACGAAGTCCTCATCGGCACCCCGATGGACCACCTGGTGCGCCTCGCCGGCCCCCGCGCCGACACCGACCGCTACATCATGGGCGGCCCGATGATGGGCGTGCGCATGCCGGCCTTCGACGTGCCGGTGGTCAAGGCCACCAACTGCGTACTGGTCGGCAGCCCGGCCCTCTTCCCGCCGCCGCCGCCCGAGATGCCGTGCATCCGCTGCGGCGAATGCGCCAAGGCCTGCCCGGCCGACCTCGCCCCCTTCGAGATGTACTGGTTCTCCCGCTCGAAGAACTTCGGCAAGGCCCAGGAATACCACCTCTTCGACTGCATCGAGTGCGGCTGCTGCAGCTTCGTGTGCCCGTCCCACATCCCGCTGGTCGATTACTTCCGCTTCTCGAAAAGCGAGATCTGGGCCCGCGAACGCGAAAAAGACGCCGCCGACACCGCCCGCGACCGCTTCGAATTCAAGAACCTCCGCCAGGAACGCGAGAAGCAGGAAAAAGCCGAGAAGCTCGCCGCCAAGGCCGCCGCCACCCGCGAGAAGGTCGCCGCCGGCGACGCCGCAACGCCGGCCGCCGCAGGTGCTGGCGCAGCGCCCGCCAAGCCCAGCGGCGACGACGCCAAGCGCGCCCTGATCGAAGCCGCCATGGAAAAGGCCCGCCAGCAAAAGGCCCAGGCCGCCCCCAAGAACACCGAGGTCGCCGCGCCCGAGATCCAGGCCGAGATCGCCGCCATCGACGCCCGCCGCGAGTCCGCAGCCAAAGCCACCGAGGCCACCCCGCCCGCCCCCGGCGCCTGACCCCGGCCCCTCGCCCCCACCTCCATGAACAACTCACCCTTCGTCCGCAAGGCGGCCAGCGTCCAGAGCGTCATGCTCCAGGTGCTGCTCGCCCTCCTCCCCGGCATCGCCGCCTACGTGTGGTTCTTCGGCCCCGGCATCCTGGTCCAGCTCGCCCTCGCCAGCGCCGCCGCCCTGGCCGGCGAGGCCGCCATGCTGGCCATCCGCGGCAAGCCCAAGGCGCTGTTCCTCACCGACCTGTCGGCCATCGTCACCGCCTGGCTGATCGCCCTCAGCTTTCCGCCCATCGTGCCCTGGTGGCTCACCGTCACCGGCACCCTGCTGGCGGTGGTGGTCATCAAGCAGCTCTACGGCGGCCTCGGCCAGAACCCCTTCAACCCGGCGATGGGCGCCTTCTGCCTGATGATCGTGGCCTACCCGGCGCTGATGTCCCAGTGGCCCGCCGCCGGCCAGCTCGATTTCGCCACCCAGCTCCAGCTGATCTTCGGCGGTGTGCGCGAGGTCGACGCCATCACCGGCGCCACCCCCCTCGACGCGCTGCGCACCGCGCTGCGCAGCGCCGCCAGCCCCGACTCCGAGCTCCACGGCCTGCGCGCCGCCCAGCTCATGGACGGCCCGGCCTTCGGCTGGCTGGGCGGCAAGGGCGGCGAATGGGTGGCCCTCGGCTACCTCGTCGGCGGCCTGTGGCTGATCCAGCGCCGCATCATCACCTGGCACATCCCGGTGGCCTTCTGCGGCGCCCTCTTCGCCAGCGCGCTGGTGCTGTGGGGCCTGCGCCCCGAAGGCTTCGCCTCGCCGCTGTTCCACCTGGCCAGCGGCGGCGCCATGCTCGGCGCCTTCTTCATCCTCACCGACCCCGTCTCCGGCGCCACCACCGCCCGCGGCAAGCTGCTCTTTGCGGCCGGCGCCGGCGTGCTCACCTGGGTCATCCGCAGCTTCGGCGCCTACCCCGACGGGGTCGCCTTCGCCACCCTGCTGATGAACATCCTGGTGCCCCTGATCGACATGAAGACCCAGGCGCCGGTCTTCGGCCACAAGAAAGACTGACGCCATGAGCGAACCCACTGCCCTCGGCCTCTCGGCCCGCACCGGCGGGGTGATGGTGGCCTTCACCATCGTCTTCACCGCGCTGATGGCCTTCACCTACGGCGCCACCAAAGACCAGATCGACGCCTCCGCCGCCGAAGAGAAGATGAAGCTCATCTCCGAGGTGCTGCCCCCCGCCAGCTACGACAACCTGCTGCTCGACGACTACGCCGCGCTCGGCCCCACCCGCGAGCTCGGCCTGGACAACGGCGGCCGGGTATACCGCGCCCGCCAGGCCGGCCAGCCCGCCGCGCTGATCCTCGAGACCACCGCCCCCGACGGCTACAGCGGCCGCATCGACCTGATCGTCGCGGTGCGCGCCGACGGCAGCGTGTCCGGCGTGCGCGCCGTCACCCAGCGCGAAACCCCGGGCCTCGGCGACTACATCGACCCCAAGAAGGACAAAGACAAAAAAGCCCCCTGGATCACGCAGTTCACCGGCCTCGAGGCCGCCCGGCTGCCCCAGTGCAAGGTTAAAAAGGACGGCGGCGACATCGCCTATCACACCGGCGCCACCATCAGCGCCCGCGCCGTCACCAACGCCGTGGCCCGCGCCGCCCGCTACGCCGCCGACAACCAGAACCGCCTGTTCGCCGCCCCCAGCGGCAGCACGCTCTGACGGAGCCCCCCCATGGACACCCAAGCCTATCGCGAGATCGCCTGGAACGGCATCTGGAAGCAGAACTGCGGCATCGTCCAGATCCTCGGCCTGTGCCCCATCCTCGCCATCAGCACCAACATCGTCAACGCGGTCAGCCTGGGCCTCGCCACCATCCTCGTGATGGCGATGGCCAACCTGGTGATCGCCGCGCTGCGCAACTTCATCCCCTACGAGATCCGCATCCCGGTGTTCATCCTGATCATCGCGGCCCTCGTCACGGTGGTCGACCTCGCCTTCAACGCCTACCTCCACGAGCTCTACCTGGTGCTCGGCATCTTCATCCCGCTGATCGTCACCAACTGCATCGTGCTGGCCCGCGTCGAAGCCTTCGCGGCCAAGAACGAGCCCGGCGGCTCCACCGTTGACGGCATCGCGATGGGCATCGGCCTCACCCTGGTGCTGGCGGTGCTCGGCGCCATGCGTGAAGTGGTCGGCAGCGGCACCCTGCTGTCGGGCATCGACATGCTCATCCCCGGCGCCCAGCCCATCGTGCTCTTCGGCGCCGACTACCCGGGCTTCCTGATCGCCATCCTGCCCCCCGGCGCCTTCATCGCGCTGGGCTGCCTGATCGCCGGCCGCAACTGGATCGAAGCCCGCAAGCAGGCCCGCGCCCGCGCCAACCCGCCGGCCCCCAGCGCACCGGCCGACGCCCCCGCCGAGCCCGCCTGATGGCCGACATGCGCCTGGCCGCGGTGGCTGAAGTGTTCCGCCGCCTCCGCGACGCCAACCCCCACCCCACCACCGAGCTCGAATACGCCAGCCCCTTCCAGCTCCTGGTGGCCGTGGTGCTGTCGGCCCAATCCACCGACAAGGGCGTCAACATCGCCACCCGCAGGCTGTTCGCCCTCGCCCCCACCCCCGAGGCCATGATGGACCTCGGAGAGGCCGGCATCGCCGAACAGATCAAGACCATCGGCCTCTACCGCAACAAGGCCAAGAACACCGCGCGGCTCTCCCGCCTGCTCGTCGAGCGCCACGGCGGCGAAGTGCCCAACGACCGCACCGCCCTCGAAGCCCTCCCCGGCGTCGGCCGCAAGACGGCCAACGTGGTGCTCAACACCATCTTCGGCGAACCCACGATGGCCGTCGACACCCACATCTTCCGCCTCGCCAACCGCACCGGCCTCGCCCCCGGCAAGGACGTCGTCGAAGTCGAGAAGCGCCTCCTGCGCCGCATCCCCAAGGAATACCTGCGCGACGCCCACCACTGGCTCATCCTCCACGGCCGCTACGTGTGCGTCGCCCGCAAGCCCAAGTGCGACGAATGCAGCATCCGCGACCTGTGCCTCTTCAAGGGGTAGTGGGGGATGGGAAATGGGGAGTAGGTAGTGGGAAGTGGGAAAACCGCGCCTGCTCCCCACTTCCCGCCTACCACACCCCACGGAAACGCTGATCGGAGCGCAGGCTCTCCGAGCCCCGCCCCCCGCCCCCCGCCCCCACTACCCACTACCCACTCCCCAAAAACCATGTTCGACCCCTCCCGAGACCAGGCCCGGCAGTTCTTCATCGGCGCCTGGCAAAAGCACAAGAACCGCGAAGTCCTGACCCAGCTCGAGATCATCGCCGCCGACCTCGTCGCCCACCACCCGGAGTACCACCCCCTGCTCGAAGACCCGGACGGTGTGTACAAGGACTTCAGCCCCGAGGACGGCCAGGTCAACCCCTTCCTGCACCTCTCCCTGCACCTCGCCATCGAGGAGCAGCTCTCCATCAACCAGCCCCCCGGCCTCCGCGAAGCCTTCGAGCAATGCCAGGCCCGCCACGGCGACCGCCACGCCGCGCTGCACGACGTGCTCGAAGCCCTCGGCGAAACCATCTGGCGCGCCCAACGCGACAAAGCCCCCCTCGACGCCCTCGCCTACGTCGAGGCGGTGCGCCGCAAGGCCAGCAGCTGAAAGCCGCACCCGGTGCACGCCATCGCAAACACCGGCGCTGTAGGAGCTTAGGAGCGACTTCAGTCGCCCGCGGACGCGGAACGAAGGATCTACCCCGATTCCACCGGCCACGGGCGAGCAAGCTCGCCGCTACAAGCGCTCCACGGTTCGCACCAGAAAACAGCCGTCCGCCACACCCCGCCCACCGAGCCGTCGGCCTGCTGTAGGTGCGAATTTATTCGCACGCGGACGCGGAACGAATGATCCCAGTTTCACTGGCTGAGGGCGGCCGCATCTACCATCAAGCCTGCCCCTACTTGCACCACTGCATCTCGCAGGGAACGCCGTCGTTGTTCCCATCCATCTGGGTGCCCGGGCAGTTCCTGAGGAAATACGTGGCCTCCTCGCAGGACGTCATCTGCGAGCAGTGGGTACGCCCGTCGCAGCGATAAGCGCTCGCCACGGGCGCCGGCCGGGCCTGCGGCGGCGCTGACGGAGCGTCCTGGGCTGGCGCAGGCTGGGGCAGCGGCCGGGGGGCCTCCTGGGGCATCACCGCCTGGGGCGCCGAGCGAGCGGCTTCGGGCATCACCGCCTGGGGCGCGGCCGGGTGTCTCGCCCCGCCGCCCAGGTGCATCGCCGTCAGCAGCGGCGGCGCAAACCTGTAGCATCCCGCCGCCACCAGCACCACCCCCGCCAGCAGCGCCAGCCGCCCCAGCCACGAGCCCGACCAGCCGGCCCGCGGCGGCGGCGCCACCTTGCGGCCCGCGCCGGCCGAGCGCTGCCCCGGCCGCCGCACCCGCAGCGCCTTCTTCTTGCCCTCGGCGTTCACCCCGATCTCGAAGGTCAGCCGCTCCCCCGGCCGGGGCACACCGCCCTTGCACGCAAAGTCCGACACATGCACGAAGATGTCCTGCCCCCCGCCCGAGATCGGCGTGATGAAGCCGAAGCCCCGCGCCTTGTCCCAGCTCTTCAGCACCCCCTCGATCCGGATCTCCATACCCCGCCCATGCGCCGTCAAAATTGAAAGGCCCGGATTATCCCATGGCCTTATGCCGAAAGGCGCGCGCGCTCAATTCGGCCAGCGCCACGCACCGCGCATGGCCGGAAGGCCGCTAACGCTCCCGATGCAAAGGCACGCCCCGTCCAGCAAGGCCCCCCCCTGCAAAGGGGGGCAGGGGGGTCTGCCGCGGTGGGGCCAGCTTGACCACCACAAGCAATTGGCGCGGCTCGATCGCACGAGTCCACGCTCACCCTCCGCCAAACCCCTCCCCGGCCCTCCCCTTGTCAGGGGAGGGAGACGCGCCCCACTACCCCACTACCCCACTACCCCACTACCACTCCCCACTCCCCACTCCCGCCCCCATAAAGCTGCCCTAACCCCCGAAAACCCCGCCCCCCGCCGCCTCCCGCCTGGCCCGCCGGAACGCCCACGGCGCCTGGGGCTGCGGGTCGGCCCACAGGCCGCGGCGGCGGTAGCGGGCCTCCAGCTCGGCCAGCGCGTAGCCGGTGAAGTCGAACAGGCCCTGGTCCTTGCCGTAGGCCTTGTAATGCCAGGCCATCCCCGCCGTCAGCTGGGCGAAGTTGGCGTCGCGGCCGTCCACCCTCAGCTTGCACAGCCAGCGGCCGTAGCGGTCGCGCTTGGGGCAGCGCGCCTCCACCTCCCGCCCGAACACCAGCCCGGCCAGATGCTGGCGCGACGCATCGCCAAAGGGCTGGCGCTTCTCCGGCGCGTCGATGCCGGTGAGGCGCACCTTTTGCTGGCGCTTGCGGGCGTCGAGCACCGTCACCGTGTCGCCGTCCGCCACCGCCACCACCCGCCCCTCGATCACCCCCGCCGACGCCCCCCGGGCAAGCAGCACCAGAACAGGCACCGCAACCAGCACCGCCACACGCTTCAAGACACCCACGGCCACACCACCCACCACATAAACGGGCGCGGACCATAGCAGAAACCCCGCCCCCGCGCTCGGCAGGCGCGCCCCCAGCGCCGCCCGCCCGGAGGCCATGGGCATAAAAAACCGCGCACCAATCATGCGTTTCGGGAGATACTGCCGCCACACCATGCATTTCACGTAGCACCACCCCACCCGCAGCCAGGAGACCCGCATGAGCCAGAACCTGATTTCCCTCACCCTCAGCTCCGCCGACGAAACCGCCCTCGATGAGGCCCTCGCCACCCTCGAGCGGATTTTCGCTCCCTTCATCACCCTCACCCCGGCCCAGGCCCGCGCCCTCCTCAAGATGGGCGACAAGTCCGAGCCCTTCTGCCGCCAGACAGTGATGGTGCTCGAGCAGAACCAGGGCACCGTGCCGCCCGGCTTCGATTTCTCCGAGATGAAGCGCGACCTCGCCACCTGGAACACCCTCCAGCCCCGCCTGCTGCGCCTGCGCGAGCTACTGGCGAAGGGCGAAGACACCTCGATGGCCCTCGGCAGCGACGTCATCACCGCCGCCCTGGAGGGCTACACGCTGATGAAGCTCTTCGGCAAGAGCGAAGGCCTCGAAACCCTCCGAGAGGCAATGAGCGTGCGCAAATCCATCGGCAAGGCAAAGCCCAAGCCCGCCGCTTGATCCACCACTGCTCACGCCGCACCGCCGGCGCCGCCCACCCGGGCTGCGCCGATTTTAATGCCAGCGCGAGCCATGCCTGCGCTGGCGCGGGAACTCAAGGCTCTGGGCTCGCCGCTCAGCGGGCTGAGCCCCGAACTCCGCCCGCTGAGTTCAAAGCTCAGCGCTCTGAGCATCTCCACCCAAGGCCCAGGCCAAAAAGCTCAGATCGCCGAGAAAAGCACTCACGGGGCTGAGTTCGGCGCTCAGGCTTCTGAGCAAAAAGCTCCGCGGTCTGAGTTCCGAGCTCAGACGTCTAAACAAAAAGGTCAGCGCGCTGAGTTCCGAGCCCAGCTGTCTGAGCGCCGAGCCCAGCGCACCAGGCCCAACAGTCAGACCACTGGGTAGCGAACCCGGAAGCTGGATTTCGCCACCTTGCCGCAGCGCAACCATTGCACTACATTCACGTCAATGCCGGTCCTTCAGCGCTTTGCAGCATCCCGCATCCTGCTTTATGCCGGTGACCATCTCCTTCCCCATGTCCATGTCCGCCTGAGTGACGGACGTGAATGCACGGTCGACATCGAGACCCTCGCGATCAAGGGCCGCATCGCTGCCCGGGAGATCCGGGAAGAACTCGAATGGATCGCATCCAACCACCCCACGCTCCTCGACGAATGGCGGAGATACAACCCATGAGTGACTTTTTCTTTCCCCGGCTCGAAGCCGTCGAAGCCCCGGCGCCGTGGCGCCTCTGCACCCGCTGGAGCACCGGCGAGGTGCTGGAGGTGGACGTGGAGGGTGTGCTGCGGGCCACGCCGCCGCTTGCCCCCATCCTCGACCCGGCGGTGTTCGCCACGGCCCGGCTGGCCGAGGGTGGGCAGGGCATCGAGTGGTTCGACGAGGAGTTCGGCGCCGACAACGTGTATGCCTGGGCCCAGGAGCAGGCCGGCGCGGTGAGCCACCAGATGTTCGGCGAATGGATGCACCGCAACGGCCTGTCCCTCAGCACCGCCGCCGAGGCGCTGGGGATCAGCCGGCGGATGGTCAGCTACTACCGCACCGCCCACAAGGCCATCCCCCGCGCGATCTGGCTGGCCTGCCTGGGCTGGGAGGCCACCCGCCCCCAGGCCCGCAGCCTGCCCCGCCGCCTGCCGACGGCCCGGGAATACGCGGCGCTGCACCGCTGAGGGGGTGGCGACGCCGCACGTGCCCCGCCGATTCCCGGCGCAACCCGCCGCCCCGCCCGGCTTACAATAAGCGCCTCTCAAAGCACCAAGCCCCGCCATGACCATCGACCCAAGCCTGCCGCCGATCACGCGCCTCTACCAGGCCTGTGAGCCCCTAGAATCCCTGCACCCGGACGACCCGCGCTGGGTGGATTTCGACGCGGTGCGCGGCGAGGACAACGTGGTCGACAGCTTCGCCCGCGACATCCGCCGGGCCAGGGCCGACGGGGCCAACGTCAAGCTCTTCTCCGGCCACCGGGGCGTCGGCAAGACCAGCGAGCTGTTCCGCCTCAAGGCCCTGCTCGAGAAGGGCGGCGACGGCCGCCCGGGCTTTGTGGTGGTGTATTGCGACGTCAGCGACAAGCTGGATGTGAACGACCTGGACTTCCCCGACCTGCTGGTCTTCGTCGCCGCCCAGCTCCAGCAGCAGTTGGCCGATATGCAGCTGCCCGGCTTCACCCCGGCCACCACCTACCTCAAGCGAGCGTGGGACGACATCCGCAGCATGCTGGGCGCACAGGTGGAGTTCAAGGAGGCCGAGCTCGACACGGGCTTCGGCAAGCTGGTGATGGACCTGCGCAACCGCCCCACCTCCCGGGCCCTGCTGCGGGACGCCGTGGAACAGCACAGCACCTCGCTGCTGATCGCGGTGAACGACCTCCTCGGTAGCGCCAAGGCATCCGCCATCCAGGCCGGCCACGCCGGCCTCGTGCTGATCGTCGACGGCCTCGACAAGCTGGTGCGGCGGGAGCTGGAGCACGGCGGCAACACCCACGACCGCCTCTTCATCGACCGCAGCGAGCAGCTCGCCGCGCTGGCGGTGCACACCGTCTATACCGTGCCGATCTCGCTGATCTACTCGCCCCGCATCGGGCAGCTGGAGCACTCCATCGGCGACCACACCACCCCCTTGTCGATGATCCGCCTGCGCCCGCATCGGGACGAGGCCATCACCTCGGAGTCGCCGGGCATGAAGAAGATGAGCGAGATGGTCGCCAAGCGCTGCGCCTATGTCCAAGTCTCGGTCATGGACGCCTTCGACAACCCCTCCACCCTCGACTATTTGTGCGAGATGAGCGGCGGCCACCCGCGCCACCTGCTGATGTTCCTGCAGGCCGCCTGCAACGAGCTCGACGACCTGCCGATCACCCGCAGGGCCGCCGAAAAGGCCGTCAAACGCTACGCCCAGTCCCTCACCCGGGAGGTGCCCGACGACGCCTGGCCCGCGCTGCGCCCCTTCGACACCCCCCAGCGCGACATCCCCAAGGACGAGCTGCACCAGCAGATGCTGTTCCTGCTCTACGTGTTCGAGTACATGAACGGCGAGATGTGGTACGAGGTGAACCCGGTGCTGCGCACCGTGCCGCGCTTCAATGGCTGAGCCCCTTACCGCCGCTACTTTGGCCAGCGAGGCTGCAAGCGACACCGCCGCTGAAGTCGCCGGAGATGCCCTGCGCCTCTTGCGCCGCAGCCTGCAACGCAGCCGGGGCTTCTCGCTGCTGTTGTGTGTTTGTGATCTGCCTACGGCACGCAATCAGTTCATCGCCCAGCTCGGCGCCGCCATGCCCGACGTCGAGCTCATCACCGTCGACGCTGCCGACCCCGGCCAGGACCTGCTCGAAGCCCTCGCCGCCCACGTCACCGACGCGCGCCCGCGGGCCTTCATGGTCATCGTGGCCGACGCCCTCCTCGCCGACCCGGCCAGCGCCCAGCACTTCCTCGACACCCTCAACCTGCGCCGCGCCGAATGGCCCCACCGCGTCCCCCACCCGGTCGCCTTCTGGCTGCCCCGCCGCCACCTGGGCGAGGTGACCCGCGGCGCGCCGGACTTCTTCGACTGGCGCAGCGACACCATCGACTTCCCCGAGGTGCCGGACACCGCTCTGCGCCCACTGGGAATCCGGGAATGGAAATTCGGTGTCGACCCGCGCTTCAGCCTGGAGGAACGCAACGAGCGGCTGCGCGAACTCAAATCGCGGATCGCGGCGGTTGCAGACGCGACGGATGAGGTCATCGTGCGGCAGCGGCTGGCGTGGTGGGATGAGGTAGCGGAGCTGGAAAGAGTGCGCGGGGAGCTGAACGAGGCACTGCGCATCTACGAGCAGGAGGAACTCCCCGTTTACCAAGGCCTCAGCGGCGACCTCTCAGTCGCCGTCA
>NZ_BJNV01000054.1 GCF_006539865.1 Zoogloea ramigera
TCGCCGCCCGGCGCTGTGGGACGGCAAGGCCGCAGAGCGGATCGTGGCCGATCTCGACCGCCTGATCCAGGCCTGAGTTTTTTCGGGTTGGAATTGAAACGGCCGCCGGGGCAGATGCCTCCGGCGGCCGTTTTGTTTGTGGCGTTGTGTCTGGGGTATTTGCTGTCGCTGCGGCCCCGCCGTCCCCGGGGCTCAAGCTGCGCCGGCCTCGAACTTCGGTAGGCCAAGGGGCAGCGGAAGGGCGCATGAACCTGACACTTCCCACTTCTGGGCGGATAGGCAGGGCCGAGGCTTCGGAAGCCAAGCATTTACCTTCCGAGGGTAACTCGTAGCCCTTGGAGGCTGACAAGCCCGCCCCGGCGGCCGACCGACGGGGCGAGGTGCGACAGGTGTCGCCTCCTCTGCCGCTGGGCTCAGCCCGCCTGGCCGTCCTTGCCCGGGGCGCCGAACAGCGCGTCGACGAACTCCTTGGCGCGGAAGGTCTGCAGGTCGTCGATCTGCTCGCCGACGCCGATGAAGCGCAACGGCTTTGGGCACTGGCGGGCGATCGCCGCCACCACGCCGCCCTTGGCGGTGCCGTCGAGCTTGGTGACCACCAGGCCGGTGACGCCGATGGCGGCGTCGAAGGCCTTGACCTGCTGCAGCGCGTTCTGGCCGATGTTTGCGTCCAGCACCAGCAGCACCTCGTGGGGGCCGCTGGGCTCGGCCTTCTGCACCACGCGGCGCACCTTGGCGATTTCTTCCATGAGGTGCAGCTGGGTGGGCAGGCGGCCGGCGGTGTCGGCCAGCACGATGTCGATGTTGCGGGCGCGGGCGGCGTTGATGGCGTCGAACACCACCGCCGCCGGGTCGCCGGACTCCTGGGCGATGACGGCCACGCCGTTGCGCTCGCCCCAGGTCATCAGCTGCTCGCGGGCGGCGGCGCGGAAGGTGTCGCCGGCGGCCAGCAGCACGCTCTTGCCCTGGTTCTGGAAGTGCTTGGCGAGCTTGCCGATGGAGGTCGTCTTGCCCGAACCGTTAACGCCCGCGATCATGATGATGTAGGGCTTGTGGCCGCTGATCTCGAGGGGCTGCTCGAGGGGCTGGAGGATGGACAGCAGGCCCTCGGCCAGCGCACCCTGGAGCTGGTCGGCGGTCTCGAGCTTGTCGCGCTTCCAGCGCAGGCGCAGCTCCTTGAGCAGATGGCCGGTGGCCTCGACGCCACAGTCGGCCATCAGTAGGGTGGTCTCGAGCTCTTCGAGGAGCTCCTCGTCGATCTTGCGCCGGGAGAACAGACTGGAGAGCCCGCCGCCGATCTGATCGCGGGTGCGCGACAGGCCGGCCCGCAGGCGGTCCATCCAGGAGCGTTTCTTGTCGGGCTCGGCGGCAGCGGTCGGCGCGGCCGCTGGAGCCGGGCGGGCGGGCGCAGTGGGGGGCGCCACCAGGGTCTCCGGTGCCGCTTCGGGAGCGGCCGGGGTGTTGGGGGCGGCGGGTTCAGGGGCGGGCGTGCCGCCTCCCTTGAGGGATTTCTTCAGGAAACCAAACATGAGGTGCCGGGTCAGAGTGTGGGTCTATGGGGGCGGGCTGCGGGAGATCATGCCCGTCAGGCCAGCTTGGCCGGCCCGCCGGAATGCCGCTATGATGCCGCGCCACGTGCCGGCCGGTGGCCATAACATTCGAATTTTACCAGATGCCTCAAGAGCCTATGATGAAACGCAGTTTTCGCATCGCCGCCTCCGTGCTCGCCCTGTCCGCAGTCGCCGCCCCGGCCTTGGCCAACCCCTTCGAGAGCGCGCTGCCCAACGGGATGAAGCTGATCGTCAAGGAAGACCGCCGGGCGCCCTCGGTGGTGCACATGGTGTGGTACAAGGTCGGCGCGATGGACGAGGTGGACGGCACCTCCGGCGTGGCTCACCTCCTTGAGCACATGATGTTCAAGGGCACCAGAAAGGTCGGCCCCGGAGAGTTCAACAAGCGCGTGAGCGCCGCTGGCGGGCGCGACAATGCCTTCACCAGCTACGACTATACGGCCTACTTCCAGCAGGTCCCCAAGGAGGCGCTGCCTGCGATGATGGCCCTCGAGGCCGACCGCATGGCGCACCTGCAGGTGAGCGACGAGGCCTTCAAGAAAGAGATCGAGGTGGTCAAGGAGGAGCGCCGCCTGCGTACCGACGACAAGGCCCGTTCGCTGGTGATCGAGCAGCTGATGGCCACCGCCTTCCAGGCCCATCCCTACCGCCGCCCCATCATCGGCTGGATGAGCGACCTCGAGAACATGACCGCCAGCGATGCCCGCGACTGGTACACGCGCTGGTACGTGCCTAACAACGCGACCCTGGTGGTGGTCGGCGACGTGGATCACCAGGCGGTCTTCCGCGAGGCGGCGCGCACCTACGGCGCCGTCAAGGCCCGGGCGCTGCCGGCCCGCAAGCCCCTCGTCGAGCCCGCCCAGCGGGGGCCCCGCAGCACCCTGGTCAAGGCGCCGGCCGAGCTGCCCTACGTGGCGATGGCATGGCGCGTGCCCACCCTGCGTGACGTGAAGGCCGACGGCGACTTCTACGCCCTGCAGGTGCTCGCCGCGGTGCTCGACGGCTACGACGGCGCCCGCTTCGCCAAAAACATCGTGCGCGGCAGCCGCGTCGCGGTGACGGCCGGTGCCGGCTACGACGGCTCCGCCCGGGGCGAGTCGCTGTTCATCGTCGATGGCGCGCCGGCCGAGGGCAAGACCGTCGCCGACGTCGAGGCCGCACTGCGCGCCGAGATCACCCGCATCCAGAGCGACGGCGTCTCCGAGGACGAGCTGCGCCGCGTCAAGGCCCAGGCGGTGGCCGGCCAGGTGTACAAGCGCGACTCGCTGATGGGGCAGGCGATGGAGATCGGCATGGACGAGATGGTCGGCCTGTCGTGGAAGGACGACGCCTACATGCTGGAGCGTATCCGCGCCGTGACTCCCGCCGAGGTGCAGGCCGTCGCCAAGAAGTACTTCAGCGACGAAGCCCTCACCGTCGCCCGCCTCGACCCGCTGCCCGTCGACCCGCAGGCCCGGGAGCGTGCTGCCGCGCCCCACCGCCACTGACCCGCTGCCGAACCCGAGATCACGATGCCCACTGCTACCCACCCCCGTTTCGCGCGCCTCGGCCTGGCCCTGGCGCTGACCCTCTCGGCCCTGTCTGCCCACGCCGGGCTGGCGATCCAGAACTGGACCACGCCCTCCGGCAGCAAGGTCTTCTTCGTCGAAAGCCGTGCGCTGCCCATCGTCGACGTGCAGGTCGACTTCCGCGCGGCCGGCACCGAGGTGCCCGCCGACAAGGCCGGCCTGGCCGGGCTGACCCGCCGTCTCCTCGACGCCGGCGCCGGCACCCTCGACGAGGAGGCGATCGCCAACCGGGTGGCCGACCTCGGCGCCCAGCTCGGTGGTGGCGCCGACATGGACCGTGCCTCCCTCAGCCTGCGCACCCTGAGCAGCCCGGCCGAGCGCGACGGCGCAGTCGAGCTCGTCGCCACCCTGATCCAGCAGCCGCGCTTCCCCCAGGCCGCGCTCGAGCGCGAGAAGGCGCGCAGCATCGCCGGCATCCGTGAATCCGAAACCCAGCCCGACGCGATCCTGGCCCGGCGCTTCGCGGCGGCGGTCTTCCCGGATCACGCCTACGGCCGGCTGCCCACCGTTGCCAGCGTAGAGAGCCTCACGCGGGGCGAGCTGGTGGCCTTCCATGCCCGTTATTACACCGCGCGAGGCGCGACGGTGAGCATCGTCGGCGACCTGTCCCGGGCCGAAGCCGAGGCCATCGCCACCCGCCTCACCGCCGGGCTGCCGGCCGGCGAGGCGCTGCCAGCCAGCACCAACACCACGCTGCCGGCGCGCCAGACGATCCGCGTGCCGCACCCGGCGGCCCAGGCCCACATCGCGGTCGGCCAGCCGGGCATCCGCCGCGGCGACCCGGACTTCTTCCCGCTGCTGGTGGGCAACTACATCCTCGGTGGTGGCGGCTTCGTGTCGCGCCTGACCAGCCAGGTGCGCGAGCAGCGCGGCTACGCCTACAGTGTTTACAGCTACTTCGCGCCCCAGCGCGACGTGGGGCCCTTCCAGATCGGCCTGCAGACCAAGGGCAGCCAGGCCGACGACGCCCTGCGCGTGGTGGCGGCGACCCTCGACGAGTTCCTCGCCAAGGGCCCGACCGAGGCTGAACTGCAGGCGGCCAAGGACAACCTGATCAACGGCTTCGCGCTGCGCCTCGACTCCAACCGCAAGATGCTCGAGCAGGTGGCGGCGATCGGCAGCTTCGGCCTGCCACTCGATTATCTCGACACCTGGCGCGACAAGGTGCGCGCGGTGAGCGCCCAGCAGATCCGCGACGCCTTCCGGCGCCATGTGTCGCCGCAGCACCTGGTGACGGTGGTCGTCGGCGGTGACGGCGACAAGGCTGCGCCGCGCAACGGGAGCGCGCCTTGAGCCGCATCCGCATCGTCGGCGGTGAGTGGCGCTCGCGTTTGATCGACGTCAGCACGGTCAAAGGCCTGCGCCCGACCCCCGACCGGGTGCGCGAGACGCTGTTCAACTGGCTGGGCCAGGATCTCCGCGGCAAGAGCTGCCTCGATCTCTTCGCCGGCAGCGGCGCGCTGGGCTTCGAGGCCGCCTCCCGCGGGGCCGACAAGGTGACGATGGTCGAGCAGGACGCCGTCGCCTTCGCCGCCCTGCAGGGCAATGCAAAAACCCTTCAAGCGGCGCGTGTACAGCTTGTGCGGGGCGATGCGCTAAAATTCGCGCGTTCGGCAGGCCCGTCCCACGACGTGGTCTTTCTTGATCCGCCCTACCGGGCGGGTTGGGTCGAGCAGATGGCGCCGTTGCTGCCCGGCCTCCTCACCGAAGACGGGGTGGTCTATGTGGAAGCGGAACACGAAATCGAAAACATTGAGCGATTGACGCGGGTCAAGCAGGGCCGTGCGGGGCAGGTGTATTACAGCCTCTTTGCAAAAGCCTGATTGCCACGTCTGGGCGCCGACAGGGAAGGGCAGCACGATGAGGGACGGCATCGCGGTATATCCGGGCACATTCGACCCATTCACCCGGGGGCATGAAGACCTGGTCCGGCGCGCGTCGCGGCTCTTCGACAAGATCGTCGTAGGCGTCGCCACCAGCGGCGGCAAGGGGCCGATCTTCACGATGGACGAGCGGGTCGACATCGCCCGCGAGGTGCTGGCGCCTTATCCCAACGTCGAAGTGCAAGGTTTTTCCTGTCTGCTGATGGAGTTTCTCCGCCAGAATAATGCGCGCGTGATCCTGCGCGGCCTGCGCGCCGTGTCGGACTTCGAGTACGAGTTCCAGATGGCCGGGATGAACCGCAAGCTTTACCCGGATGTCGAAACGGTGTTCCTCACCCCCGCCGAAGAGTTCATGTTCATCTCCGCCACCATGGTGCGCGAGATCGCCAGACTGGGCGGGGATGTGAGCAAGTTTGTGCAGCCGAGCGTCAACGAGCGGCTGCGTCTGAAGATCAACAACCAGCAAGAGTGACGAGGAAGCAACAAAATGGCCTTGATGATTACCGACGAGTGCATCAACTGCGACGTCTGCGAGCCGGAATGCCCGAATGGCGCCATTTCCCAGGGTGACGAGATCTACATCATCGATCCGAACAAGTGCACCGAGTGCGTCGGCCACTTCGACGAGCCCCAGTGCCAGCAGGTCTGCCCGGTCGATTGCATCCCCTTCGACCCGAACCACCCGGAAAACAAGGACGAGCTGATGGAGAAGTTCCTGAAGCTGACCGCCGAAAAGTAAGCCCCCGGCGCCTCGCGCCAGTAAAAAGGCCGGCTGCACCCTCGGGTGCGCCGGCCTTGTGTTTTTGTGGCGGCGGCGCTGTCAGGCGGCCAGCACGGAGCGGCGCGGGGCCTTGCCGGTGGGCATGCCGAGCGCCTGGTCGATGCGGTCGGCCAGGGCGTCGATCTCCTTGAGCTGGGTGACGAGCTGCTCTTCGGTTTGCTGCAACTCGCGCACCCGGTCTTCGAGGGTGTCGGTGGCCTGGTGGATGCGCTTCACGCTCTCGAGGCGGCGCTTCAGCTGGAGCTGATATTCGCGGACCTGGGTCTCGAGGGGCGCCATCACCGCCCGCAGCCACTGCTCGGCGTCCCGGTTGGCGACCTCGAAGGTGCGCCGGGCCTGCACCGCGACGGTCTCGAAGAACTTCTGGGTGAGGGTGTGCTTCTCGGTGGTGACGATGGTCAGCACGGTGTTGAACTGGCTGTTGAAGGCCTCCTCGAGGCGCTCGATCTCCTTCTCGTAGCGCAGGGTCGAGAAGGCGGTGGGGGCGGCCAGCTTGAGGCCGTGCTCGACGGTGAAGCGCTTGTACATGGCGTCGAGCATCTTGGAGATTTCGCCGATTTCGTCGGTCGATTTGCGCAGGTTGCCGCGAAGGTGCTGGAAGAAGCCCTTCATGGCCTCGCGCAGCCCGCGGGAGAAGGCCGCGTCGAGCATCGCCTCGCGGGTGCGACGGGTCTCGTCGCGCAGGGCGTCTAGGCCGAGGTGGCCGAACAGGTTGTTGGACAGGTTGGAGAACACGCTGCGCACCGCGTAGTACTTCTGCAGGCCCTGCTCGAACTCGTCTTTCTCGGAGCGCACCTTGCGCATCATGTATTCGATGACGTTCTCGTTCTTGCCGCGCAGGTCGGTGAGCTCCTGGAGCTGCTCGCGCAGGCCGCTGAGGCGGGCGTTGAGGAGCTCGCGGGAGCGGTTGACGATGTCGGTTACGTCGCCGTAGGTGTTGTCGCGCACGATGTCGCGCTTGGTGGGCAGGAGCTCGGTGGACAGCGCCTGCTCGAGCCTGACGAGGCGGCTGCGATCGAGCAGCTCGGCGTCGTCATTGACCTTGGCGACCAGGCCCTTCTGGGCCGACACGGGGTACACCTGGGCCGGGTCGATCTCGAGGGTGGCGGCGACGCTGGCCACCTGGCCGGCGATCTCGCGCTCGATGTCGGCCTCGCTGCGCAGGCCGTCCCACAGGCCGTCGATCTTGTTGAGGGCGACGATGCGCCCGCGCTGGCGGCGGCCGGCATTGACGTGCTCGCGCCACACCGCCAAGTCGCTCTGGGTGACGCCGGTGTCGGCGGCCAGGATGAACAGTACCGCGTGGGCGTTGGGCAGCAGGTTGAGGGTGAGCTCGGGCTCGGCGCCGATGGCGTTGAGGCCCGGGGTGTCGAGGATGACGAGGCCCTGCTCGAGGAGCGGATGCGGGAACTGGATGACCGCGTGGCGCCACAGGGGGATCTCGACCCGCCCTTCGGCGTCCGGGCGAATGCCGTGGTCGCCGGTGTCATCGATCGGGAAGCCCAGCTCCTCGGCCTCGGTGAGGCTGGCCATGCGCGTCTCGCCGACCTGGGCGAGGGCCTGCTGGAGGCTCTCGGCCGAGCTGGTGTCGAGGGGGCGGATCTGCCATTCGTCGGCGTAGCGCTTGAGCTCGGTGATGCTGGCGTTGGTCTTGCGGCTCTCGATGGGTAGCAGGCGGATCTCGGGCTTGTCGCCTTCCTTCCATTGCAGCTCGGTGGGGCACATGGTGGTGCGGCCCGCGCTGGAGGGCAGGATGCGGTTGCCGTAGCCGGCAAAGAACACGGCGTTGATCAGCTCGGACTTGCCCCGCGAGAACTCGGCCACGAAGGCCACGATGAGCTTGTCCTCGCGCAGGCGGTCGAGCAGGTACTGCAGCCGCAGGTCGGACTGGGCATCGCCGATCTCGTTCTGTTGCAGCCACTTGCGCAACTCCCCGATCCCCGAGGCGACGTCTCCGCGCCACTGGGTGTAGGCGGAGAAATGTTCAGCGAGCATGTGTGCGTCTTTCACGGGCTTCATTCCTGGCTGGGGGCGCTACCGCAGGCAGCCTAAGTCACAGATATTGATAGCATAAACGGGATCGCGCCCGACCGGAATCGCTTTAGTGCTGACAGCGGGCGCAAAAAAAGGTGGCCCGCTGCCCCATGATGCGTTTCCGGATCGGTGTGGCGCACTGGCGGCAGGGCTCGCCGTCGCGTCCGTACACGAAATACTGCTGCTGAAAATAGCCCGGCGAGCCGTTGCTGCCGACGAAGTCGCGCAGGGTGCTGCCGCCGGCCGCGAGGGCATCCGTGAGGGTTTCGCGGATGCAGGTGGCGAGGCGGGCGCAGCGGCGCGGGCCCAGTTCGCCAACCGGCAGGGTCGGGTCGATGCCTGCGCGGAACAGGCTCTCGGAGGCGTAGATGTTGCCGATGCCCACCACCTGGGCGGCGTCCATCAGGAACAGCTTGACTGGTATCCGGCGCCCGCGACTGGCCTGATGCAGCCAGCGGCCGTCGAAGCCGTCGGACAGCGGCTCGATGCCCAGCTGGGCGAGCAGCGGATGCGGCGTGTCGCCGGGCTGCCACAGTACCAGCCCGAAGCGCCGCGGGTCGCGCAGGCGCAGGGCCCGCGGGCCGAAGGTGATGTCCAGGTGGTCGTGTTTTTCGGGCGCGAGCCCGGCCGCCACGATGCGCAGGCTGCCCGACATCCCCAGGTGCACCAGCAGGCTGCCGTTTTCGAAACGGAATAATAAGTATTTGGCGCGTCGCTCGACAGCCTCCAGGCGCTGGCCGGCGAGCGTCGCCTCGAGGTCGGGCGGAATCGGGTGGCGCAGCCTGCCGTTGCGGATTACGACGCCGGTGGCACGCAGGCCGGTGAGCTCGGGGGCGATGCCGCGGCGGGTGGTTTCGACTTCGGGAAGTTCGGGCATGGGCGGGCAGTTCGGGGTGAAAGGGGCAAAAACGGGCAAAAAGAGGCTTGCTTGCCGGGTTTTCGGAAAGCGCCTAACATCAAGCGAACCCTATTGTAGCGGTGTGATCCAACGCGGTGCCCCGGCTGGACGTCGCACTGCGAGCTGGCGTGGGTGTGCCCCGTGAGCCGATTGCCTTGTCAGAACCGATCTCCATGAAACCTGATTTCCGCCGCATGCGCCCGGCCCGCCTGTTTGCATCGCTGTTTCTCGCTGCAGGGCTCCACGGCCCGGCCCAGGCCCAGGCCGAGCCGGCGCCGGAGGCCGCAGCAGCTCCCGGCCCGGCTGAGCCCGCCTATCCGGTCCAGGAGCTGACGCCGCAAATCATCTACCAGCTGATGCTTGCCGAGGTCGCCGGTGCCCGCGGCCAGGTTGCGCTGGCAGCCCAGTCCTACCTCGATCTGGCCCGGCGCACCCGTGATGCCCGCCTCGCCCGGCGCGCCGCCGAGCTGTCCGTGTTCGCGCGTCAGGCCGACCTGGTCACCGAGGCTGCGCGGCTGTGGCTGGAGCTCGATCCGGGCTCCGAGCGCGCCCAGCAGCTCACCGCCGGTGCCATGACCAGCGCGGCGCGCATCGACGAGCTGCAGGCGCAGCTGGCGAAGGCGCTGGCCACCCAGGGCGAGCGGATCGACACCGCGTTGCTCGGCCTCAACCGCGGTCTGGCGCGGATTCCCGACAAGGCGCTCATCCGCCGCCTCGTGAATCAGCTCACCGAGCCCTACCTCGACCGCGCGGAGGCCCATTTCGCCCGGGCCAACGCCGCTTACGTGGCGGGCGACCCTGAGGGCGCCTCGACAGCCATCGCCGGCGCTCTGGCCATCCGCCCCGACTGGGAGCAGGCCGTCATCCTGCGCGCCCAGCTGCAGCAGGAGCAAAACCCGGGCGCGGGGGTCGGCATCCTGCGCGATTACCTCGCGGCGCACCCCGATGCCCGCGAGCCGCGGCTCACGCTGGCGCGCCTGCTGGTGGCCGGACGCCAGTTCGGGACGGCCCGCGAGCAGTTCGAGCTCCTCCTTCAGCGCACGCCGGACGACCGCGACGTGCTTCATGCGGTGGCGCTGCTCTCCATGCAGCAGGGCGACTGGGCGTTGGCCGAGAAGCATTTCAAGCGCCTCCTCGAGCTTGGCCACCCCGAGCCCGACACCCTGCGCATGTACCTCGGGCAGATCGCCGACCAGGCTAAACGGCCCGACGACGCCATTGCCTGGTACAAGGCCGTCGCCCCGGGCGGCCAGTATGTGGCGGCCCAGGGGCGCATCGCCCAGCTGCTCGCCGCGGGTGGGAAGATGGCCGAGGCTCGCCAGCATCTGCAGGCGGCGGCCCGCGAGACGCCGGCCGAGCGGGCCCAGTACGCGCTCCTCGAATCCCAGCTGCTGCGCGATGGCAATCGCAACCAGGACGCCTTCGATGTGCTCGACGAGGCACTGCGCGCCGAGCCGGAGAACCCCGAGCTGTTGTATGAATCTGCGCTGATGGCCGAGCGGGTGGGGCGCCTCGAGGCGATGGAGGGGCGCCTGCGCAAGCTCATCGCCCTCAAGCCCGATCACGCCCACGCCTACAACGCACTGGGTTACTCCCTGGCCGACCGCAAGCTGCGCCTCGACGAGGCTGAGGCGCTCGTCCGCAAGGGCCTGGCGCTTACCCCCGGCGACCCTTTCATCATCGACAGCCTGGGCTGGGTGCTTTACCGGCGCGGCGATCTGGGCGGGGCGCTGGAGCAGCTGCAGAAGGCCTTCGGCCTGCGTGCCGACCCGGAGATCGCCGCCCACCTGGGCGAAGTCCTGTGGATGCTTGGCCGGCGTGACGAGGCCGCCCGCGTCTGGAAGGACGCGGCCAAGGCCAGCCCGGACAACGCCGTGCTCGCCGACGTCATCAAGAAGTTCAAGCCTTGAAGCCCGCGCTCCTGGCCCTGGCGCTTGCCGTGGCGGGCCTTGTCGGCTGCGCCACCCCGGCGGCGGTGCCGGCGCCCGCTCCCGTGCTGCGCGCCCTCCCTCCGCTCACGCAGTTCGGCCTCGAAGGCCGGCTGCAGGTGCGCGACGGCGAGCGCAGCGCAGCGGTCGGCATCGACTGGCAGCACGGCCCGGCGCGGGACGAGTGGCTGTTCACCGGTCCGCTGGGGCAGGGCCTAGCGCGCATCGAGGCCGACGCTGGCGGCGCGCGCATGCTGCTCTCCGATGGCAGCCGCTCGGAGGCGGCCTCCGCCAGCGAGCTCGCCGAGTCCCTGCTGGGCGTGAGCGCGCCCTTCGATGCGCTGCCGCGCTGGGTCACGGCCCGGCCTGCCGCGACGGCGCAGGTCCGCAGCCTCGACCCCCTGGGGCGCCCGCTGCAGCTGGTCGACCAGGGCTGGATCATCGATTACCTCGAATACGCCGGCGAGGCCCCGGACTCGCCGCCGCGCAAGATCGACGTGCAGCGCGGCGACACCCGCCTGCGCCTCATCGTCGACAGCTGGAACCCCTGACATGACGCTCCCCGACCTCGACCCGGCGCAGCCCCTGTGCGTGCCCGCGCCGGCCAAGATCAACCTCTTCCTGCACATCGTCGGGCGCCGTCCGGACGGCTATCACCTTCTGCAGACGGCCTTCCGGATGCTCGACTGGGGCGACGAGATCACCCTGCAGCGGCGCGATGACGGCCTGATCCTGCGCACCTCCGACGTCCCCGGCGTGCCTGCCGAGTCCGACCTCGTGGTGCGTGCGGCGCGGGCGCTGCAGGCAGCGAGCGGCAGCCGCTTCGGCGCCGACATCGGGGTTCTCAAGCGGATTCCGATGGGTGGCGGGCTGGGGGGCGGAAGCTCGGATGCGGCCAGTGTGCTGCTGGCCCTCAACCGCTTGTGGGGCTGCGGCCTGTCGCGCCAGGCCTTGCAGGATCTCGGCCTGAAGCTGGGGGCCGACGTGCCGTTTTTCATCTTCGGCGAGACGGCCTTTGCCGAGGGCGTCGGTGAGGCCCTTCGCCCGCTCGCGGTGCCGCCGGCCTGGTACGTGGTGGTCGCGCCGCCGGTCTCGGTGCCGACCGCTGAAATATTTTCGGCAAAAGAGTTGACACGCGATACTGAAATCCTAATAATGCAGGGCTTCGCAGCACACAAAACACGAAACGACATGCAGGCAGTTGTCTGTGTGAAGTATCCGGAAGTGGCTGAGTCGCTCGAGTGGTTGTCGCAGTATGGCGATGCCAGGATGAGTGGATCAGGCGCCTGTTTGTTTGCTCCTTTCGATACGGAAGGGCAGGCGCGGCAGGTGGCGGCAAGTGTCCCGTTGGGGTGGAAGGTCTGGGTGGCTCGAGGGCTGGACAGGCATCCGCTGAAGGATTGGGTTGCCGACTAGTTTGTGTGCAGGGTGAAAACGATTTCTTGGGGAGTCGCCAAGTTGGTCAAGGCACCGGATTTTGATTCCGGCATTCGAAGGTTCGAATCCTTCTTCCCCAGCCAAACCGAGCGGGCAGGTCAAAAACCTGCCCGTTTTTGCTTTAAACGTTCTTCAGCGCAGTAACGAGAGGTGATCATGGCTTCGGGCAGCCTGATGGTTTTCACCGGCAACGCCAACCCCAAACTGGCCGCAGATGTTGTGCGGCGTCTGGGGATGTCTCTGGGTTCCGCCACAGTGGGGCGTTTCTCCGACGGTGAAGTCAATGTCGAACTCCTGGAGAACGTACGCGGCAAGGACGTCTTCGTCCTTCAGCCGACCTGCGTTCCCACCAACGACAACATCATGGAATTGCTGATCATGGTGGATGCGCTGAAGCGGGCTTCCGCTGGCCGCATCACCGCAGCGATTCCGTATTTCGGCTATGCACGCCAGGATCGGCGGCCCCGTTCGGCCCGTGTGCCGATCACCGCCAAGCTGGTCGCCAACATGCTCCAGGCCGCCGGCGTGCAGCGTGTCCTCACGGTTGACCTCCACGCCGACCAGATCCAGGGTTTCTTCGACATTCCGGTTGACAACATCTACGCAGCCCCGGTGCTGCTGGATCACCTGGAAAAGCAGAAGTACGAGAACCTGATGGTCGTCTCGCCGGACGTGGGCGGTGTGGTGCGTGCCCGTGCGTTCGCGAAGCGCCTCGAGTGCGACCTGGCCATCATCGACAAGCGTCGTCCCAAGGCCAACGTGTCCGAGGTGATGAACATCATCGGTGAGGTCGAAGGCCGCACCTGCGTGATCATGGACGACATCGTCGATACCGCCGGCACCCTTTGCAAAGCCGCCCAGGCGCTCAAGGAAAACGGCGCCAAGCGCGTGATGGCCTACTGCACCCACGCGGTGCTGTCCGGCCCGGCGATCTCCCGCATCAACGAATCCGACCTCGACGAGCTGGTTGTCACCGACACCATCCCGCTGTCCGACGAGGCCCGGGCCTGCAGTCGCATCCGCTCCGTGTCGATCGCCGCACTGCTGGCCGACACGATGCTGCGGATCAGCAACGAAGAATCGGTCAGCTCGCTGTTTTGCGAGTAAGCCGTCAAGTTTCGAGCCGGTGGGGGTGCCCGCCGGCTTTTTTCACGCCTTGTCTGGTCGCGGACGGGGTTTAAATCTGGAGTATCAAGCATGACCATCAAATTCAACGCCAAAGCGCGTGACGTCCAGGGTTCGAGTGCGAGCCGCCGCCTGCGTCGCGCCGGCAGTGTTCCCGCCATCGTCTTCGGCGGCGGTGCCGCCCCCCAACAGGTCGAGGTCGATCACAACGAGATCTACCACGCCCTGCGCAATGAAGCCTTCCACTCGTCCGTGCTGAGCATGGTGCTCGACGGCGCCACCCAGGCCGTGATCCTGAAGGACACCCAGTGGCACCCGTACAAGCAGCAAGTGCTGCACCTCGACTTCCAGCGCGTCGACGCCACCCACAAGATCCACGTGAAGGTGCCGCTGCACTTCATCAACGCCGACATCGCTCCGGGCGTCAAGCTCGAAGGCGGCATGGTGTCCCACCCCTACACCGAACTGACCGTCGAGTGCCTGCCGGGCGCCCTGCCGGAGTTCATCGAGGTCGACCTGAAGGATCTCAAGTCCGGCGCGTCCATCCACGTCTCCAATCTGACCCTGCCGGCTGGCGTGAAGGTCCTGGCCCACGGTGAAGACCCGGTCGTGGCCACCATCCTGGCTATTCGCGGTGGTGACGAAGCCGCCGAAGAAACTCCGGCAGCCTGATCCCGCGGCGGGTATTGACGAGGTCGAACGCACGATGAGCCAGCCTGCACCGAAGCTCATCGTCGGCCTCGGCAATCCCGGCGACGAGTACGCCCAAACCCGGCACAACGCCGGGTTTTGGTTTTGTGAGCGCCTGGCGCGCGAGCTGGGGGTTTCCTTCAGCCGCGAGGCCCGCTTTCACGGCCTGGCAGCCAACGCCCGCAGCGAGGGCGTGTGGCTGCTGATGCCGCAGACCTTCATGAACCGCTCCGGCCAGTCGGTGGCCGCGCTGGCGCGTTTCTACCGGATTACACCGGCCGAGATCCTCGTCGTGCATGACGAGCTCGACATCCCCCCTGGCCAGTTGCGCCTCAAGTTCGGCGGTGGCCTCGGTGGCCACAACGGCCTCAAGGACATCACCGCCCACCTGGGCACCCAGGATTTCTGGCGTCTGCGGGTCGGCATCGGCCACCCGGGTGATCGCAACGAAGTGGTCAATTTCGTCCTCAAGCCTCCCCGGCGTGAGGAGTTTGACTTGATCGACGAGTCCATCGATCGCGCCCTCGCCGTGTGGCCGACCCTCGCCAAGGGCGACTGGAACGCTGCCACTCAGCGCCTCAACACCCGCCCGGCCGCCAAACCTGGCGCCTGAGCGCGCATTAATTTACTTCCTTGCAGTTCAGAGGCCTTTGGCCTAGGCCGTAAACAGGCTCAGTCATTGCGGGCCCCTGTCGAGGGCATCGCCTGAACCAAGGAAGAATTGCATGCGCAAACTCGCCGATACGCCTATTTCCCTGCGCCTGACCGGTGCGATCTGGTTGATGCTCCTGTTCGCCTGGGGCGGCATGATCGTGTGGGAGACCCGCGTCAATCGTGAAACGGCCATCGACCAGGCGCAGGATTTCGCCCGCAGCATCCATGAGATGACCATGGCGGGCCTCACCGGCATGATGATCACCGGCACGGTCGGGCAGCGGGAGGTGTTCCTCGATCAGATCAAGCAGCTGTCTGTCATCAAGGACCTCGAAGTGATCCGCGGTGAGGGCGTCAGCCGCCAGTATGGCCCGGGCAACCGGCCGATCCCGCAGCTCGACGCCGACGAGCGGGAGGCTCTCGAGAGGCGCGCCGAGGTGCTGCGGGTCGAGCGCGATCCGGTAGCCGGCGAGTATCTGCGCGTCGTCATGCCGGCGCTGGCGTCCGAGAATTACCTGGGCAAGAACTGCATCGCCTGCCATCAGGTTCCGGCGGGGACGCCGCTGGGGCTGGTGAGCATGAAGGTGTCCCTCGACAAGGTGAACGCCGCTGTCGACACCTTCATGTGGAAGAGCATCGTGAGCGCGTTGGTGGTGTCGCTGCCGCTGATCGCCTTCGTGGTGTTTTTCGTGCGGCGTTTTGTCGTGGGGCCGCTCACCGAGATGAACGCCAGCCTCGCCGAGATCGCCAAGGGTGAGGGTGATCTCACCCGGCGCCTTCAGGTGGCAGGGCGCGACGAGATCGGCCAGACCGCGGCCACCTTCAACGCGATGCTCGCCACGATTGCACAGCTGGTCCGCCAGGTCGGTGAGTCGGCCGGGCAGGTCACGAGTTCGGCGCGTCAGTTGTCGAGCGGGGCGGTCCAGGTCGCCGACGGCTCGCGGCGCCAGAACGAACATTCCGGGCAGGTCGCCGCGGCCGTCGAGAACGTCGCGGAGGGTATCGCCAGCGTCGCCGCGAGCGCCGAGCGCGTGCATGGGCGCTCCCAGGAGAGCCTGCGCCGCTCCGGCGAGGGCGCCCAGACCCTGGTCCGCCTGGTTGCCGAGGTGGATCAGGCGGAGGCCGCCGTGCGGCAAATGGCCGACTCGGTCGAGCACTTCGTCGACTCCTCGACCTCGATCACCACGATGACCCAGGAGGTTCGCGAGATCGCCGAGCAGACCAATCTGCTGGCGCTCAACGCGGCCATCGAGGCGGCCCGCGCCGGCGAGCAGGGGCGCGGCTTCGCGGTGGTTGCCGACGAGGTACGCAAGCTGGCCGAAAAGTCGGCCCGCTCGGCGGGCGACATCGACAGCGTCACCACCAGTCTGTCACGGCAGTCGGTGGCCGTGCGCGAGGCGGTCCACGCCGGCCTCGAACATCTGGAGTCCAGCCGGGCTGCGGTCGCGATGGTGTCGACGGCCATCGCGGCGGCCAACGAGTCGGTTGTGGCGGTGGGCCATGGCCTCGACGAGATTGCCGAGGCGACCGAACAGCAGCGCACCGCCAGCGCCGAGGTGGCGGCAGGGATTGAGGCGATCGCCGAGATGGCCCGCGACAACAACGCCGCCGTCGAGACGACGGCCGATGCCGCCCGCGAGATGGAAAGGCTGGCCGTCGAGCTTCAGCAGGCGGTGTCCCGTTTCCGCGTCTGACGGCTTTTCGACGGCAAGTTCCGTATCTCGTGGCGTCAGCGCGGGGTTCCGGGGCTAAAATACAAAATTGGCAACAGCCCATTTGCTACAAGACGGAGCCCCCCAGATGCCCCAGTACCGTTCCCGCACCTCCACCGCCGGTCGCAACATGGCCGGCGCCCGCGCCCTGTGGCGAGCCACCGGCATGAAGGACGGCGATTTCGAAAAGCCGATCATTGCCGTGGTGAACAGCTTCACCCAGTTCGTGCCCGGCCACGTGCACCTCAAGGATCTCGGCCAGCTGGTCGCCCGCGAGATCGAAGCAGCCGGTGGCGTGGCCAAGGAGTTCAACACCATCGCCATCGACGACGGCATCGCGATGGGCCATGGCGGCATGTTGTATTCGCTGCCCAGCCGCGACCTGATCGCCGACAGCGTCGAGTACATGTGCAACGGCCACACCGCCGACGCGATGGTGTGCATCTCCAACTGCGACAAGATCACCCCGGGCATGCTGATGGCCGCGCTGCGCCTCAACATTCCGGCGATCTTTGTTTCCGGTGGCCCGATGGAGGCCGGCAAGGTGAAGTGGGAGTCCAAGGTGATCTCCCTCGACCTCGTCGACGCGATGGTCAAGGCCGCCGACAGCAGCTGCTCCGACGAAGAGGTGAACGCCATCGAGCGCTCCGCCTGCCCGACCTGCGGCTCCTGCTCCGGCATGTTCACCGCCAACTCGATGAACTGCCTCACCGAGGCCCTCGGCCTGTCGCTGCCGGGCAACGGCACCGTGGTGGCCACCCACGTCGACCGGGAGCGCCTCTTCAAGGAAGCCGGCCGGCGCATCGTCGATCTGGCCCGCCGCTACTACGAGCACGACGACGAGTCGGTGCTGCCGCGCTCCATCGCCAGCTACAAGGCCTTCGAGAACGCCATCAGCCTCGACGTGGCGATGGGCGGCTCGACCAACACCGTGCTGCACCTGCTGGCCGCGGCCAAGGAGGCCGGTGTCGACTTCAAGATGCAGGACATCGACCGTATCTCCCGCCAGGTGCCCTGCCTGTGCAAGGTGGCGCCGGCGGTGGCCGACGTGCATATCGAGGACGTTCACCGCGCCGGCGGCATCATGGCGATCCTGGGCGAACTCGCCCGCGCCGGTCTGCTGCATACCGACCTGCCCACCGTCCATAGCAAGACCATGGCCGAAGCCCTGGCCACCTGGGACGTCATGCAGGCCCACGATGCGGGCGTGTTCAGTTTCTACAAGGCGGGCCCGGGCGGCGTGCCGACCCAGGTCGCCTTCAGCCAGGACCGCCGCTGGAACGAGCTCGACATGGACCGCAGCCACGGCGTGATCCGTGACAAGGCCAACGCCTTCAGCCAGGACGGTGGCCTCGCCGTGCTGTACGGCAACATCGCCGAGAAGGGCTGCATCGTGAAGACCGCCGGTGTCGATGAGTCCATCTGGAAATTCACCGGCCGCGCCCGTGTCTTCGAGAGCCAGGAAGACGCCGTCGCCGGCATCCTCGACGATCAGATCGTCGCCGGCGACGTGGTGGTGATCCGCTACGAAGGGCCGAAGGGCGGCCCGGGCATGCAGGAAATGCTCTACCCGACCAGCTACCTGAAGTCGAAGGGCCTCGGCAAGGCCTGTGCGCTCCTGACCGACGGGCGCTTCTCCGGCGGCACCTCGGGCCTCTCCATCGGCCATGCCTCCCCCGAGGCGGCCTGTGGCGGCGCGATCGGCCTGGTGGAGGAGGGCGACGTCATCGAGATCGACATCCCCAACCGCCGCATTCACCTGGCGGTGAGCGAAGCCGACCTGGCGAGTCGTCGTGAAGCCCAGAACGCCCGCGGCTGGAAGCCCGCCAACCGGGTGCGTCATGTGTCGGCGGCCCTGCAGGCCTACGCGGCGCTGACGACCAGTGCAGACACCGGCGCCGTGAGGGATGTCACACAAATTCAATCCTGAATTTGTCGGATTTTGTAGTATCAAGAGCCTAACGTGAGTTAGGCTCTTTTTTTATTGTATTTGTTGAATTGTTCCTCCTGGAAGGCGATCAGGGGTTCTCGAAGGGGGCTTTGCGCACCGAGCGTGACTCCATTCCGGGCAGGCCTGTCATCCGCTAGCATCGCATTCATCATCACAGGTTCGACCGATCATGACATCTGCCCTCGTCTCCTCCCCCGCCTACGGTCCGGCGTGCCTCGTCCGTGAGATCGTGGTGCGTGCCGAGTGGGAGCGTCTCTACCGCCAGCTGCCGATGCCACACATGGTGCAGGCCTGGGTCTATGGCGAGGCCAAGGCGGCGGAGGGCTGGGGTGTGGAGCGGCTGGTGTTCGAACAGCACGGCCGGCCGCTGGCCATCTGTCAGGTCCTGGTCAAGCGTCTGCTCGGTTTGCCGGTGGCGGCCCGGATCAACCGCGGGCCCCAGTTCATGGCGGTCCGTCCGTCGGATGCGGACGGGCGGGCGGTTTATGCCGCCTTGCGCCAGCGCTGGCGTTTCGGACGCCGCGGTGTGCTGCTGATGGCGCCGGGGCTGGTGGAGTCGGCGTCGCTGCGGGCCTGGCTGCGGACGATGGGTTTCCGGACCCGCGGGGTGGCCGGCTGGTGCTCGGCGACGCTCGATCTGACTTTGGGCGAGGAGGCCCTGCGCAGGCAACTGGCGGCCAACTGGCGTAACCACCTCAACGTGGCGGAGCGGAGCGGCCTCGTCTTCGAGCTGTCCACGGCGCCGGAGGCTGTGGACTGGATGCTGGCGCGCCACGCCGAGCACATGCAGGAGAAGGGTTTTTCCGGGACGACGGTGACTTTCCTGCGGGCGTTGCAGCGTGAGGCGCCGGACGACTTCTTCGTGGCGCGGGCCCTGCTGAACGGCGAACCGCTCGCCGGGATGGTCGTCTTCCGCTTCGGCCGCAGCGCCGAGTACTTCGTGGGCTGGTACGGGCCCGAGGCGCGCCAGGCCAAGGCCGGCAACTTCCTGCTGTGGCACGCGGCCCAGGCCATGGGCCGTCTGGGCTGCGAGCGTTTCGACCTGGGCGGGTATTCCTCGTCGGAGGGCTACGGGCGTTTCAAGCAGGACATGCGTGGCAATGAATACCACCTGATGGAGGAGTGGCTGGCTGTCTGAGCGCTCCGTGGCTGGGCTCAGCCCAGCCCGCCCCCCCCGTGGGGGCAAGGAAACTCGGGGTGGCCTGCGTTTCCTTGAGAGCGCCCCGGGAACGGCTTGGGCATACAAGCCCCTGCCTGCGGGCAAGGGCGCGCGGTTGCCCTGCGTGTTCTTGCGACGGTGGGCCGCCTGGCCGGGCGTCAGCCGAGCTTCTTTTCGAAAAACAGAGCCTGGCCCATGGCGGGGTCGAGTTGATAGCCCTCGAAGCCGAAATCCAGGTAGGCGCGGCGGGCACCGTGGTTGCCTTCGAGCACCTCGAGTGTCAGCTTGCAGCAGCCCCGCTGGCGAGCCATCGCCTCTACATGCGCGAGAAGGGCCCGGGCGATGCCCTGGCGGCGGAAATCCTCGTGCACCACGATGTCGTGCACGTTGAGCAGCGGCCGGCCGGCGAAGGTCGAGAAGCCCTCCACGCAGTTGATCAGCCCGACCGCGCGTTGCCCGGTGTCGGATACCCGGTAGGCGATGTAGCTGAGCACCTGGGGCCGCCGGCGCAGCTCTGCCGGCAGGCGCTGGCGCAATTCGTCGCTCATCGGCTCGCCGTTGCCCGTCGGGCTCTGCATGTAGTGGTCGAGGAGGGCGAGGAAGTCGTCGCAGCTGCGGGGGTCGTCGAAGTCGGTGGCAGCGATGGCGAGGGGCTGCGCTTCTCCAGATTGCCTTGGGGTGTTCATGGCCGTGTTGCTCACTTGCCCGACACCGCGTACAGGAGGCCCACCGTGAGCGCCGTCAGCGTCAGGATGATGCTGCCCGCCACCAGCAGGATGGGCGTGTAGCTGACGATGGCGAAGTGTTTTCCGCAGTGCTTGCAGCGGAAGTATTCGGTGAAGTTGATCCCGGCAAATTTGTGGGGCTGGATGCGCGAGGTGCGCACATTGGTGCTCTTGCAGTGGATGCAGTGGGGGTTGGCGCTGCGGATCAGGGCGTAGCGTCGGGCGGGCCGGCCGCTCCGTTTTTGTGCAGCCTGATCGGGAACGGATGTGGTGTTCGCTGCGGTGTCCTGGCTGGGCGGCACGCTCTCCGGGGCGGCACTGGCTGGGGCTTCGCTGATCGGCGCGGCGACCCCGGGCTCCTGGCGTGCGGGGTGGTGGGCGCCAGGCCCCTTGTGCCGGTCGGCCGAGCGCTTGCGGTGCATTTGTGAGCGCCGGCGCAGGAGATAGGCTGCGAGCACGGCACAGAAGGCCAGCGCTGCGAGTCCTGCGGCCTTGACGTGGGGGGCGATGATCTCCCAGATGGCTTCCGGGTTGAGGGCCGGAGCCGCCGCTGGTTGGGCCTCTGTTTTGGCGGCACTCTTGGCCCGCAGCTCCTTGAGTTTCTCGTGGCCGTGCCAGGCGGCTTCGGCGGGGCTCATGCCGCTGCGGGCGAGTTGCAGCGCGTCCTCGAAGGCGAAGCCGGCCTCCCACCAGGCCAGCCGGTCGGCGGGGGTGAAGCCTTCGCGCTTCCATTCGCTGGGGTCGGAGCGGTCGAGGTCGGCCATCAGGGTGGTCGTGCTGCGCGCCGAATCCAGCCAGTTGCGGGCCTCCTGGGGGTCGAAGCCCTTGTCGGCCCAGGTGCGGGCCACCACCGGCGCAAAGCTTGCGCCCAGCCAGTCGACGGCCTCCTGGGGCTTGAAACCGTAACTCGCCCATTCCTGGGCGACCTGGGGCTTCAGGCCGGAGTCTTCCCAGCGGCTGATCCGGACCGGGGTCGTGAGGGCCGTGTCATCTACGCTCGGCTTGGCGGGTGCTGCCGCAGCGGGGCGGCCGTTGTCGGCTGCGGCACTGAGGGCCTGGATGGGTGAGGCGAGTGCGATCAGGACGGCGATGGCTGGAAGATGGGCTTTCATGGGGCGAAGATAAAGCAGGCGCGGGCCTGGGTTCAGCGAAGTTGTGGGTGGGTGCGAAATAAGTCATACGCTCCGCACACCGGGTTTGACGCAGATGGCGTGTTGGAGCGCACGTATCGGCCGGCATTTTCTCATGACAAAGGCGTTTCCGGCGCTCGAATTGTGTCCGTCCGTGTATTTCGTTCGGGAGCGGACGATTTTGCGCTGTGTGCGGCGGCTCGCAATTCAACCCGTGAAAAGGGTATCGTGGCATCAAGAGGTGTTGGGCGGGCGGCTTGCAGGCTGCGCCGCCACCGCGGTGGAGACCGGTAATGCACGAAATGTCGCTGGCGGAAGGCATCCGCCAGATCGTCGAGGACGCGGGGCGCAGGCAGGGCTTCCGAAAGGTGAAAACGGTTGTGCTGGAGATCGGCCAGCTCGCCGCCCTCGAGCCCGACAGCCTGCGCTTCTGCTTTGATCTGGTGATGAAAGACAGCATCGCCGAGGGCGCGGTGCTGCAGATCGACAGCCTGCCGGGGCGCGGCTGGTGTGCCCGGTGCGCCGAGACGGTGCCGATTGCGGCCCTGTATGATGCCTGCCCGCGCTGCGGCAGCTACCAGGTGCAGGCGAGCGGCGGCACCGAGATGCGGGTCAAGGAGCTTGAAATCGAGTGAAGGCGGTTTGAAATGTGCAATGTGTGCGGCTGTGGCAGCGGGGAGACCCGCATCGAAGGTGAAGGGGCGAAACCTGCCTATCGTTGGGCGCCGGTCGGGCGCCGCCAGGCGACCCGCGCCCAGGCTGAGGCCGCCCCTCCGGCGTCTGCGCACGCGGCGGGCGGGGAGGCGGGCGAGGGGAGCCTGCACTTCGGCCATGGCCCGGCGGGCGCCCACGCGCCGGGCATGAGCCAGGCCCAGATGGTGAAGATCGAGCAGGACATCCTCGCCAAAAACGATGGCTTCGCCGCCGACAACCGCCGCTGGCTCGCCGAGCGGGGCGTTCTGGCCCTCAACCTGGTGTCCAGCCCCGGCTCCGGCAAGACCAGCCTGCTGGTGCGCACGATCGCCGCGCTGCAGTCCCTGCCCCAGCCGGTGCCGGTGAGCGTCGTCGAGGGCGACCAGCAAACCAGCTTCGACGCCGAGCGCATCCGTGCCACCGGCGCTCCGGCGCTGCAGATCAACACCGGCAAGGGCTGTCATCTGGATGCGCGGATGGTCGGGATCGCCATGGAGAGGCTCGCGCCGCCCGAAGGCGGCGTGCTGCTCGTCGAGAACGTGGGCAACCTGGTCTGCCCGGCGGCCTTCGACCTGGGCGAGGCGGCCAAGGTGGTCGTGCTGTCGGTCACCGAGGGCGAGGACAAACCCCTCAAATACCCCGACATGTTCGCCGCCGCCAGCCTGATGCTGGTGAACAAGATCGACCTCCTGCCCCACCTGAACTTCGACGTGAACAAGACCATCGAATTTGCGCTGCGGGTCAACCCGCGCCTTCAAGTGATCTCGCTGTCAGCCAGCACCGGTGAGGGTTTCGAGGCCTGGCTGGACTGGCTGCTGACCCGCCGGAAGGCCGCCCGCATCGCCCGGGCCGAGCGGCTGGCGGGGCTGCGTGACGCCGCTGCCGATCCCGTTGCGGAGGCTGACCTCGAGCCCGCCGCCAACAGCGGCAGGGCAGGGTGAGCGTCCGATGCTGATCGTCGTCGACCCGACCCGCGTCGCCCGCCGGCTGCGGGTGCGCGGGGTGGTCCAGGGGGTGGGCTTCCGGCCCTTCGTCTATCGCTATGCCCGCAGCCTCGGCCTCGTCGGCTGGGTGCGCAATGACGGTGGCGGGGTGGAGATCGAGGTGCAGGGCAGCGAGCCGCTGGTCGAAGCCTTCACCCGCGGTCTGGTGGCCGAGGCGCCGCCCCTGGCGCGCATCGACACCGTCGAGCCGGAGGTGATCCCGCCCGAGGACGGGCGCCGTGATTTCGCGATCCTGCCCAGCGCCGGCGGCACCGTGGCCACCGCCATCGGGCCCGATGTAGGCGTCTGCCCGGCGTGCCTCGCCGAGCTGTTCGACCCCGCCGACCGCCGCTGGCGTTACCCCTTCATCAACTGCACCCACTGCGGGCCGCGCTACACCATCACCCGCAGCCTGCCCTACGACCGCGCCCGCACCAGCATGGCCGGCTTCGAGCAGTGCCCCGCGTGCGCCACCGAATATGCCCACCCGGGCGACCGGCGTTTCCATGCCGAGCCCAACGCCTGCCCGGTGTGCGGGCCGCGGCTCAGCCTGTTCGAGCCCCACGGCGTGCCGGCCCTGGCGCGCGATGCGATCGCCGAGACCCTGCGCCGCATCCGCCTGGGCGAGATCGTGGCGATCAAGAGCCTGGGTGGTTTTCACCTGGCCTGCGACGCGGCCAACGCTGCGGCCGTGGCCCGCCTGAGGGCATCCAAGCAGCGCCCCGACCGGCCCCTGGCGCTGATGCTCGCCAATCTTGCCAGCGTCGCCCCGCTGGCCCGGCTGGGCGGCGCGGCGGCAGCCACCCTCGAGAGCGCCGAGCGCTCCATCGTGCTGCTCGACAAGCAGGCCGGCTTCGACGCCCGCCTGCCCGGCATCGCGCCGGGGCTCGACGAAGTGGGCATCATGCTGCCCTACACGCCGCTGCATTACCTGCTCTTCCACGAGGCCGCCGGCCGCCCCGCCGGCACCGCCTGGCTCGCCGAAGCCCAGCCGCTGGCCCTGGTGATGACCAGCGCCAACCCCCACGGCGAGCCCCTCGTGCAGGGCAACGACGAAGCCTTCGAGCGTCTCGCCGAGATCGCCGACGTGCTCCTGATGCACGACCGGGACATCGTCGTACGCTGCGACGATTCGGTGCTCCGCCTGCGCTCCGACCTGCCCGTCGGGCCGGGTGAGGCCGCCGGGGCGGGCGTCCAGTTCCTGCGCCGGGCGCGGGGTTTCACGCCGCTCGCGATGCCGCTTCAAGAGGCCGGCCCGCCGGTGCTCGCCTTCGGCGCTCATCTCAAAGCCACCCTGTGCATGGCCCGCGGGCGCGAGGCCTTTCTATCCCAGCACATCGGCAACCTCAACAGCCCGGCCGCCTGCGCCGCGCTCGACGAGGCGGCCGAGCACCTGCAGACCATCCTGTCGGTGCGCCCGGCGGCGGTGGCCCACGACGCTCACCCCGACTACTACTCCACCCGCGCGGCGCTCGAGATGGCGGCGCGCCTGGGCGTGCCGGCGGTCGCCGTCCAGCATCACCACGCCCACATCGCGGCCGTGTGCGCCGAGCATAGTCTCGATGGCCCGGTGCTCGGCTTCGCCGCCGACGGGGTCGGCCTCGGCACCGACGGCATGCCCTGGGGCGGCGAACTGTTGCAGGTGGACGGGGCCGAATTCCAGCGCCTGGGGCATCTCGCCCCGCTGCCCCTGCCCGGGGGCGACCGCGCGGCCCGCGAACCGTGGCGCATGGCCTGTGCCGTGCTGCACGCCCTCGGAGGCGCCGACGAGGCTGCCCGGCGTTTCGCCCACCAGCCCCATGTGGCTCAGGTGCTCGACATGCTGACGCGCGGCACCCGCTGCCCACCGACCACCAGCCTCGGCCGCTGCTTCGACGCCGCCGCCGGCTTGCTGGGCCTGTGCGAGACGATGACGTTCGAAGGTCAGGCGGCCATGCTCCTCGAGACCGCCGCCCGAGCCTATGGCAAGGCGCTGCCCCTGCCCGGCGGCTATCACATCGACCGTCGCTCGCCCGACGGGCCCCTTGTGCTCAACCTTTACCCGCTCTTCAATCAGCTGGCCGAAGAAACCACGCCCGAGCGCGGTGCCGCCCATTTCCACGCCAGCCTCGTCGACGGGCTTGAGCACTGGATCGGCGAAGCCGCCGAGGCCAGCGGGCTGCGGCGGGTGGCGCTGGCCGGCGGATGCCTGCACAACCGCGTGCTGGCTGCCGGCCTGCGCAGCAAGCTGATGGCCCGCGGGCTGGCCGTCTTCGAGGCCCAGCACGTGCCCCCTGGCGACGGCGGCATCGCCCTCGGCCAGGCCTGGGTCGCCCGGGCGCAGCTCATGACGGGGCCTGCGACTTGAAAAAATCGGCTCACACGCCGGGCAGCGTGCGCCGGCTCGAAGACATCCCCAACGTCGGTTGCGCGGTGGCCGATGAACTGCGGGCCCTCGGCATCACGGCGCCGATTGGGCTCGTCGGCCGCGACCCGTGGGCCCTGTACGCCGAGCTCAACGCCCGCCGCGGCTTCTGCCACGACCCCTGCCTGCTCGACACCTTCATCGCCGCGACGCGCTTCATGGCCGGCGAGCCGGCCCGGCCCTGGTGGCATTACACGGCCGAGCGCAAGGCGCGCCAGGCCGCCAGCAAGGACTGATCCCATGTGCCTCGCCATCCCGACCCGCGTGGTCGAACTCCTCCCCGACAACCAGGCCCTGGTAGACCTGGGCGGCGTTCGCAAGGCCATCTCCCTCGAACTGGTGGACGATGTCGCGGTGGGTGATTACGTGATCATCCACGTAGGCTACGCGCTCACCCGGCTCGACCCCGACGAGGCGGCCCGCACGCTGGCGCTTATGGCCGAGGCCGGCCTCGACGTGGGCGGCGCGGGGGCGTGCCCATGAAATACGTGGACGCGTTTCGTGACGGCGAACTGGCCCGCGGCATTGCCGCCGCCATCGCCCGCGAGGCCAGCCCGGCGCGCCGCTACGCCTTCATGGAGTTCTGCGGCGGCCACACCCACGCGATCTCCCGCTACGGCCTGGCCGACCTGCTGCCGCCCCAGGTCCGGATGATCCATGGCCCGGGCTGCCCGGTCTGCGTGCTGCCCATCGGGCGCATCGACCAGGCGATCCGGCTGGCCCTCGACGAGGGCGTCACCCTGTGCACCTACGCCGACACGCTGCGGGTGCCGGCCTCGGCGGGGCTCACGATGCTCCGCGCTCGGGCGCAGGGTGCCGACATCCGCATGGTCTATTCGGCCGCCGAGGCGCTGGCGCTGGCCCGCCGCGAACCCGGGCGGCAGGTTGTCTTTTTTGCGATCGGCTTCGAGACCACCACGCCGCCCACTGCGCTGTTGATCCGCCAGGCGGCGGCGCTGGGCCTCGCCAACTTCAGCGTGCTGTGCTGCCATGTGCTGACCCCGCCGGCGATCGCCGCGATCCTCGACGCCCCCGAAGCCCGGGCGCCGGGCGGCGTGGCCCTCGACGGCTTCATCGGCCCGGCCCACGTGAGCACCGTGATCGGCAGCCGCCCCTACGCCCGCTTTGCCGCCGAGTACCGGAAACCGGTGGTGATCGCCGGCTTCGAGCCCCTCGACGTGATGCAGGCGATCCTCATGCTGGTACGCCAGGTGAACGATGGCCGCGCCGAGGTCGAGAACGAGTTCACCCGGGCCGTCACCGACGACGGCAACCTCAAGGCCCAGGCGCTGATGGCGGATGTCTTCGCGCTGCGCGAGAGTTTCGAATGGCGCGGCCTCGGGGTGCTGCCCCGCTCGGCGCTGCGCATCCACGAGCGCTACGCCGCCTTCGACGCCGAGGCCCGCTTCGGGCTCGTCTATGTGCCGGTGGCCGACCACAAGGCCTGCGAATGCGGGCCCATCCTGCGTGGGGTCAAGGCGCCCCTCGACTGCAAGCTGTTCGGCACCGTGTGCACGCCCGACACGCCGATGGGGGCCTGCATGGTGTCCTCCGAGGGCGCCTGCGCCGCCCACTACACCTACGGGCGTGTCCGCGACCCAGCCGGCCCCCACTGATTTCTGCTTCAGATTTCTCGCCTCGCCGCCGATAGAGCTTCAAATGGTCTGCACCAGGCCGAGCGAGGAGACAACAAGTGAAGTTTTTCAGCAAACTGCGCGGAACGTCCATGTCGGGCGTCGCCATGCTGCAGTGCCGTGCCGCAGAGCTCGAGCAGGCGCTTGCCGCCCTGTCGATCAAGCCGACTTTCATCAACGCCTACGTGTCGCCCCACCTCGACATCGATCAGGTTGCCCGCACGGTGACCCGCCGCTTCCCCGGGGTGCCGATCATGCTGTGCTCCACCGCCGGTGAGCTGTGTTCGGCGGGCGAAGGCCTCTACTGCAACACCGGCGATCAGTGGGGCAGGGTGGTGCTGCAGTGCTTCGATGCCTCGCTGATCGCCCAGGCCAGCGTTGTGGCGGTGCCCCTTGGTTGCGAGGACATCCGCCGGGGCGACGTCGACATGCCGGTCAAGGAGCGGGTCGCCCGGATCGCCCGCAACATCCAGGCGCTGCAGGTGGGCATGGAGATCGACCACCGGGATACGCTGGCGTGCGTCCTCTTTGACGGCCTGTCGGCCTCCGAATCCTTCTTCATGGAGGCGCTGTACGACTCCGGGCGCTTCCCGTGCCTGTTCGTGGGCGGCTCGGCAGGGGGCAAGTTCGACTTCCGCAACACCTGGCTCCACGACGGCACCCGCCGCCTCGAGAACCATGCCCTGATCGCCTTCCTGAAGGTCGCCCGGGGCACCCGCTTCGGGGTGCTGAAGAGCCAGAACTTCGTGCCCGACGGCCCGCACTTCCCGGTGCTCCACGCCTCCCTCGAACAGCGCTACGTGAGCGAAGTGATCGACGCCGATGGGCGCGTGGTGTCCTTCATCGACGCCCTGTGCGCGCATTTTCGCTGCGCCCCGCGGGAGCTCGAAGCCAAGCTGGCCGACTTTTCCTTTGCGATCCAGGTCGGCAAGGAGATCTTCGTGCGCTCGGTGGTGCGGGTCGATGTCGAGGCCAGGCGGGTGTATTTCTACTGCGACATCTCCCCGGGCGACGACCTGCTGCTGGTGCGCCGGACCAAGCTGGTGCAGAGTACCGAAGAGGATTTCCGGCGTTTCATGGCCGGCAAGCCCGGTGCGCCGGTGGCCGGCATCCTCAACGACTGCATCCTGCGGCGGCTCTACAACGACAAGGACCTCGCCCATGTTCGCCAGGCGCTGCCCTGCGACCAACTGGCGGGCTTCTCGACCTTCGGCGAGATCCTCGGCCTCAACCTCAATCAGACCCTCACCGCGGTGTTCTTCTTCCGGGTGCCGGAAGGCGCGGGCTTCCGTGACGACTACGTGGACTACTTCGTGGCGCACTACGGCGAGTTCAAGGCATTTTTCCTGCGTCGGCAGGGGGCCAAGCTGGCCGGCTTGTCCAAGCTCATCGTCACCCAGATCGACGACTACCAGGCCCAGCGCTTCGACAGCCAGCTCGACGCGTCGAGTTTCGACGAGGGCATTGCGCCGGTGGTGCATGGCCTCAACAGCCTGGGCCGCACATTGAAGTCGTCCCGCGACCTGCGCGAGAGCACCGCCCTGCAGCTCGAAGAATGCGCGGGCGACCTGTATGCCTCGATGGGCGTGCTCGCCGCCACCACCGACGAGCAGGCGAAGGTGGTGGCCCAGGTGGGCGACACCGTCGAGGAGCTGTCCCGCCAGGCCGGAGACGCCGCCGGCAGCGCGCGCAACCTGGCCCATTCCAGTGGCCGGATCCAGGGCGTCGTCGAGATCATCCAGCAGATCGCCGACCAGACCAACCTGCTCGCCCTCAACGCCGCCATCGAGGCCGCCCGCGCGGGCGAGGCCGGTCGCGGCTTCGCGGTGGTGGCCGACGAGGTGCGCAAGCTGGCCGAGAAGTCGCGCACCAGCGCCGGCGAGATCGGCGCCGACATCTCGACCCTGGCAGCCGAGATCAACCGGGTTGCCCAGGAGATCGGGCGCCAGGCGGAGGACGTGTCTGGCGTGTCGGGCATGTTGCAGGATATCGAGGCCTTCAGCAGCAAGACCACCGAGAGCGCCGACCATGCACGGCTTGTCGCCGATACACTCAAGAACCTCACCGACAATCAGCTGAGGCAGGCCTGAGCCACGGCGCGTCCGTGGCGGTCGGGGCTGCCGCGGCGCGCACCATCATGAAAAAAAACTACGTCCGCCCCCTCGATCTCGCCTGCGGTGCCGTCGATCTCTCCCACGGCGGAGGGGGGCGTGCCATGCTTCAGCTCATCAGCGAGGTCTTCGGCCGCGCCTTCGACAACGAATGGCTGCGCCGGGGCGACGACGGAGCCGTGCTGCCGGCGCCCGCCGCCGGCGAGCGGCTGGTGATCGCCACCGACGCCCATGTGGTCTCGCCACTGTTCTTTCCGGGTGGCGACATCGGCTGCCTCGCCGTGCACGGCACCATCAACGATGTGGCGATGATGGGCGCCCGGCCGCTCTATCTGGCGGCCAGCTTCATCCTCGAAGAAGGCTTCCCCCTGGCCGAGCTCGCCCGCATCGTCGCCAGCATGGCCGCCGCCGCGAAGGAGGCGGGCGTGCCGGTGGTGACCGGCGACACCAAAGTGGTGGAAAAGGGCAAGGGTGACGGCATCTTCATCACCACCACCGGTGTCGGTGCGCTGCCGGCCGGGCGCGAGCTGTCGGGCGCCAACGCCAGGCCCGGCGACGCGGTGATCGTCTCGGGCACGCTGGGCGACCACGGCATGGCGATCATGGCCCGGCGCGAAGGGCTTGCCTTCGAGTCCGGGATCCGTTCCGACACGGCGGCGCTCCACGGTCTCGTCGAGTCTGCGCTGGCGGCGGTGCCGGGCCTGCGGGTGCTGCGCGACCCGACCCGCGGCGGCCTGGCGGCCACCCTCAACGAGATCGCGCGCCAGTCCGGCGTCGGCATCGTCCTCGACGAAATGGCGCTGCCCGTCAATCCCCAGGTGGCGGCGGCCTGCGAGTTCCTCGGCCTCGACCCGCTGCACATCGCCAACGAAGGCAAGCTCATCGCCATCTGCGCGGCGGACGAGGCCGACGCCCTCGTGGCCGCGCTGCGCGCCCACCCCCTCGGCGCCCGGGCGGCGCGGGTCGGCGAGGTGTGTGCCGACGAGCGCTGTTTCGTGCAGATGAAGACCGCCCTCGGTGGTCGCCGCATGGTCGACTGGCTGGCGAGCGAACAACTGCCGCGCATCTGCTGAGTCCATTCAAGCCACTGGCTAAATGGCCGTAGTTCAGAGGTGTTTGGTGTAATGAGGTGGTGCTGCAATGAAAATCTCTGAATCCAGCCTGGAGCTGCAGGCCAGCAGCCTCAAGGCGACCCGTCTCGAGGTGAAGGAAAGCCTGTCGGCCTGGGTCGGCCAGGGCGCTGCGGTGGAGCGGGGGGCCCGGGCCTTGCCCGAGGTGCGTGTCTCCGAGGCTGCCCGGGAGGCCTTGCAGGCTGACGAAAGCGCCGCGACGGGGGCTGCGGCGGAGGATGCGCCGCTGGACCCGAAGCTGGAGCTGGTCAGGGCCATCGTCGAGATGCTCAGCGGGCGCTCGATCCGGGTGCTTTCGAGCGAGGACATCCAGGCCGATGCGGCGGCAGAGGCGCCGGCAGGGCAGGGCGGCAGCCGGCCTGCCTTCGGCATCGAATATTCCCGCAGTGAAACCATCGAGCACTACGAGGCAGCCAGCTTCGAGGCCGCCGGTACGGTGCGCACCGCCGACGGGCGTGACATTTCTTTCAGCCTGAGCCTGTCGATGCAGCGCTACGAGAGCGAGACCCGCAGCCTCAGCCTGCGGGCCGGCAGCGCTGCGGCGAAAGACCCGCTGGTGCTCAACTTCGGCGCCGACGCGGCGAGCCTGCGCAGCCAGCGTTTCAGCTTCGACTTGCTGGGCAATGGCGACGAGGTGGACATGCCCTTGCTCGGTGAGGGCAGCGGTTTTCTGGTGCTCGACGCCGTCGGCGGCGGGCGTGTCGAATCCGGGCGCCAGCTCTTCGGGCCGACCAGCGGTGACGGCTTCGCCGATCTGGCCGCCTACGACAGCGACGCCAACGGCTGGATCGACGAGGCCGACCCGGTGTTCGGCCGCCTCGGTGTGTGGACGCCGGACGCCGAGGGCGGTGGTGCGGTGCGCAGCCTGGCGGAGGCTGGTGTGGGCGCCCTGGGGCTCGACCGGGTCGCCACGCCCTTTGCGCTCAAGGATGGCACTGAGCTGGGGGCGGTCCGCAGCTCGGGCGTGTATCTTCGCGAGGCTGGCGGCGCGGGCACCCTGCAGCAGGTGGATGTGGTCGTCTGATCAGCCCTGGGTACGCTGCCGGAAGCCTTCGGGCACCGGCGCCGGCCGTCTCGCCGTGTAGTCGAAGAACAGAATGCCGGTCTTGCCCCGGGCGACCTCGCGGCCGCTGGCCTTGTCGCTGGCCTGCCACATCAGGTCGCAGCCGTACTTGTTGAAGTCGGCGGGGGTGATCTGGAAAACCAGCGTCTCGCCGTGGAATGCTTCGGATTTGTACTGCATGGCGGCATCCGCGACGACGATGCCTACGCCTTCCACGTCCAGTTCGGTATAGCCGAGGGACTTGAAAAAACGCACCCGGGCCTCGGAGAGCAGGCCGATCAGGGCGGCATTGTCGAGGTGATGGCCGTAGTTGATGTGGCCGATGTAGATCGGGATGTCGGTGGTGAACAGAAAATGCTCGGGGAGCTCGATGATCACGCGGGCCATGGACGCGTCCTTGGGTGGTTTGTCGGTCGGCGGATTATCGCAGGGCCGGCCGATTGCCGGCTCGAGATGTGGCGGGCAGAATGATGTGCTCACCCCGATCCGGAGCCTGCCCGTGGAACGCTTCACCATCTCCCTCGACGAAGAGCTGGCCCAGGCCTTCGATGCGCTGATTGCCGCCCGGGGCTATTCCAACCGCTCTGAGGCGGTGCGCGACATCCTGCGCAGCCAGATCGAGGCCAGCCGCCTGGCTCGGGAGGACGCCCCCCACTGCATCGCCAACCTGTCTTACGTCTTCAATCACCACGAGCGGGAACTGGCCGAGCGGGTGACCCACGACCAGCACGCCCACCACGACCTCTGCGTGGCGACCCTGCATGCCCACCTGGATCACGACAACTGCATGGAAAGCGTGATCCTGCGGGGGCCGACCGACGCGGTGCGGGCTTTCGCCGATGCCCTCATCGCCCGCCCCGGCATCCGCCACGGGCAGTTGAATCTGGTGAGCGCAGAATATCGGGAGCAGCCCCACAGCCATTCCCACGCCGACGGGCACAGTCGTTCCCACGGTCACTATCGGCCGCGGAGCTGAGCTGCCACAGGCTGGCTGGAGCGTCGATTTTCCTCGCAGGGTGGGTGTGACCCCTGTGTGTGCACTAAAATAAAAGCTTCTTACCTGCCCGGTGCCGGCCCCATGTCTCCCCTGCCTGCCGACAGCTTTGCCCTCGTCCTGCTGGTATTCGTGCTGGGCGTGAAGCACGGCTTCGACGCGGACCACCTGGCCACCATCGACGGCTTGACGCGCTACAACGCCCGGGCCCGGCCGCGGATGGCGCGCTTCTGTGGCGGCTTGTTCTCGCTGGGGCATGGGGCGGTGGTCGTGGCCATCGCGTTGGGGGTGAGCCTGCTCTCCGGCGGCTGGTCGGCGCCGGAATGGCTGGAATTTTCAGGGGCCTGGATTTCGATTGCTTTCCTGGTGCTGCTGGGCGTGCTCAACCTGCGCGCAGTCTTCGCCGCAGAGGCCCATGAGGTGGTGCGCCCGGTGGGCCTGAAGGGGCGCTGGCTGGGGCGTCTTGCGCGGGTCTCGGACCCGGCTGGCGTCGCCATGGTCGGGGCGCTGTTCGCCCTGTCCTTCGACACCGTGAGCCAGGCTGCGCTGTTCGCCGTGGCCGGTGTGCAGGCCGGCGGCTGGCAGCACGCGCTGGGGCTGGGTCTGGTCTTCATGGCCGGGATGCTGCTCGCCGATGGGGCCAACGGCCTGTGGCTGGCCCGTCTCATCGCCCGGGCCGACAGCGCGGCGCGCATCGCGTCGCGGGTGATGGCCGTGGCGGTGGCGGGCGTCAGCCTGCTGGTGGCCGCCTACGGCGCCGCCCGGTTGGTCCTGCCCGGGCTTGAGGCGTGGGGCGAGGGCAGGGAGCTGCTGCTCGGCGCCAGCGTGATCGCGGTGGTGTTTGCGAGTTTCCTGGTCGGCCTCCATCTGGCGCGCCGCAGTGGTCTGCGCCAGGGCGTCGTCTGAACATCGAGTGCCGATGGGAGCCTGGTCGGTGCGGCGCATCGCGCTGTGAGCGTGTAGCATTCGGCCCCTATCAGGCCCTCGTCGTGAAGTCCACCTGGTGTCTTGATCGGGTTCAAGGTTGCCATGGGGCACCGATGGCACAGTGGGCGCCTGCCGTGCGGGGTGACGCCTCGTCGCGTGACACCGATATCGCCGTGAGTCCCCGTTGAACACCGAAAGCCCTCTCGTGACCATGACTTACTCAAGCTTGATCCTGATTGTCCGTCGGAGGCCGGCTTGAGGGATAAGGGGCTCCTTTACGCCGTCGGCGCGTCCATCGTTGCCCACGGCCTGGTGCTGGCTCTGGGGAGCGGCCTGCCAAGGCCTGTGCTGGAACCGCGCCCCATCGAAGCCCGCCTGTTGCCGCGGGAGTCTGCCGAGGCGCCCGCGGCGAGCCGCCCTGCGCACCCACAGCCGCCCGCGCCGCATCGGGTGTCGCCGGAGCCACCTCGTCAGGTGAAGACGCCGCCCCGTTCCGAGGCTGTGGCGCCCCCGCCGCAGCGCATGGTGGCGCCGCGCGCAGATCCCGCGACACCCAGCGTCGCTGCCGGGGCCGGCGCCCCCGTCACGACCGTTCACAAGGCTGACGCGGCACCTGCCGTCATCACTCCCGCTGCGCCCGCGCCCGTTGCCAGTCACCCCGCTGCGCCACCCAGCTACGCGCCGCCGAGTTTCGGCGCCCGCTATCTGGACAACCCGAAGCCTGCCTACCCGATGCTTGCGCGCCGCCGTGGGCTGGAAGGGACGGTGCGCCTGGAGGTCCAGGTGTCCGCAGAAGGGATTCCGACTGCGGTCAGGGTTAGGGAGAGCGCCGGTCACGAGGCGCTCGACGAGGCGGCGATGACCGCGGTCTGGCACTGGCGCTTCGTTCCGGCCAGGCGTGGAAGCGAGGCGGTTGAGGGCGTCGTTGTGGTGCCTATCCGTTTCCGGCTGGGCGATGATGAGGCGGCCTGAACACGGTTTCTTGTCGTCGCAGGAAGGTGTCACCGCGGCGGTTCACGAAAAGACGCAGATAGTGTTTGACAGCGCGGGAAACGATGTCTAGAATGCGCAGCTTCTCGCTTGGAGGGGTTCCCGAGCGGTCAAAGGGATCAGACTGTAAATCTGACGGCACTGCCTTCGAAGGTTCGAATCCTTCCCCCTCCACCAACAGTTTATAGCTGTGTGCTCAGTCGTGAGTTCTGCGGCGTGAGCGGTGAATGTGAGTCGTTGCGTTGTAAAGCGGGTGTAGCTCAATGGTAGAGCAGAAGCCTTCCAAGCTTATGACGAGGGTTCGATTCCCTTCACCCGCTCCAGGTTGAGTGTGTGAGGCCCATGTAGCTCAGTGGCAGAGCACTCCCTTGGTAAGGGAGAGGTCGGCAGTTCAATCCTGCCCATGGGCACCATCGACTTGATGGTGCGGCAAATCATAGTTGGTGTTCCGATTTCCTGATTTTTTGCGGGGTTGATGATA
>NZ_BJNV01000055.1 GCF_006539865.1 Zoogloea ramigera
CGAGTTCGAGTAGTCAGCGAGTTCGAGTAGTCAGCGAGTTCGAGTAGTCAGCGAGTTCGAGTAGTCAGCGAGTTCGAGTAGTCAGCGAGTTCGCGATTTTGATCGGACCCTTCACGCAACGCCAAACAAGTTATTAGCTAGGCAAACGTATGGTGCCAAAGTGTCACCGTTTTGTCAATGTTGGTGGCCGTTTGACTCCGCAGTGCCTCGTTAGAGACTGTTGTGTCATCACATCTGCGCGAGATGTTTGAAGAGGGTGAAGGCAAACTCGTCGCCGTCCGCCGAGGTCATGTCCAGCACGTGCCGAATCGGATGCTGGAGCCTCAGGCACGGACTGACGAGGGAGGTAATTCACGTGCTTCCTCTCTACCGGCAAGGCCCGCTTCGAGGGGCGGTGCTGCACTGAGGTGGGGTTGCCGTCGTCCGGGGGGCAAGCGCCCTTCCCGAAAGATCCCCGCAGGTGAGCCCTTCAGCGAGGATGACGAAACAGGAGGGCGGTGAGAGCTGGCTCGGCAGACGATCATGACTGCCCGCCAGTTCGCCATCCACCCCTTTTACCTCAGGCCGAGTTCAGCCGCACATTCCCGATAATCGGCATCGGTCCCGGTCTTCCGTTTCTTCCTCCGCATCAAATCCCGCCAACCTGACAGATCGTCAAGAATATCGGCCATCATCTGCACGGGCGTCAGGTAGGCGTGATTGGTCCGCTCGACGAGTTCGGGAATCTTCAGCAGCTTCACGGTGGCTGGGTATCCCATCCTGACTGCCGTGTGAAGGGCGCTATTGCCCTCGGCGGTCGACACCCGGGTGAGGTCCGGGCCCCGAGCGAGAATGGCTGACACACAATCCGGCGATGCCCCTGTGACCGCCGAGTGGAGGGCCGTCCGGCCCAGGTAGTCCTGGATGTTCAGATCAGCCCCGGCTTCGAGAAGGACCTTCACCATCGGCAGGTCACCTCGATCTGCTGCCAGCATCAGCGCCGTCTGCCCTTTGAAATCCTGCAAGTTCGCCTGCTCAGGCCAATTGTCGATCAGCAGATAGATAGCCTGGCGCCGCTTGACGACGTGCGCCTTCATCTTGGCTACGTCTCCTTGAAGCTCCGCAGGCACCTGAACAGCCAGCTCCGGCAATTTATCTTCAAACGTATGAAGCATCTTCAGCCAGATCATCAGGACGCTATCGCCGCGCACATCCCTGAGCCGCTTCTTACAGAAGTTGCCGGCGTTGCGCTTCAACCAGACGCGCAGCCCCTCCCAGTCGGCACACTCGATCAAGCCCATGGTTTCGCCGATGATCTTGCGGGCCTGCTCCGCAGCTATTGGCCTCCTTGAGGAGTAAGAAGGATAGGGCCGGTAGAGCGTATCCCAGAAGTATTCGGCGGCTCCTGCCGCGACGTTCTCGAGGGATGCCTCTGCGCCCTCGATCATTCCATTCGCGAGCATGTGGCGGTAGGGCTTCTCGTGGTTGCCCGGAACGAGCCGGCTATCCGCCACTTCGATGGCCAGTAGATCCCGCGCGATTTCGCCACGCGACGGGCCAAACTGTTGGTCTGCCCCCGCGTCGAGCGCCTCACGGAAGAGTTTTTTGGCAGCTTCGAAATCATTGCGCGCGAGATGATGTTTGGCGCGGTACTGCAGCAGAACGGAGGCGTACGCCTCGCGGGCCGGGCTGGCCTCTGCCTCGGCAAGCAAGCTCTCGACATGCTGTTCGAGGTCTTTTGGCCGGTCGCGGCCCTCGGTGTCGAACGCCATGTGGAGGTCGATCAAGACAGCGCCTATTGCATGCCACGGCGTCGGTGCCAGTTCACGCATCCGCTTGGTGGCTACCGCACGGGCCTTGGGCGGCAGGCTTGCGGTTTGCGCCACCTGACTGACGACCCAGTAATCGTCTACAGACTGAAGAATGCGCCACGCCGACGAGCGGCGAATACGGTCCAGCACTTGTTCGACTTGCCGATCCTTCACCCGGTCGGAGGCGAGCTGTTGCAGTCGAGACGCGGCGATACGCGGCAGCTCCTTCTCGGTCACGGGCACCAGATCCGCCAGGGGCGCATCGGGCTCCAACTCTGCGAAACGCCGTGTCAGGAACCCACCCAGCTCTTGGTAGGCCGTGCCGAAACGGGACGGCAGGATCGAGAGGAACAGGGTGGCTGCGTCCAGAGGCGGGATCTGCGCTTCAAACCACTCGTTCTCTTCCTGCACGTTTGTGCCGTGTTTGTGGGCTTCAATCGTCAGGTTGAAGACTGCCTTGAAGAGCTCCAACAGTTGCAAGACCTTGTTGCGGTAAGGATCGGGGCAGGTCGCCTCCACCCCGGGGCACAGGAACTTGACCAGCCGCTCATAGCCGTCCTGCATCATGCGTGCGACGCGCAGCCGCTGGCGGACAATGTGCATCGCCGGTCTGGCATAGCGCGTGGCAAGGCGATCTACGAAGAGCTGCTGCTCATCGTCTGTCGCGGTTCCGGCGAGAATCGCTTCAAGCCGGCCAGGCTGGGTCATCGGGATCTGCGCTCTCAGTTGCTCGGCATCCATGCCTTTCTGCGCCACAAAAGCCAGTGCAGCCCCAAAACGCTCGGCATCCGTTAGCCCGGCTGCCGGTTCGAACGTGCCATCGAAACGCAGTGACGCATCATCCGGAAAGTACTTTTCGATCGACTTGGCATCCAACAGTGTCTCGCCGGCCTTCCAGTGGTAGAGCGAGCGCTCCATCGAGTCTTGGGCATCGGCACGCTTGGCCCGCGCTCCGCCGACATCCTTCTTGAGTTCATCCATGGGCAGGCCGACGAGATCCATCAGCCACGCCAGCACGTGCTGCACCGGCAAACTGACCCGCGTCCGGCTCTCGTCCAGCATGGGCAGGAACCAGAACTCTCCACCGGGCATGCCGGCGTCGAACGCTTGCCCCAGATTCCAGTTGGCGACCAACCTCCCCAGCGCAGGCGCATAGCTGTACGCGCTCATGTGCCATACAACCTGTTGCGGGCTCGCCTGGCAGGTCCAGATATTCTGAGCCAAGGCCTGATTGAAATTCACCCAGCTCAGAATGTTGAAGCTGACATCCCGTCGGGCTGCGGGATCCATCTCGAGGGCCTCGAAGATGGCATCGAGCTCGGCGGCCATCATTGCACGGTGAGTTGTGAGCAACAGACCGTAGGCGCGGAAATCCTCGTTCTTATCGGTGGAGTGACGGTTCTTGAGCCTAAGACTTTTCCGGATCTCCAGCAGGAGGGTTTCAAAATTCGGGATGGCTGCCATGATGAAGTTCGGGTTGGTTGATGACGTTGAGAAGTATGTCGGAGCTGTCTCCCTCGGGCCAGTGAAACGTCACGTCCCCCCCCTGTCGTCTGGTTGAGGTAGCCGAAGAGGCCCGGCACAGTGGGGCTTCGCTCATCACCGGAGTCTCGTCGTGACCCGCCACTCAGCCCCCGATAACGAACTCGTCATCAACTGGCACATCACCGAAGCCTGCAACTACCGCTGCCGTTACTGCTACGCAAAGTGGGACAAGGCAAGCAACCGACGCGAACTGATCCACGACCAGTCCCGCAGCACGAAGCTGCTGGAAGAACTGGCTGCCTTCTTCCGGCCGGGCAACTCGCGCAATCCACTGAATCAGGCACTGGATTGGAAATCCCTGCGCCTTAACCTCGCCGGCGGCGAACCCCTGCTGTACCGCCGGGAGGTGCTGCGCATCGCCAACGAGGCGCGCCGGCTGGGTTTTGCCGTCTCGATCATCACCAACGCCAGCCGCCTGGATCACGATCTGATGGGCGAGCTGGCGGGCCTGCTATCGGTGCTTGGGATCAGCATCGATTCGGCTGATGCTCTGCGAAACCAGCAAATCGGTAGGGAAGATCGGCACCGCCATCGCCTGGAGCCGACCGCGCTCACCCGGGTGATTGCCCTTGGCCGGCAGCTGAATCCGGCGCTGCGCCTCAAGATCAACACCGTCGTCAATGCCCTGAACCACCGTGAGGACATGGCGCCACTGCTCCGCACACTTGCCCCGGAAAAGTGGAAAGTCTTGCGGATGCTACCCAGCGTCACCGACGAACTTGCCGTCTCAACGATGCAATTCGATGCCTTCGTGAGTCGGCACCGCTCGGCTGACCTCCCCATGTATGTCGAAGACAACACCGACATGAGTGAGTCCTACATCATGATCGACCCGGATGGGCGCTTCTTTCAGAACTCTCCGACCCGTCGTGGTTACCACTACAGCCCGCCAATCCTGGATATCGGCGCAGCCGCAGCCTTCAGTCACATCCAGCTGTCTCCTGCCAGATATTTCCAACGCTACACGTTGGCGGAGGCTTTCGAATGAAGTACTCCGCCGCCAAGGAGATCAACGCCCTCGTCCAGAAGCTCGTCAAGGACGGCTGGACCTACTGGCGTGGCGGTAGGCATGGGCGACTACAGGCGCCATCGGGCCATCCAACCCTCACGATTGGCTGTACGCCGAGCGATCGGCGCGCATTCCAGAATTTCAGACGTGACTTACGAAATGCACTCTCGTTCCAGGAGACGGCCACAGGGACCCGGACGAAGCGACAACCCGTTCGTGGGGCGAGCGGATCGCCTCCTGCTCCTACGGCGCCAGCCTCTCCCGCTCCCAACGCCCATCCTCCTGCCGCCGGTAGGCGTAGCGATCATGCAGGCGCGAGGGGCGGCCCTGCCAGAATTCCCAGTAGTCCGGCGTGAGCCGGTAGCCGCCCCAGTGGGGTGGGCGGGGGGGCTTCAGGCCGAACTTGAGGCCGTATTCGGCGGCGCGGGCCACGATCACCGCGCGGTTGGCGATGGCTTCGCTCTGGGGCGAGGCCCAGGCGCCGATGCGGTGGGACAGCGGGCGGCTGGCGAAGTAGGCGTCGGATTCCTCGTCGGAAACCTTGCTGACCCGGCCTTCGATGCGCACCACGCGCTCCAGCTCGACCCAGTGGAATTGCAGCGCGGCGAAGGGGTGGGCCGCAAGCTCGGCGCCCTTGCGGCTGGCGTAGTTGGTGAACCAGACGATGCCCCGCTCGTTGTAGCCCTTGATGAGCACTGGCCGCGTGGACGGCCGGCCGTCGGCACCCACCGTGGCGACGGTCATCGCGTTGGGCTCGGGGAGGCCCTTGTCGAGGGCCTCGGCGAGCCAGGCGCCGAATTGGGCGAGGGGTTCGCCGGCCAGGTCGGCATCGTCGAGGCTGCCCTGCTCGTAGCTCTTGCGCAGGTCGGCGAGGGAGGTGTCCTTGCTCATCGGGGGGGCTCCGGGGAAGTGGATATTGGGTAGTTGGGAGTGGGAAATGGAGGGGTGGGTTTCCCACTCCCCAAATCAGATCACGCCGTCCGGCTGTTCGCCGCCCAGCACTTCGATCAGAGCCGGGATCAGGCGCGAGAGTTCGCCGCTCATCAGCGCGAAGTCGGCTTCCATCTGCATGTCGGCGGCGTCGGCCTGCTTTTCGGCTTCTTCCTTGATCACGTCGAGGAAGGCGACGCGCTTGATCTCCATCTTCTCGGTGAGGATGAAGCTCACGCGGTCGTCGAAGGTCATCGCCAGGCGGGTGGGCAGCTTGCCGGCGGCCAGGTGGTCCTGGATGTCCTGGCCGTCGAGGGCGTGGCGCACGTAGCGCACGGCGGCCTTCTCGTCGGTGACGGCGCGCAGCTCGCAGTCGAGATCGATGGTGAAGTTGCCGGTGGCTTCGTTGGCGGCCAGCCAGGCGGTCATCACCGACACCGGCGACTGCTGGGTCTTGACCATCTTCACCGGCAGCTCGTCGAGGCTGTCGCGCAGGGCGTCGAGGATCTCCTCGGCGCGGGCCGGGCTGGCGGCGTCGATCACCAGCCAGCCGCCCACCGGGTCGATCCAGGTGAACACCTTGCGGCGGCGCGTGAAGGCGCGGGGCAGCAGCTCCTGCAGCACGGCCTCCTTGATCTCCTTCATCTGCTTGCGGCCGGGCTTGAAGCCCTGCTGGGCCTCGATGGCCTCGGCCTTGTCGGCGGCGACCTCATTGACCACCGACGAGGGCAGCAGCTTCTGTTCGACGGCCAGCGCCACCAGGTAGTGGCCGCCCACGGCCAGTACGAAGCGGTCGTCCTTGGTGGGCGAGCTCCAGCCGCGGCTCGCCATGTCCTGGCTGCCGCAGGGCTGGAAGGGATGGGCGGCGAGCTTTTCCTGCAGCGTGTCGGCGGTGAGGCCCCAGTTTACGGGGAGGCGGTAGATCTGCAGATTCTTGAACCACATGGCTTGAAGCTTTCGTGCTGAGGGAAAAGAGGCGGCATTGTAGCGATTGCCGGGCCGGCCGCCAGCCCGGAAAAGCGGGGGCCTTCAGGCGCCCGTCGGCCAGCTGTTTTCGGCCATCACGCTGTCGATGGGCATGCGCTCGGCCCATTGTTCCATCTCGAGCATGGGCCGCGGGTAGAAGGCCTCGACGTGGCCGATGCACAGGATCGCCACCGGGCGGGCGCCGGCCGGCATGCCCAGCAGGCGGGCGAGCTCGACGGGGTCGAAGATCGACACCCAGCCCAGCCCGATGCCTTCGGCGCGGGCCGCCAGCCACATGTTCTGGATCGCGCAGGCCACCGAGGCGAGGTCCATCTCGGGCAGCGTGCGGCGGCCGAAGATGTGCTTCTCGCGCTCGTCGGCCAGCGCCACCACGACCACCTCGCCGGCGTCGAGCAGGCCTTCCACCTTCAGCCGCATGAAGTCGTCCTGGCGCTCGCCCAGCGCCTGGGCGGTGGCCTGGCGTTCGGTTTCTACCAGCGCGTGCATCTGCTCGCGCAGGGCCCGGCTCGTGACGCGGATGAAGCGCCACGGCTGCATGAAGCCGACGCTGGGCGCGTGGTGGGCGGCCCACAGCAGGCGCTGCAGCAGGGCCGGGGCGACGGGGTCGGGGCGGAAGTGGCGCATGTCGCGCCGCTCGGCGATGGCCCGGTAGACGGCGGCGATCTCCGGGTCGGAAAAGCGGTGGTCGGCCATGGCGTTAGCTGTGTTCGGACGGAGCCGGCAGTTTACTCGTCGAGCAGCCGCACGCGCACTTTCTTACCCTTGATCTTGCCGTCCTGCAGGCGCTTGAGGGCCTGGCGGGCGATGCCGCGCTCGACCGCCACGTAGGTGGATTGCTCGTTCACGTTGATCTTGCCGATCTGGCTGGAGGTGAAGCCGGCCTCGCCGGTGAGCGCGCCGAGCACGTCGCCGGGGCGGATCTTTTCTTTGCGCCCGCCGAGGATCTGTAGCGTGACCATCGGCGGCTGGGGTACCGGCTGGTCTTCGGCGTGGAGCTCGGCGAGGGATTCCCACTGGGGCTCGAAGCCGTTGGCGCGGGCGATGGCGGCGACGCGGTTTTTCTCGGAGGGGCCGACCAGGCTGAGCGCCCAGCCGTTCTCGTCGGCGCGGCCGGTGCGGCCGATACGGTGGACATGCACCTCGGGGTCGGGGGTCACGTCCACGTTGATCACCGCCTCGAGCTTGGCGATGTCGAGGCCGCGGGCGGCCACGTCGGTGGCCACCAGCACCGAGCAGCTGCGGTTGGCGAACTGCACCATCACCTGGTCGCGGTCGCGCTGGTCGAGCTCGCCGTGCAGCGCGAGCACGTGGAAGCCCTCGGCGTGGAGCACGTCGATGAGGTCGCGGCATTGCTGCTTGGTGTTGCAGAAGGCCAGGGTGCTCACCGGCCGGTAGTGGCGCAGCAGCAGGCCGACGGCGTGGAGGCGCTGGTCGTGGGCGACCTCATAGAAGCGCTGGCGGATCTTGTCGGCCTCGTGCTGGCCGGCCAGGGCGATCTCCTGGGGCTGGCGCATGAACTGGCGCGCCAGGCGCACCACGCCCTCGGGGTAGGTGGCCGAGAAGAGCAGGGTCTGGCGGGCTTTCGGGCAGGCCTTGGCGACGTAGGCGATGTCGTCGAAGAAGCCCATGTCGAGCATCCGGTCGGCCTCGTCGAGCACCAGCGTGGCGAGGGCGTCGAGCTGCAGGCTGCCGCGGGAGAGGTGGTCCATCAGCCGGCCCGGCGTGCCCACCACCACGTGGGCGCCGTGGGCGAGGCTGTCGGCCTGGGGGCGGATCGGGCTGCCGCCGCACAGGGTGAGCACCTTGATGTTCTCTTCGAAGCGGGCGAGGCGGCGGATCTCCTGGCTCACCTGCTCGGCGAGCTCGCGGGTCGGGCACAGCACCATCGCCTGTACCGCAAAGTTGCGCGGGTCGAGGCGCTGCAGCAGGGGCAGGCCGAAGGCGGCGGTCTTGCCGCTGCCGGTTTTGGCCTGGGCGATGAGGTCGTTGCCGGCTAGCGCCACCGGCAGGCTGGCGGCCTGGATCGGCGTCATCTGGTGGTAGCCGAGGCGGGCCAGGTTGGCCAGCACCGGGGCGGCCAGGCCGAGTTGTTCGAAGGGCGCGGCCACCACGGGGGCGGGCGGCGGGACGAAGGTGGCGTCGGCGGCGGGCGCCTCCGGCTGCAGGGGGGGAGTCGAGGTCATGCCGGATTATCCCCTCAACCGGGCCCTGCGGCCGCGACTGTTTTACGCGGACGGGGCCGGCGCGGTGGTGAAAAACGGGCCCCGGCCAGGCCTCAGCGCTGCAGTTCGCGCCGCCACTGCTCCCGTTCGCGGGCCAGGCGCTGCTGGATGCGGGCGTCTTCCTCGGCCTGCTCGCGGCGGGCCTGGGCTTCTTGCTGCTGGCGCTCCCAGTTGGCCTTCTGCTTGTCCATCGCCTCCTGCATGCGCAGCTCGTTGGAGACCTGGTCGGCGTAGTTCTTGCGCTCGCGGAGGGCGCGTTCGCGGGCGTATTCCTCCTGCTTCTTCGCCTGCTCCTTGCGCCGATCTTCTTCCAGCGCGCGGTTTTCTTCGCGCTGCAGCACCGAGTTGTGTTCAAGCTCGGCGATCTCCTTGTCGGTGAGGTCGCCGTAGGTCTGGCGGCGTTCGGCGTCGATGAGCCGTTGCTGGGCCTCGAGGGCCGCGTCGCCGCTGCCGGCAACCTGGCGGAAGGCAAACACCGAGAAGAAGATCTGCAGGATGAGGCCGACAATCATCAGCGAGCCGATCACGCCGAGCATGATGCGCAGCGGCGAGCGCTTGGCAGATTTCAGCTCTACTTCGATCACCGGCGGCAGAACCCCCAGCGGGGGGAGCTCGGCGGCCGGCGCAGCGGGGCTGGCCTCGGAGGCAGGGGGCTGGCCGGCAGCCGTGGCCAGCGCCTGGGCGGCTGCCAGGCCGGTGTCGTAGGCGAGGCGACGGCCGGGGTCGGAGAGGGTCCACCAGGCGCCCTTGATGGCCTGGATGCGCTGGTCTGCTTCGGCCCCCGACAGGCCGTGGATGCCATTCTGGTAATGACGCACCAGGCGCATGTGGGCGGCGTGGATGTCGCCCTCGCTCGCCGTGGGGGGCAAGCCGAGCACGTCATAGAGGGTGGCGGTGGCGTTCATCGGTGAAGGCACTGGCGACAGCGGGGCGCGGAAACGAAGTCTCACCGATTATAGAGACGGGTGCCCACAAAAAAGCGGGTGAAAGTCTCAGTCGACCGGGTTATGCATACGAAGCGCGCGTGTCATTTCAGCGCAGGGCAGGGGAATAAGCTGCCCCCGGCGGCCCGGGCAGGGGCCAGGCGTCAGGCGCCCCGGTCCTCGGCGATCCGTCCGTCCACCAGCTGCACCACCCGGTCGCAGCGGGCGGCCAGGCGGGGGTCGTGGGTGACGATGAGGCAGGCGCAGCGCGTGTCGCGGTTGAAGGCCCGGAGCAGCGCGAAGATGTCGTCGGCGGTGTGGGTGTCGAGGTTGCCGGTGGGCTCGTCGGCGAGGATCAGGCGCGGCTTGAGGGCCAGCGCGCGGGCGATGGCGACGCGCTGCTGCTGGCCGCCGGAGAGCTCGCCGGGCTTCTTGTGGGCGTGGGCCTTGAGGCCGACCGCGTCGAGCAGCTGCAGCGCGGTGGCCTCGGCCTCGTCGTCGGAGACGCCGCGGGCGATGATGGCCGGCAGGGTCACGTTCTCGAGGGCGCTGAAGGCCGGCAGCAGGTGGTGGAACTGGAACACGAAGCCGATGCTGCGCCCGCGAAGCGCGGTGATCTCGGCCTCGGAGAGGCTGGCGGTGTCGCGCCCGGCGATGCTGAGCCGCCCGCCGGTGGGCCGCTCGAGGAGGCCGATGATGTTGAGCAGGGTGCTCTTGCCGGAGCCCGACGGGCCGATCAGCGCGGCGAATTCGCCCTGCGCGAGGCTCAGGTCGAGGCCGTGCAGCACCTCGGTCTCGACCGGCGTGCCCACGTTGTAGGCCTTGGTGAGGCCTTCGAGCTGGATGACGGGGGCTTCGCTCATGAGCGGATCGCCTGCACCGGGTCCATGCGCGCGGCGCGGCGGGCCGGGATCAATGCCGAGGCGAGCCCGACCACGGTGGCGACGAGGGCCGCGGCGACGATGAAGCGCGGCTCGAGCTGGGCCGAGAACAGCGGCGTGCCGTCGGCGTTGCGGTAGATCGCCGAAAACACCTGTAGCAGCGTGAAGGCCAGCAGGCTGCCGAGCACCGAGCCGACCGCCCCCACCAGCGCACCCTGGATCAGGAACACCTGCAGGATCATGCCGCGGCTGGCGCCCATGGCGCGCAGGATGCCGATCTCCTTCTGCTTCTGGACGACGCTGACGACGAGCACGCTGGCGATACCCAGCGCCACGATGATGATCACGAAGCTGCGGATCAGGTTGTTCGACACCGTCTGGTTGCGCAGCGCGGCGAGCAGCTGGGCGTTGGTCTGCATCCAGCTGTCGACGGTGAGGCCGCTGGCGCCGCGCAGACGGTCGGCGACGGCCTGGGCGTCGAAGATGTCGGCCACCGTGAGGTCGAGGTTGGAGACGCCGCCGGGCAGGTCGAGCAGGCTCTGGGCCAGCGGCAGCGTCACGAAGACCCAGCGCCGGTTGAGGTCGCGGTTGCCGATGTCGAAGATGCCGCCCACCACCAGCAGCTCGTCGCGGCCGTTGGGCAGCACCACCCGCAGCTTGTCCTCGAGGCCGATGCCGAGGTCCTTGGCCAGCTCGCTGCCGATCACCGTGCGCGGGCCCTCGACGGCGAAGCGGCCGGCCAGCATGTATTCCTCCATCCGCACGATGCGCCGGTAGCGCTCGGCGTCGACGCCCATCAGCGCCACCGACTTGCTGGCCTGCCCGCGCAGCGCGAAGGCCGGGCCGGTGACCACCGGCGACACCGCGGTGACGCCCGGTGTGTCGGCGGCCAGGCGGGCGATGTTCTCCCACTGGTCAACCGAGCGCAGGCGCTGGGCGCGGGGCTCGATGATGCGGGCGAAACCCTCGTCGTCGATGGCCGGGCGGTTGGCCTCTTCGAGGGGGCGGATCACCACGTGGGCCTGGCTGCCCAGCACCCGGTCGATGATCTGCGCCTGCAGCTGGCTGATCAGCTGTGTCAGGAAGATGATCACCGCCACTCCGCCGGTGGTGCCGGCGAGGATCAGCAGGGTCTGCATCCGCCCCTCGCGCAGAAAGCGCAGCGCGACGAGGGGGGCGAAGGGGAGGCGGAGTTTCATGAGGGGCGGCCGGGCCTCACTTGGTCATGCCCTGGGGCACCTGCAGGCCGCCAACGCGCGGCGCTTTGGGCGGGCGGACGCGCACCTTGTCGCCATCCAGGGCGCCGGAGGCGGGCAGGATCGCCTGATCGCCCTCGGCGAGGCCCTCGACGATCTCCACCTTGCCGACGCCGGCGAGGCCCACACGCACCTCGCGGCGCTGGGCCGTGCCGCCATTGGCGACGAGCACCCACGGCTTGCCGCCGTCGGGCTCGCGCACCGCCTCGGTGGGCAGCACGAGGGTCGAATCCTTCCTGCCGGTGACGGTCTCCACCGAGATCGTCATGTCGGGGCGCAGGAAAGCCGGCGGTTTGGGCACCCGGAAGCGGATCTCCACGGTGCCGCGCAGCGGGTCGACGGCCGGGGCGAGGTAATAAAGCTCGGCCTCGAAGGGCTGGCCGGGCCAGGCGTCGGCCACCGCGCGGGCCATTTGGCCGGGCTTCAAGAGGCGCAGGTTTTTTTCGTCGACGGTGGCGTGGATGCGCGTCTCGCCGGCGTCGGCCAGCTCCAGCAGCACCTTGCCGGCGCTGGCCACGTCGCCGGGCTCGGCCTTGCGGGTCAGCACGGTGCCGGCGGATGGGGCGCTGAGGGTGAGCAGCGCGGCGCGGGCGCGGGCGTTGGCGAGCTGGGCGCGGGCCTGCTCGAGGCGCGCCCGGGCGGCTTCGCGTTCGGTGCCGCCGGGCTGCTGGGCGGCCAGCTGGGCGCGGGCGGCGCTGGCCGCGGCGACGGCGTTGGCCTGGTTGCGGGCCGCGTCGTCGGCCTTGGACTGGGCGTAGAAACCCTGGGCCACCAGCTGGCGGGCCCGCTCGGCCTCGGCGGCGGCCACCTTGAGGTTGGCTTCGGCCTGGGCGAGCTGCTGGGCGGCCACCGGCTGGCCGACCTTTTCGATCTGGACGAGCCGCGCCTCGGCCTCGGCCTGCGCGGCGGCAGCCTGGGCCACCAGCGCGGCGGCGTCGTCGGCGCGCAGGCGGGCCAGCAGCTGGCCGGGCTTCACCACGTCGCCCTCGCGCACCGTGACTTCCAGCACCGTGGCGGCCAGCGGGCTGCCGATGGCGATGCGCGCCGGCGTGGCGATGCGCCCGGTGGCCACCACCGACTGGGCCAGCGGCCCGCGGGCCACCGCCACCACGTCCACCTCACGCCCCTTCGGCCACAACAGCACCGCGGCCACCCCGCCGATGGCGAGGGCCGCGACGACCAGGCTGCGCGGCCTCACGCCGGTTCGGCCAGCAGCTGGGCGATGCGGGCGTGGAGCTTGTCGAAGTCGGGCTCGCCGAGGAACTTCTGGACCACCTGGCCGCGCTTGTCGATGAGGAAGGTGGTGGGCGTCAGGCGCACGTCGTCGAAGCCCTTGGCGGCCTCGCCGCTGGCATCCACCGCCACCTTGAAGGGCAGCGCGTTGTTGCGGGCGTAGTTGCGCACGTAGTCGGGCGGGTCGTAGCTCATGGCGATGGCGAGGGTCTCGAAGCCCTGGGCGGCGAACTTGTTGTGGGTGTCCACCAGCTTGGGCATCTCGGCCACGCAGGTGGTGCAGGTGGTGGCCCAGAAGTTAACCAGCACCACCTTGCCGCGCAGCGCCGAGAGGCGGCTGCTCTGGCCGTCGAGGGTGGTGAAGCTCACGTCCGGGGTGGCCGGCTGGCTGCAGCCGCCGACCAGTGCAACGAGGAGGAGCGGGGCCAGGAAGCGCGTGATAGCCTTGAGGAACATCGTTTTCTTACCGGAAAGAGAGGTTTGCCGTGCGTGCGATTCTGAGAGCTTTGCTGCTGCTTGTCATCTCCTGTCAGGCCTGGGCCGTGGGCCTCGCCGATCTCACCGACAAGGACGCCTCCGGCGGCCTGCGCGAGGCGCTGGTGCAGGGCGCTTCGAAAGCCGTCGGACAACTCGGCACCGACGGAGGTTTCCTCAACAACCCGAAAGTGAAGATCGGCCTGCCCGCCACCCTGGCGCCGGTGGAGGGCATGCTGCGCACCATGGGCCGCGGCAAGGACCTCGACGCCCTCGTCGACACCATGAACAAGGCCGCCGAGCAGGCCGTACCCAAGGCCAAGGTGCTGCTGGTGGATGCGGTGAAGAAGATGAGCGTGGACGACGCCAAGAAGATCCTCGCCGGTGGCGACGACGCGGCCACCCAGTACTTCAAGGACAAGACCTCGGCTCAGCTCGCCGAATCCTTCCTGCCCACCGTCAAGGCCACCACCGACAAGCTGGCCCTGGCCGACAAGTACAACAAGATCGCCAGCAAGGCCGGCAGCTTCGGGCTGGGCGGCGACGAGCTGAAGATCGAGAACTACGTGACCCGCAAGGCCCTCGACGGCCTGTTCCTGATGATCGCCGAGGAAGAGCGGGCGATCCGCAAGGACCCGCTAGGCACTGCCACCGGCCTCGCCAAGAAGGCCTTCGGCGCGCTTGGGCAGTAAGCCTTGAGCCCGCCCGCCGCAGGCTTCCCCCGCCTGCTGGCGCTGGGCGATGCCGCCTTCACCGTCGAGTTCGGCGGCGGCATCGCCCCCGAAATCCACGCCCGGGTGCTCGGCTTTGCCGCAGCGCTGGCCGATTGCGCCATCCCCGGCGTGATCGAGCGGGTGCCCACCTTCCGCTCGGTCACCGTGCATTTCGACCCCGACCTCATCGACCCGCCGCGCCTCGCCGCCGACCTGCTGGCGCTGGCCCAGGCGGGCCACGAGGCCGCCGCCAGCGGCCGGCGCTGGGTGCTGCCGGTGTGCTTCGACGACGCGCTGGCGCCGGATCTACCCGACGTCGCCGCCCACTGCGGCCTCGCCCGCGAGGCGGTGATCGAACGCCTCACCGCCACCGAATTCAGCGTTTACATGCTCGGCTTCCTGCCCGGCTTTGCCTACCTGGGCGGCCTGCCGGCGGCCCTCGAGATGCCGCGCCTCGCCACCCCGCGCACCCGCGTGCCGGCCGGCTCGCTGGCCATCGCCGGGCGCATGGCGGCCATCTACCCCTGGGACAGCCCGGGCGGCTGGCGGCTCGTCGGGCGCACCGGGGTAGGGCTGTTCGATGCCGGCAACGCCACCCGCCCGGCCCTGCTGGCGGCGGGCGACCGGGTGCGCTTCAGGGCCGTGGCCAGCCTCGCCGAGGCGGCCGAGATCACCGAGACCGTGCCGGAGCTGCCATGAGCGCCGCCCTCGAGATCGTCTCCGCCGGCCTCGGCGTGTCGGTGCAGGACGCCGGCCGGCCCGGCCACCGCAGCATCGGCGTACCGCTCTCCGGGGCCCTCGACCCGCTGCTGCTGGCCGCCGCCAACCACCTGGCCGGCAGCCTGGCGGGTGCGGCGGGGCTGGAGGTGCTGCTCGCCGGCCCCACGCTGCGTGCCACGGGCGGGCCGGTGTGCGTGGCGCTGGCGGGGGAACTCGCCGGGCGCATCGTTGGCGTGGGGGGTGACGTGCGGAGGCTCGCGGCCTGGTCGGCGGCGGTGCTGCAGCCGGGCGACAGCCTGCAGCTGGGCCGCCCGCAGGGCGTGGCCTACCTGGCGGTGGCCGGCGGCTTCCTCACCCCGCCCATGCTCGGCAGCCGCGCCACCTACGCCCGCGCCGGGCTGGGTGGCGTCGACGGGCGGGCCCTGGCGGCGGGCGTCCGACTGCCCTGCGCGCCCTTCGCCGGAGATCCGCAGCACGCCTTGCAGGCCGCGCCCCTGCTGCACCCGGGTGGCGCCATCCGGGTGATCCCCGGCCCCCAGGCCGACCACTTCACCCCCGCCGCCCTCGCCAGTTTTTACAGCGAGCCGTGGACGCTCACCCCCGCCCGCGACCGCATGGGCCTGCGCCTCGCCGGCCCGCGCCTGGTGCATGTGCCGGGCGGCGCCGATATCGTCTCGGACGGCGTCACCCCCGGCGCGATCCAGGTGCCCGCCGACGGCCAGCCCATCGTGCTGCTGGCCGACTGCCAGACCGTCGGCGGCTACCCCAAGATCGCCACCGTGATCCGCGCCGACCTCCCGCGCCTGGCCCACCTGCCGCCCGGCGCCGAGATCCGCTTTGTGGCCGTCGACGCCACCCATGCCGCAGAGGCTCGCGCCGCCCAGGCCCGCCTGCTCGCCGGCTGGCGAACCACCCTGCGCCCGGCCGTCCGGCATGGCGACATCCCCACCGAAACCCTCCTCGCCGCCAACCTCGCCGGCGCCGCGCTGCGCGGAGACGAGGAGGGCTGAGGGGCGGGGGCCCCGTCGCGGATGCCGCGACGAGCACGGTGCGCGATGCGGGGGTGTTATAGGGGCGACTTCAGTCGCCCTCAGCCGGCAAGACCAGGTCAGATCCTTGATTTGACCTCCGCGGGCGACTCAAGTCGCCCCCACATGTCCCCCCCATAAGTCACCGCTACAGCCCCAGCTTCTTGCGCGCGAGCCACCCCATCGAGCTTTCGCCAAGCTGAGACGGATAAATGCATATACCATGGCAGGCGCGCGCCGGAATCGCCACGTCATTGCGGCTGGCTCGGCGCGACATTCCAGAAACCGTCACACGGAGCCCGCCATGAAACAGAACCTGGTATCCCTCGTCTTCACCCCGGCCGAGATCGAGGATCTCAAGGCCGCCATCACCCGCATCGAGAAGTTCACCGAGTCCTTCGTCACCCTCACCCCCGACGAGCTGCGCCGCCTCGCCAAGCTGGGTGACGGCACCGAGCCCTTCTGCCGCCAGGCCACGGTCGTCTTCGAGCAATACCCCCACGCCTTCCCCCCCAGCTTCGACCTCGCCGAGATGCAGCGTGACCTGGCCACCTTCGACGCCCTGCGCGGCCCGCTGCTGCGCCTGCAGCAGCTCGTCTCGCGCTTCGACGACACCGTCACCGCCCTCGGCAGCGACGCGCTGGTGGCCGCCCTGGAGGGCTACCGCCACATGCAGAGCGACGGCAAGAGCGAGGGCCTCGCCGCGCTGAAGGACGCCTACCCGGCCCGCCGCCCGCGGATCGTCAAGAAGGACGCCGGCACTGCTTGAGCACCCCACCCACCCGGCCGGCGCCCGCCGGTCGGCCCACCGGGGCCGTGTCACGACAGCCCGCGCCCCGGCCCGCGCTGCCTCCCACCACCCCGCCGCAGCCCTGCCGGCTGCCCCCCTTGCCCTGCGCCCCGCCAGAAAAGGGTGTCGGCGACCCTCGGGAGGGTCGTGGATACCCTCCCGAGGGTGTCCACGCCCCAACGGAGCCCCGCCGCGACCCTCCGGAGGGTCGCCGAGACCCAAGGAAGGGGCGCGAACACCCTCCGGAGGGTATCCCCATACCCTTCGATGCCCCAGCGCGGGGCATCCGAGGGTCGGCGCGGGGCAAGGGAGGGTATCGAGATACCCTTTTGCGCCCCGTTTTGGGGCATCAAAGGGGCGCTGCGACCCTCGGGAGGGTGGCGGGATACCCTTTCATACCCCAAAGCGGGGCATTGGAGGGGGCGTAGAAGTCAGGCAGACAGGAGGCCGCTTGGGCGGGGCTTCTGCTTACATCACGCCGATCTGTTGGAAGTGCTGGATGACATTCCCCGACCTGAACCCGTTTGCGTGCACCCGGCAATCATGCCCCGCCGCGTCCCGGGCAAAGGGATCTCCCCCATGCTGCATCAGCAGTTCGACGGCCTCCGGGGTGTCGTTCTCGACCGCCAGCATCAGCGGCGTCCGCCCGGCGGCAGGGTAGGCATGGCTGGCGTTCGGGTTGGCTCCATGGGCCAGCAGGCTGCGGGCGATCTGGAGCTGTTTTTCAACGGTGTGGCGGCGGAGAAAGTCGTCGACGACCCGATCGGTAACGACCTTGAAGATCTCATGCCCGGCCGGATTGCGCATCGCATCGAACATCGATTGCTTGTCACCGAACACGCCCGCCACGCCCACGCCATATCGACGTAAGGTCTCACGCACCACCCCGTCACGATCGCCGCTGAGACTCTTGAGCACCATCGTCCGGATTGACTGGGCAGCCCGCTGGCCGCCCATGTTCCGGATGCATAGATAAAGCGGGGTCTGGTCATCGACATGGCCACGCAGATTGGGGTCAGCGCCCATTTCAAGGAGCTTCGCGACGACGTCGGGCTCACCGTAGTCGATCGCGCTGATCAAGGGCGTCAGCCGCTTCCTGGCAGTCCGCTGATTCAGGGTTTTGATGTTGTGCGGATGGGCGAGCAGCAGGTCGAGCACCTCGCGCTCGTTGCGGTCGGCGGCCCTCTGGATGGCGCCGAGCAAGGCCGAGCCATCCGAGTCGTCCAGAAGATCGACCGAGGCGCCTTTTTCGAGAAGTCTCCTTACGACGTCAACGGACCCGAACGACGCATGGCGCGACAGCTGGCTCCAGCGCCGGATCTGATTGTCGACGGTGCGAACGCCGACGCGCTGATCCGGCTTGCGGTAGTTCGGCGCCCGCTTGGCCAGGGATTCGGTGTCGTACATCAGGAAAGGCAGGGCACCCATTTTGTTTTTGGGCTGCTCCACCTCGACGAAGCGCCCTTGCGGGGGGAACAGATGGTGAAACTGTTTGCGAAGCTCTTCGAGCTCCCAATCTTCAACGGCTTTTTTCTCATCCATGGGCGTGGCCATCAGCTCCAGGGCGATGGCCCGATGCTTCAGCTGCTTTAGAAAAGGCTTGGCGTTGCCCAGGTAGCCGGCGAGTGCCATGGCCTCGCCAACGATCTCTTTCCACGTCGCGCCGGCCCGGTAATCCGAAAGGGCCACGGCCTGTCGGTAATGCTCAAGCGCCCTGTCGCATTGGCCGGAAAGAACATACCAGCGTCCCCGATACCATTCGAGCGCGTAACGGCTTCGGCCTTCCGGGTCGTGGGTGGCCAGTTGCCCCGCGAAGTCGGCCAGATCCGCCTCCGCTCGGGCGCGGTCGCCGTCGGCCTTGGGCTTCGTACGGCTCAGGCCGACGAAGAGTTTTCCAAAGGGCTCCTTGAGCATCTCCAGCTTCTTCCCCGCCTCGATGGCAGCCAGCGACAGGATCTTGCCGATGTCCCACTGCTGGTGCCCGTTACGGATATGCCGGTTCATGATCTGCCGGAGGTGCAAGGGGTTGGCTTCGCGTTCGAACCAGGTCAGGGCGCGGGCGAGGAGTAGCCACTTGCGAAGCCCGGGCACCTTCTTCCGCTGTGCATCGGTTCCATTCTTCGCCAAGGCGTCGAGGAAGAGCTTGAGGCTGCCGAGATCCGGCAACTGGGTGCCATTCGCCCAGCGCGTCACCTTTTCCCGGTTGTCGAGATCCGCTGTGTCCGGGAAGGCGGCCTTGCCGAGGGTGTGGCTGCCGTCGGCCCAGTCGAGGACGACTTCGAGCGGATATTTCTCCGGGTTGAGGAATGCGGCCGGATCGGGGGCGTCGTCGGTCCAGACCGCTTTGAGGATACCGATTGCCTGGAAGGCGAAGAAATGCTCGATCAGGATGGGCAAGGCCTCGTCCCGGCTCATGCCGTCCAGGGAAATCGTTGAGACGATCCTCAGGTAGCTGGCGTGAACATGCTTTATGAACTGATCCAGGTGGTGAATGAACTCGTCGTCTGCACCGTATTTGCGCAGGGGGGTGAGGATGAGAGCCTCCCGCAGGTCGGAGAGCAGGGACCAGTCGGAGTCTCCCTCCCTCGCCAGGCGCTCGACATCGCGGTTGTTGGACTTGGTGTCGAGCGCTTGTGCCAGGGCGCTGTAGAGCTCACCCAGGCGGGGGTAGGGGGGTGTTGCAGTGGTCGGTTGGATAGTCATGAGGGGTGCTCCAGTTTGCGGATGTCCCGCTGAAAGTTTCGTAGCGCTCGGTGATCACTGGGGGTGCAGGGCACCGGAATGCGTCGCCCCGAGGGCGATGTAAGCTTTCCATGCCTGCCGCCGCGACAGAACTGCCAACCCTGCTTTACCAGTGATCGTATGAAGATGGCAAAGTCCTTGTCTTTGCAGAATCTTAACGTCATTTTGTTTGCGCGTGGCCTGGACAGTCCTTGCCCTGCCCAGGCCGCTCCGATTACGGTTTCTTGGGGGTGGTGTTGTGCGCCGCGGTGCGCTGGGCGCGTGCCGCGAAACTCTGGGGGCTGACCTGGCCGCCAGCGCTGCGGGCTTCGGCCGACTGGATGCGGCTGGCTGCGCCTTGTGTCATCGGGGTGCGGGGGGTGGATGCGGACTTTTTGGACATGATTCAAATCTCCGGTTACGTTGCCACGTCGGCAACGGATTGCATCCTAGGAGTGAATCGCGCCTGGGTCTGCCGCGCAGTGCGTCAGGAATTTTTGAAAAATGCCCACGCGTGAAGAGGCGAGGCTGGTCCAGTCTCCCGCTCGTCCAGCGAGGCCTGTCGCGATCTGAGTAGGAGCCCCTCCCACCCCCAAAAAAAGCACCCCGCACACCATGGGTGTGCGGGGTGGAAGCGAGAGCGGTGTTGCGGCGGGAGGCGTTCCCGGGTGGTGCAGCTCGATCGTGTTGAGCACGAGCCCGGATTGTCGCCGTTATGCCTGGATTGATAAATGCGCTGGATTCGCCAACACTGTTTGCTTCATCCAAACAATTGAAGGCCCACCGTGGATCGTTTCCAGGCCATGCGCCTGTTCACCCGCATCGTCGAGCTGGGTAGTTTCAGCCGGGCTGCCGAGAACCTGGGGCTGCCGCGGGCGTCGGCGACGCAGATCATCAAGCAGCTCGAGGCCCACCTGGGGGTGCGCCTGCTCCAGCGCACCACCCGCCAGGTGCGCACCACCCTCGACGGGGATGGCTATTACCAGCGCTGCGTGGCGATCCTGGCCGACATGGACGAGATGGAGTCGTCCTTCTCGCAGGCGGCCGGGCAGCCGCGGGGGCGCATCAAGGTGGATCTGTCGGTGTCCTTCGGGCGGCTGGTGATGATCCCGGCGCTGCCGGATTTCTGCGCCCGTTACCCGCAGATCCAGGTGGATGTGAGCGTCACCGACCGCCAGATCGACCTGATCCGCGAGGGCGTCGATTGCGTGCTGCGGATCGGCGAGCTGCGCGACTCGTCGCTGGTGGCGCGCCGCCTTACGGTGCTGCCCCAGGTGTGCTGCGTGAGCCGCGCCTACCTGGCCCGCCACGGCACGCCGCAGGTGCTGGACGATCTGGCCGGCCACCGGGCGGTGGATTACCAGTCGGCCTCCACCGGCAAGTCGATCCCCTTCGAGTTCACCGTCGATGGCCGGGTCGAGGCGCGCAGCCTGCCCTACACGGTGGCGGTGAATAACGGCGACGCCTACGTGGCGGCCTGCGAGGCGGGCTTCGGGATCGTCCAGGTGCCGGCCTACCACGTCACCCGCCAGCTGGCGGCGGGCACGCTGGTGGAGGTGCTGGCGGGCTTCCGTGCGCCGCCGCTGCCGCTCACCGTGCTCTACCCGCAAAACCGCCACCTGTCGCCGCGGGTGCGGGTGTTCATCGACTGGCTGGCCGAATTGTTCGCCGAGCCCAAACTGTGATGTGCGCGGGGCGTGGTTTATCGCCGGCGCGGCGGCCCCTAGAATGGCGCTTTGCCGCACTGCGGCATGGCCTCCTTCTGCCCGCGGAGCCCCCGTGTTAGAAATCCTCGCCATCACCGGCCCCATCTTCCTCCTCATCGGCACCGGCTTCGCCGCGGTGCGTTCCGGCCTGCTGGAGCGGGCCGGCATCCGGCCGCTGGGCACCTTCGTGGTCAATTTCGCGTTGCCGGCGATGCTCTTCAAGACCATGGCCGAGCGCCGCCTCGACGAGGCGCTGCACTGGGACATGGTCATCGCCTACGGCCTGGGTTCGCTGCTGATGGTGGCGCTGACGCTGGCCTTCACGCGCTTCGTGCAGCGCCGCGACCTGCTCACCGGCGCGGTGTTCTCGATGGGCACGGCGATGGCCAACAGCAGCTTCGTCGGCTTCCCGATCGCGCTGCAGCTCTTCGGGCCGCAGGCCGGGGCGGCGCTGGCGGCCTACGCGGTGGTCGAGAGCGTGGTGATGTTCCCGCTCCTCTACGTGCTGGGCGACGCCGCGGCGAGCGGGCGCCAGCCGCTGCCGGTGCTGCTCCGCAGCATCGTCGAGCGGCTGGTCAAGAACCCCTTTTTGCTGAGCCTCGCGGCGGGGGCGGCGTGGGCGGCCGGCGGGGTGGCGCTGCCGGCACCGATCGGCCGGGCGGTGGGGATGCTGGCGTCCACCTCGGCGCCGGTGGCGCTGTTCTGCATCGGTGGCACCCTGGCCGGGCTCAGCCTGAAGGGCATGGGCAGCGACCTCGGGCTGCTGGTGGCTGGCAAGCTGCTGGTGCACCCGCTGGCGGTGTTCGTGGCGATGCAGGCCTTCCCGGTCGCCGACCCGCAGATGAAGACCGCGGTCCTCCTCAACGCGGCGATGCCGATGATGAGCATGTACCCCATCCTCGGCCTGCGCTACGGCCGCGAGGGGATCTGCGCGGCGGCGGTGTTCGCGGCCACGCTGTGCTCGTTCTTCACGATCAGTGCGGCGCTGTGGCTGATCGGCGTGGGAGCCGGCTGATGCGCTTTGCCGAGCCCCTCGTCGAAGGCCGCCTGGTGCGCCGCTACCAGCGCTTTCTGGCGGACGTGGACACCGCCGCCGGCCGCGTCACCGCCCATTGCCCCAACACCGGCTCGATGCTGGGCTGCGCCGAGCCGGGGATGCGGGTGTGGCTGTCGCCGGCCAGCAACCCGGCGCGCAAGCTGGCCTGGACCTGGGAACTCGTCGAGGCGCTGCCCGGGGTGGTGGTGGGGATGCACACCGGGCGCAGCAACGGGCTGGTGCGCGAGGCCATCGAGGCTGGCCGGGTGGCGGAGCTGGCCGGCTACGCGGTGATCCGCCCCGAGGTGAAGTACGGCGCGGGCAGCCGCATCGACTTCCTGCTGCAGTCCCCGGGCCGGGCCGACTGCTACCTGGAGGTGAAGAACGTCACCGCCGCGGTGGAGGGCGGCGTGGGCTGGTTTCCGGATGCCGTCACCACCCGCGGCACGAAGCACCTGAACGAGATGGCCGCGATGGTCGGCGCCGGCCACCGGGCGGTGCTGGTGTTCTGCGTGCAGCGGGGCGACGTGGACGCGGTGCGCCCCGCCGGGCATATCGACCCGGCCTACGCCCGCGCCTTCGACGAGGCCCGCGCCGCCGGCGTCGAGGTGATCGCCCTGGGGGCCGAGGTGTCGCCGGCGGGCATCGCGCTGACGCGGCGGCTGGAGGTGGGCTGAGGCGGGCCCCCGGTTTTCCACAATAGGGCCGTCCCCAATGGGGACGCACACAATTTCGGCCCTCCGGTGATGGCGCCAAGATACGCGCCATCAATACAAAACCGGAGACAAGCCGTCATGAAGAAGCCGTTCTACAAGGTGCTGTACGTGCAGGTGCTGTTCGCCATCGCCTGCGGCGTGCTGCTGGGGTATTTCGAGCCCAAGCTGGGGGTCGATCTGAAGCCCCTGGGTGACGGCTTCATCAAGCTGGTCAAGATGATCATCGCGCCGGTGATCTTCTGCACCGTGGTGCACGGCATCGCCGGCATGCAGGACATGAAGAAGGTTGGCCGGGTGGGCGGCAAGGCGCTGCTGTACTTCGAGCTGGTGTCCACGCTGGCGCTGGTGATCGGCCTCCTGGTGGCCAACATCGCCAAGCCGGGCGCAGGCTTCAACGCTGATCTTTCCACCCTCGACACCAAGGCCATCGATGGTTTCACGGCCAAGGCCCACGCCCAGTCGACGGTGGACTTCATCCTCAACATCATCCCCAACACCTTCATCGACGCCTTCGCCAAGGGCGACATCCTGCAGGTGCTGCTGATCGCCATTCTGTTCGGCTTCTCGCTGGCGGCGATGGGCGAGAAGGGCAAGCCGGTGTTCGACTTCGTCGAGCAGGTCTCCCACGTGCTGTTCGGCATCGTCAATAGCGTGATGAAGCTCGCCCCGCTGGGTGCCTTCGGCGCGATGGCGTTCACGATCGGCAAGTACGGTGTGGGTTCGCTGGTGCCGATGGCCAAGCTGATGGGCGCCTTCTACCTCACCTGCGGCCTGTTCATCTTTGTGGTGCTCGGCGCCATCGCCCGCTACACCGGCTTCTCCATCGTCAAGTTCATCAAGTACATCCGCGAAGAGCTGCTGATCGTGCTGGGCACCAGCTCGTCGGAGTCGGCCCTGCCCAAGCTGATGAACAAGCTCGAGAAGATGGGCTGCTCCCGTTCGGTGGTGGGCCTGGTGGTGCCCACCGGCTACTCCTTCAATCTCGACGGCACCAACATCTACATGACGATGGCGGCGCTCTTCATCGCCCAGGCCACCAACACCGAGCTCACCCTGATGCAGGAGCTGACCATCGTCGGCGTGGCGATGCTGACCTCGAAGGGTGCCAGCGGCATCACCGGCGCCGGCTTCATCACCCTGGCCTCGACGCTGGCGGTGGTGCCGAGCATTCCCATCGCCGGCATGGCGCTGATCCTCGGCATCGACCGCTTCATGAGCGAGGCCCGCGCGCTGACCAACATCATCGGCAACGCGGTGGCCACGGTAGTGGTGTCGCGCTCCGAGAACGAGCTCGACATGGAGCAGATGCGGCTGGCCCTGAACAGCGAGGTTCGCGACCCGCTGCCGCTGAACACCCGCCCGGCCCCCGCGGCCGACTGAGCTCCACCCTCCGGCCCCGGCCGGAGCGCGACCCCCACGGGCCGGCGTGACGCATGTCACGTCGGCCCGTAGTCCTTTTGGCATTCGGTGAAAATGCCCACAGAATCAGGGCTGCGGGCCATTGGCCGAAGCGGCCCGGCCGGTCACAATACATACAATCTTACATATTCTGGGTCGGCCTCCCGTTGCGGGGCCGGCGTTTCCACTCTCGGATGATCGATGACACCCGGGCCGCGGCCATGGAATGGCTCCGCCGCCTGCCTCTTCTTGTCGGCTTCATTGGGCTCTACGTGGCACTCGATGCGGCCAGTTTCATCCACCCGCTCCACGGCCTCAACATCACCCCGTGGAACCCGGCGCCGGCCCTGGGGCTGGTGCTGGTCGTCCGCCTGGGCCGGATCGCCTGGCTGCCGCTGACCATCGCGGTCGTCGTTGCCGAGCTGGCCATGCGCCGCGGCGGCCTGCCGACCTGGCAGGCGCTGGTGCCGGCGCTGGTGCTGGCCGGGGGTTACTTCCTGCTTGGCCGGCTGCTGGCCCGCCGGCTGGCCGCCGCGTCCCTGCTCAACGACCGGCGCACGCTTTTTGCATGGTGGTGGCGGGTGGCGGTGGGCACCTTTCTCATCAGCGTGGTCTACCTATTTGCGCTGCGGGTGGTGGGGCTGCTGCCCCCGGCCCGCTGGTGGATCGGCCTGCTGCGCTTCTGGGTGGGCGACGGGGTCGGCATCTCGATCATGATGCCGCTGATGTGGTGGCTTACCAGCCCGCGGGCCCGCGGCCTCTTGCGCCGCACCGTGGCGCGGCCCGAAAGCCTGGGCTACTTGCTGCTGGCCGGCGTCACCCTGTGGGTCGCCTTCGGGCTCGGCGGCCACAACGGCTTCAAGCTCTTCTACCTGCTCTTCCTGCCCGTGGTGTGGGCGGCGGCGCGCCAGGGCATGGCCGGGGCCATCGTGTGTGCGGCCTTCGTGCAGGTCGGCATCATCGTGGCGATGCGCCTGCTGCACTACAACGCGGTGTCGGTGGCCGAGCTGCAGATTCTGGCGATGGCGATCGCGATGGTGGGTTTCTTCGTGGCGGCGGCGGTGGATGAACAGCGCCGCACCGGCCAGGAGCTGCGCCAGAGCCTGCGCCTGGCCGCCGCCGGCGAGATGGCCGCGACTCTGACCCACGAGCTCCACCACCCGCTGACCGCGCTCAGCGCCTATGCCGGCGCCTGCGAGCAGCTGCTCGAGCGGGGCGAGGTGGGCGAGCGCCTGCATTCGGCGATCCGCTGCGTGGTGCGCGAATCGGCGCGCACCAGCGAGGTCGTGCATCGCCTGCAGGGCTTCTTCCGCAGCGGTTCGCCGGAGCTCGAGAGCGTGAGCCTGGGCGAGCTGGTCGACAGCGCCGCCGCGCCCTACCGGCTGCGGGCGGAGCGCAGCGGCATCCGCCTGCGCATCGCCACCATGCCCGACCTGACGCTGCGGGTCGACCGCCTGCAGGTCGAGGTGGTGCTGCGCAGCCTGCTCGGCTTCGCCTTCGACGCCGTCTCCGACAGCCCGCGCCAGCCGCGGCGGATCTGGGTGGCGGCCTGGAAGGACGGCCACGACCGGGTCTGCCTGCGCATCGAGGATTCCGGCTCGGGGCTCACCCCCGACCAGGTGCTGCACCTCTTCGAGCCCATCGCGCCGTCCGGCTCGGGCAAGCGCCAGTCGGGGCTGGCGATCAGCCGGGCCATCGTGCACTCCCACGGTGGCCGCCTGTGGGCCGAGACGTCCAACCACGGCGTGCTCAAGTGCGAGCTGCCGATCGAGCGCCACACCGTCGCCCCCGCTCCGGTGGCACCGAACGAAGCCGCCCCGGCGGTCTCCTGAGCGTCCCCAGGGCCGGGCTCCGCCCCGCCCGCCCCCCAGGAGGGCAAGGAAACTTTGGGCGGCCCTGCGTTTGCTTGAGCGCCCCGCGTCGGCCAGCGGGCGTTGTCGCCCGCGGCGGGCGGTTGCATACTGGGTCCTGTCGCCATTCAAGCGGAGGACGCAGCAATGGTTCAGCACCCCGGCCGTACCAGCCAGCCCGACGACGAGGACGAGGAGCCCTTCGGCGGGCTCGTCCGCTACGAGCGCCACATGCCCATCCATCAGGTGTCCTACTACCTGTGTGGCGAGCTGCAGGCGCCGCAGTACTACACCGAGCTGTTCTACACCCTGCGCACCGCCGCCGAAACCGACCTGATCTATCTGCACATCAACTCCCCGGGCGGCGATTTCAACACCGGGCTGCAGATCATCAACAACATGCTGGCCTCCGAGGCGCACGTGGTCACCGTGCTCGAGGCGCGCGCCTATTCGATGGCGGCCTTCATCTTCCTGTCGGGCGACGAGCTGATCGTGCACGACAACTGCCAGCTGATGTTCCACACCTACTCAAGCAGCTTCGCCGGCAAGGGCAGCGAGCAGCTCGCCGAAGTGCACGCCCTCGGCAACTGGTTCGAGAAGGTCACCACCCGGCTGTGCACGCCCTTCCTGAGCGCCGCCGACATCAACCACATCCTGCAGGGCAGCGACCTGTGGATGGATTCGGACGAGATCCGGCGGCGGCTGGAGCGCATGAAGCCGGTCAAGCCGGCGGTGCGGAAGAAGGCGGTGGGGGCCAAGGAGCCTGCAGGGGTGGCAAGAAAGGTGGCGCGCGGAGCGGGTACGAAATAGGCGGACTCAGGGCCAGGGTGGTCTAGGATCAAAGCAGCCGGCACGCCAGGCGGCGCGCCGTGCAGAGTCTGGCCTGATGACGCGCTTGAATGAGGAGGCTGTGATGCTGGCGAGTTTGATAAGACAGGGAGTTTCCATCAGGGGCCTTGCCGAACTGCTGAACGGTGGGGGTGGGGTCGTCGGTGGGGATCGTGGGCAGATAGACCGAGGCATCAACGGCAGCTATACGGCCAGCGGCGACGTCATCACCTTCTTTGGCGACACATCCGGCGAGCACCCGGTCAACATCCTCCCCTACGTTGCGGGCGCCATCTCTTATTCGCAGATGCGGGGCAAGGAGACCATCAGCGGCGAATTCACCGGCTGCGTGATGGCCATCTACAACGACGCTGGAACCACCCGCGTGTGTCATGTGGATACCGCCAAGCCCAGCTCGGGTGACGCACCAAGCAAGACAAGGTGGGCACAGATCAAGGGCCAGGCAGGCTTCGAGATGGCGGATGAACTGTCGACGAACGGAATGCTCGGCAAGTTTCTGGACACCCATGCGCCCGACGAGAGCTTCCGCACCCTGAGCATTCTCGGTGTGGCGACGCCGGTGATCGGGATCACCAGCTATTACGTGACCAGGCAGAACGGTGTGTACACCGTTGTCGGGTTGGGGACGTGAGGGCTTGAGCCAGGGCCGTGAAATCCGGCACCAGTCTCCCCGTTCTGCTCGAGCGCCACGATGCTCCGCCTCATCATCCGTTAGGGCGCAGTCGTCTGCGCGTTGAGGCGGGCGCTTTTCAGTAGTGTGACGATGTCGCTGCGGCTACCCCGGTAGTCAGGGTTGAGCATCGTCCTTGGGCCCCTACGGCAGCGCCGCCGCAATCTCCGCCGCCAGCGCATCCACCAGCCGTCCGTGGGCGCTGGCGAGGGCCTCGAAGGTGGGGGCGGCGATGGCTTCGGTGGCGCTGAAGCGGCGGCTGGTGATGTCGCGGCCGGCCTGGCGGATTGTCCACACGGCTTCCAGCGTGACCCGCTCGAAGCCGTCGGCTTCGAAGCGCTGCACGTCGATCGGCACGCTCAGCGTGGGCTCGGCGATGCTGGCCTGGGGCCAGGCGACGCTGCGCGCGTAGGGGCTGCGGCGGGCCAGGTCGGCGGCGACGCGGCGGGCGATCTCGGTTTTGAGGGGCGCGGCCCAGCGGTGGTGCTCGGCAACCTCGGCGCGGCTGCCGGCGAGGCGCACGATGAGCAGGCGGTCGATGGTGGCCGGCACGCTCACCGGGCCGACCACCAGGCTCGCGCCGGTGCTGGCCGGGGCGCTTGCGGCCGGCGGCGGGGCGAGGGGGCCGAGGGTGTAGAACTGGAGCGGCGGGGTGCTGCTGCAGGCGCCGAGCAGGCCGGCCAGGGCGAGGGCGGGCAGGGCTTTGAGGAGGTGTTTCATCAGCGGGCCTCGGGGCTGGGGCGGGCCGGCGCGGCGCATTGGGTGGCTACCCAGCGGGCGTCGGTGTCGGCCTGCATGTCGCCCTGGGCGCCGCGCATGTGGATGCGGGTGGTGAAGTGCTCGGGGCTGGCGATGGTCGTCTCGAAATCGGCGGTGCCCGGGGGCTGGGTGCAGTTGAGGCGGCCGCGCACGGTGTTGCCGGCCCTGGTGACGCTGGCCAGGGTGCAGCCGCCGTCGGTCTTGCCGGTGTAGATGTTGTCCTGGCGGGCCTGTTCGGGGGTGATGCAGCTGCGCACCGCGCCGTCCTTGCCGAGCTGCACGCCGCGGGCGGCCATCTGTTGCTGGAGCATGCGCTGGGTTTCGGGGGGCAGGTTCTTCATCTGCTTCTGCATTTCGGCCATCTGGGCCGACATGTCGGGCATGCCGGCGGCGCTCATGCGCGTGGAGCGGAACTCCCACAGGCCGGGGCGGATGTCGGCGGCCTGGGCGGTGGCGGCAGCCAGCAGGAGCAGGCCGGCGGCGAGGCGGTGGGCGGTGTTCATGATCGGCTTCCTTTCGTGCGGCGTTGCGTGGCTCACGGCTTTTCCTCGGGCTTGCCGCGCAGCAGGGCTTCGGGGTGGCGGTCGAGGGTGTCGGCCAGGTGGCGCAGGGCCTGGGCGGCGCGGCCGAGCTCCTGCAGGCTGGCGCGCAGGTCCTGCTGCAGCGGGGCGTCGCTGGCGATGAGCTTGCGGGTGTCGGCGATGGCCGAGCGGGCTTCGACGATGGTGCTGCGCACCTCGCCGTCGGTGAGATTGTCGATGCGTTTCAGCAGCGCCTCGGTTTCGTCGACGCTGCGCTGCAGGCTGGCGAGCAGCTTGCGGGTGTCGGTGCCGATCTGTTCGATGGGCAGCTTGTCGAGCTTGCCGACGATGCGCATCAGGGTGGTCTGCAGCTCGTCGAGGCTGCCGCGCTGGGTCGGCAGCCGGGGCGGGCTGGCGGCCCAGTCGGGGCGGGCCGCGCCGGCGCCGGGGAAGAAGTCGAGGGCCACGTAGAGCTGGCCGGTGACCAGGTTGCCGTTGCGCAGCTGGGCGCGCAGGCCCTTGGCGACGAGCTGGTCGACAAACGCACGGAAGGCCGCGTCTTCGCTGGTGGCGCCGGCCGGCAGGCGCGACTTGCTGCCCGCGGTGCGCAGGCGGCCGGGTTGCAGGGAGACTTCGACGTGCATGCTGATGTCGGCGCTGTCGAGGTTGAGCTGGGGCTGGATGGCGACGACCTCGCCGATGGTGATGCCGCGGAAATCCACCGGCGCGCCCACCGACAGGCCGCGGACCGATTCGGTGAAGCGCAGCACGTAGTGCTGGCGCTCGTCCACCTGCCGGCGGATGGCTTCTTCGCGGTTGGCAAACAGGCGGAAGCTGCGTTCGGCGGCGGCGGGCTCGTCGGGGCTGTCGGCGGGGGTCAGGAAGGCCAGGCCGCCGGCCAGGATGGCGGTGAGCGATTCGGTGTTCACCTGCACGCCGTCGGCGCCGACCTTGACGTCGACGCCGCCGGCGTTCCAGAAGCGGGTGTCGTTGGTCACGAAGCGGTCGTAGGGGGCCTTGATGAAGACGCGCACCTCGATCCGCTTGCCGTGCTCGCCCAGGCGGTAGCCGGTGACCTGGCCGGCCGGCATGCGGCGGAAATAAACCGGGGTGCCGACGCCGATCGAGCCGAGGGTCTCGGCGTGCAGCGTGAAATAGCGCCCGGGCACGTCGAAGCTGACCACCGGCGCGTCGTCGAGGGCGGTGAATTCGCGCCGTGCCTCGGCCGACTTGCCGGCGTCGAGGCCCACGTAGGTGCCGCTCAGGAGGGTGCCGAGGCCCGACACGGCGCTGCCCGACACCCGCGCGCTGACCATCCAGAAGCGGGTGTCGTCCACCAGCAGGTGGTCGGCCGAGCGGGCCAGGCGGGCGCCGGCGATCACATAGCTGCCGTCCTCGGCAAGGGTCACCGAGTCGATCTGGCCGACGTCCACGTCCTTGTACTTGATGCGCGTCTTGCCCGCTTCGAGGCCTTCGCCGGTCTTGAAGCGGATGGTGATGTCGGGCCCCTGCTGGTACCAGGTGTGGAGGGCCAGGAAGACCCCGATCAGCGCGGCGACGAGGGGGATCACCCACACCAGCGGGATGCGGAAGCGCCGCGGCGTGTCGACGCGGGCGGTGGGCAGGGAGGAGGGCGTCGGTTCAGTCATGGGGCGGTTCGGAGGGGGAGGCGTCGGCGATCGGGTCCCAGATCAGGCGGGGGTCGAAGCTCATCGCGGCAAACATGGTGAGCACCACCACCGCCCCGAAGGCAACTGCCGCCGGGCCGGCCTGGATGGTGGCGAGGCCCTGGAACTGCACCAGCGCCACGAGGATGGTGATGACGTAGATGTCGAGCATCGACCAGCGGCCGACGAACTCGACCAGCCGGTACAGCCGGGTGCGCTGCAAGGGCTGCCGGCGCGATCGCCGCTGGGCCGAGGCGGCCAGGTACACCAGGGCCATGATCTTGAGCAGCGGCACCATCACGCTGGCGAAGAACACCACCGCGGCCAGCGGCCAGGAGCCAGACTGCCACAAAAAGATGACCCCGCTCATGATCGTGTCGTGCTGCGTGCCGAGCAGCGAGGCGGTGGTCATCATCGGCAGCAGGTTGGCCGGCACGAAGAGGATCGCCGCCGCCAGCACCAGGGCCCAGGTGGTGGCCAGGCTGGCCGGCTTGCGCAGGTGCAGCGGTGCATTGCAGCGCGGGCAGCGCAGGGCGTGGCCACCCGTGGCCGGCGGGCGGGCGAGCTGGCCGCAGATGTGGCAGCTCAAGAGGCCGGCCTGGCGGGCGGTGAGGGCGGGGCGGTGGGTCATGGGGTTGCGGTCGGGGCTGGCGTGGAGGCTTGCTCTGGGGTTTGCCAGATGAGCCGCGGGTCGAAGGCGCGGCCGGCCAGGGTGAGCACGACGATCAGCGCCGCCATCGCCCAGAACGCGGTGCCCAGGATCACCGTGGCCAGGTGCGACAGCTTGACCAGCGACACCAGCATGCCGAGCAGGAAGACTTCGACCATGCCCCACGGCTGCACCGAGCGTACCAGCCGGAAGAAGGGCGCCAGCCGCGGCGAGGCCCGCCCGAGGCGCAGGGGCACCAGCACGGCGAGGATCATCAGCAGCTCAAGCACCGGAAACAGCAGGGCGGTGACGCCCACCAGCGCCGCCACCGGCCCCATGCCGTCGTGCCACAGGATGTGCAGCGCGCCGGCCAGGGTGACCTCGACGCGGCGGCCCTGCATCTCTAGGCCGACCAGCGGGTAGAGATTGGCGATGAGGTAGAGCACGGCGGCGGTGCACGCCAGGGCCAGGCTGCGGTCGATGCTGTCGGGCGGGTTGCGCGCCAGCAGGGCGCCGCAGCGCGCGCAGCGGGCCGTCTCGCCGGGGGCGAGGGCGGGCTCGCGCTGGAGCAGGTCGCATTCGTGGCAGGCGATCAGGTCGGCCGGCAGGAGGGGGTGCGCATCAGGCGCCAGCATGGACGGCCCCGGGAAAATGACGGTTAATTTTGCGGTGCAGTGATGCCCGGACGCAAGGGGGGCGGCCCGAAATGAGCGCGCCGGAGCGCGGGCTCAGCGCCGGCGGACCAGCCCGAGGGCCGCCAGCCCAAGGCCGAGCAGGGCCAGCGTGACGGGTTCGGGGATCGCGGACAGACCGTCGTCGAACTGCACTTCGTCGATGAGCAGCCAGGGGCCGTTCGCGGTGGCGGCCACCCGCAGGTAGCGGGCTTCGGTGCCCAGGCCGGGCAGGGTCAGGAAGCCGTGGGGGGCGCTGCTGCTGGGGTCGACGCCGTTGGCCGGCGTGGCCGCCACGCTGAGGGACAGGATCTGCGACCAGGTGGCGCCGTCATCGCTGCTGAACACCGTGACGGAGGGGAGCATCACGTCAGCGTGGCTGTCCTGGGTGCTGCCGACCCGCACGGTGTCGATCAGGCGACGGGTGCCGAAGTCGAAATCCACGTTCACCGTCCGGTCGTAGGCCCAGCCTGCCCATTCCTGGCCGTCGTTCACGGCCCAGCCGGCCTTGCCCAGCACGCCGTCGGTGAGCTTGGTGTAGGCCGGGTCGTGGTAGCACCAGGTGCCGCAATCGGTGGCCTGGTCGAAGCTGTAGGAAGCCGGGTTGATCGGGGCTGCGGCGGCACCGCCCTGCAGGAGGCCGGTGATGATGGTGGCCAGGGCAAGCTGGCGGAGGGTGGGCAGGCTCATGATCGGGTGTTGCTTGATGTCCGGATGCCGCAGGTGTTCTGTTTCTAGCGGCGGATGGTTGAATCAAGCAAAGATTGAGCCTATTTTTATATCTCCATGAATACGTTGAGATTTATATTTTTGATTTGTGACTTAAATCACGTTTTGTCAGATTTTTCGACACTTTGAGTGCCGTTCTCCGGTGGCCGCGGAGTGGCTTCGGGGTGCCCGTCGGGCGGCTTCTGCCCATCGGGGGCGGTGACGCCGGGCAGCACTGTCAGGGGCAGGGCGATCGGCAGGCTGTCACCCTTGCGCCGCAGCACCACGTGGTCTGGCATCACCCGCTCGACGCGGATGTCTTCGTTGTAGGGGAAGCCTTCCTGGACGAGCTGGGGCCGCTTGCCGACTTCGGCCAGGATGGCGATCCCCGGCGCCGAACCCGAGCCGGGGATGACGCCCTGCAGGACCAGCCGCGACAGGGGCGTGAGGGGCACGCCGTCGGGCGCGGCGGCCTGCAGCATCGATTTCTGGATCGGCGGGGCGACCATCAGCAGCCCGCTTTCCTCGGCCAGCCAGAGGGCTGCGACGGCCGCCACGCCGATGATCACGACGAAGCGCTGGATGCGGTCGTAGTCGAAGCCTTGCATAGGGAATCTCCGTCGGGCGAACCGGCTTGAATACGGTGCCCTACCTTCCGTCATGGGAACAGGGCTCACCGTATCACCGATGGATACTCTTTCTGCAGTGCTCCGGGGTGTTTGTAACGCTGATTAACGGATTTAACGTGATTTACCCGTGGGAGCCCCCGGAGACGAAGTCGAGCACGTCGCGAACGAAGCGTTCCCGCTCCCACAGGTGCGGGGCGTGGTCGACGCCGGGGTAGGTATGCAGCACGGCATTGGGGATGCTGTCGCGCACATATTGGGCGGTGCCGGCCGAGTAGAAGTTGCTGGCGCCGCCATACACCAGCAGGGCCGGGATGCCGATGCCGGCGAGTACGTCGCGGTAGTCGGCGGCGGTGAGGCTGGCCCAGCAGTCGATCAGCGGCTGCGGGTCGAGGGCGCGCAGGCGTTCGCGGGCGAGCTGGATGCCGTTGGCGTTTTCCTGGTAAAGGGCGCGGGCCTGCGGGTTGTGGCCGAGGGCGACGAGGCGCAGCACCGCTTCGGCAAAATCCTGCTGCAGTTCGGCCATGAAGGTGGCGCTGCGCTCGGGGCCGAAGTCGCCGTAAATGCCGCCCTGCCAGCCTTCGCCGGTGAGGAGCCGCGGCGACTGGTCGATGAACACCAGCCGCGACAGGCGGCGCTCGCCGAAATCCCGCAGGTATTGCCACAGGGTGAGGGCGCCCATCGAGTGGCCGACCGCGACAGCCTGGTCGAGCCGGTAGTGGTCGAGCAGGTTCTGCAGGTCGCGGGCCATGCGCTCGGCGGTCGGCGCGCCGGGGCTCTTCAGCGGGTGACCGCCGTGGCCGCGGGCGTCCCAGCGGAAGACCCGGAAGTGCGGCGCGAAGGCGTCGATGAAGGGGTTCCAGTCGCGGTGGCTGGAGGTCCAGCCGTGGAGCAGCACCAGCGACGGGCCGTCGCCGCTGATCCTGAGGTGGATCTTTTCGCCGTCGTCGGCAATGAAGTGGTCCATCGGGAGCCTCTTGGAGGTGTTTCAGTTGGCCGTGCTGGCTTCGCGGCGGTTGAACCAGCGCAGCACGGTGCCCCAGTCGTGGAGGTCGATGCGGGTCGCCTCGCCGCAGGCGAAATCGAGGCCCAGCCAGTTTTCGGGCGGCAGGCCGAGCAGCGCGCCGGCGATGGCGCGCAGCGGCCC
>NZ_BJNV01000056.1 GCF_006539865.1 Zoogloea ramigera
ATTATCGGTAGCCCTGTCCCGTAAAGCCGGAGCCCCCCCGCGCGGATGAGCGGGGCATCGACAACGATGAAGGGGGTGGGTCAGTGCGGCCCTACCGGCGGGGGCAGCCCGGCCCGCTCCCGCGCCAGGACTGAGCGCACAGGCCTGCGGTCGGGCGCATTGGCCCGGTGCAACAGCCAGCGCTCGCCCAGTATCTGCAGGGCTCGCTGGCGCTTGGCCTCATAGCCGGCGACGCCCGCGGCGAGGCTTGGGATCTCTTCCGCCACACCGGCCTCCGGCCGGGTGTCACGATGCCAGAGCAACATGATCGCACCTCCAATGATCAGTTTCCGCGACGCCCCGGAGCCGGCGCACGCCAGGCAGCCCCCGGGCCTTCCCTGCAAACACCCGCCATGACGCGCGGCTCCGCGAGCCATCGGCAGATGCTGACAGCTTGGAGTATAGGCGCCCGCCGCAGTTCGGCCGCCCCGGGTGAAATCACGAAAAAGTACGGTTTTGCCCGCCTTATCGGGCCATCCGAACAATGACCGGCTCGGTATGCTGGGCAAGCTCCCACCAAAGTTGAACCAGCCCCGCTCAAAACCCATGCGCTTCAACCTCATCACCGCCAGCATACTTGTCGCCACCCGCGCCGCCGCCGCGGCGGACGGCAGCCTCGATGCGGCCGGCAGCCTCGTGCAGATGCTCCTGGGGCTGGCCGTGGTGATCGGCCTCCTGTATGCCAGCCTGCACGTGCTCAAGCGCCTGGGGGCCGGCACGGGCAATGCCGCCGGGCTGATCAAGGTTCGCGGCGCCACCGCCGTCGGCCCCCGCGAAAGGGTAGTGCTAGTGGACGTGGCGGGCAAGGTGCTCGTGCTGGGCGTCACGCCCGGGCGCATCACCCCCCTGCACACCCTCGACGCCGCCGACCTGCCCGGCGCGCCGGACGACACCCCGCACCCCGCCGGCAAAGACTTCCAGAGCTGGCTCAAGCAGACCCTCGAACGGCGCTCCCGATGAAATCCCGTCTCCTCCGCGCCTCGCGCCTCGCCATCCGCTGGGCACCTCTGTGCCTGCTGGCACCGCTGCCGGTGCTGGCCCAGGCCCTGCCGGCGCTCACCAGCACGCCCGCGGCGGGTGGCGGCACCCAGTACAGCCTGTCGATGCAGACCCTGCTGCTGATGACCTCGCTGTCCTTCATCCCCGCGATGGTGCTGATGACCACCAGCTTCACGCGCATCATCATCGTCATGTCGCTGCTGCGCCACGCCCTCGGCACCCAGACCTCGCCCCCCAACCAGGTTCTGGTCGGGCTGTCCCTGTTCCTCACCTTCTTCATCATGTCGCCGGTGGCCGACCGGGTTTACACCGAAGCCTGGCAGCCGCTCTCCGAGAACCGCATCAACTTCGACGAAGCCGTGGCGCGGGCCACCGTGCCGGTGAAGGCCTTCATGCTCAAGCAGGTCCGCGAGCCCGACCTCAACCTCTTCTCCAAGCTCGCCAAAACCCCGCGGGTCGACAAGGCCGAAGACCTGCCGATGCGCGTGCTGCTGCCGGCCTTTGTCACCTCCGAGCTGAAGACCGCCTTCCAGATCGGCTTCATCATCTTCATCCCCTTCCTCATCATCGACATGGTCGTCGCCTCGGTGCTGATGTCGATGGGCATGATGATGATGAGCCCGGCCATCGTCTCGCTCCCCTTCAAGATCATGCTGTTCGTGCTCGTGGATGGCTGGAACCTGCTGATCGCCTCCCTCGTGCAAAGCTTCGGCTGACCCTCGCCATGACCCCCACCACCGTCATCGACCTCGGCCGTCAGGCGCTGGAGCTCACGCTCCTGGTGTCGGCCCCGCTCTTCATCGCCGCGCTGGTCACCGGCCTCATCATCTCGATCTTCCAGGCCGCCACCCAGATCAACGAGCAGACCCTCTCCTTCGTCCCCAAGCTGATCGCCACCTTCATCACCCTGGTGCTCGCCGGGCCGTGGATGATCACGATGTTGACCGAATTCATCCGGCGCCTCTTCGAGAGCATCCCGTCGATGATCGGCTAGGTTTCAGCCCGTGCTCTCCGTCACCTCCGCCCAGCTCGAAGGCTGGCTGGCCCTGCTGGCCTTTCCGATGGCGCGCATCCTCGGCTTCGTCGGCGCCGCGCCGGTGTTCGGCAACAACGCCGTGCCGCGCCGCATCAAGCTGATGGTCGGGCTGGCCATCACGCTGGGCCTGCTGCCGGTGGTGCCATCAGCCCCGCCGGAGGCCATCGACTCCTGGGCGGGCATCCTGATCCTCTTCCAGCAGACGCTGATCGGCATCGCCATGGGCCTGGTGCTGCGGGTGGTGTTTGCCGCCCTCGACCTGATGGGCGAGATCATCAGCCTGCAGATGGGCCTCTCCTTCGCCACCTTCTTCGACCCCGTCGCCGGCGGGCAGACGGCGGTGGTCGGCGAGTTCCTGACCCTCCTCGCGACCCTCGTCTTCCTCAGCCTCAACGGGCACCTGCTGATGATCGACGCCCTCGCCCGCAGCTTCGAATGGCTGCCGGTCAGCGCCACCCTGCCCCACAAGGGTGGCTGGCTGATCCTCGCCCGCTTCGGCGCGAGCATCTTCGCCAGCGGCCTGCTGATGGCGCTGCCCATCGTCACCGCGCTGCTCATCACCAACATCGCCCTCGGTGTGCTCACCCGCGCCGCGCCACAGCTCAACCTCTTCGCGATCGGCTTCCCGATCACTCTCACGGTCGGCTTCGGCGTGCTGCTGCTGGCTCTCAGCCATCTGGCGCCGCTGCTCCAGTACTTCTACGACGCCGGCTTCACCACGCTGGCCGACCTGCTGCGCGCCCTGCGCTGAGCCCACGCCCGGAGCCCGCTTGCTCGAATCCGCCCCCACCAGCCTCCTCACCGGCGCCACCCTGATGCTGGCGCTGGCCGCCCTCGCGTTTGCCACACGGGCACGCCGCCATGGCAAGGACCAAGCCCGCCGGCTCGACGAGCTGCTGCAGGCCGAGACCGCCCGCCGCCAGGCCGCCGAACACGCCCTCGACGAAGCCCACGCGCGCTTCGCCGGGCTGTTCGAACTGCTGCCGGAGCTCCTCGTGCTGAGCACCCGGGACGAGGGGCGGCTGATCGACATGAACCACAACTGGACGCCGCTCCTCGGTTACCGCCGCGACGAGAGCCTGGGCCGCAGCGGCGACGACTTCGGCCTGTGGGGCGGCCCCGACGACGCCCGCGAGATCCGCGCCGAGCTGCGGGTCGGCGGCACCGTCAGCAAGCGCCCGGTCACCCTGCGCCGGCGCGACGGCTCGGCGGTCGAAACCCTGCTCAGCGCCCGGCCGCTGCAGATCGGCGCCCGCAGCTACGTGATCACCGCCTACCGCGACATCACCGCCGAGCTCGCCGCCATCCGCAGGCTCACTGAGAGCGAAGCCCGCTTCGCGGCGATCTTCAACTCGGCCCCCTGCGCCCTCTCGCTCACACGCATGAGCGACCGCGGCCACGTGGACGCCAACCCGGCCTGGGAGCAGCTGTTCGGCCTCGACCGCCACGCGGTGCGCGACCAGAGCGCCATCCAGCTCGGCCTGTGGGTGGATCTCGACGAACAGCGCGCCGTCTATGCCCGCATCGCCAGCAACGAGCATGTCACCCAGCGCGAAGTCCGGCTGAACCTTCCCGGGCGCCAGGGCATCGCAACCTGCCTGATCTCCGGGCGCCTGCTCAACGTGGATGGCGAGGAGTGCGCCCTCTGGTCGGTGGTGGACATCACCGAGCTGCGCCGCATCCAGGCCGACATCGAAGACCTCAACCGGACCCTCGAGCAGCGCGTCGCCGCACGCACCACCGAGCTCAGCTCCGCCCTCGACACCCTGCGCCAGACCCAGGAAGAGCTCATCCGAAGCGACAAGATGGCGGCCCTCGGCTCGCTGGTGGCCGGCGTCGCCCACGAGCTCAACACCCCCATCGGCAACAGCGTCACCATCGCCACCACCCTCGCCGCCAATGCCGTCGAGATCGGCGCACAACACGCCGCGGGCCGCCTGCGTCGCCGCGACTTCGACGAGCACCTCGAAGTCACCCGCGAAGCCACCGGCCTCCTGGTGCGCAGCCTCAGCCGTGCCGAGGAGCTCGTGCGCAGCTTCAAGCAGGTGGCCATGGACCAGACCAGCGAGCAGCGGCGGCGCTTCGAGCTCGGCGGCTTCCTGCATGAAATGGCGATCACCCTCAGCCCGATGGTCAGAAACAGCCCCTACGTGCTCGAGATCGCCCCGCTCGAAGCCCTGGAGATGGACAGCTACCCCGGCGCCCTCGGGCAGATCTTCACCAACCTGCTCAGCAACGCCCTCCTCCACGCCTTCGACGGTCGCCGCCACGGCAACATCCGGGTTACGCCCCGGCACACCGCGCCGGGCTGGGTCGAGATCCGCTTCGACGACGACGGCAACGGCATTCCGGCGGCCAACCTGCCACGCATCTTCGACCCCTTCTTCACGACCCGGCTCGGCAAGGGCGGCAGCGGCCTCGGCCTGCACATCGTGTACAACCTCGCCACGCGAATCCTCGGCGGGCGGGTGGAGGTCGACAGCGCCCCGGGCCGCGGCAGCAGCTTCGTGCTCACCCTGCCTTGCACGGCGCCGGCCGGCGCAACGGAAAACGCGCTCCGGCCCGAGGCAGACACGCCGCGCACGCTCAATTTTGAGGATGTCGGGCCGATAATCTGAAACACGCCCAGCCGGCGCAGCGGCCCATGCCAGTCAATCCGGAGCCACCATGGCCATAGCCATCGTCGATGACACGCCCCTCAACCTGACCCTCATCCAGGCCCTCGTCCGCAAGCTGACGCCGCCCGAGACCGAGATCGTCACCTTCTCCCAGCCCCTCGAAGGGCTGCAGTGGTGCGCCAGCAACGAGCCCGACCTGCTCATCGTCGACTACATGATGCCCGACATCAACGGCATCGATTTCATCCGCACCCTGCGCAAGCTCTACCCGGCCGACAGCGTCCCGATCCTGATGGTCACCGCCGCCCACGAAAAAGAGGTGCGCTACGAGTGCCTCCGCGCCGGCGCCAACGACTTTCTCACCAAGCCCATCGACCGCAACGAGTTCGACCCCCGCGTGCGCACCATGCTCAGCCTGCGGGAGAGCCACAAACGCCTCTGCCGCTGGAACGACGACCTGCGCGAGGCCGTCATCCGCAAGACCGCCGAGATCATCGCCCGGGAACAGGAGACCGTGATGCGCCTCGCCCGCGCCGCCGAATTCCGCGACCTGGAGACCGGCGCCCACATCCTGCGCATGGCCCACTACTCGCAACTCATCGCCCGCCGCCTCGGCCTCGACGACGAGCTGTGCGAGCGCATCCTGATCGCCGCCCCGATGCACGACATCGGCAAGGTCGGCACGCCTGATCACATCCTGCTCAAGCCGGCCCGCCTCGACGACGACGAGCTCGAGATCATGCGCCGCCACGCGCGCATCGGCCACGACATCCTGACTGGCTCGGACTCACCGATGATCCAGATGGCCGCCGAGATCGCCCTCAGCCACCACGAAAAATACGACGGCAGCGGCTACCCCGACGGCCTGGCCGGCGACGCCATCCCCCTCGTCGGGCGGATCGTCGCGGTGGCGGATGTCTTCGACGCCCTCACCTCGCCCCGCCCCTACAAAGCCGCCTGGGAGCTCGAGCGCGCCGCCGCCTTCCTGCGTGAAGGCAAGGGCGCCCACTTCGACCCCGCCTGCGTGGACGCCTTCTTCGACCAGTGGGACGCCGTTCTCGAAATTCGCCAGCGCTTCCAAGACGAATGAACGACTACCTGCACCGCCTCGCCTCCCGCGTCGGCTTTCGCACCCTCGGCCAGCAGCTAGCGCTGCTCTTCGCCCTGCTGCTGACCCTGTCGGTCGGGGGCTACGCCGTCTATGTCGGGCTCGAACAGGCCGACTTCATCGAACAGCTGGAGCACCGCCACGCGGACGAGCTCACCACCGCCCTCGCCGCGGCCCTCGAGCCCCACGTCGCCCGGGGCGAGGCCACCGAGATCGGCGCTCACCTGCTCCTCCTCGAAGACTACCCGCACGTCCGGCAGGCCACCGTCACCGATCGGCAGGGTGTCCCCCTCGCCAGCGTCCGCATGACCGGCAGCGGCACCCCCCGGGTCGAGCCCCTCGACCGCCAACCGCTCGTCCCGCCTGCCACCGGCAGAGCCGTCGCCAGCGGGCCGCACATCGTCGCCTGGGCCAGCATCGGCAACAACGCCCCGCTGGGCTGGCTGCGTCTCGAGCTCGCCCCCGCCTCCGGCGAAAACCTGGCCCACATCCTGAGCGACAGCCTGCTCGCCGGTATCCTCACCCTGCTCGGCGGCACCCTGGCGATCCGCTACTTCCTGCGCGCCCCCCTGCGCAGCCTGCAGCAGGCCACGGCCTTCGCCGAAGGGCTGGAGGCCAGCCACGGCAACACCCTGCAGGCCCCAGGCGTCGTCGCCGAAGTACGCCAGCTGGTGGACGCCCTCAACTGGACCTCGATCCGCCTCTTCGACGGCCAGTCGGCCCTCGCCGCCAGCGAGTCGCGCAACCGCGCCATCACCGAGGCGTCCCTCGACTGCATCATCTCCACCGACACCGAGGGCAAGGTGCTCGAGTTCAACCCCGCCGCCGAACGCAGCTTCGGCATCTCGCGGGCCGACGCCCTGCACCAGCCCATCGCCGACCTGATCTTCCCCAAGCGCCTCCGCGAAACCCAGCTCCAGGCCGTGCGCGAGCTGCTCCAGACCCCTTCCCAGGACACCCTCTACCGGCGCCTCGAAGCCATCGCCCGCCATCGGGACGGGCGCGAGTTCCCCATCGAGGTCGCCCTCGGGGCCAGCGGGGCCGGCGCCAACCGGATGATCACCGCCTACCTGCGCGACATCAGCGACCGCAAGCACTCCGAAGCGCTGATGCGCGAGGCCAAGGAAGTCGCCGAGGCCACCAGCCGTTCGAAGAGCGACTTCCTCGCCAACATGAGCCACGAGATCCGCACGCCGATGAACGCCATCCTCGGCATGACCGACCTCGCCCTCGACACCCCGCTGGATGACGAGCAGCGCGAATACCTCATCCTCGTCAAGAGCTCGGCCAACGGCCTGCTCAACATCATCAACGACATCCTCGACTTCTCGAAGATCGAGGCCGGCAAGCTCGACTTCGAGCAGATCGACTTCAGCCTGCGGGACTGCGTCGCGCTGGCGGTGCGCACCCTGCAGCAACGGGCCACCGAGAAGCACCTCAAGCTCAGCGTCGAGGTCGCCCCCGACGTGGCCGACAGCCTGATCGGCGACCCCCATCGGCTGCGCCAGGTGCTGATCAACCTCATCTCCAACGGCATCAAGTTCACCCCCGCCGGCGAGGTCACGGTGGTCGTCGAAACCGACGCCCAGGCCGGCGACGGCAACCAGATCACGCTGGTCTTCCGGGTGCACGACACCGGCGTCGGCATCCCCCCCGAAAAGCAGGCCCTCATCTTCGACGCCTTCTCCCAGGCCGACACCTCCACCACCCGGCGCTACGGCGGCACGGGGCTGGGTCTCACCATCAGCGCGCAGCTGGTGCAGGCCATGGGGGGCAAGATCGGCGTGGTGAGCACGCCGGGCGAAGGCAGCATCTTCCACTTCACAGCGCGTTTCGAGCTGGGCCAATGCGCCCCGGCGGTGGACGAAAAGGCCCACCTCGAGGGCCTGCCGGTGCTGGTGGCGGTGGACAACCCCGCCGAGCGGGCCAGGCTGGTCGAACTCCTCGGCCAGTGGCGGATGCACGCCCTCCCCGCCCCCGACGCGGTCACCGCGCTCCTCGAACTCGAGCGCGCCGCCGAGCTCGGCCACCCCTGCCGCGTCGCGCTGATCAGCACCCAGCTGCCCGACACCGAAGGTTTCCAGCTGGCCGAGGCGATCCGCGGCGCCAAGGCCGCGCCGCCCTGCATCATCATGCTGGCCGGCGAAGGGCGGCGCGGTGACGGCGCACGCTGCCGCGAGCTGGGCATCGCCGCCTACCTGCCGATGCCCGCGCTGCCCTCCGATCAGCAGCCCATGCCAGCCCTCGCCTCCGACCTGCTCGACGCGATCCTGCTGTCGGTGGACCCGCTCGACGACAAGGCCGATGCCCGGCCCCTCATCACCCGCCACCGCCTGCGCGAACAGCGCCGCCAGCTGCGCGTGCTGCTGGCCGAAGACAACCCCGTCAATCGCACCCTCGCGCTACGCCTGCTCGGCAAGCTCGGTCACCAGGTGGAGGTGGCCAACAACGGCGAGGAAGCGCTCGGCCTGCACGCCCGCGGCAAGTTCGACATCATCCTGATGGACGTCCAGATGCCGGTGATGGGCGGCTTCGAGGCCACCGCCCGGATCCGCGCCCGCGAAGCCGCCGGCTGCCCCCACACCCCCATCGTCGCGATGACCGCCCACGCCATGAAAGGCGACCGCGAGCGCTGCCTCGAAGCGGGAATGGACGGTTACCTGTCGAAGCCGGTGCACGCCCCCGACCTCGTCGAGGCCCTGCTCCGCCACACCGACAACACCGACCCGGCCCCACCGCGGGCCGTCCAGCCGATGGCCGACGACGACCCGGTCTTCGAGCGCGACAAGGCCCTCTTCAACCTGGGCAACGACACCGACCTGCTGGAGCAGCTGATCGTCATGTACGCCGAGGACGAGCCGCGCCTGGTGCAGGACATCGACGCTGCGCTGGCCGCCGGCGACCCGGAGGCCCTCTCCAACGCCGCCCACGCCCTGAAGGGCGCGGTCTCCAACTTCTGCGCCCCCCGCGCCCGCGCCAGCGCCGAGCAGCTGGAACACCTGGGCCGGGACAAACGGCTCGGCGAAGCTCCCGCCGCCCTGGCCGCGCTTCACCAGGAGCTCGCCGCCCTCCGCCGGGCCTTCGGGCTGGAGGGCGCTTAGAACGCGGGAAGTGGGGACTGGGGACTGGGGAGAAAGAGACTCAGTCCTTGCGGCCCTTGCTCTGGATCAGCTCGATCTTGTAGCCGTCCGGGTCTTCCACGAAGGCTATCACCGTCGAGCCGTGCTTCATCGGGCCCGCCTCGCGGGTCACCTTGCCGCCGCGGGCCTTGATCGCCTCGCAGGCCGCGTAGGCATCTGGCACCTCGAGGGCGATATGGCCGTAGCCGTTGCCAAGCTCGTACGATTCGACGCCCCAGTTGTGGGTGAGCTCGATCACCGCCCCCTCCGCCTCATCCTGAAAGCCCACGAAGGCCAGCGTGAACTTGCCCTCCGGGTAATCATGGCGGCGCAGGAGACGCATTCCGAGCACCTCGGTGTAGAAGGCGATGGAGCGGTCGAGATCGCCGACCCGCAGCATGGTGTGAAGAAGACGCATGGAAGTTTCCTCGATTCAGATGGAAGGAAGATGGGCCGCCGCCTGGCGCAAGGCCTTGCGGGCGGCCAGATGGTCCGGGTAAAGGGATTCCACCACGGCCCAGAAGCGCGGCGAATGGTTCATCTCGACCAGGTGCGCCACCTCGTGGGCCACAACGTAGTCGATCAGCCCCAGCGGCAGATGCACCAGCCGCCAGTGCAGCCGGATGCCGCTGCGGCTGCTGCAACTGCCCCAGCGGGTGCGGGCATTCGACAGCCCCACTGCCGGCGTCGGCCGGCCGAGGCGCAGGCAGAACTCCTCGACACGGTGGGTGAATAGCTCGAGGCTGCGCTGCTGCAGGCCACGCAGCAGCAGCTGGCGCGCATCGGCGCCGCCCCGCAGGGCCAGCTCGAGCACCTTGTCGGGGCCTTGTTCGTGCCACAACACCCGGTTGTTGCCGCGCCCTAGCCGCAGCTGCCAGGCCTCGCCGAGGAAGGGGATGGACGCCCCCTCCACCGGCTCGAAGGCCGCCGCGGGCGGTGCCGACGGGCGAGCCTGAAGTTTCTCGACAACCCAGTCCGCGTGGCTGCGGATGAAGGCTTCCGCCTCGCGCAGCCCCACCCGGAGCGGCACTCCAACGGTGAGGCCGCGGTGGTCGATGCGCAGGCCCAGGGTCTTGCGGGCGCCGCGCCGCAGGGTATAGGCGATGCGCTGCCCGCCGAGGATGATCTCGCGGAGCTCGACAGCCGCCGCGCTCACGCCGCCGACGTCTCCCTGGGGTGGTGGCGGTGCTTGTAGTGATGGGGGAAGAGGCGGTGCATCTCGCCCTCGACCCAGGCCTCGGCGCGACGGTTGATCTCGTCGGGGGGCAGGCCCTGGGTATCGATCGCCGGGCCTATGCTCACCACCACCTCGCCCGGGCGCTTGAGGAAGGCGTTGCGGGCCCAGAATTCGCCGGCGTTATGGGCCACCGGCACCACCGGCGCGCCGCTTTTGGCCGCCAGCACGGCGCCGCCGGCCTTGTAGCGCTTGCGGCTGCCCGGGGCCACCCGGGTGCCCTCGGGGAAGATCGTGACCCAGAAACCATGGCCGAGCCGGTCGATGCCCTGCTCCACCACCTGGGCCAGGGCGTCCTTGCCGGCGGCGCGGTCGATGGCGATCATCGGCATCTGGGCGATGCCCCAGCCGAAGAAGGGCAGCTTGTGGATCTCGCGCTTCATCACGAAGACCATCGGCGGAAAGATGTCCTGCAGCATGATGGTCTCCCACGCCGACATGTGCTTGGACATGACGATCGCCGGGCCGGCCGGGATGTTTTCGGCGCCCACCAGGCGGTAGGGGATGCCCAGCACGTGCTTGACGACCCACGCCATCAGGTGCGGCCAGCCGCGGATGATGCGGTGCCGCGTCTTCGGCCCGAAGGGAAAGGTGGCCATGGCGATCAGCGCGTAAAGCGGCGTGAGCACGGCCAGGGCCAGCATGAAAAGCAGATTGCGGATCAGGACCACGGGAAGAAACCTCAGGCGGAGAGCTGGGCGGCCACGGCAGCCAGATCGGGGAAGACGAGAGTGCCCGCCGGCAGCGCCGGGTCGGCCTGGGTCTTGGCGCCCTTGCCGGTGAGCACCAGGTAGGGCTGGCAGCCCACCGCGACGCCAGCCTGCAGGTCGCGCAGGCTGTCGCCCACCACCGGCACGCACTTCATGTCTACGTTGAAGCGCTCGGCGATCTGCAGGAACATGCCCGGCTTGGGTTTGCGGCAATCGCAGGTGGAGTCGGCCGGGTGGGGGCAGAAGAAGATGGCGTCGAGCCGCCCGCCCGCCTGGGCGATGGCCTTGGTCATCTTCTCGTTGATGGCGTTGAGGGTATCCATGTCGAACAGCCCGCGCCCGACCCCCGACTGGTTGGAGGCGACCACCACCCGCCAGCCGGATTCATTGAGCCGGGCGATGGCCTCGAGGGAGCCGGGGATCGGCTTCCATTCGTCCGGCGACTTGATGAACTGGTCGGAGTCGACGTTGATGACGCCGTCCCGGTCGAGCACGATGAGCTTCATGAAATACCCTCTCGAGGCCAAGGCTCAGGCCGACAGGCGGGAGATGTCCGCCACCTGGTTCATCAGGCCAGCCAGCTGGCCGAGCAGGGCCAGGCGGTTCTGGCGCACCAGCGGCTCCTCGGCCATCACCATCACCTCGTCGAAGAAGCGGTCCACCGCGGCCCGCAGGCCGGCCAGCACGCGCAGGGCGTCGGTGTAGTCCTCGTTCTGGAAGTGCGAGCGGGCCAGCGGGGCGACCTCGACGATGGCGTGGAACAGCGCCTTCTCGGCATCCTCGGCGAGCAGCGCCACGTCGGGCTCGCCGGGGGTGACATCGGCCTTCTTGAGGATGTTGACGATGCGCTTGTTGGCCGCTGCCAGGGCGGCAGCCTCGGGCAGCTGCTGGAAGGCCACCACGGCCTGCAGCTTGGGCACCACCAGGTCGATGCGGGTGGGCTTGAGGGCCAGCACCGCGTCCACCACGTCCTGGGCATGGCCGGCTTCGCGCAGCTGGTTGCGCAGGCGCTCGAGCATGAAGTCGAACAGCGGGCCCGGCAGCTCGCTGCCGAGCAGGCCCGGCGCATAGCTGGCCGCCGACTCGTCGATCAGCGCGACGAGGTCGAGGGGCAGCGGGCTTTCCATGAGGATGCGCAGCACGCCGAGGGCGGCCCGGCGCAGGCCGAAGGGGTCGCGGTCGCCGGTGGGCAACTGGCCAATGCCGAAGAAGCCGACCAGGGAGTCGAGCTTGTCGGCCAGCGCCAGCGCGCGGCCGATGTTGGTGTCGGGGAGCGCGTCACCGGCGAAGCGCGGGCGGTAGTGCTGCTCGATGGCCTCGGCGACCACCGGCAGCGCGCCTTCGGCAAGCGCGTAGTAGCGGCCCATGGTGCCCTGCAGCTCAGGGAACTCGCCGACCATGTCGGTGAGCAGGTCGGCCTTGGAGAGCAGCGCGGCGCGGTTGGCGAGGTTCTCGTCGGCGCCCAGAAGGGCAGCGACCTTGCGGGCCACGATGGACATGCGCTGGACGCGATCGCCCAGGGAGCCGAGCTTGTTGTGATAGACCACCGAGCCGAGCTTGACGACCCGCGGGGTGAGGCCGGCCTTGATGTCCTGCTCGAAGAAGAAGCGCGCATCCGACAGGCGCGGGCGCACCACGCGCTGGTTGCCGGTGACGATGTTGGAGGGGTCTTCCATCTGCATGTTGGAGACGATCAGGAAGCGGTTGAGCAGCTTGCCCTCGGCGTCGAACAGCGGGAAGTACTTCTGGTTGGCGCGCATCGTGAGGATCAGGCATTCCTGCGGCACGGCCAGGAACTCGGCCTCGAACTCGCCCACGTACACGGTGGGGTGCTCGACCAGCGCAGTAACCTCGTCGAGCAGGTCGGCGTATTCGCCCAGGGTGGCGCCCTGGCGGCCGGCCTCGGTGACGAGCTGCTTCTCGATGTCGGCGCGGCGCTCGGCGAAATCGGGGATCACCTTGCCCTCGGCCAGCAGCGTGGGCTCGTAGGCGTCGGCGCTGGCGATGTCGATGTCGCCGCGGCTCATGAAGCGGTGGCCGCGGGTGGTACGGCCGGACTGGATGTCGAGCACGCTGCCGGGCACGACGCTGGTGCCGTGGAGCATCGTGAGCTTGTGGGCCGGGCGCACGAAGGTGGCGTCGCCGTCACCCCAGCGCATCACCTTGGGGATGGGCAGCGCCTTGAGGGCGTCCTGCACGATGCCGGCGAGCACCTCGGCGAGCTTGGCGCCGGCCACCGTGCTGGTGTGGAACAGGGCCTCGGCCTTGCCGTCGAGGCGGCGCTCGAAGCCGGCCACCGCCGTCAGCGGGATGCCCTTGGCTTCGAGCTTCTTGGTGAGGGCTGCGGTCGGCTGGCCACTGGCGTCGAGGGCCACGGAGACCGGCATGATCTTCTCGGTGACTTCCCGGGCGGCGGCCTCGGGCAACACGCCGGCCAGGGTCACGGCCAGGCGGCGCGGGGTGGCGAACCAGCGGAAGGCGCCGTCGGCCGCGGCCAGACCGCGCGTACGCAGGCCGGCGGCGATGCCGTCGGCAAAGGCCTGGCCGAGCTTCGGCAGGGCCTTGGGCGGGAGTTCTTCGGTGAGCAGTTCTACGAGCAGGGTCGCGCCGGTCATCACGCGGCCTCCTTCTTGAGCATCGGGAAGCCGAGGGCTTCGCGGGAGTTGTAATAGGCCTGGGCCACTTCACGGGCCAGCGCACGGACGCGGCCGATGTAGGCGGCGCGCTCGGTCACCGAGATCGCGCCGCGGGCGTCGAGCAGGTTGAAGGTGTGGGAGCACTTCATGACCATCTCGAAGGCCGGCAGCACCAGCGGCACCGCCATCAGGCGCTTGGCCTCGCCCTCGTATTCGGTGAACAGGCGGAACAGCCAGTCGACGTTGGAGTGCTCGAAGTTGTAGGTGGATTGCTCGACTTCGTTCTGGTGATAGACGTTGCCGTAGGTGACCGGCGTGCCGTCCGGGCCGATCGACCACACTAGGTCGTAGACGTTTTCGACGCCCTGCAGGTACATCGCCAGGCGCTCGAGGCCGTAGGTGATTTCGCCGAGCACCGGCTTGCACGACAGCGAGCCAACTTCCTGGAAGTAGGTGAACTGGGTGACCTCCATGCCGTCCAGCCACACCTCCCAGCCCAGGCCCCAGGCCCCGAGGGTGGGGGATTCCCAGTCGTCCTCGACGAAGCGAATGTCGTGGGCGCAGGGGTCGATGCCCAGCGCGCGCAGGCTGTCGATGTAGAGCTCCTGGATGTTGCCCGGCGAGGGCTTGAGCACCACCTGGTACTGGTAGTAGTGCTGCAGGCGGTTGGGGTTGTTGCCGTAGCGGCCGTCCTTGGGGCGGCGCGACGGCTGGACGTAGGCGGCGTTCCAGTGCTCGGGGCCGATGGCGCGCAGGAAGGTGGCGGTGTGGAAGGTGCCGGCGCCGACCTCGATGTCGTAGGGCTGGAGCAGCGTGCAGCCGTGCTCGGCCCAGAAGTTCGAGAGGCGCAGGATGATCTGCTGGAAAGTCGGTTTTTGGACGGACATGGATGCTCCGCGGCGCGGGCCGCGCTGTTTGGGCAAAGGCGTGATTTTACTGCGTTTGGACGGGCTAGGAACGCCCGAGCGCAAGTGCGGCGCGGGAAACATCTCCGCATCGGCGCGGGCCGGTGTTTGCAGTCCCGAAACACGTGGCCGCTCAAGAAACGGACAGCGGAGGCCGTAAAAACACTGTCAAAGTTTGTTAACACCCAAAAAAAACAGCCCCTACCCGAAAACATCGCAGTTTTCATCCAGCCCCCATGCCGGGAGGCCGCGGGGAGCGTCGAGGAGAATTCGCACCATGAAGTTAAGCAACCTGGCCGTCGCCGCACGCATGCGCCTGCTCATCGGGATGATGCTGTTCGGCCTGATCGCCCTGTGCGCTGTCAGCCTCGGCAGCCTGCGCACCACCATGATGGAGGACCGCAAGGTGCAGACGAAGCACCAGGTGGAAAGCGGCGCCAGCATCCTCAAGCACTTCCACGCCCTGGCCCAGGCCGGCAGCCTGCCCGAGGCGGATGCCAAAAAGGCCGCCACCGAGGCCCTGCGCGCCGTCCGCTACGACGGCAACAACTACCTGTTCATCGTCACCACCACCAACCACTATGTACTGCTTCCCCCAAAGCCGGAGATGGAAGGGCGCGACGCCAGCGGCCTGAAGGACACCAACGGCAAGCACATCATCCAGGAGATCGTGAAGGCGGGTGCAGCCGGTGGTGGCTACATCGATTACTGGTTCCCCAAGGCGGGGGCCACCGAGGCGCTGCCAAAGGTTTCCTACGCCATGGGCTTTGCACCCTGGGGCTGGATCATCGGCACCGGCATCTACGTGGACGACGTGGACCGGGAATTCCGCGCGATCGCGCTGACCCTGGGCGGCATCTCGCTGCTGCTGCTGGCCCTGATGGGCCTGTTCGGCTGGCGCATCAGCGTGAGCGTGACCGGCCAGCTCGGCGGCGAGCCCCAGAAGGCCACCGCGGTGATGCGCCAGGCGGCCGACGGCGACCTCACCACCGAGGTCGGCGAGACCCGCGAGGGCAGCATGCTCAACGCCCTCGCGACGATGATGCGCGCCCTGCGCCGGATGGTCGGCGAGATCAACGACGGCGCCAACCAACTGGTGGGCAACGCCGACCACATCGCCCGGGTCTCCAGCCAGGTGGCCGAGGCCGCCGAGCGCCAGTCGGATGCCACCGCGGCGATGGCGGCGGCGATGGAAGAACTGACCGTCAGCTCCAGCCACATCTCGAGCAGCGCCCGCGAAACCGAGCGCAACGCCCAGGACTCGATGCGCCTCGCCGCCGACGGCAGCACCCGGGTGGGCGAAGCCGTCGGCGCCATCCGCAAGATGTCGGAAACGGTGATCGGCGCCTCCGAGCGCATCCGCGCCCTCGAGACGCGGATCGGCGAAGTGTCGTCGATCGCCAACGTGATCAAGGAAATCGCCGGGCAGACCAACCTGCTGGCCCTCAACGCCGCCATCGAGGCCGCCCGCGCCGGCGAGCAGGGCCGCGGCTTCGCGGTGGTGGCGGACGAGGTGCGCAAGCTGGCCGAACGCACCTCATCGGCCACCACCGAGATCGAACAGATGATCACCGGCATTCAGGGCGACACCGGTAACGCGGTGAGCGCGATGAACGCCGCCCTGCCCGAAGTGGAACAGGGCATCGCGCTGGCCAGCCTCGCTTCCGACGCCCTCGGCGCCATCGAGCGTGGCGCCCGGGAGGCCCTCACCCGCGTCCACGAGATCGCCGACGCGACCCACGAGCAGAGCGCGGCCAGCACCTCGATCGCCCAGCGGGTGGAGGAAATCTCCCACATGGTCGACAACACCACTGCCAGCATCCGGGGCGCGGCCGAGGCGGCGGTAAATCTGGAGCGGATCGCCGGCGGGCTGAAGGAACAGGTTGCCCGCTTCCGGGTTTGAACCGCGCCTGAAGCAGCGCCCGCCAGGGCGGCCTTAGCGGCCCTGGCTCAGCGGCCCTGGCTGAGCCGCTTCTCGAGCCCCACCACCAGCGCCGTGGCCAGCGCCGCCGTGCCGATCTCCAGCCAGGCAGCCAGGCTGATCGGGGCTGAAGCAAAGACCCGATTCATCACGGGCAGGTAGGTGAACAAGGCCTGCAGCAGCACCATCGCGCCGATCCCGCCCCAGAACCACGGGTTCGACCACCAGCCGCAGCGCCAGAACGGCCCGCGCAGGTTGCGGCAGTTGAAGAGATAGGCGATCTCGCCGGCGACGAACACATTGACCGCCACCGTGCGCGCCTCCTCGAGGGACGCACCCAGCCCCCGCCAGCGCAGGAACAACCCGAAGGCCGCCACCAGCAGCAGCAAACCCACCAGCACGATGCGGCGGATCAGCACCCCGTCGAGGATGGGCGTGCCGGGCGCCCGCGGCGGGCGCGCCATCACGTCGCGCTGGATCGGCTCGAAGGCCAGCGCCAGGCCCAGCAGCACCGCGGTGGTCATGTTGATCCACAGGATCTGCAAGGGCGTGATCGGCAGTGTAACCCCTGCCAGCACCGCGAAGAGGATCACCAGCCCCTCGCCGAAGTTGGTGGGCAGGGTCCAGATGATGAACTTCACCAGGTTGTCGTAAACGCCCCGCCCCTCTTCGATGGCGGCCTCGATGGTGGCGAAGTTGTCGTCGGTGAGGACCATCGCCGCGGCATCCTTGGCCACCTCGGTGCCGCCGGCGCCCATCGCGACGCCGATGTTGGCGGCCTTCAGCGCCGGGGCGTCGTTCACCCCGTCGCCAGTCATCGCCACCACTTCGCCGTTGGCCTGCAGGGCCTGGACAAGGCGCAGCTTCTGCTCCGGCTCGACCCGGGCGAACACGTCCACCTCCCGCACCGCCGCGCAAAGCCCCGCGTCGTCGAGGGCGGCCAGCTGACGGCCGGTGAGCACCTTGTCGCCCTCGGCGGCGATGCCCAGCTCGCGGGCAATCGCCAGCGCCGTGTCGGCGTGGTCGCCGGTGATCATCTTGACGCCGACGCCCGCCCCGGCGCAGCTGGCGATGGCCCGCAGCGCCGCCTGGCGCGGCGGGTCGAGCATGGCCTGGAGGCCCAGGAAGCACAGGCCTCCGGCGAGCTGCGCGGCGTCGAGCGGCCCGCCTTCCACCTCGACCTGCGCGAAGGCCAGCACGCGCAGGCCATCCCGCGCCATCGCCCGGCCGACGCTGACGACGGCGTCGGTATCGGCCGGCACCGCGCTGCCATCGCCATCGAGCATGTGTGTGCAGCGGGACAGGATGACCTCCGGCGCGCCCTTCAGCAGCACCACGTGGCGGCCATCCAGCTGGTTGAGGCAGGCCATGTACTGGCGCGCCGAGTCGAAGGCGATCTCGTCGAGGCGCGGCGCGGCCTTGCGCAGCGCGTGCTCGTCGAGCCCGGCCTTGCGGGCAGCCACCAGCAGCGCGGCCTCGGTCGGGTCGCCGGTGATGCCCCACACGCCGTCCTGCTCGGCGAGGCCGGCATCGTTGCACAGCACGCCGGCCACCAGCAGCTCGCGCAGCGGGCCGGCGGCGTGGGCCGGTGCGCCGTCCCGCGTCACCACGCCCTCGGGCGCGTAGCCGTCGCCGCTCACGGCGAAGCGCTGGCCGCCGGCGAGCAGCGCGCGGACGGTCATCTGGTTTTCGGTGAGGGTGCCGGTCTTGTCGGAGCAGATCACCGTGGTGCTGCCCAGGGTTTCGACGGCCGGCAGGCGGCGGATGATGGCCCGGCGCCGGGCCATGCGCGCCACGCCGATGGCGAGGGTCACGGTGATCGCCGCCGGCAGGCCTTCGGGGATCGCCCCGACCGCCAGCGCCACCGCGGCCATCAGCATGTCGACGAGCGGCTCGCCACGCAGGCTGCCGACGACGAAGCCGACCACCGCCAGGCCCAGGATGAGCACCAGCAGGTAGTTGGAGAAACGCGCCATCGCCCGGGTCAGCGGCGTGGCGAGGGATTCGGTGGCATCGAGCAGGTCGGCGATGCGGCCGGTCTCGGTGGCGCGGCCGGTGGCCACCACCAGCCCACCGCCCTGCCCGCCCACCACCAGGGTGCCGGCGAAGGCCAGGTTCGCGCGCTCGGCGAGCCCGCTGTCGGAGGCGACCACGCCCGTGTGCTTGGCGACCGAGGTGGATTCGCCGGTCAACGCGGCTTCGGTGAGCTGCAGCGCGCGGGCGTCGAAGAGACGCAGGTCGGCCGGCACCTTGTCGCCCGCGGCCAGGCGCACCACGTCGCCGGGCACCAGCGTGACGGCGTCGATGCGCCGCTGCTGGCCGCCGCGCAACACGGTGACGTCGCTGGCCACGCTGCGGGCGAGCGCCGCCAGGGCGTCTTCGGCGCGGCCTTCCTGGATGAAACCGATGAGGGCGTTGACCATCACCACGCCGAAGATCACCCCCGCGTCGGCCCATTCGCCAAGGAAGGCAGCGACGGCGCCGCTGACGATCAGGATGTAGATGAGCGGCTGATGGAACTGCAGCGCGAAGCGCAGCAGCGGCCCGCGGCCAGCGCGGGCCTCGATGCGGTTGGGACCGTGGGTGGCCAGCCGGGCCGCGGCGACCTCTTCGGCGAGACCGTCGTGGGGGCTGGACTCGAACGCCTCGAAGGCCTCTTCATGGGGCCGGGCGTGCCAGTCGGTCTGCGGTGGACTTGGCATGATTCAAGATGGACCACGAACATCTACCGGCGTTCCGCGGCGCCGGCCGCCGGAGCGGCCGACCCCACGCCCAGGGGTGCTCAGGCCTCGACCTTGGGCAGCATCGACAAGGCCATCGCCAGTTCCTTCTCGTCGTACTCCTGGTCCACCAGCTTGCCGGACATGTAGTTGGTGTAGGAGGCCATGTCGAAGTGGCCGTGGCCCGACAGGCAGAACAGGATGGTCTCGCTCTTGCCCTCGGCCTTGCAGCGCAGGGCCTCGTCGATGGCGCCGCGGATGGCGTGGGTGCACTCCGGCGCGGCCACGATGCCCTCGGCGCGGGCGAACATCACGCCGGCGGCGAAGCAGTCGGTCTGGTGCACGCTGCGGGCCTCGATCAGGCCGAGCTCCTTGGCGTGGCTGACCAGCGGCGCCATGCCGTGGTAGCGCAGGCCGCCGGCGTGGAGGCCCGGCGGGGTGAAGTCGCTGCCCAGGGTGTGCATCTTGACCAGCGGCGTCAGGTGGGCGGTGTCGCCAAAATCATAGGCGTACTTGCCGCGGCTGAGGGACGGGCAGGCCGACGGCTCGATGGCGAGGATGCGGCGCTTCTTGGCGTTGGGGCCGCCACGCAGGCCCAGGCCGATGAAGGGGAAGGCGATGCCGGCGAAGTTGGAGCCGCCACCCACGCAGCTGATCACCACGTCCGGGTCGTCGCCGGCCATCTCCATCTGCAGGATGGCCTCTTCGCCGATGATGGTCTGGTGCAGCAGCACGTGGTTGAGCACCGAGCCGAGGGCGTACTTGGTGTCGTCTTGCTGGGCGGCCACCTCGACCGCCTCGGAGATCGCAATGCCCAGCGAGCCGATGTGATCGGGGTACTTGGCCAGCACGGCGCGGCCGTATTCGGTCTCAGGCGAGGGCGACGGGATGCAGCGGGCGCCCCAGGTTTCCATCAGGGCGCGGCGGTAGGGCTTCTGGTCGTAGGAGACACGCACCTGGAAGACCGTCACGTCGAGCCCGTACAGCCCGCCGGCGTAGGCCAGCGACGAGCCCCACTGGCCGGCGCCGGTCTCGGTGGTGAGGCGCTTGACGCCCTCCTGGGCGTTGTACCAGGCCTGGGGCACCGCGGAGTTGGGCTTGTGGCTGCCGGCCGGCGAAACGCCTTCGTACTTGTAGTAGATCTTGGCCGGCGTGCCGAGCAGCTTCTCGAGGCGGCGGGCGCGGAACAGCGGGCTCGGGCGCCACTGGCACAGCACCTCGCGGACGGGCTCGGGGATGTCGATGTAGCGCTCGGTGGACATCTCCTGGGCGATGATCGCGTTGGGGAAGAGCGGCGCCAGATCCGACGGCCCGAGGGGCTGCAGCGTGCCCGGATGCAGCGGCGGTGGCAGCGGCACCGGCAGGTCGGCGGCGATGTTGTACCAGGCCTTGGGCATGCGGGATTCGTCGAGCAGATACTTGATCTGGTCGCTCATGGTGTTTCTCCTTGTCTTGACTTTTTGGTCGGCGATGGAAAACAGCAGGGATCAGGCGGCGGCCAGGTCGTCGAGGGTGAGCCCCCAGCGCTGCATCAGGTAGCGCAGCAGGGGCTCCTCGCCCTCGCTCACGGTGCCGTCGGCCTTGGCAATGATGAGCATCGCGGACAGGGCGACCTTCTGTAGCGCCCGGTCGGTGATGTCGTCGGCCAGGCGCGCCAGGCGCGCCTCCTCGAGCAGGAAGACCCGCTCCTGCTCGGCTTCAGTGATCACGTCACGGCAGCAGTCGAGCAGCACCTGGATCAGCGTCTCCCGGTCGACGCCCACCATTGCGGCGGTATCGTGGTGGTTGATCCAGTCGATTTCCCGGTTGTCCAGCCGGCCGTCGGCGAGCATGGCCATGGCGATCAGGCGGGCGATCGCCGCCGGGCTGTTGGTGGGGTAAGAGCGCATGGGCGTGAAACCTGTTCGAAGATGAGCAAGCCGAGATGATACGCCGGCCCCCGCCGAAATGCCCCGCCCGGGGCCGCAGAAAGCGCCTCAGCCGCGGCGCCGGAGCGCCGCCAGGCCCAGCACCGCCAGCGCGGCCGCCACCGCCGGCCAGTTGCCCCAGCGGGCGTAGGGCGTGAGGCCCTGGTAGCCGCGCACCGCCACATGCAGGGCACCCGCCTCGAAGGCCGGCAGCACCGCCTCGACGCGGCCGTCCGGCATCACCAGCGCGGTCATGCCGGTGTTGGTGGCGCGCAGCATCGGGCGGCCGGTCTCGAGTGCCCGCAGGCGGGCGATCTGGAGGTGCTGGGGTTGCGCCAGCGAGTTGCCGTACCAGGCCAGGTTGGAGAGGTTGAGCATCAGCGTGGCCTCGGGCAGGCTGCGGATCAGCTCCTCGCCGAAGACGTCTTCGTAGCAGATGTTCACCGCCACCTTCTGGCCGGCCAGCGCCATCGGCGGCTGCCGAGCCGGGCCACGGGTCTGGTCGGCCATGGGGATATTCGCCAGGGCGTAGAACCAGCCGAACAAGGGCGGCGAATATTCGCCGAAGGGCACCAGGTGCTGCTTGGCGTAGTACGCCGTGGGCGAGTTGCCGAGGCTCACCGCAGCGTTAAAGATGTGGCCGTCGGCGTCGCGGGTGAAGGTGCCGAGCACCACGTCGCCGCCGTGCTGCGCGGCGCTGCGGGCAAGCGCATCCCGGTAGTCCGGCGGCAGGTGGTCGATCAGGAGCGGGATGGTGGTCTCGGGCAGCACGACGAGCTGGGCCGGGTTGCTCCTCAGCATCGAGAGGTTCACCTCCAGCCAGTGCTGCAGCATCTCGGGCCGCCACTTGAGGCTCTGTTCGATGTTCGGCTGGAGCAGCGCAACGCGCAGCGGCTCGCCCACCGGGGCGGTCCAGGCGACCTGGCGCAGCCCGGCGCCGCCGGCAAGGAGCAGCAGCGCCAGTAGCGCCGGTCGCCAGTTGCGCGTGCCCATTGCCGCCACCGCCAGCGCCGCCACCGCGGCCAGCAGCCCGCCCACTCCGAACACCCCGAACACCGGCGCGAACCCTGCCAGCGGGCTGGGCGGGCTCTGGCTGTAGCCGCTGGCCAGCCACGGAAAACCGGTGAAGGCCCAGCCGCGCACCCACTCGCCCACCAGCCAGGCCGCGGCAAAGAGCAACGCATCACGCCCCGCCCTGCCCTGGCGCAGCGCACCGAAGAGCGCCCCCGAGAGACCCGCGAAAGCACCCATGAACGCGCAGAAGAGCAGGATCGCCAGCGCCGCCAGGGGCATCGGCATCCCGCCAAAACGGTTGAGGGCCACGTACAGCCACGAAACCCCGGCCAGCATCGCCCCGAGCCCCCAGGCGAAGCCGATGCCGAAGCCTGCCCCCGCGCGCCGGCGCAGGCTGGCCGAGCACAGCGCCTCTGGCGCGCCCGGCCCGAGCAGCCAGAACAGAGCGCCGAGCGCCAGGGCGGCGACGGGGAACAGCTCGAAAGGTGCGTAGGCCAGCACCGACGCGCCCCCCGCCAGGAAGGCGACGCCCTGTTTGCGCCAACCCATCAGCCGCCGACCGGCTCGGCCTCGGGGAGGCGCTCGACGAGCAGGGAATACACGCGCCGGCTGTCGGCGCGCAGCACCTGGAAGCGCAACCCGGCGAGCTCGACGATCTCGTTGCGCTTGGGCAGGCGGCCCAGCCGGCGAATCAGCAGGCCGCCCACGGTGTCGTATTCGGAATCGCTGAAGTCGGTGGCGAAGGCAGCGTTGAAGTCTTCGATCTCGGTGCCGGCCTTGACCCGGTAGCGCCCGGCCTGGTCGAGGATGATGTTGTCGGCAGCCTCGTCGAAGTCGTATTCGTCCTCGATGTCGCCGACGATCTGCTCGAGCACGTCCTCGATGGTCACCAGCCCCGCCACGCCGCCGTATTCGTCGACGACGATGGCCATGTGGTTGCGGCTGACACGGAAATCCCGCAGCAGCACGTTGAGGCGCTTGGATTCGGGCACGAACACCGCGGGGCGCAGCATCTCGCGCAGGTTGAAGGCTTCGCCGGCGAAGACCCGCAGCAGGTCTTTGGCGAGCAGGATGCCGATCACGTCGTCCTTGCTCTCGCCGATCACCGGGAAGCGGGAGTGCGCGGCGGTGATGACGAAGCGGGTGATCTCCTCGACGGAGTCTTCGATGCTCACCACGTCGATCTGCGCGCGGGGAATCATCACGTCCCGCACCTGCATGTCGGACACCTGGAGGGCGCCCTCGATGATCGCCAGCGCGTCCGCGTCGAAGAGGTTGCGGTCGTGGGCGGAATGGAGGAGGCTGAGCAGCTCCTCACGGTCTTCCGGCTCCCGGCTCAGCAGGGCGGACAGACGTTCGAGCAGGGACGGCTTGCTACTGGAGGGTTCCATAAAGGGGGTGGATGAGAAATGGGCCATGGGCGATGGCGCCCCCTTGCGGAAGCCTCATCGCCCATGGCGCATTGCTCACCCCACCATGTCAGCGTTCTCCCGCGTACGGGTCGGGGTAGCCCAGCTTGGCGAGGATCTCGCGCTCCCGGGCTTCCATTTCTTCGGCTTCGGCGTCGACTTCATGGTCGAAGCCCTGCAAATGCAGCATACCATGCACGGATAAATGGGCGTAATGGGCGTCCAGGGCCTTGCCCTGCTCCGCCGCTTCACGCTCGACCACCTGCCGGCACAGCACCAGGTCGCCCATCAGGGGCAGGCCTTCGGGCAGGGGCATGTCTTCGCCTTCATCGTAGGCGAAGGTGAGCACGTTGGTGGCGTAATCCTTGCCACGGTAGTCGCGGTTGAGCTCGCGCCCCTCGGCCTCGTCCACCAGGCGCACCGTGATGCGCGCCGCGCCCGGCTCGGCGGCCCGCAGCCAGCGCCGAAAATCAGCCCGGCAAGGTACGCCCTCGCGGTTACAGGCGTATTGCACCGACAGGTCGAGGCGGCGGGGGAGCTTGATTTCGGTCATTGCTGGGTTTGCTGCTGCTGGTTGCGCTGGGAGTGGGTTTCGTAGGCGGCGACGATGCGCGCCACCAGCGGGTGACGCACCACATCCTCCTTGAGGAAGTGGGTGAAGGCCACGCCGCGCACGTCGGCGAGCACCTGCACCGCCTCGCCGAGGCCGCTCTTCTGGCCGCGGGGCAGGTCGACCTGGGTGAGGTCGCCGGTGATCACCGCCCGCGAGCCGATGCCGATGCGGGTGAGGAACATCTTCATCTGCTCCGGCGAGGTGTTCTGCGCCTCGTCGAGGATGATGAAGGCCCGCGACAAGGTGCGCCCGCGCATGAATGCCAACGGGGCGATCTCGATGCAGCCGCGCTCGAAGAGCTTGGTGACCCGGTCGAAACCCATCAGGTCGTAGAGCGCGTCGTAGAGCGGGCGCAGATACGGGTCGACCTTCTGGGCCAGATCGCCGGGCAAAAAGCCCAGGCGCTCGCCCGCCTCGACCGCCGGACGGGTGAGCACGATGCGCTCGACGTGCTCCCGCTCGAAGGCGTCGACGGCGCTGGCCACCGCCAGATAGGTTTTACCGGTGCCAGCCGGCCCCACGCCGAAGGTGATGTCGTGGGCCTGGATCTGCCGCAGGTAATCCACCTGACGCGGCGTGCGGCCGTGGAGCTCGGCCTTGCGGGTGAGCAGCACCGGCGCCGCCGAGCTGGCGTCCGACAGGTTGGACAGCTCGATGAGGCCGAGCTGGATGTCGTCCACCGACAAGGCCGCGTCGGATTTATCGTAGAAATGGCGCAGGGCCCGCGCCGTGGCGTGGCCGTGGGCCGGCTCGCCATGCACCGTGAAACGCTCGCCCCGGCGGGAGATCGTCACGTCGAAGGCGGTCTCGATCTGGCGGATGTTTTCGTCGATCGCGCCGCACAGGTTGGCGAGGCGCAGGTTGTCGACGGGATGCAAGGTGATTTCTATCGGTTTCATCGGCCACATGCTGCCAGAGCGGCAGCCGTCGGGGAAGTCGGAGGGGGCATTCGGCCAGCGGTCAGCCTTGGGTGACGATCTCGCCGCGCAGCGAATGGGGCAGCGCGGAGACGATGGTCACGTCGACAAAATGGCCGATAAGGCGCGGGTTGCCGGCAAAGTTGACCACCCGGTTGTTGTCGGTGCGGCCGGCCAGCTCATTCGGGTCTTTCCTGGACGGGCCTTCGACCAGGATGCGCTGCACGCTGCCAACCATGCCCTCGCTGATCAATGCCGCCTGGGCCTCGATGCGCTTCTGCAGGCGTGCCAGGCGGGCCAGCTTGACGTCCTGGGGCGTGTCGTCGGGCAGGTCGGCCGCCGGCGTGCCGGGGCGCGAGCTGTACACAAAGCTGAACGACGCGTCGAAGCCGAGGTCTTCGATCAGCTTCATCGTGGCCTCGAAATCGGCCTCGGTCTCGCCCGGGAAGCCGATGATGAAGTCGGACGACAGGGAGATGTCGGGCCGCGCCGCACGCAGCTTGCGCACCAGCGACTTGTACTCGAGGATCGTGTAGCCGCGCTTCATCGCCGCCAGCACCCGGTCGGAGCCGGACTGCACCGGCAGGTGCAGGTGCGACACCAGCTTGGGCAGGCGGGCGTAGGCGTCCACCACGCGCTGGGTCATCTCGCGGGGGTGCGACGTGGTGTAGCGGATGCGCTCAATGCCGGGGATGTCATGCACGCACTCGAGCAGGAAGGCAAAGTCGGCCATCTCGCCGCCGTCGCCATCCACCGGCGCGCGCCAGGCGTTCACGTTCTGGCCCAGCAGCGTGACCTCCTTGACGCCCTGCGCGGCCAGCCCCGCCACCTCGGCCAGCACGTCGGCCAGCGGGCGGTAGATCTCGTCGCCACGGGTGTAGGGCACGATGCAGAAGGTGCAGTACTTGGAGCAGCCCTCCATGATCGACACGAAGGCGCTCGCGCCTTCAACACGGGCCGGCGGCAGGTTGTCGAACTTCTCGATCTCGGGGAAGGAGATGTCCACCTGCGAGCGCCCCGACGCCTTGCGCTCGGCGATCAGGCTGGGCAGGCGGTGCAAGGTTTGCGGCCCGAAGACCAGGTCGACATACGGCGCCCGCGCCACGATGGCCTCGCCCTCCTGGCTCGCCACGCAGCCGCCAACGCCGATGATGAGGTTGGGGTTCTTCTGCTTGAGGTGCTTCACCCGGCCCAGGTCGTGGAAGACCTTCTCCTGCGCCTTCTCGCGCACCGAGCAGGTGTTGAACAGGATCACGTCCGCTTCTTCGGGGTTGTCGGTTTTCTCGAGCCCGTCGGCAGCACCGAGCACATCCGCCATCTTGTCCGAGTCGTACTCGTTCATCTGGCAACCGAAGGTGCGGATATAAAGCTTTTTCATTTGGTTTTGTGTTGACCAGTCGAAGTTAGATGTCTATTATAGCGGGCTTCGGTCGGTGATGTAGCTCAGATGGTTAGAGCGATGGATTCATAACCCATAGGTCGGCGGTTCGACTCCGCCCATCACCACCAACAGATTCAAGCACTTAGGCCAATCCTCCGGGGTTGGCCTTTTTGCGTTTGGGGTTCGTGTAGCCACGGTGTAGCCAGATCGGGACGATCCACGGTGCCGACAACGGGGCGCAGCAATCCTTGCCGCGCCATGCGTGGTCAGGAGTGGCAACCGACAGCAAGCGGATTCGCGGGGGTGGGCTACCGTCCAGGCCATGACCACGCCCAATCCTTCAGCCCCCGATGCCCTCGCGCGCCTCCCCGAGGTGTCCCGCATCGTCCAGCGTTCACCCCGCCAGATTCGGCGGGATGTTGCGGCCTGCCTTTTCCCTGCTCCGCTGAAGATCGGCGCGCGGGCCATCGCCTGGCGCCGGTCGGACATCGCCGCTTGGATCGCATCCAGGCCGGCGGCGCGGATCAACGGCTAAACCACACCAGGAACACGACCATGGACGAAACCTATTACCCGCGAGCCACCCGGGAGCGCGCCGACAAAATCCCCGACGACTTCTTCGACGACAACCCGGAGGTGATCCAGTGCCGCGAGGTTCTCGCCGCGGCCGAAGAGGCACACGAGAAAGTCATCGGGGCGTATCAGGCGGCGATCGGGACGCTCCAGGCCCTCGAAGCGAGGATTGCCGCTCTCGGCGCTCAAGTGGTCGAAGCACAAGGCGCGCTGAAAGCGCTTGCCGCGCAATGCCCTCAGGAGGGAGACATGGAGTTCACCGCGGCGGTTGAGGCGCGCGCATCCATCCAGCGCCTGACGTGGCAGCACCAAGCCGCTAACGATGCCATGCCAGCGGCGCACGACGCGATGGCCATCGCGCGCCGCCCGGTTGAGGTGGCCTCAATGCGGACGGACAACGCGAGCGTCAAGCTTCGGGAGCTTCTCAAGCGCTTGAAGCTGGAGCACGCCCAACGCTCGTATTGACAACGCGGGCGCCCCGGCCGGCTCGCTGCCTGCCAGGGATGCGCCGCAGCTCGAACCGCGAACCACTCAGGACGCCACCATGACCGCCCCCACCTTGACCCCGCACTTTCTCCCCAACACGGACCCGCGCTTCAGTGTCCTGCGTATCGAGGAGGATGCCGAGACCTTCCAGGTCCGGACCATCCGCGAAGAGCCCGTCATCGGCTGGCGGATCATGGACGACCCCGCGCCCGATACCGCGAACCTCTTCGCGCCCGAGACCTTCGTGATGCCGCTTCACGCCTCCCTCGGGGGCGACTTGGAGCGCCGGGCTACCAGGACCGTGCATCGCTCGGACGGGCGCGTGCAGCTCGACAGCTACTTCTTTCTGCGCCATCCGAATGGGCGGATTGAAAGTCTGTACGAAGGCGACGGCGGCGGCGAAGAGTTCGACGGGTTCAAGGCGTTGCTCCGCACCCTCGACCTGCAAGACCTTGCGGCCGATGCGGTCCGCCTCCTCGACCCGATGGAGTGGGAAGCCATCCGGTAACCGGCGCCGGCTGCCGGGCAGTGGCAGCCTCAGCACTCGAGATCCACCAGGCCGGGGGCAACATTGGGGGTAACACGCGACAAGCGCGACAAGCGCGACGCCATTGACGGGCGCATCCTTGCGCACCTTGAAACGCTGGGCGAGGGTGAGGGCAAGGGGGTGAGGGCTAGCCAGCTGGTGGAAGCCCTCGGTGTTCCATGGCAGGCCGTCGCCAAGTCATTACGGCGCCTGGCCACCAGCCGCCGCGTGCTCGTGACCGAAGTGGAGCACCAGGGCCCCAGGTATCGGGTGCGTCGAGTGCGCTACTACCGGCGAAACCTCGGCATGGTCGCCGCCCTGCCCGAATGGCTGGCACCGCGGGTGCACGCGGTCCAATCGGCGCGGCTGGTAAAGGGCCGGGCGGGCGAAGGGTAGCAAGCTTCGACGCCGGGCCGTCCTTCCCCCAGCCAGCCGGGCAGCGCCCACCCGGGCGAGGGGTGGCCCCGCGCCTTTCGCGCCCCGCCTTCTTCCGCTTGACGCTCGCCGCAGCATAGGGCCTAATCTCGACTCAGCGCCGATTTGAAACACAGCTTGCAGGCGCTTTACAAATGTTGCTAAAGCGGATCCACAAAACCCGCTTTGGCTCATGCCCGGCGGGTTTTTTGTTGGGCGTCGCCGAGTTAAGACAACTTGCAGGGCGACTCACAAATGCTGCTAAAGCGTCGCCGCCTCTTCGCCCCCGCGAGGCCGGTCACGCCTCACTTCAGGGGGCAGGAGTCGCAACATGGTCACCACCGACCCGGCCGCACAGTCTGGCCGTCCGCAAAGCGCCGAAGCACTCGGCAAATTCGTCCCCCGCCTCCCCGCCGTCCGCTCGCCGCACCCGGCCCCGCGCAAGGCTTCGCCCCTCGACCTCCCCATCCGGCCCAGCTGGGCGGGCTGGCGCTGAGTCGCCGACACCATCGACAGAGGAACGACATCATGAGTATCCGCATCGTGTTTCAGATGGTTGTCATCAAGAAAAGCGCCGTTCGCAAGCACTACCCCGACGGCGAAGCGGGCTTTCGCACCGCCTACCCCTTTGCCGCGGAAGACCGCTACCTGTTCGGCCTCGGCAGCATGTCCGGCGGCGAGCTTGAAGAGATCCTGCAGGAACTCACCGCCGCGGGTTTGGACCTGCCCGAGTGTGCAGCCATCGCCGATTGTCACCAGGGCGCAATCGAGGAGCACCCCGACATCCGCTTCGAGCGGGTATCGAATGAGCCTTTCGCCCAGTGGAGCGCACGGCTGGCCTGCGACGACCCGGACGAAATGGCGGCCGAGGGCGCCCCGATTGTGCAATGGCTGATGGAAAAGGGGTGGGCACTCAGCTTGCCCGACGACCCACGGGAGCCCCCGAAGAAGGCGCCCGCCAGGGCCAAAGTGACACGAGTACCGCACGACGGGCGGCTGATCTTCGGGGGCAAGGGTTCTTTGACACCCTTCAGGCCGAAGCCGACCGCCTCACCCGCGACGCAATCGCCTCAGCCGGACGAGGCGCTCGACATCCTGGCGCCCGGGCAGGAGGATCCCGAGCCGGCGATGAAGGGGGCACGAATCTCGCTGGAAACGTCGATGGCCAAATGGTCGCAGGAGGCGTTCGACGAGGAGATGGCCGCTCGCGCGGCGCGGCGCCAGAGTACGGACAGCCCCGAGACGGTGCAGGACTCCACTACTCGAAAGCCCAGCGGCCAAGCCTAGCCGGCCGCTCACCTGGGGCGGCATCGCGCCGCCCGCCGTCGAAACAGATCAGGCCGCCGGGCACCCTCGCCCGGCGCACTGACACCTCAAACCGTCGCGCCCACTTTCTTCAACCTGGCGGACAGGTCGGCCACCGCGGCACGTGCCGCCGGCAGGGCTGCAATCAGATCCTCTTCCCGTGCTTCCGACATCTCGATGATATGGCGCCCGCCGCCGGCCTGCTTCCGGGCCCGTACCGCGGCGTAGATGCTCACCAGGTTGCGGCTTGACGGCTCGCGCCCCTCGCCCCGGAGCCAGGCCTGCATTTTCGGATCGGCTGCCATCCGGCCGGCGTTGTGGGCAATGGCCTGACGTTCGAGGCATTCGAGCACCGCGAAGGCGGAGCGGGCGGATTCGAGATCCAGGCGGGTGGTGTTCATCGTGTTCATGGTGGTGTCCTCGTAGGTGGTGGGTAATGCGTGAGGCAGAGACTACCGCGGCAGAAAACCACCACGTAAGAGAGCGAAACTCACCTTTACTCAGGTTTAGGGAGGTTTAGGGAGGCGGCAGATCGCCGGTGACACCTGGGCCGGCGGGATCGTGGCCGACACCCGGGCAGGTGAGCGGCGCTCCCTTTTGGCAGAAAAATATTTTCACGGGGGCGGGGTGCGGCGATGTTTGCCGACGGGGGATCGGCGCCCCGCCGGAGTGGTGGGGCAGGTAGGGCGAGGGTAGGCGAGAATCGGAATTGCCCTACCTGCCCGAAAGCCAAGCCCAGCAAGGGTTTCCGAATGTAGGTAGGTCTAGGTAGGGCTATTTTTAGAAGAAGAAGAAGAAAAGAAGAATCAAGTAATAAGGTTTACAGCCCCATAGGGATTCCCGCCAACTCCTGGGAGATTTATTTGTTCCGAAAACTGCCCTACCTGCCCTACCAAATCGCCGAAACCCGCGCCGGCACTGGGTTTCACGGGTAGGGCAGCCCCTTTTTCTCCCCTACCTGTGCCCTACTTCTGCCCTACCGGCGCCACGGCGGAACCGTCGGCAGACCTACCACGCGACGCCACCCACAACGCCACCGCCTGAAAACGACAAGGGCGAACCTTCACGGCTCGCCCTTGCGTCACCAAGTTACCCGCGGGTCAGTCGAATGCGCGCGGGTCGAATTCTCCCTTTCGCAACAGGCTGGCAGTGTGGAGCACGATCGGGGGCGTCAACCATTGGTCGGTTCCCCTCGCCTTCCCGGCCGGCTTGCCGAGGAGCGCCCGGAGCGCCCGCCCGCACTCCTTCGCCTGGGCGTTGGTGGGCGCCTTGATGCCCAACGCCTGCAGCACCTCGCTTGCCGCCAGCCGTCGCCAGTTGATGCGCGGGACGTCGAAATCCAGCGCGTTGGCCAGCATGTCGTGCACGGCGCTCTTCACCACGTGGCCGGCGTTCCAGTGGTCGAGCTGTTGCTCTTCCTCCCGCTCCAGCCACCAGCGTTCACCGGCTTCGTAGTAGGTCGCCAGCTGTGCCCATACTTGCTGCATGTCCAGGCTGTGACGGTAGTCGACCGCCGTGACCGGCAGCACCCACCATCGCAGATTGCCCGTTTCGTCCTGCAAGAACTCTTCCGGGTTGACCGAGGCAGCAAACACCGTCCGGCGCTGAAACTCGGAATCCGTCCGGGCGTAGGGTAGGCGCAGCTTGTCCACCGGGTTGGACAGGAAGGCCTTCAGGCGGGCGATGTCGGCCTTCCGCATCGTGGCGTCCACCTCGCCGAGCTCGGTGATCCAGTGCGAGACCGCCGTTTTCACACTGTCCCGGTTGTCCGGTTCGAGAAGCGCGCCCGACAGGATGTAGTCCTGCCGCAGGCTCTCCGGTAGCAGGCGCATGAACCATGGCGACTTGCCGAGGCTCTGCGCCCCCTGCAGGGTCAGCACGCCCTTGGAGTAGAAGCCCGACGGCTTCAGGGCTGCAGCCACGGCGCTGATGAGCCACTTGCGCAGCACCAAGTTACGCAGGGGTGCCGGGAAGGTGTCTCGAACCGTCAGCGTGTCTTGCAGGCCGGCCAGGCGGTCTTGCCCGTCCCACGGCTTCGACTTGATGAAGTCGGCTACCACGTTGCGCGAGTGGTCGTAGGAGATGCTGACGGCCAGGGCTGCCGCACGGTCAGAGGGCATGTCGTTGATAGACGCCAGGGAGCACATGAATTCCAACGCGGCGTTGTCCGCCTGGTCGGCACAGGTCGCCAGGCCCGGCACATGCACGACGGTTTTTTTCCGAATCTCGTCGTAATGCGCCTGGATGCCGTAGCCCTGCATCATCATCCGCATGTTGTCGATGGTCGGCTTGACGAGCATTCCCGTTTTGGTCTGCTTGGTGTGCGGGAACTGCTCCGGGTTGAGGGCGGGCACGGCGAGGCGAAACGGAATAAACCCGGTCAGGTCCACGTCTGCCGGGCGTTGCGCGACCTCGGACGGTGGGGCGAGCATCTTCACTGCCTCGCTCTTGGCGAGAGGGACGCCCTCCAACGTCTTCCAGCGGGCTTGCACCAGGGTGGCCAGGGTGTCCCGGTCGGCGCTGGTCATGTCGGCGGCGCGGATCTCGACCGCCAGCGCACCCTGTAGCGTGGCCTTGTCTGCGGCGTGAATGCGAGCCTTCCAGTCTGCGGAAGCGGCCGCCCCGGCCACTGCCACCGCCTGCGCCCGCCGAGCCTTCCACACATCGCCCAGCCAGGCCTTCAGAGTGCCGATGGTGGACGGGCCGTGAGCCCCGACGCGCTGCTCCGACGCCTTCCGCCAGATCGGCTCCACGCAGCCCTCGGTGTAGTTGGTCGACCGCTGGGACCACTCGATCACGATCTCCCGGGCGTCGTCTTCCTCCTCGGTGTCGTGGAACTGGTGGTGCGCGGCGAAGATCGCATCCCGCCAGCTGTCCCGGTCGTCGCAGTAGTTGGCCGGCAGCTGGTCGAGCATCCAGCGCAAATCCTCAAGGCCCACGTCGTCGTGACGGGGCTTCACCGCGTCGAAGGCATCGTCGGGGTCGGCGAAGGAAGCGCCCGTGGCAGTCGTGGTGCCGGAAAGCTCAGGCATGAAGCCGCGGATCACCAGAATCCGATCAAGGTCCACCCGCACCCACTCGGCCACCTCATCCCGGTCAATCACCGGCAGCTGCCAGCGCTCAATGTCCAGAATGTCACCATCCGGCCAGGTGTAGGCCCGCAGGGTGTCCGGGTGGATGCCGTGGGTGACGAACTGCTGGCCGATGCCCAGCACCTCGACCCGATGTTTCAACCCGTCGGCGGTCTTGTACCCGGGGCTGGTGATCTTCGTGCCGGGTGTCTTCGCCGCGTAGAGCAGCAGCCGTTTCGGCGCCTCGCCGACCCGCTTGGGGGCATCCCCGAAGCGGGCCCGAAACGCCGCCTCCACCTCGTCGGCCACAGCTGACCAGTAGATGTCCAGGTCGACCGCCACCAGATCGTCCGTCCGAATGCCGACGTTCAGGGCGCCCTTGTCGCCGTTCGCCCAGAAGCCGATCTGGTCTTCGTGCAAGGGCATGGCCTGCCAACCTTTGACGACCGGGCTCTTACCGTTGACAGGAATCGGCTGGAAGCCGGCGGCGAAGAGGCGCGGGCCGGCATCGCGGAAGGTGAAGGCTTTGGGGGCGGTCATGCGGCACCTCGCACTTTCCGGGCTTCGGACAGCCAGGCGGCCAGCTCGGGGCGCCCGGTGTCCGCGTCGAGTGCCAGGGAGTAGGCGGCATAGCGCACGCTCTCGAACCGATTGGCGGCGTCCTGCAGGCTGGTGACGACGGGCCACCCACCTTGTCGGAGGCGATACACATAGGCGGCCTCCCGCATCGAACGGGCCAGGCGGTCGAAGTCGCGGGGCGTGATGCCGGCTTGCAGTGGGGTGCCGACGGCTTCGGCCCATGCGGCAGCCTCGATCAGCTCCAGGAGCAACTGCCCGGCGCAGCTCTTCACCGGCGGCAGCCAGCGGGCACCGGACGCTCGAGCACGTGCTAGACTGGTTTCGAAGTGAGCGGACTTCACCACATTCGGCGCCCGGCAGACTGGCAGGTCTGGCCGGGCGTCTTCACGTTCGCGGGGCATCATTGGGCACCCCCTTCGGTCAGGGCTTCAATGGCGGAGGCGTCCCACAGCAAGCGACCATTCGGCAGCTTGGTAGGGCGGAGCCCGAGGTAATGGCCGTTCAGGCACAAGGCACGGCGCAGGGTTTGCGGGCGGACGCGCAGACGGTCGGCGGCCTCGGTGGTGTCGAGCTTGCGGGGGCGAGCGTGAAGGGCCGGCGAGGCAACAGCGGCGTGATGCGCGGGGGCGAGGGAGTGAGACATGCGGAGCGCTCCAGAATGAGCGGTCCGGCTGGCGGGCAGGATCTGCGGCAACGACAGGCGGACCGGGGGCTAGTCCGCTGTAGCCGCACCTTCGGCAGCTGAAGTCGTCTTTAGCGCCTGGATTGCTACCGGTGCAGCGTGAAGACACCGAGACTCACAAGCCAGGAGGCGAACAGGATGCCCGGGGTAACCTTCGACGGTCCTGTTTCTCACTGCAGGCCGGAACCCATGCCGCGCACCCCTCGCGTAGCGCATGAACCCGACGGCGGGGCATGGTTGCACCCCGATTGCCAAATCCTACGCTAG
>NZ_BJNV01000057.1 GCF_006539865.1 Zoogloea ramigera
CGACGCCATCGCATGCAATCACTGCCGCGTTCAACCCGAGCGAAGTTACCCCAGACCACGACGCGTCAAGCCGCATCAGCATTTGGCATATAAGGGAGCTTAAGTTGGGAGCATTGGCCCTGGGGGGACCGCATTTCCCACCATCCTGCCAACGCTCGAAAAGAAAACCTTGTCTCCAGGTCTCGAGAATCGATAGTCGTCAGGAAATGACTGAAGGATAGCAGCTTCTCGCAAGGATATGGCTCTGTCCTGCTCCGGATGCCCAAAACGGCCAGTACCGAAGTTGAAGCACTGCGTCGTCATCGTCGGCGCGGGCCGGTCCCAGGTCATGCGGGCATAGACGCTGCGGAACGATGCCCCCGTCGCAGCGCGGTGGCAGGGGGCGCGCAGCTCCTGCGGCCAATCCTCCCACGTGCCGCCGGGCTTCGATGCACGGATACGCTCCAGGTTGATGGGGGTCAGGCTGCGCGCCTTGTGCAATCGATCGTTCCTGTCGGTCTCTCCGGCGGCCAACGGGGGAAGGTGCTGGATGGCATCACGGACAGTTCGATACTCGCCCTCGGCCGGCTTGCGGAGTTTGATGGGGCCCATGCGCGATGCCACCAGCACGAAGCGGCGGCGCTCCTGCGGGATGCCGTAGTCGGCGCACCGCACGCGCTTGGCGTCCACCTCGTATTCGAGCTCACGGAGGGTTTCGAGGAACTGCCGATACGGCGCGTGGTTGGTCACACGTGGCACGTTTTCCATCGTCACCAGCTCGGGCTTCAGTTCGCGGACCAGCCTGGCGAACTCGCCCAGGAGCCCCCACTTGGCTTCGTCCTTCTCGTCACGGGTGTTCGCCAGGGTCGAGAACGGCTGACAGGGGGCGCAGCCGGCCAACAGCCGGATCGCGCCGGGCGAGTACCACTTGGCGATCTCCTCGCCGGTCACCTCGCTGACGCTCTTCAGTTGGAAGCTGGCTTTGTTGTTCTCTTCGTACGGGTATGTGCACGCCGGGTCGATGTCGTACCCAGCCAGGACGGCTATCCCCGCCTGACGTAGCCCGCACGTCAGCCCCCCGACACCACAGAACAGATCTACAGCTTCAATCTTCATGCAAAAATCTCCCGGTTGGATTGTACCCGCGGTGAAGCCGTTGGTCAGTGCGGACGTCTGCACACCCACCGCAACACTTTCAAGTACGCCGACCGATCCACAGCCATGCCCGCTCACCGGGCACGACCGGATCATTGCACAAATTAGCCTTATATGGATTAAATTTATTAGCCACATACAGCTGCGCGCTCTCCATCCCCACCGTATTAGCCCCCCTGCCGAACGGTTCGGGGCCTGGGCGAAGGCATCGGCGAGCCGGGTTTTGGTTGTCGTCGCCGTTGATGCAGATCAGCGTCACGCTGCTGGTGGCGGCCATCCGCGCCGGCCGCGGGAAGCGCTGCAGGCTCGTTCCGAAGGGCGCACCGGCGACATCGGACTGAGGTGGTAGTTCGAGAGGGAGTTGCGGCACGGCAGCAGGAGCATCCTCTGACGCATTCCGGTCTCGATCGATATCAGATTTTCTGCAGGCATGGGGCGGCAGGGTTGGCGGTTTGCTGGCGTTTCTCGGCAGCTTTCGGGGCGCCATCATACAATCGCGTGCCCGGACGGGTGTTTGCCCCGCTGCACGACCGGGCTGCTTCCCCATCGCCGCCAAGCTCCGCCATGCCCCACCTCACCCCCGCAATCCTCCACGTCGACGACGCGCTGATCGTCACCGTCAAGCCGGCCGGCCTGCTGTCGATGCCGGCCCGGGGCGAGGAACGCCAGGACAGCCTCGAGAACCGCATCCAGGCGCTTTACGCCGACGCCCGCCTGGTGCACCGGCTCGACATGGCCACCTCCGGGCTGGTGCTGTTTGCCCGCGGCCCCGAGATGCTGCGGCGGCTCAACCTGGCCTTCGAGCAGCGCGTCATCGGCAAGCAGTACTGCGCACTGGTGCACGGCCACCTGGCCACCGACAGCGGCGAGATCGCCCTACCCCTCGCCGCCGACCCGCACAACAACCCGCGTCAGCGGGTGGACCTGGCGGCCGGCCGCCGCGCCCTCACCCGCTGGCGAGTGCTCTCACGCAGCGGCGAGGGCGAAGCGGCGGTCACCCGGCTCGAACTGAAGCCCGTCACCGGGCGCACCCATCAGCTGCGGGTGCACCTGATGTCGATCGGCCACCCCATCGTCGGCGACCCGCTGTACGCGCCGCCCGACAGCGCGGCACGCCACCCGCGCATGTACCTCCACGCCGCCCGCCTGGCGCTGATCCACCCGCAGACGCGGGTGCCGGCGTGCTTCGAGAGCGCGGTGCCGTTCTGAGCCGCCCAGGCCCGGGCGCCGCCCCGCCCCCCGTGGGGGCAAGCCAAACCTGGGGCAGACCTGCGTTTCCTGGAGAGGATCAGCGCAGGCCCGCGCGAGCGGCGACGCCGGTGGCGGTGAAGTCGGTGAACACCCCGTCGATACCCAGGCTCATGTAGTACTGCATCTCAGCCTGCGGGTCCTTGAAGCCGTAGCCGCTGGCGTCGTCGCGGAAAGTCCAGGTGTGCACCAGCAGCCCCTTCCGGTGGGCCATCTCGATGACGCCGGTGCTGCCGTCCACGCGGCGGTCGTTGATCGTGAGGGTGGCGTCGCCGGTGCGTTCGACGCCGTCATTGACGGTCTTCACGAGGTAGGGCTTCCAGGGGCCGACGGCGTCGGCGTAGGTCTTGATGAAATCCAGCCCGGACGAGGTGAGCAGGTCGGCAAAGCTGCGGCTGTCGTTGCTCACCACGAAGTCGTAGGGCTTGTGATAGGGCGCCACCAGCGACATGCTGCCGTCGTCCTTCACGTCGTCGGCGTCGATCAGCTGCACCAGCCTGATGTTGGTCTGCGTGTTGAGATACTGCAGGTTGGACACCTCGAAGGACTGGATGAACACCGGCACGCTCGCCACGTTGCCGTAAGCGGCGTGGAGCGTGGCGACCAGCTTGTCCTCGAACACCCTGGCCCCAAAACCCACCGTGGTGGCATGGTAGGTGGAGTGCTTGATCTCCGGGTAGATGCCCACGCTCTTGCCGCGCTTGGTGCCTTCGGCCTTGGCGAGGGCGATGACTTCGTCGAGGGTCGGGATCTCGTAGAGGCCGTTGTAGGCCTGGGGGCGGTTCGCCCGGGGCTGCACGGCGCGCAGGGTCTTGATCTCGGCCAGCGTGAAGTCGCTGGCGAAGTAGGCGGTGGTGGGCACGCCATCCACGTCGCGGGTGCGCATCCGCGAGGCCGGGAACTTGCTCGCCACATCGGTCGTGCCGTCGAGCATGGGCTCGTGGCGGTCGATCATCACGCCGTCCTGGGTCAGCACGAGGTCGGGCTCGATGAAGTCGGCGCCCTGCTCGATGGCCGCCTTGTAGGCTTTGAGGGTGTGCTCCGGCAGGATGCCCGAGGCGCCGCGGTGGGCGATCACCAGCGGCTCGGCGCCGGTCAGCGTCTTGAAGCGGGGGCTGTCGTCGCTGCCTCCGCAGGCCTGCAGGAAGGCGGCGGACAGCACGAGGGCGAGGGTCTTGATCTTCATGGCCAGGGTTCCGTAAGTGGGGAATGATGCAAGGCGCCAGGGGCGGCGCTGCAATCTATCCCCCGCCGATTACGGAAGCATGAACGGGCCGCAGCGGCCCCTAGCCGGTGAGCGTCATCAGCGACGTGTTGCCCCCCGCCGCGGTGGTGTTCACCGTCATCACCCGCTCAACGCACAGGCGATGCAGCGGATAGCGCTCAGTGAGCGGATCGGCGCCGATCACCGGCTGCAGGGCCCCGCCCGCCGCCGCGGCCTCGCGCCGGATGGCAGCGAGCCGCCCGTCGTCACCCGCGGCCAGCACCGCCGCCACGGCGCGGGTTTCGCCCGGCGCCAGGCGCTGCACGCGCCCCGCCACCTCCGCCGGCAGCCCCACGGGAAGCCGGACGCCGGCATCGAGCACCGGCGTGTTGCCGCAGGCCAGCGCAGCGGCCAGCTGCTCCAGCAGGGCCGCCTCGTCGCCCGCCCGGCACAGCACTTCGCCGCGGGGCGCAAAAGACAGCCGGTTCGTCTCGCCGGTGGGCCCGGGGAGCCGGGCTTCCCAGCCGAGCAGGGTTGCCGCCCGGTAAGCCCGGCACGCCTCGGCGAGCGCCTCCCGGCCCGGGGCCGCGGCCCAGGCTTCGAGCGCATCGAAGGCTGCCGGCAACACGTCGCCCCCGGGCCGGCGCACTAGCCCCAGGCGCTCGGGTGGCGGGTTGGTCAGGCCGAGCAGATGCACCAGATACAACGGGCCGCCGGCCTTGGGCCCGGTGCCCGACAGGCCCTCGCCGCCAAAGGGCTGCACACCCACCACCGCGCCCACCATGTTGCGGTTCACATACATATTGCCCGCGCGGATACGCCGGCTCACCGCCTCGATGCACTCGTCGATGCGGCTGTGCATGCCGAAGGTGAGCCCGTAGCCGGTGGCGTTGATGGCCTCCACCAGCGCGTCCAGCCCGGTGGCGGCGTAGCGCAGCACATGCACGACAGGGCCGAAGACTTCCCCCTGGAGCACCGCCAGGCTGTCGATCTCGATCAGCGTCGGCGGCACGAAGCAGCCCACCTCAGCCTCGCCCGGCAGCGCGCACTGGACCACCCGATAGCCGGCCGCGCGCATCTGCTCGATGTGGGCCAGCAGCCCGGCGCGGGCGGCCTCGTCTATCACCGGGCCCACATCGGTGGCGAGATGGGCCGGGTTGCCGATGGCGAGCTCGCCCATCGCCGCCTCAAGCATGCCCAGCACCCGCCCGGCGATGTCGTCCTGCAGGCACAGCACGCGCAGCGCCGAGCAGCGCTGGCCGGCGCTGTCGAAGCCGGAGGCGATGACGTCCTGCACCACCTGCTCGGCCAGCGCCGACGAGTCGACGATCATCGCGTTCTGGCCGCCGGTCTCGGCGATCAGGCGCGGCTGCGGCCGGCCAGCCGGGCGGGTGGCCAGGCTGCGGTGGATGTGGCGGGCGACCTCGGTGGAGCCGGTGAAGATCACCCCGCATACCCGCGGGTCGGCCACCAGCGCCGCGCCCACCGTCTCGCCGGCGCCGGGCAGTAGCTGCAGCACCGCCGGCGGCACACCCGCCGCGTGGAACAGGCGCAGCGCCCGGGCGGCGATCAGCGGCGTCTGCTCGGCGGGCTTGGCCAGCACCGGGCTGCCGGCCGCCAGCGCCGCGGCCACCTCGCCGACGAAGATCGCCAGCGGGAAGTTCCACGGGCTGATGCAGGCCACCGGCCCCGGCGGCGCGGGCGGCGGCGGCAGGCTCTCGGCACTGGCCGCGTAATAGCGGCAGAAATCCACCGCCTCGCGGACCTCGGCCACCGCGTTGGGCCAGGTCTTGCCGGCCTCGCGGATGCACAGGCTGATGAGCTCGGGCGTGGCCGCCTCCAGCGCGTCGGCCGCGTTGCGCAGCAGCCCGGCGCGCTCGGCTGCCGGCCGGGCGGCCCAGGCGTCGGCCGCATCGAGCGCCGCGCTGACGGCCCGGTCGATGTCGGCGGGCGAGGCGCACACCACCCGCCCGACCCGGTCGCGCCGGGCGGCCGGGTTGCGGACGTCGAAACACGGGCCGATGTCGGCGGCCCCCGTCGCCAGCAGCGGGCCGGCCTGCCATTCGACCCGGGCGAGGCGCTGGAGCTCTTTAGACAGCCAGGCCAGCGTGGGCGCGTCGGCGAGATCCAGCCCCGCCGAGTTGGCCCGCCCGGCGCCGTACAGCGCGCGCGGCAGCGGGATCGCCGGGTGGGGCTGGCCGCCGGCCTGCAGCACCAGCTCCAGCGGTTCGGCCAGCAGGTCGCGCTCCGCCACCGTCTCGTCGACGATGCGGTTCACAAATGAGCTGTTGGCGCCGTTCTCCAGCAGACGCCGCACCAGGTAGGGCAGCAGTGTCTCGTGGCGGCCCACCGGGGCGTAGATGCGGCAACGCCGGCCGCCCTCGCCCGGGGCCACCACGTTGTCGTAGAGCGGCTCGCCCATGCCGTGCAGGCACTGGAACTCATAATTGGCCACGCCCCGCTCGGCCGCCATCTGCTCGACGCTGGCGAGGGTCTGGGCGTTGTGGGTGGCGAACTGGGGGTAGATCACGTCGGCGGCGGCCAGCAGGCGGGCGGCGCAGGCCAGGTAGCAGAGGTCGGTGTGCGGCTTGCGGGTGAACACCGGGTAGCCGGCCTGGCCGTCCACCTGGGCGCGCTTGATCTCGCTGTCCCAGTAGGCGCCCTTCACCAGCCGCACCATGAGGCGGCGGCCGGCCAGGCGGGCCAGCTGCGCCAGGTAGTCGATGACCCACGGGGCGCGCTTCTGGTAGGCCTGCACCACCACGCCCAGGCCGTCCCAGCCGGCCAGCGCGGGCTCGGCGGCGAGCCGCTCGACGAGATCGAGGGAGAGTTCCAGCCGCTCGGCCTCTTCGGCGTCGATGTTGAAGCCGATCCGGTAGTCGCAGGCCAGCCGGGCCAGGGCCAGCAGACGCGGGTAGAGCTCGGCCAGCACCCGCTCCCGCTGGGCCCGGCTGTAACGCGGGTGAAGCGCCGACAGCTTCACCGAGATGCCCGGCCCGGCCACCACGCCAGCGCTGCCCGAACAGCCGATGGCGTGGATCGCGCTTTGATACGACCCGAAGTAGCGGATGGCGTCGGCCGTGGTCAGCGCCGCCTCGCCCAGCATGTCGAAGGAGTGGGTGTAGCCCCTGGCGATGTTGGCCTCGCTGCGTTCCAGCGCCTCGGCGATGGTCTCGCCCATCACGAACTGCTGGCCCAGCAGGCCCATCGCAAACTCCACCCCGCGGCGGATCAGCGGCTCGCCACCGCGGGTGAGCAGCCGGCTGAGGGTATGGCCCAGCGAAGTCTCCGGGTGGGTGCTCACCAGGGCGCCGGTGATCATCAGCCCCCAGGTGGCGGCATTCACGAACAAAGAATCGCTGTGGCCGGGGTGGCCGCACCAGTCGCCCCGGGCCAGCTTGTCGCGGATCAGGCGGTCGACGGTGGCGCGGTCGGGGATGCGCAGCAGGGCCTCGGCAAGGCACATCAGGGCGACGCCCTCCTGGCTCGACAGGGAGAACTCGTGCATCAGCTTGTCCACACCGCTGGCGCCCCGGCGCCGGGCTCGCACGGATTGCACCAGCAAGCGGGCGCGGGCTTCGACGGCGGCCGGATCGGGCCGCAGCATCTGGAACTCGCTCACCAGGGTCGCGACGACCTGGGCTTCGTCCGCCCGGCAGTGGCGGGAGATGGCCTGCCGGTGGTCGTGCAGGGCGGCCTCGAGGGCGGTGCGGGCTGTCATGGAGGACGCCTCCGTGAAATGCGGTTGTGATGCACATTTTGAGAGACAAGCGGCGCTGGCCGGGGTTCAAGGATGCGACACCCATCGCCACCACCAAGGCCGCCACCGAGGCCGCCACCGGCGCCAGGCCGTGCGGAATCACCCCTGTGCGAGCAGGCGCGGCCACGGCCCTCGCCCCGGTTTCGGAGCCGCGCCCCGACAGGCGCGACATGGTGCCGCACCCGGCCCATGGGGCTGCGGCCCGGGGGCGCGGCAGTTCATACTTGTTTTCAACATTTAATACTTCCCCATGCTGAAATCGTGGGCTTTAACATTGCGCTCCGCAGGGCAGATCTTTTTTCGGCTCCGGCGCCACGGCCAGCGCATCGCGCGCTCGCCTCCCGCGACACCAGCATCCTCGTACCGCTTCACCTATCGAACATGCCATCGACTCATCCCGGTGTGCTGAACGGAGCCCGCATTCTCGTCGTGGACGATGTGGACTCCGATCGCTACCTGCTCACTCACTACCTGCAGCGCCAGGGCTGCCGTGTCTATGTCGGCGTGGATGGCCAGGACGCCTTCCAGAAGGCTGTCGCCGTGCAGCCCGACATCATCCTGATGGACGTGCGCATGCCCGGCTGTGACGGGCTCACCGCGTGCCGGCTGCTTGGCGACGACGCCCGCACCCGCGACATCCCGGTGATCTTCCTGACCGCCGCCGCCAGCCCCGAGGAGCGGGTCGAGGGCCTGCGCGCCGGGGCCGTGGATTACATCATCAAGCCCTTCGACTTCGAAGAGGTGCGCCTGCGCCTGGTGATCCACCTGAAAACCCTGCGCCCGCCCGAGCCCACCGCCGACCTCGCCCAGCAACAATCCCGGCTCGACCGCAACCTGTTCGAATCCGCCCGCAAGCAGCTGATGTCCCGCCTCGACAGCCCGCCCGATCTGGCCCAGCTCGCCCAGAGCACCGGCACCAGCCAGCGCCGGCTGTCGGAGGCCTTCAAGAAGTGCGTCGGCGTCACGATCTTCGAGTTCCTGCGCGAGGAGCGGATGAAAGAGGCCCGGCACCTGCTGGCCAGCACCTCCCTCGACATCCAGGCGATCGCCCTCGAGGTCGGCTTCACCAGCGGCGCCAACTTCGCCACCGCCTTCCGCGAACGCTTCGGCATGTCGCCCAGCGCCTTCCGCCGCGACCGCCCGGGGCAGGAATAAGGGCTGGCAGCAGGGGCTTGCGTCAGGCCCGTCCTCCGGCTGCCCTTGCCGCTGGCGGCAGCCTCGCCGCAGGGCAAATCCCGCCCATCTTGGGGATTGATTAAAAAACCCTTATATTCTTATGGAGATCAAGAGATCGCCGGGACTTGCCTGCCCGCCCTGCCGGGCAGGCAAGGTTTCCGACGCAAACACACCAAAGAGGGAGACATCATGAAGAACCGTTTGGCAACCCTGCTCGCCGGCACCGCCCTCGCGCTGCTGGCCCTGCCCACCCACGCCGCCGACCTCAAGCGCGCCGAGGAGATCGTCGGCGGGCGCTGCTTCCTGTGCCACGGCATGGAGGGCGAGGCCGCGTCGGCGCTGTACCCGCGCCTCGCCGGCCAGCACGCCGATTACATCGCCAAACAGCTCGCCGACTTCAAGAGCGGCCGCCGCAAGAGCGACACCATGTCGGGCATGGCCGCCGACCTCAGTGCCGACGAGATGAAAGAGCTCGGCGCCTTCTTCCAGAAGAAACCCGCCACCCGCAGCGAGACCACCGACGCCGACCTCGCCGGCGTCGGCCGTTACATCTTCACCAAGGGCAACACCTTCTCCGGCGTGGCCGCCTGCGTCTCCTGCCACGGCCCCAAGGGCCACGGCACGCCACAGCTGCCGCGCCTGGCCGGCCAGCAGGCCCTCTACCTCGAGAACCAGCTCAAGCAGTTCAACACCCGCGAGCGCAACAACGACAACGCGGTGATGCACTCCATCGCCTCGCGGCTCACCGAGCTCGAGGTCAAGGCCGTCGCCAGCTACATCTCGACCCTCGAGTAAGCACCGCCCGGCCAGGGGGCGGCCGGCTGCACCCCCTGGCATGTACTGCACCTGAATCGGCAGACGGCGTGGCAGGTTGCGCAATCCAGCGCGGACAAACCTGCAACGAATAAAAACACTAAAGACAACAAAAACGATGCCGGCAACACAGGTAATCGCCGTTGTCTATCGGCCCGCGCCCATCTGTTGCCATCTCCCGTGAGAGTCATGCCATGAAAGCCATCAGCCGTCTTTCCCTCAGCCACCAGTTTGTCGGCGTGACGCTGGCGATGGTCAGCCTGGTCATCCTGGGCCTGGCCCTGTTCGTGTCGGCCTACACCTACCGGATGAGCCTGGACTAGGTCAGCCAGGACCTGAAACAGCAGGTGCACAGCGTACGCAAGATGCTGGACACCACCCATGAGATCAGCGTGGGCCTCACCGACAAGGTCACGACGCTGTTCATCTCGCAATTCCCCGAGCCCTTCACGCTGGTGGCCGATCGCTCCGTCCAGGTGGGCGCGCTCGAGGCGCCGACCCTCGAATACCGGGGCAAGGCGCTCAACCTCGACTTCACCGCGGTGGACGAGCTGACCCGCAACACCGGCGGCGTGGCGACGATCTTCGTCCGCCAGGGGGACGACTTCATCCGGGTGAGCACCTCCCTGAAGACCGACAAGGGCGAGCGCGCCATCGGCACCCGCCTCGGCGCCGATCACCCGGCGCGCGCCCGGCTCCTCGCCGGCGACTCTTACCTGGGCAACGCCAAGCTCTTCGGCCGGCACTACATGACCAAATACGTGCCGGCCCGCGACCGCGACGGCAAGGTGGTGGGCGTGCTGTTCGTGGGCTTCGACCTCACATCGGTCTTCGCCAGCCTGAAGAGCACCATCGACGAGCTCAAGTTCGGCACCCACGGCTACGCCTACGTGTTCCATTCCCAGGGCAAGGAGCGCGGCGTGATGCTCTTCCACCCTCAGTTCGCCGGCAAGGACTCCAAAGACCTGAAGGATGCCAACGGCGAGCTGCTGATGGAAAAGATGATGGCCATGCCCGCCGGCAGCATCACCTACCCCTGGCAAGACCCGGACGGCACCACCCGGGAAAAGCTGGCCCTCTTCGAGCAGACCGACAGCCTCGGCGGCCTGGTGGTGGCCTGCGGCGGCTATGTTACCGACTTCACCGCCGGCAGCGCGGCCCTGCGCAACATGATCCTGCTGGCCTCGGGCGTCGCCGCGCTGCTGCTCGCGGCGCTGCTGTATGCCTTCATCACCCGCCAGCTGCGGCCGGTGCGCAAAATCGTCCAGGCCCTTGAGCGCATCGGGGCCGGCGACCTGCAGGCGCGCATCGGTCGTGGCAACGACACCGGCCCGACCCGCAACGAGCTGGACATCATCGCCCGCAGCATCGACGCCAGCACCGCCAGCATGGGCCAGCTGATCGGCGAGCTGCGCCAGCAGTCCCGCGAGGTCGAGGGCACCGCTGCCGCCCTGTCCCAGGTCTCCCGCGCCCTCGCCGACAACGCCGCCACCCAGAGCAACGCCGCCAGTGCGATGGCCGCCGGCGTCGAAGAGCTGGCGGTCAGCATCAACATCCTGAGCGACAACGCCCGCAGCACCGACTCGAGCGTTCGCGAGACCCGCGAGCTCGCCAGCCAGGGCCGCGAGGCCTCCGGCGCCGCGGTCAGCCAGATGGCCAACATCGAGCAGGCGGTGGCCGACGCCGCAGGCCAGATCAAGCACCTGGGCGAGGCCTCGCGGCAGATCTCGTCGGTGGTCTCGGTGATCCGCGAGGTGGCCGACCAGACCAACCTGCTGGCGCTCAACGCCGCCATCGAAGCCGCCCGGGCCGGCGAGCAGGGCCGCGGCTTCGCGGTGGTGGCCGACGAAGTGCGCAAGCTGGCCGAGCGCACGGCCGCCTCCACCCAGGAGATCTCGCGGGTCGTAGACAGCATCCAGAGCGGCGCCGGCGAAGCCATCGCCGGCATGCACGCGGCCCGTGGCCGGGTGGGTGAAGGCGTCGTCAAGGTCGAGGATTCGGGCGCCCGGATGGCCGCCATCGAGTCGGGCGCGAGCAGCGTTGCGGCCCTCGCCAGTGACATGTCGAACGCCCTCGCCGAGCAGGCCAGCGCCGGCAACGCCATCGGCGAGGAGGTGGAGCGCATCAGCCGCCTGTCGGAGCAGAACGACGCGGCCTCCCAGGAGGCCTTCCAGGCCGCCGCCAGGCTCGAACAGCTGGCCAGCCGCATGGCGGAATCCGTCGCCCGCTTCAGCGTCGCGGCCTGAGGCGCTTGCGCCGCAGCTTGAAGCGCTAGCGCCGCAGCTCGAAGCGCTTGCGCCGCGGCTTTAAGCGCTGGCACCACACCTCAAGCGCCGCCGATCCAGGCCGGCCAGGGGCCCGCGGCGCCTCGCGGGTGCTCGACAACATCCTGGGGCTGATGAAAACCCATCAGGCCGGGATGCGCCCGCTGCCGCGCGCCCTCGGCGCCCGGTCGCAACGGCCATGAAGACCGGCCGGGCGGCCCCGGCAGCCTGTTGAGGGGATCAACAGGCGGTCAGGCCGCTAGAGGGCGTAGTAGTCGAGGCGGAAGGACGGATCGTCCAGGCTCAGCGCCGTGTGCTCGAGGCGCTCGACGACCTCGTAGCGGTCCGCCGCGTCGGCTTCAAGCATGTGCTCGTGGGTGATGAACAGCGGCCGGGACCTGGAAACCTGCTCCGCAGCAAGCTTCTCCCGGACGCAGAAACGATAGGCGAGTTCGGCGTTCATTCGGGTCATCCTCTGAATCAACGGAGCCTCCATGATACACCCCGCCTAACGGCACAAGGCCCCCCGTAAAAATTCTTTCTCCTTGTTTTGTAACGGTTTTGTCACACTAAAGTGCTAGCTTCGGGCGCATGTGGATACTCAGCCTCCTGAAGCCTGACCCGCCCCTGGCAAGCCACTTCATGCCGGGCAAGATCCATCACGTCCCCGCCGGTTGCGCCCTCTTCGAGGAGGGTGATGCCGGTGACACCATGTACATCCTCACCCACGGCAGCGCCGAAATCTCGTCTCCGGCGCGGGCCGTCGAGCCCCTCGGCCCCGGCGCCATCGTGGGTGAACTCTCCCTCGTCGCGCCGGGCCCACGGCCTGCCACCGTAAAAGCACGGCAGGACTGCGAATTCGTCGCCGTCGACGCCCGCAGCTTTCAGGACATCGTCCGCGACAACCCAGCCTTCGCGCTGGAGGTCATGCGCAGCCTGGCCCGCCGCCTCCCCGCCACGCCGCAGGGCTGAGCCCTCCGGGGCGGCCTGCCCCGTCTTCCTCTCCAGCCTGCCCTGGCTGCCGCCAAGCGAATGTCCCTCGAAAAGATCACCGAGCTCCTGCGCAAACAGCGCCTCGTGGAAGGCATGGTGCATAGCCAGAGCATGCCCCGGCAGCAGCTCGTCGAGACCATGGTGCACCGCACCCACCTGGCCGAAATCCAGAACCTGCTGCACCGGCTGAGCAGCCGCGAGATCGGCAACATCCTCGAGGCGCTGTCCCCGGGCGACGCCCGGGCCCTGTGGCAGCAGCTCCCCGAAACCCGCGAGAACGACGTGCTGTGGGAAGTCTCCGAGCCGCTCCGCGAGCACCTCGCCGGCGGCCGCGAGCCGGGCCTCGCCCAGGCCCGCATCAACGCCTTCGAGGTGCGGGACGGGCGACTCTGCCAGGTGCCGATCACCTGCCGCCGCGACCTCGCCGCCGTCAACCCGCTGTGGATAGACCTGCTCGACGCCACCCCGAGCGAGCGGCAATACGTGGGCGAGCGCTTCGGCCTCACGCTGCCCGCGCCGGGCGAGGCCACCGACCTGGAGGTCAGCTCCCGCTTCATCCGCGAGGAGCACGGCGAGATCCGCCTGCACTCCAACTTCCTCCTCGACCGGGCCGGCGAGGCCCGCAGCGTGCCGGTGGTGTTCATCCTGCGCGGCGGCGTGCTGTTCTCGCTGCGCAACGAGGAGCTGCCGGCCTTCCGCCTGCAGCGCCGCCGCGCCACCACCCAGCCCGGCCAGGTGGGCGACTGCGGCGGCCTGCTGGTGGACCTCTACGGCGCCGACGTGGAATATTCGGCCGACTCGCTGGAAGGCATCTACGCCGCCATCGGGCAGGTTGGCCGCAAGGTGCTCGGCGAGAGCCTGAGCGACGAGGAGGCCGCCTCGATGCTCGCCACCATCGCCGACGAGGAAGACCTCAACGGCCGCATCCGCAGCAACATCCTCGACACCCAGCGCGCCATCTCGTTTCTGATGCGCTGCAAGGTGCTGGCCGAGGCGCCCCTCGACGACGCCCGCCAGATCCTGCGCGACATCGAATCCCTCAACAACCACACCGCCTTCCTGTTCGACAAGATCAACTTTTTGATGGATGCCACCATCGGCTTCATCAACATCAACCAGAACCGCCGCGTCTCGCAGCTCACCGTGTTCGGGGTGGTGTTCATGCCCATCAACATCCTGGCGGGCGTCGGTGGCATGTCCGAGTTCTCGATGATGACCAGCGGCATCCCCTGGCCGCTGGCCTACGGCGCCCTCATCCTCAGCATGGGCCTGGTGGGCTGGGGCACCTATGTCGGCTTGAAGCACGTCGAGGCGCGCAAAGCAAAAAAGGGCAGCGCGCGGCTCGCCTAGGCCCGCCCGGGCGCGCCGCCACGCGACCGACTTCAATCTGTAACGCGACTGCGTAATACTGGATGCCAGCGTACTTCAACGCGCCCACCACCCGGAGAATCCAGCCATGTCGCACATGCCCAGGGAAACCGGCGCCCCCGCCGGGCTCTCAAGGAAACACAGGGCCGCTCCACGTTTTCTTGCTCCCCTCGGGGGGCGGGCTGGGCGGAGCCTGGCCCTGGGGGCACTCAGTTGTGTTCTCGTCTGGATCGCCCACACGAGCCAGGCCTCCCGCCTGGCCCGCCTCGCCAGCCAGGGGCTGGGCCTTCCCCCGGCCACCGACCCAAGCCGCGAATGCTGGCGCGAGGACATGGGCCGCGAGGCCGACAACCCGCCGCGCTGACGCGGCCGCCGGCCCGCAAACACCGGCTTGCCCGGCATCCGCACAGGTCTAATATTCAGTCAGGTGGATATACTCCGGCCGCCGCCCAGCCCCGCAGGCCGGGTGCGGTGAGCCGCCAGCGGCCTGCACTGATAGGGAGAAGACGATGAAATCGAAGCAAGGGCGTTTTGCGCTGGCGCTGGCCAGCCTGCTGCTGGCGGGTTCCGCATGGGCCCAGGCGAGCCCCGAGGCAGCGCCCGGCGCCGGCCGCGGCATGGGGCCGGGCGCCGGCATGGGCCCCGGGCACTGCATGCAGGCCGACCCGGCCCAGCCCAACTGCGGCTGGCGGATGAGCCGCCGCAACAGCCCGGGCTACGGGCTGATGACCCCGGAAGAACGGGCCGCCCACCAGAACCGCCTGCGCAGCTTCCAGAGCCGCGAGGAATGCCTGGCCTACATGCAGGATCACCACGCCCAGATGGGTGAACGCGCCAAGGCGCAGGGCAAGACGCTGCCCGCGCCGCGGATGCGCCTGTGCGACCGCCTGCCGCCCGCCTCCGGCCGCTGAAACCACTCCGCCGCCACGCCCGACCGCCGGCGGCGGCCCTGCAGATGAACACCACCGAAACCCTCCTCACCCGGGCCCGCGCCGCCTTCGCCACCGCCGGCCACACCATCGAGAACGTGCGCCGAGACTTCCCCGAATGGCACCGGGGGCGGCCCCACTACGCCCTGTGGGCGCTGGACGTGGACACCGCACCGATCCGCGATGCCATGGCAGCGGCCGATGCCCACCTCGACGGCCTGCTCCTCGATGACTATCGCCGGCAGGCCCACGTCACCCTGGCCCTGTGCGGCTTCCCCTGCGACACGCCGCGCCATGCCGACGACTTCGGCCCGGAGGCCCTCGCCCGCCAGCTCGCCGCCCTCGAGGCCAGCGGCGTCGAGGCCTTCACGCTGCAAGTGGGCCGGCTGGCCAGCTTCACCTCGGCGCCCTTCCTGGCGGTGCATGACGCGGGCGGCGGCATCGCCCGGCTGCGCCGCGCCCTCACCGGCGACACCGCCGAGCCCGGCGGCCCCTACACCCCCCACGTCACCGTCGGGCTGTATGCCGGCGCCTGGCCGACCGCCGAGGTGCTCCCCCGCCTGGACGCCTTCGATGCCGGCCCGCCGCTCAGCTGCACCATCGACAGCGTCAGCCTGATGCGCTACGCCGCCCCCGACATCGGCGGGCCGCTGGAGACCCTCGGCCGCTTCCGCTTCGGCCACGGCTTCGGCTGAAGCCCTCGGCGGGCTCGGACAGTCCATCCACACGCCTGTGTAATCCTTCCACACGCCCGTATATTCCTTCTACACGGCCGTATGTTCCTTCTACACGGTCGTATATTCCTTCTACACAGCCGTATATTCCTTCTACACAGCCGTATATTCCTTCCACACGGTCGTATATTCCTTCTACACGACCGTATATTCCTTCTACACGACCGTATATTCCTTCCACACGACCGTATATTCCTTCCACACGGCCGTATGTTCCTTCTACACGACCGTATATTCCTTCCACACAGCTCCGTAGGTCGGGTTAGCGCAGCGTAACCCGACATCGCCTCGATACACTCCGCGTGCGACTGAAGTCGCACCTACAGCAGCGACAGGGGCGTCGCGGTGTCGAGGCGACTACACTCAGCCCGCGACCACCCGCTGGCGCTGGCGGCCGAGGCCGCTGATGCCCAGCTCGACCACATCGCCGGCCTTCAGGAAGCGCGGCGGTTTGAAGCCCATACCCACCCCCGGCGGGGTGCCGGTGATGATCAAATCGCCCGGCTCCAAGGTCATCACCTGGCTGCAGCGGGCGACGACTTCGGCGCACGAGAAGATCATCAGCCGGCTGTTGCCGGTCTGCATGCGCTCGCCGTTCACATCGAGCCACAGGTCGAGGTTCTGCGGGTCGGGCACCTCGTCGGGGGTCACCAGCCACGGGCCGACCGGGCCGAAGCTGTCGAAGCCCTTGCCCTTGCCCCACTGGCCGCCGCTCTTCTCGAGCTGCCAGCTGCGCTCGGACACATCGTTGGCCACGCAGAAGCCGGCCACGTGGGAGAGCGCCGCGTCGGCGCTCACCTTGCGGGCCTGGCTGCCGATCACGATGCCCAGCTCCACCTCCCAGTCGAGGCGGGTGAAGCCCTCCGGCGGCACGATGTCGTCGTCGGGGCCGGCGAGGCAGCTCGTCCACTTGGGAAACATCACCGGCTCGGCGGGCACCGGCATGCCGGACTCCACCGCGTGGTCGTGGTAGTTGAGGCCGATCGCGATGTATTTGGGCGTGCCGTTCCAGGGCACGCCGAGGCGCGGGCTACCCTCCACCTTGGGCAGGCGGGCGGGGTCGATGGCCTTCAGCACCTCCAGCGCGGCGGGCGCCAGGGTGCGCGGGGTGATGTCGTCGAGCAGGCCCGACAGGTCGCGGATGTTGCCGTCGGCGTCCAGCAGGCCGGGTTTCTCAAAGCCCTTGGGGCCATAACGCAGCAACTTCATGGCAAACCTCCCTCAGCCCTGCACCGGGCGGACCTTGCCGGCGGCCAGCTTGGCGCGGGCGCGGGCCTCGTCCACGTCGGCGCCGTTGGCCACCGCCACGCCCATGCGGCGGCGGGTGAAGGCCTCGGGCTTGCCGAACAGGCGGATGTCGCTGCGCGGCACCGTTAGCGCCTCGGCGACGCCCTCGAAGGCGATGCCGGCGGCCTCCATGCCGCCGTAGATCACCGCCGAGGCGCCCGGCTCCCGCAGGCTCACATCCACCGGCAGGCCGAGGATGGCGCGGGCGTGCAGCTCGAACTCCGAGAAGCGCTGGGAGCACAGGGTGACCAGGCCAGTGTCGTGGGGCCGCGGGCTGACCTCCGAGAACCACACCTCGTCGCCCTTCACAAACAGCTCGACACCAAACAGCCCGCGCCCGCCCAGGTTGGCGGTAACGGCCCCGGCGATCTCGCGGGAGCGGGCCAGCGCCGCCGGGCTCATGGCCTGGGGCTGCCACGACTCCACGTAGTCGCCCGACACCTGCACGTGGCCGATCGGGTCGCAAAAATAGGTCTGCACCGCGCCGCTGGCGTCGCAGGCGCGCACGGTGAGCTGGGTGATCTCGTAGTCGAAGTCGATGAAGCCTTCGACGATCACCCGGCCCTGGTTAACGCGCCCGCCGGCGGCGGCGTAGTCCCAGGCCTTCTGCACGTCGGCCGGCCCCTTGAGCAGCGACTGCCCCTTGCCCGACGACGACATCACCGGCTTGACGATGCACGGGTAGCCAATCGCCGGCGCGCCGTCGCTGCCGTCGATGGCGGCCTGCAGCTCGGCCAGCGAGTCGGCAAAACGATAGGGCGAGGTGGGAAGGCCAAGCTCTTCGGCGGCCAGGCGGCGGATGCCCTCGCGGTTCATCGTGAGCTGGGCGGCGCGGGCGGTGGGAATCACCTCGGCCAGGCCCTCGGCCTCGATCTGCACCAGCATGTCGGTGGCGATGGCCTCGATCTCGGGCACGATCAGGTGGGGCTTCTCCTGCTCGACCAGCGCCCGCAGCGCCGCGCCGTCGGTCATCGCGATCACGTGGGCGCGGTGGGCCACCTGGTGGCCGGGGGCGTTGGGGTAGCGGTCCACGGCAATCGTCTCGACGCCCAGCCGCTGCAGGGCGATCAGGACTTCCTTGCCCAGCTCGCCGGAGCCGAGAAGCATCACGCGCAGGGCGCTGGGGGAAAGGGGGGTACCGAGTTTCATGGAGCGCTCCGGTTGTGTGTGAGGGAAGGCCGCGATGATAGCACCGGGCGAATTCCCGCCATCCCGGCGGCTTCGATCGCACCAAGCGTCGAGATACGCCCGCCATCGTCGAGGCGAAGGACATTGCCCTCCCGCCCCAGACGAGGCGATTCGACCTGCAGATCAAGGATGATCGATGCCCCATCGCAATAAAGCCCATGGGCTGTTGCGATCTCGATCCGGTCGGTCACCGTCAGCCTGCGGTCAAGGACAATGAGCTGATTCACACCGCGCGGGCTCGGTCCGCCGCGGACCAACTCCCGCGTCTCCACTACATGAAAGACAACACCACGAGGACTGCGGGCCTCGCAGAGCAAGCCCAGGTGCACCAGCGCTCGCAAGGGGTCGATTACTTTCTGGCGAACCAACGCGGGATGGACGATCCGGTAGAAATCCTCCCAGGACGAAAGCCGCCCGGTCGGCGCTGCCCCGACCGGAGGCGCCACGAGCACCACTGACGCAATCAATGCAGCGACGAGGAGACGGACAGGCATGGGCATCACCGTTTCAGGCGGGGAAAGAGATTGGCGACAAAAGCCAGCTTGTCGGCGTAAGCCGGGTCGCCCCCACCGTTGTAGCGCGCGGCAATGGTGACGAAATCCCACTTGCGCCAACCCACGATAACGCGCCCTGTTCTCGTCTTGCGGTATCTCAGCTTCTCGCCGACCCGCAACTGCGTGGTGGAGACCTCGCTACGAAATTTCTTCAGCTCGTCGATACTTGTCCCGACCCGCCGAGCAATCCGCTCAAGACTGTCACCATGCACGACCGTCACGCTATGGATGGTTTGGTCGGATTCGTCCGGAACAGTCTGAACATCGAACTTCGCCATGCGCGTAAAAAGATAGGCGATCGCAGCACGTATGTTGAGCTCTGGCGAGTCGATGGACTGGGTCCGGATTGCATTGAACAGCTTCGGGCTCATCACGGGGACGCTTCCCTCGGCACCACTTTTAAGCACACCGTAGGCTGCATCGCCAGGGTTGCCGATCTGCATCGGACGTGTCTTCCAGCATGCCTGACGGGGTCCGCCGCTTTCCACCCACAACATGGCCTTCACCAGCGTCCAGTCGACGCAAACATATCCGCTGGCGGTGTTTTCGATGAAACGCGGGTTGTAACCTGCCTCCTGAGCGGAGCAGACACACTCACCGACTTCAGACCGGATCAGAGTGTCGTAAGCATCCCACTCACGATTGCTCAGACCATCCTCAACGGTATCGATCCACTTCTGGGATAGCGCCATAACACCCCCCGAAGAAAGCTGTCGAGTTCATCAGTTGGTCATGATCCCACGCCATGACGCCCCCGAAAAGCCGTAACGCAGGACAATTCTGGCCGCTTCTGGACCTGCGTTGCCGATGAAGCATTCGGGCCGCCAGCGGCTACAATCCGCCCCCTGCCGTCCAGGAAGCCGCCATGCCCATCCACCTCCTCCCCGACCACCTCATCAACCAGATCGCCGCCGGCGAGGTCGTCGAGCGGCCCGCCTCGGTGCTGAAGGAAGTGCTCGAGAACGCCATGGATGCCGGCTCGACGGCGGTCGAGGTGCAGCTCGAGCAAGGCGGCGTGCGGCGCATCCGGGTGGCCGACGACGGCTGCGGCATCCCGAAGGATGAGCTGCCGCTGGCCCTCGAGCGCCACGCCACCAGCAAGATCGCCAGCCTCGACGACCTGGAGCACGTGGGCACCATGGGCTTCCGCGGCGAGGCCCTGGCGGCCATCGCCGCGGTGTCGCGGATGAGCATCACCAGCCGCTTCGACGGCGCACCCCACGCCTGGCGCATCGACGCCGACCCGCGTGAGCTCTCCCCGGCGGCCCTCAACCACGGCACGGTGGTGGACGTGGCCGACCTCTATTTCAACACCCCGGCCCGGCGCAAGTTCCTGAAGAGCGAGGGCACCGAGTTTGCCCACTGCGACGACGTCTTCCGCCGCCTCGCCCTGGCCCGCCCCGACGTGGCGCTGCAGCTCAGCCACAACGGGCGGGTCAGCCTGCGCCTGCCCTCCGGCCGCCGCGAGGCCCGCGTGCGCTCGCTGCTGGGCGACGACTTTTTGAACGCCGCACGCCTCGTCGAGGCCGACGCCGGCCCGCTCCGCCTCACCGGCTACGCCTCGCTGCCGGCCTACTCGCGCAGCAGCCGCGACGCCCAGTTCTTTTACGTGAACGGCCGCTTCGTGCGCGACAAGCTGCTCACCCACGCCATCCGCGAGGCCTACGCCGACATCCTCCACGGCAGCCGCCACCCGGCCTACGTTCTGTTCCTCGAGCTCGACCCCTACGGCGTGGACGTGAACGTGCACCCGGCCAAGATCGAGGTGCGCTTCCGCGACTCACGGGCCGTGCATCAGTTTGTGTACCACGCCCTCAAGCGCACGCTGGCGGCCTCCGGCGCCGGTGGCCTGGCCGATGAGGCCAGCCGGCCCGAAGCCCCCGCACCCACCGGCGCCCCGGCGGCGCAGCCAAGCCATCACTACCCGCCGCCCCAGCAGGGCCGGCTGGCGATGGAGCCGGCCGCGCGGGCCTACTTCGACTTCGCCGCCTCGGCGCGGCCCGAGCCCGCCGCCCCCCAGGCCGGTTTCATTCCCACCGCCTTCGCCCCGCGCGCCGGCACGCCCCAACCCGCCACCACCGCTCCGGCAATGCCCGCCGGCGACCTCGCCCCACCCCTCGGCTACGCGCTGGCCCAGCTCCACGGCGTGTACATCCTGGCCCAGAACGAGGCCGGGCTGATCCTCGTCGACATGCACGCCGCCCACGAGCGCATCCTCTACGAGCGCCTCAAGACCCTGCTCGACGGCACGCCCGGCGTGCAGCGCCTGCTGATCCCGGCGGTGTTCGGCGTCGGCGCCAAGGACATGGCCAGCGCCGAGGAGCACGCCGAGCTGCTCGAGCGCATGGGCTTCGAGATCGCCCCGGCCGGCCCCTCCGAGCTCGCGGTGCGCAGCGTGCCGGCCCTGCTGGCCGCCGCGCCGGTGGGCGAGCTGGTGCGCTCGCTGCTCGCCGAGCTGCGCGACTACCCGGCCACCGAGGTCATCACCGCCCGCCGCAACGAGCTCCTCGCCACCATGGCCTGCCACGGCGCGGTGCGCGCCAACCGCAGCCTGACGCTCCCCGAGATGAACGCGCTGCTCCGCGAGATGGAAGCCACCGAGCGCGCCGACCAGTGCAACCACGGCCGCCCCACCTGGACGGCCCTCACGATGGCCGATCTGGACAAGCTCTTCCTGCGCGGGCGCTGAGTTTAAACGCGGGCCTCGGCCCGGTCGGCGCCCGCAACCCCGCGCCGGAAAATCCACAGCAGCACCTGCGCACCGACGCCCACGCCGCATGAATATGCAGCTCGGGCTTGCCGCTGCACAGCACATGCGGTTAGACTCCGCGCCGTTACGGGTGCCGACCCCGCGTCTGCGGGTGAGGTGAAACGGGAAGTCCGGTGACGTCGGGAGCACGCTCTCCCCGACCATTCCGGCGCAGCCCCCGCTGCTGTAAGCCTGACGAATCTGCTTTACGCCACTGTGTGCTCGCACGCGGGAAGGTTGGCAGAAGAGGATGAAGGCGAGCCAGAAGACCGGCCTGTGACGTTATGGTGTGGTATGGCCCCGGGGTGTGGGCAGAGCCGACCGATGGGCTTGCCCGACCATTGCCGTCCGTCCCGTTCCCGCTGCATCTCCCGGAACCGCTGCCGCCCCTGGTCCGCGCTCGCCCGGTCACCGGTCCGTCTTTCCGTTGCAGGCTGCTTCTGCGCGCCCCGATGTCTTGCCGCACTTCGTCCAATCGTCACGAAGGGAAGCAACATGCACATCGAACCGGGGTACGTCGCCAGTGCCAAGATCCTCACCGCCAACATCGCCGCCGCGGCATTGCTCGGCAGCCAGTCCGTCCATCTCCTCAAAGCACCGCCGCTCGTCGTCCGCAGCCTGATCGCGGGCCTGCTGTTCACGCTTTTCATGCAGGCCTTCCACCTTCCTGTGGGGCCGTCCGAGCTGCACTTCCTGGGCGCCATGCCGCTCTACCTGGCCCTGGGCTTCGTGCCGGCCCTGTTCGGCTTCGCCATCGGCCTGCTCGCCCAGGGGCTGCTGTTTGCGCCGGCCGATCTCGTGCACCTCGGCGTGAACACCCTGTCCCTCGGCGTGCCGCTGCTGCTGGTGCATGCGACCCTCGGCAAGCGCCTGCAGGCGGCCCGGGCGCGGCTCGATATCCGCGGCATCCTCAAGCTCGACGCCGCGTTTTATGGCGGGGTGACGCTGATGGTCGGCTTCTGGCTGGCCATCGGCGAGGTGGCCACGCCGCTGTCGGCCTGGCTGGCGTTTGCCTCGTCCTACGCCGCCATCGTGGCCGTCGAGCCGCTGGTCACGCTGCTGCTGGTCTCCGCCATCGCCCGCCGGCAACACAGCGCCGCCGTGCGCTTGTGCTTCCAGCCCCAGGCGGTCTGAGCGATGGCCGGCAAGGTCTGGTTCGTGGGTGCCGGCCCGGGCGACCCCGAGCTGCTCACAGTGAAAGGGCGCCGTCTGCTCGAAGGGGCAGGCGCGATCCTGTTCGCCGGCTCGCTGGTGGATCGGGCGGCCACCCTGTTCGCGCCGCCCGGCTGCGAGATCCGCGACTCGAAGGACATGACGCTGGAAGAGATGAGCGCCTGGCTCGTCGAACAGAGCGCCCGCCACGCCTGCGTGGTGCGCCTGCAGACCGGCGACCCCGGCCTGTACGGCGCGCTGATCGAGATGAGCCGCCCGCTCGGCGCCGCCGGCATCGAGTGGGCGGTGGTGCCGGGCGTCTCGTCGGCCTTCGCGTCGGCGGCCGCCGCGGGCGAAACCCTGACCCTGCCGGAAGTCACCCAGACGGTGATCCTCACCCGCGTGGCCGGGCGCACCCCGATGCCACCGGGCGAGGACCTCGCCGCGCTCGCCGCCCACCGCACGACCCTGTGCATCTTTTTGTCGATCACCCTGCTGCATGAGGTCCAGCGCGCCCTGCGGGCCGCCGGCTGGCGCGAGGACGCGCCGATCCTGGTGGTCCAGAAGGCCAGCTGGCCCGGCGAGGAGAAGATCGTCCGCGGCACCCTCGCCGACATCAAGCAGCGCTGCCAGGCCGAGAAGATCGCCAGCCAGGCCATGATCATCGCCAGCCCCGCCCTGGGCGCCGCCGACTGGCCCACCCTCGCCCGCTCCAAGCTCTACGACCCCGCCTTCACGCACCGTTTCCGCAAGGCCACGGCGCAGGAGAACCCCGCATGAACGACACCGCCATCCTGCTGGTGGGCCACGGCTCCCGCAACCGCGACGGCAACGCCGAGATCCTCCACTTCGCCGCCCAGTGGCGCGACCGCCACCCCGCCTGGCGCATCGAGACCTGCTTCATCGAGCACGCCGAGGTGCTGCTCGACGCCGGCCTCGACCAGGCCGCCCGCGGCGCCCGCCGCGTGCTGGTGATCCCCTTCATCCTCAACGCCGCCGGCCACGTGAAGATGGAGCTGCCCGCCGCCATCGAGGCCGCCCGCGCCCGCCACCCGGGGGTGAGCTTCGCCTGCGCCCGCCACCTGGGCATGGGCCGCGAGATCCTGAAGGTGCTGCAGGGCCAGCTCGACCGCCTGATGCAGGCCCTCGCCATGCCCGACCCGCAGACCACCGGCGTGATCCTGCTCGGCCGCGGCTCGTCCGACGCCGGCGCCAACGGCGAGCTGGCCAAGATGGCCCGCTGGCTGTTCGAGGACAACGACTTCGAGCTGGTGGACCTGGCCTTCACCGGCGTCACCTGGCCGCGGCTCGAGAGTGTCGTCCAGCGCCACGCGCGCCTCGGCATGACCCAGCTCGCCATCGTGCCGGTGTACCTGTTCACCGGCGTGCTGATGGAGCGCATCAAGGCCCAGGTGGCCCGCCTGCGCGGCCAGTACCCGCAGATCGCCTTCGCGCTGGGCACCCACTTCGGCTTCGACAAGGGCGTCTTCGAACTTCTCGACGGCAAGGCTGCCGGCCTCGAGCTGCCCGAAGGCGGGCTGCTCGAATGCGACGGCTGCAAGTACCGCCAGGCCGCCGAAGCCGAGCACCTGCACGACCACAGCCACACCCACGTCATGCACCACGACCACGGCCATCACCACCACGGGCATGACCACCCCGCCCATGCCTGAGCCCGCCATGCACCCCAACATCGTCACCGAACAGCTCACCGCCGCCGGCCGGGCCATCGAGCACGACTCCTTCGCCGTCATCGACGCCGAAGCCGGCCCCCACGCCTACCACCCCGACGAATGGCCGCTGGTGCGCCGGATGATCCACGCCAACGCCGACTTCGAGTTCAACGGCCTCACCGCCTTCCACCCCCGGGCCATGCAGGCCGGCCTCGCGCGCATCCTGGCCGGCGGCACGCCGGTGGTGGCCGACGTGGAGATGATCTGCGTCGGGCTGTCGAAGCCGCGCCTCGCGCACTTCGGCATCACTACCCACCAGTTCATCTCCGACCCCGACGTGATCGACGCCGCCCGTCGCGACGACACCACCCGCGCCGTGCAGGCCATGCGCAAGGCCCACCGGCTCGGCCTGCTGGAGGGCGCCATCGTAGGCATCGGCAACGCCCCCACCGCGCTGATCGAGCTCGTCCGCCTGATCCGCGACGAGGGCGCGCGGCCGGCGCTGGTGATCGGGATGCCGGTCGGCTTTGTCGCGGCGGCCGAATCGAAGGCGCTGCTGATGACCCTCGACGACGTGCCGTGGGTGGCCATCCACGGGCGCAAGGGCGGCTCGACCCTGGTCGTCGCGGCGCTCCACGCCCTCCTCGGCCTCGCCGAGGCCCACCAGCTCGGCACGGCCTGAGGCCACGATGAGCGCCCACGCCCTCCCCGAAAAAGTCCGCAAGGGCGACCCCAAGCGGGATCGCGGCAGCCGCACGGGCTTCTCCACCGGGGCCAACTCCGCCGCCGCCGCGGCCGCCGCCACCCTCGGGCTGGTCCACGGCCAGGTGCCGGACTTCATCGACTGCGTGCTGCCCAACACCCAGCGGGTGCGCTTCGCCATCACCGGCGGGTGGACCGACGGCCGGCGCGCCCGCGCCGTCAGCATCAAGGACGCCGGCGACGACCCCGACGCCACCAACGGCGCCCACCTCACCGCCGAGGTCGAGCGCCTTCCCGGCGCCGCGGGGCGGATCGAGCTGCGCGGCGGGCCGGGGGTGGGGGTGGTCACCAAGCCGGGACTCGGCCTGGAGGTCGGCGGCCCGGCCATCAACCCGGTGCCCCGCCGCAACATCCACGCCAACGTGGAGGCCGCCGGCCAGCCCATCCTTGAAGCCGGCGACGGCATCGCGGTGACCCTCTCGGTGCCCGGCGGCGACGAGATGGCCAAGAAAACCCTCAACGCCCGCCTCGGCATCGTCGGCGGCATCTCCATCCTGGGCACCACCGGCATCGTCCGCCCCTACTCCACCGCGGCCTTCCGGGCCAGCGTGGTGCAGGCAGTGGACGTGGCCGCAAACCAGGGGCAGCGCACGGTGGTGTTCACCACCGGCGGGCGCACCGAAAAATGCGCGATGCGCTGCTTTCCGGCCCTCGACGAAGCCTGCTTCGTGCAGATGGGCGACTTCGTCAAGGCCGCCTTCCAGACCGCGCTGAAGCAAGGCATGCAGCACATCGTCGTTGGCGCGATGGTCGGCAAGCTCACCAAGATCGCCCAGGGCCTGTCGGTCACCCACGCCTGGCGCGAAGAGGTGGACCGGGCGCTGATCGCCGAGGCCGCCGCCGAAGTGGGCGCGCCGCCCGACCTCGTCGAAGAGATCCGTGCCGCCGAAACCGCCCGCTTCGCCGCCGAACGGCTAGCCGAGCTAAACCTCGCGGTGGCCTTCCACCGGGCCCTGGCCGAGCGCGCCATCCGCAGCCTGCGCCAACGCTACCCCGGCCCCCACCGCCTCACCGTGCTCGCCTGCAATTTCGAAGGCGTGCCCATCGTCACCGTGGAAGAACATGAACTCGCCTGAAACCTGCGCCCTCATCGGCATCCTCGACGACGGCCACGCCGGCCTGGGCGACGCCGCCCGGCACCGCGTCGCCGCCGCCGATCTCGTCATCGGTGCCCGCCGCACGCTGGAGCTGCTCGCCCCCCATCTTTCCCCCGGAGTGGAGCAACGCGCCATGGACGGCCAGCTCGGCCAGGTTGCCGAATGGGCCCGCGCGGCGCAACGCACCGGCCGGCGGGTCGCCGTGCTCGCCACCGGCGACCCCCTGTGCCACGGCATCGGCAGCTTCCTGGTCGGCAAGCTCGGCGCCGACGCGATCGACGTGCTGCCGGCAGTGTCGACGCTGCAGCTCGCCTTCGCCCGCCTCAAACACAGCTGGCAGGGCGCCAAGATCGTCTCGGTGCACAGCGCCGACAGCGGCGAATGGGCCCCCGGCGCCACGCCCGGGCACAGCCTCTACCCCCTCGTCCAGGCCGCCGCCGGGCACGCGCTGATCGGCGCCTTCACCAGCCCCGCCAACAGCCCCGACCGCATCGCCCGGGCGCTGATCACCGCCGGCCACGGCGACGACTTCCGCCTCTCGGTGGCGGCCCGCCTCGGCCTGCCCGACGAGCGCGTGGTCGCCGAGCTGCCGCTGGCCGAGGCCGCCGCGCGCCGCTTCCCGGACCCCAACATCGTCGTGCTGAAGCGCGTCACGCCGCCCGAGCCGCGGGCCATCTTCGGCTTCGACGACACCGACTTCGTGCAGCGCGCCCCCGAGAAAGGCCTCATCACCAAGCAGGAGGCCCGCGCCCTGTCGCTGGCCAAGTTGCGCCTGCGGCCCGACAGCCTGGTGTGGGACATCGGCGCTGGCTCCGGCTCGGTGGGCCTCGAAGCCGCCCGGCTGGCCCGCCACGGCCACGTCTGGGCCATCGAGAAGAACGCCGGCGACGCCGCCAACGCCCGCGACAACGCCCGCCGCCTCCGCGCCAGCAACTACACCCTGTGCGAAGGCCGGGCCCCCGACGGCCTCGACGCCTGGCCCGACCCCGACGCCGTCTTCATCGGAGGCTCCGGCGGCGAGCTAGCCGGGCTGATCCGCCTCGCCCTCGCCCGGCTGCGCCCCGGCGGCCGGCTGGTGATGAACTTCGTGACCCTCGAAAACCTCGCCACCGCCACCGCCGCCCTGGCCGACGCGGGAGCCGCCTGGGACGTGGTCCAGCTCCAGGCCTCCCGCAGCCAGCCCATCCTCGACATGCACCGCCTCGCCGCCCACAACCCGGTGTGGGTCATGTCGGCCGACAAGGACACCCCATGAACCCTCGCACACCCGGCCGCCTGATCGGCGCCTCCCTCGGCCCCGGCGATCCGGCGCTCATCACCCGCCGCGCCTGGGCCGCCCTCGGCTCCGGCGCCCGCTGGGCCTACCCGGTCAAGAAGGCCGAGGAATCGTCCTACGCCCTGGGCATCGTCCGGCGCGGCGGCCTCGAAGTGCCCGCCGACGCCGAGGCGCTGGTCTTCCCGATGACCCGCGACGCGGCCGCCCTCGCCAAGGCCTGGGCGCGGGCAGCCACCCGCAGTGTCGAGCTCCTGCGCGAGGGCCGCGACCTGGTCTTCCTGGTCGAGGGCGACGCCTCCACCTTCTCCACCTTCGGCCACCTGGCGCGGGTGGTGCGCGCGCTGGCGCCGGAGGTCGAGGTGGAGACGATCCCCGGCGTGTCGTCCTTCGCCGCCGCCGCGGCTGCCACCGGCCTCACGCTGGCCGAGGAGGACGAGACCTTCGCCGTCATCCCCGCCGCCTACGGCGTGCCGGTCATCGACCGCCTCCTCGACGAGTTCGACACCCTCGTGCTGCTCAAGGTCAAGCCGCTGCTCGACGAGGTGCTCGCGCTGCTCGCCCGGCGCGACCTGCTCGCCACCAGCTGCTTCATCGAGAAGGTCGGCGCGCCGGACGAACGCGTCGTCCGCGACGTGGCCGGCCTCGCCGGCGAGAAGGTCAATTACCTCTCGCTGCTCCTCGTCCAGAACCCCAAGCGGGTGCGCGGCGAACTCCGCCGCGGCTGCCGCAAACGCGCCGAACCCTCCATCGCCTGACCGTCCTTACCGCCGCCCCATGAGCCCGCACCTGCCCTTCCCCGCCGAGCGCATCGCCGTCGTCTCCATCACCCGCCACGGCATCGCCCTGGCCGGCCACGTCGTCGCCGCGCTGCCTGGCGCCCGGCTGTTCGCCCCCGAGAAATTCGCCACCGAAGCCGAAGCCGCCGCCCCCGGCGCTTCCACCTGCTACGCCGGCAAGACCGCCGACCAGATCCCCATCCTGTTCTCCAACTTCGACGGCATCGTCGCCATCGTGTCCCTCGGCGCGATGGTCCGGCTGGTCGCACCCCACCTGGGCAAGAAGGAGTCCGACCCCGGCGTGGTCGTCATCGACGAGGCCGGGCGCTTCGTGATCCCGATGCTCTCCGGCCACCTGGGCGGCGCCAACGCGCTGGCCGGCACACTCGCCGCCGCGCTGGATGCCACCGCAGTGCTGACCACCGCCTCCGACGCCCGCCAGACCCTGGCGGTGGATCTGCTCGGGCGCGAGCTCGGCTGGGCCTTCGAGGCCAGCCACGACGAGATCGTCCGCGCCAGCGCGGCGATGGTGAACGACGAGCCGGTGGCCTTCGTGCAGGAGGCCGGCAGCCCCGACTGGTGGCGTGGCCACGCCAACGGCCGCAGCGGCCCACTGCCGGCCAACCTGCACCCCTTCAGCCGCCTCGAGGACGTGGACCTGGCGCGCTTCGGCGCCGTGCTGTGGATCAGCCACCGGCCGCTCCCGCCCGAACTCGCCAACCGCCTTGCCGGCAAGTGCGTCATCTACCGGCCGCCGGTGGCGGCATGAGCCGGCCCATCGCCATCGGCCTCGGCTGCGACCGCGGCACGCCGGCCGCCACCCTCGTGTGGGCGCTGGTGGAGGCCCTCAGCCGCTGCGGCGCGGCCCTCGTCGACGTGGCCGCGGTGGCCAGCATCGACCTCAAGGCCGACGAACCGGGGCTGCTAGAACTGGCCCGCTGGCAGGGCTGGACGATCCGCTTCTACCCGGCCGCCGAGCTGGCCACCGTGCCGGTGCCCCATCCATCCGAGACCGTCCGCCGATACACCGGCACGCCGTCGGTCTCCGAGGCCGCCGCGCTGCTCGCCGCGGGCGCCGGCATGGACCAGCTGATCGTCGAGAAACTGAAATACCGCGGCCCCGACGGCCGCAACGCCACCGTTTCCATCGCAAGGATTCCCCAATGAACGACACCTCCCCCCCGTCCGCCGCCGGCGGCCGGATCATGCTGGTCGGCCTCGGCCCCGGCAGCCACGAGCACCTCACCGCCCGCGCCCGCGCAGCCATCGCCGAGGCCGACACGGTGATCGGCTACGTCACCTACATCCGCCTGGTGGCCGAGCTGCTGGAGGGCAAGGAGGTCATCAAGAAGTCGATGACCGAAGAGCTCGACCGCGCCATCGAAGCCTTCGAGCGCGCCCGCCAGGGCCGCAAGGTGGCATTGATCTCGTCCGGCGACGCCGGCGTTTACGGCATGGCCGGGCCGACCTTCGAGGTGCTCTTCCAGGCCGGCTGGACGCCGGAGTCCGGCATCGAGGTCGAGATCATCCCCGGCGCCTCGGCCCTCAACACCTGCGCCGCGCTGGTCGGCGCGCCGCTCACCCACGACTTCTGCGCCATTTCGCTGTCCGACCTGCTCACCCCCTGGCCGACCATCGCCCGGCGGCTCGACGCGGTGGCCGCCGCCGACTTCGTGGTCGCCCTCTACAACCCGAAGAGCGGCCGCCGCACCGGGCAGATCGTCGAGGCCCGCCGGCTCTTCCTGCGCCACCGCCGGCCCGACACGCCAGTGGCCATCGTCAAGTCGGCCTACCGGCCCAAGCAGCGCATCGAATTCACCACCCTCGAGAAGATGACCGAGTGCGACATCGGCATGTTGTCGACCGTGCTGATCGGCAACTCCAACACCTTCGTGCGGCACGGGCTAATGGTCACGCCGCGGGGCTACCGCAACAAGTACGACGTGGAAAGCGGCGCCACCCACAGCGGCGAGCAGGCCGGGCGCTCCCTGTCTACGGGCCTCACCGGGTGGTTGGCCAGCCTCCGCGCCAGCGGCCTCGGTGCGGCCGCGCTGGCCGCCGAACATCGCCTCCCCGAAGACTACATCGCCGCCCTGCTGGCCGAAGCCCCGACGCCCGCCGACACCGGGGAGGCCGCGGCATGAGCGCCCCAATCAAGCCGACCATCGGCAGCTACCGCCGCCACCTGCTGGTGTGCACCGGCCCGCGCTGCGCCGCCGACGGGCAGGCCCAGGCCCTCTACGACAGCCTCGGCGCCCGCTTCAAGGCCGCCGGGCTCGATCAGGGTGCGCTCCGCGTCAAGCGCAGCCGGGCGGCCTGCTTTGCCGCCTGCAAGGGCGGCCCCATCCTGTGCGTGCAACCGGACGGCACCTGGTACTACGGCGTCACCGAAGCGGTGATGGATCGCATCGTTGCCGAACACCTGGTGGGCGGCGAGCCGGTGCGCGAGCACGTCTTCCATCAGGCCGGCGTCCCGGGCTGAAGGCATGAGACGCCCAACCCTGAGTCTTCTCCAGCGGGCCCTCCTCGTGTCCAGCCTCGGCACTTCGGCCCACGCCGCCGGCGTCCCGACACTCCAGGAGGTCGCCGTCACCACCCGCCAGCACGAGCTGATCGGCGTCGCCGATTCGGCCAGCGAAGGCACCGTCACCGCCGCCCAGCTGCGCAACCGCCCCCTGCTGCGCCCGGCCGAGGCCCTGGAGACCGTGCCCGGCATGATCGTCACCCAGCACTCGGGGGACGGAAAGGCCAACCAGTACTTCCTGCGCGGCTTCAACCTCGACCACGGCAGCGACTTCGCCACCCACGTGATGGGCATGCCGGTGAACATGGCCAGCCATGCCCACGGCCAGGGCTACATGGACCTCAACTTCCTGATGCCCGAGCTGGTCCAGGGCATCGCCTACCGCAAGGGCGTGTATGCCGCCGAGGACGGCGACTTCGCCACCACCGGCTCGGCGCGCATCGACTACCGGCGCCGCCTGGAGCGCCCCTTCGCGCAGGTCGGGCTCGGCCAGAACGGCTATCGCCGCCTGCTCGCCGCCGGCAGCCAGGCCCTCGGCGAGGACGGCGACGGGCGCCAGCTGCTGGTGGCCACCGAGCTGATGGGCTACGACGGCCCGTGGGCCCAGCCCGAGAACCTGCAGCGCCGCAACCTGCTGCTGCGCCTCTCCGACGGCAGCCCCAGCCGCGGCTACGCCATCACGGCCATGCGCTACAGCGCCGACTGGACCGCCACCGAGCACGTCCCCGAGCGGGCCATCCGCTCCGGCGAGATCGGCCGCTACGGCGCCCTGTCGCCCCGGGACGGCGGCCACACCCGGCGCAACAGCCTGTCGGCCGAATGGGCCCGGCTCGGGGACGGCGACGCCACCCGGGCCAGCGCCTACGTGATCGACTACGGCCTCAATCTGTACTCGGCGCCGTCGGGCTACATCGGCGGGCTACAGGGCGACCAGCACGAGCAGGCTGACAGCCGCCTCGTGTGGGGCGGCGAGGCCCGCCACAGCTGGCAGCCAGGCCCGGCCCTGCGGGACACCGAACTCAGCGTGGGCGCCCGCCTGCGCCAGGACCGTATCGGCCGCGTCGGCCTGTTCAGCACCGAAGGGCGCGCGCGCACCGGCACCGTCCGCGAGGACCGCATCACCGAGACCGCCCTGGCCGCCTACATCGAGGCCCGCACCCAGTGGGTGCCCTGGCTGCGCAGCACCCTGGCCCTGCGCCGGGACGCGATATCGGCCGACGTCACCGCCCTGGGCGGGCAGTACAACATGGGCAACGGCGGCAGCGTGCGCGGCGGCCAGACCAGCCCCAGGCTGGGCCTGGTGTTCGGCCCCTTCAACCTGGCCGGCAGCACCGAGTTCTATGCCAACTGGGGCCACGGCTTCCACAGCAACGACGCCCGCGGCGCCACCAGCCACACCAACCCCGCCGACGGCGGCCCCATCGGCCGGGTGCCCCTGATCGCCCGCGCCCGAGGCGCCGAGCTGGGGGTGCGTGCCGCGCCCCTGCCGGGCTGGAACACCAGCCTGTCGGTGTGGCAGATGGCGCTGGCCTCGGAGCTGGTCTTCGTCGGCGACGAGGGCATCACCGAGCCCCGCGGCGCCTCCCGCCGGCACGGGGTGGAATGGTCCAACTACATCACACCGATGGACGGCCTCATCCTCGACGCCGACCTGGCCGTCTCGAAAGCCCGCTTCACCCACCCGGTGGAGGGCGGCGGCGACCACGTGCCCAACGCCATCCCCGTCACCGCGTCCGTGGGCCTCGGCGCCGACCGGGGCGGCCCCTGGTACGGCGGCCTGCGCCTGCGCTACCTGGGCGCCTACGCGCTGGAGGAGAGCGGCACCCACAAGTCGTCGCCGTTCTGGACGGCCAACCTGCGCCTGGGCCACCGCCTGGGCCGCCACGCCCAGATCAGCCTCGACGTGCTCAACCTGTTCGATCGCAAGGCCAGCGACATCGAATACTGGGGCGGCGCCTGCACCCGCAACGAAGCGCTGCAGGGCCGCTGCAACGGCGGCATCGACGGCCGCCTGGTGCACCCGCTCGAGCCCCGCAGCCTGCGGGCCAGCCTGCGCATCGGGTTCTGAGTGTCCCGGGCCTCAGCGCGTCTCCACCCGCACGCCCTCGCGCAGCCGGTCGTCGGGGTGGGCGATCACCTGCTCGCCCTCCTTGGCGCCGTCCAGCAGCTCGGCCACCGTGCCGTTGCGCTGGCCAATCTTCACCCGCCGCTTCACCGCCCGCCCGTCCTCGATGACGAAGGCCGCCCATTCGCCGCCGTCGCGGAACAGGCTGCCGGCCGGGATCTGCAGCACGTCGGCTGCCTCCCACAGCACGAAGCGCGCCTCCACCCGATAGGCGTCGCCGAGGCGCTGCCATTGGGCCGGCGGAGAGCTGAAGGCGACGATCACCCACACCCGCTGCTCCTCGACCCCCAGAGCCGACACCTTGGTGAAACCGCTCGGCTCGACGACCCGCACCACGCCCTCGAGCGCGCCCTCGCCGCCCCAGCGCTCGAAGAGCACCCGGGTGCCCGGGCCGAGGCGCACCGCGTCGGCCGACAGCACGTCCACCTCGACCTCCAGCCCGCGCGGGTCGCCCACCTCGACGAGGGCCTGGCCGGCGGCCACCGGGCCCTCGCTCTTGCGGGGGATGCGCAGCACCTGCCCGGCCACCGGCGACTTGACCAGCACCGGCGCCCCGCGCCCGCCGGCTGCCGCGTAGCCCAGCGCGGTGCGCGCCGCTTCGAGCTCGTGGCCGGCGGTGGCCACGCCGAACTCGGCCGAGCGCTGCTCGGCGGCGG
>NZ_BJNV01000058.1 GCF_006539865.1 Zoogloea ramigera
CCCTGGGCGGCCGCGAGGCGCTGCGGGCGCCGCTGGCCGGCGTCGTGGCGGCGGGCCTGGTGCTGGCCGGGCAGCGGGTCGAGGCCGGCGCCGAGTTGTTCGAACTCATCCGCCCCGACCGCCTGATGGTCGAGGCGCTGGCCTACGACCCGGCCATCGGTGCTGCCATGGGCGCGGGCAGCGCCCGCGGCGAGGCCGGCGGAGCCAGCTTCGCGCTGCGCTTTGCCGGCGGTGGGCGCAGCCTGCGGGAGGGCACGCTGCCGCTGCTGTTCCGCGTGGAGGGCGCGCCGCTGCTGGCGGTGGGCCAGCCGGTGAAGGTGTTCGCGAGCCTGCCCGGGCAGGCTGCCAAGGGCGTGGTGCTGCCGCTGGCGGCGGTGATGGGGAGCGGCGAGGCGGCGACGGTGTGGGTGCATGAGGCGCCGGAGGTGTTTGCGCCGCGGCGGGTCCAGCTGGCGCCGCTCGACGCCGGCCGGGTACGGGTGCAGGGCGGCCTCACGCCCGGCGAGCGGGTGGTGGTGCAGGGCGCGCCCCTGGTGGGAGCGGTGCGATGACGCCGGCCCGGGCCAATCTGTTCGACCGCCTGGTGGGCTGGAGCCTGGCCAACCGGCTGTTCGTGCTGGCCGCCGCGCTGGCGCTGCTGATGGCGGGGGCCTTCGGGCTGCAGCGCCTGCCGGTGGATGTCTTCCCCGACCTCGACAAGCCCACCGTGACGCTGATGACCGAGGCCGGCGGGATGGCGCCGGAGGAGGTCGAGCAGCTGGTCAGCTTCCCCCTCGAGACCGCGATGAACGGCATGCCTGGCGTCACCCGGGTGCGCTCGGTGTCGGGCGTGGGGCTGTCGCTGGTGTATGTGGAGTTCGACTGGGGCAGCGACATCTGGCGCAAGCGCCAGAGCGTCACCGAGCGCCTGGCCGCGGTGCGCGAGCGCCTGCCGGCCGGGGTGGTGCCGCAGCTGGGGCCGATCGCCTCGATCATGGGCGAGGTGCTGCTGATCGCGCTGCCCATCGACCCGGCCCGGGCCAGCCCGCTGGCGGTGCGCGAGTACGCCGACTGGGTGCTGCGCCCGCGCCTCCTGGCGGTGCCCGGGGTGGCCCAGGTGATTCCGATCGGCGGCGGCGTGAAGCAGTGGCGGGTGATGCCCGACCCGGCGCGGATGCGCGCGCTGGGCGTCGGGCTCGACGCGGTCGAGGCGGCGGTGGCGGGCTTTGCGGCCAACAGCGCCGGTGGCTTCATCGACCGCCAGGGGCAGGAATGGCTGATCCGCGGCATCGGCCGCAGCCGCCGCATCGAAGATCTGGCCAGCCTGCCGGTGGGCGCGCCGCGGGGCGTGCCGGTACGCCTGTCGCAGGTGGCCGAGGTGGGCTTTGCGCCGGCGGTGGCGCGGGGCGGGGCGGGCTTCGACGGCAGGCCGGCGGTGATTTTGTCGGTGCAGAAGCAGCCGGGCATCGACAGCATTGCCCTCACCCGCGCCGTCGAGGCGGTGCTGGCCGACGTGGCCGGCAGCCTGCCGCCGGGCATTGCGGCGCCGCGCTTCCTGTTCCGCCAGGCCGACTTCATCGAGGCGGCGCTGGGCAACGTGGGCGAGGCCCTGCGCGACGGGGCGATCCTGGTGGCGGTGGTGCTGTTCGCCTTTCTGCTCAATGGGCGCACCACGGCGATCTCGCTGGTGGCGATCCCGCTGTCGCTGCTGGCGGCGGTGCTGGTGTTCAAGCTGCTCGGGCTGTCGATCAACACGATGACCCTCGGCGGGCTGGCGATCGCCATCGGCGAGCTGGTGGACGACGCGGTGGTGGACGTGGAGAACGTCTTGCGCCGGCTCCAGGAGAACCGCCGCGCGGCCCGCCCGCGGCCGGCCCTGCAGGTGGTGGCGCGGGCCTGCAGCGAGGTGCGCTCCGGGGTGGTGCTGGCCACCGCCACGGTGGTGCTGGTGTTCGTGCCGCTGTTTGCGCTGCCCGGCATGGAGGGGCGGCTGTTCGTGCCGCTGGGGCTGGCCTACATCGTGGCGATCCTGGCCAGCCTGGCGGTGGCGGTCACGGTGACGCCGGTGCTGTGCGTGTTGCTGCTGCCGAAGATGCCGCGCCTGATGCACGGCGACGGCTGGCTGGTGGCGCACCTCAAGGCCGGCCAGGCCCGCCTGCTGGGCTGGGCGTTGCCCAGGTGCGGCCGGGTGCTGCTGGCCGCGCTGGCGCTGGTGCTGGCCGCCGCGGCCAGCGTGCCCTTCTTTCCGCGCAGCTTCCTGCCGCCCTTCAACGAGGGCACCCTGACGGTCAACGTGATCCTCCAGCCGGGCATCGCGCTGGCCGAATCGGAGCGCGTCGGGCAGCTCGCCGAGACGCTGCTGCGCGGCGTGCCGGAGGTGCTGCAGGTGGGCCGCCGCACCGGCCGGGCCGAGCTCGACGAGCACGCCGAGGGCGTGCACTCCAGCGAGCTCGACGTGGACCTGCGCCCCGACGGCCGCCCCCGCGCCCAGGTGATCGCCGACATCCGCACCCGCCTGGCCGGCCTGCCGGCCAGCGTGTCGGTGGGCCAGCCGATCGCCCACCGGCTCGACCATCTGCTGTCGGGCGTGCGCGCCCAGATCGCCGTCAAGGTGAGCGGCGACGACCTCGACGAGATCCGCGGCCTGGCCGACAGCCTGCGTGCGCGCTTTGCCGCGGTGCCCGGCATCGCCGACCTGCAGGTGGAGAAGCAGGTGCGCATCCCGCAGCTGCGGGTGGTGCTGGACTACCCGGCGCTGGCCGCCCACGCCATCGCGCCGGCCCAGGTGCTGGGCGTGGTGCAGCGCCTGGTGGGCGGCGAGCGGGTGGGCGAGGTGGTGGATGGCGGGCGGCGCTTCGACCTGGTGATCCGCCTGCCCGACGCCGAGCGCGACCCCCAGCACCTCGCCACGCTGCCGGTGGCGACGCCGCTGGGCAGCGTGCCGCTGGGCATGCTTGCGCGCATCGAGGTGGGCGAGGGCCCCAACCAGATCGCCCGCGACCGCGGCCGGCGGCGCATCGTGGTGTCGGCCAACGCCGCCGGCAGTTTGTCGGAGGTGGTGCGCGAGATGCGCGCGGTGGTGGCCGCCACGCCGTTGCCAGTTGGCGTGACGGTGGACATCGAGGGCCAGTTCCAGGCCCAGGAGGAGGCCCAGACCCGCATCGCCGGGCTGGCCGCCCTGTCGCTGGCGCTGGTGTTTCTGGTGCTTTACGGGCGCTACCGCTCGCTGCGCCTGGTGGGCATGGTGATGGTCGGCATCCCGGCGGCGCTGGTGGGGGCGGTGGCGGCGCTGGCGCTGGCGGGCCAGCCCCTGTCGGTGGCGGCGCTGGTGGGCTTCGTCACCCTCACCGGCATCGCCACCCGCAACGGCATCCTCAAGATCAGCCACTACCTGCACCTCCACCAGGCCGAGGGCGAGGCCTTCGGCGACGCCCTGGTGCTGCGCGGCGCCCGCGAGCGCCTGACCCCGGTGCTGATGACCGCCCTCACCGCCGCGCTGGCGCTGGTGCCGCTGCTCTTCGCCGCCGAGGCGCCGGGCAAGGAGATCCTCCACCCGGTGGCGGTGGTGATCTTCGGCGGCCTCGTCAGCTCGACCCTGCTCGACGTCCTGCTCACGCCGCTGCTGTTCCGCCGCTATGGCGGGCCGGCGCTGGCGTCCATTGATTCCGATTCTTCCCAAGGAGACACACCATGAAGTTGAACACCCTCATCCTCGCCGCCGCCGCGCTGTTTGCCGCCCCGGCCTTTGCCCACGACGACGCCACCCTCGACGCGATGGCGGCGCCCCACGGCGGCCAGCTGCGCATGTCCGGCGCCTGGCACCTGGAGCTGGTGCTGGCCAAGGACGCCCGCGGCGACACCGCGGCGCCGGTGCGCGTCTATCTCAGCGACCACGGCGGCAAGCCGATGCCGGTGGCCGGCGCCAGCGGCAGCGCGGTGCTGCTCTCGCCGGCCGGCAAGCAGAGCGTGGTGCTGGCCGCCGCGGGCGACCGCCTCGAGGGCAAGGCCCGTTACGCCGCCGACCCCGCCATGAAGGTGGTGGTGACGCTGAAGTTTGCCGACGGGCAGACCGAGACGGCCCGCTTCGAACCCTTCCGGGCCAGGTGAGCCGTCGGCCCCTCGCAGCCTCGCCCTTGCCACCCGGCCGCCATTGGCTATGCTGAATTGAATGGTAATGACGGCGGTGGTGTCTTTTGACACAGGCCTTGGGCCTGGAGCCGGGACGCTCCTGTGGGGCGACTTCAGTCGCCCTCCGCGCGTTGATCACAGGCATGCCTTTGATCGCAGTCCGCGGGTGACTGAAGTCGCCCCTACAAGGATGCGTCGCCGTTTTCGTGTTTCTCACGGCCGACGCCGACTGGGGCCATTGCGGCGCAAGGCCCGGGCGTGCCGGGCGCAAGGGAGGTCAAGATGCCACTCGATAAAACCGAGCAACACGTGGCGCTGTCGCCGGTGGACGACGACGGTTTGTCGCGGCCCCGGCCGGGCGTGGCCCTGTGCCTGTCGGGCGGCGGCTACCGGGCGATGATCTTCCACCTGGGGGTGCTGTGGCGCCTCAACGAGCTGGGCTACCTGGCGCAGCTCGACCGCATCTCCAGTGTGTCGGGGGGCTCGATCACCGCCGGGCTGCTGGGCCTGCGCTGGGGCCGGCTCGACTTTGCCGGCGGCGTGGCGCGGGGGTTGGTGACCCAGGTGGTGGAGCCGATCCGCGCCTTCGCGCATCACGCGGTGGACGTGGGTTCGGTGCTGAAGGGCGTGTTTTTGCCCGGCTCGATCAACGACAAGGTGGCCGATGCCTACCGCGAACACCTCTATGGCGACGCCACCCTGCAGGATCTGCCCGACGACCCGCCGCGCTTCGTGATCAACGCCACCAACGTGCAGACCGGCAGCCTGTGGCGCTTCTCCAAGCCCTACATGCGTGACTACCAGGTGGGCGAGGTGAAGCGCCCGACGGTGCCGCTGGCGGTGGCGGTGGCGGCCTCGTCGGCGTTTCCGCCGGTGCTCTCGCCGGCGCGGCTGCGCCTCGACCCGGCCGACTTCAGCCCGCCCGCGGGCGAAGCCTTCCACCACCCGCCCTTCACCCGCGATGTTTACCTCACCGACGGCGGGGTGTATGACAACCTCGGCCTCGAGACCGCCTGGAAGCGCTACGAGACCATCCTGGTGAGCGACGCCGGCCTCGCCATGGGCGCCGACCCCGACCCGGGCATCGACTGGGCGAGCCACACCAAGCGCGTGCTCGACATGGTCGACAACCAGGTGCGCGCGCTGCGCAAGCGCCAGGTGATCGCCGGCTTCCTGCGCGGCGACCGGATGGGCGCCTTCTGGAGCGTGCGCTCGAAGATCAGCGACTACGGCCTCGCCGACGCGCTGCCCTGCCCGGACGCCCGCAGCGCCGAGCTGGGCCGCCTGGCCACCCGCCTCGCCGCGATGCCCGACGACACCCAGGAGCGCCTGATCAACTGGGGCTACGCCGTCTGCGACGCGGCGATGCGCCGCTGGGTGGACCACAGCCTGCCGCCACCGGCGGGCTTCCCGTATCCGCGGGGGGTTTAGGCGGCAAGCCGCGGCGGGCCGCCTTCGGCAAGCCCATCCGCCGGCAGTGGCCCGCGGCAGAAGCTTCGCCGGCCATTCTTCTGCAGCGGGAGACACGCCCGCCAGCCATTCCCCGGCGTGAGCGTTGAGCGGCGAAGGGCCACGCCGCTCATCCACGCCCGGGCTCGTCGCCGCGTCATGGGCGGCCGTCCCGTGCTAAGTTTGCGCCCCCATCCTGCAGGAGCGCGCATGTCCCCGAGTTTCAAGGCCGGAGCCCGGGAGGGTTTCCGGGTGTGCCTGCCGGTGTCGGTGGGTTTGATCCCGTGGGCGCTGGTCACCGGCCTCGCCATGGTGAGCGCCGGCTTCACGCCGGTGCAGGCGATGGGCATGAGCTTCATCGTCTTCGGCGCCACCGCCCAGCTCGGCACCCTGCCTCTGATCGCCATCGGCGCCCCGTGGTGGCTGATCCTCGCCACCGCGCTGGTGGTCAATCTGCGCTTCGTGATCTTCAGCGCCGCGCTGGCCGGGCCGCTGGCTGGCGGCACGCTGCTGCAGCGCTGGCTGTGCGGCTACCTGCTCACCGACGGCGTCTTTGCCACCTGCCTCGAGCGCCTGCGCAGCGACGCCGACCCGGCGTGGCGGCTGGGCTACTACCTGGCGCCGTCCATGTGGTGCGCGCTGCTGTGGCAGTGCTCCACGCTCACCGGCGTGCTGGCGGCGGGGGCCATCCCGCGGGGCTGGTCGCTGGAGTTCATGGCCAGCATCGCGCTCCTGGTGCTGCTGGTGCCGATGGCGCGGGTGCGCCCGATGCTGGTGGCCATGCTCACCGGCGGCGTGCTGTCGGTGCTGCTGCGCGGCCTGCCCCTGCGCCTGGGGGTGATGGCGGCGATCGTCGGCGGCATCGCGGCGGGCTTCGCCACCGAACACCTGCAAAAGAAGACGGAGGCCCGATGAACTACGACGCGAGCCTGTGGCTCACCTTCCTATTGATCGGCCTCGCCACGCTCCTGCCGCGGGCCAGCTTCATCGTGCTCGGCCAGCGCGCCAGCCTGCCCGACACCGTGCAGAAAGCCCTGCGCTACGCCCCCGCCGCCGCCCTGGCCGCCATCGTGGTGCCCGACGTGGTGCTGGTGAACGGCGCGCCGGAGCTGTTCAACCCCAAGCTCGCCGCCGCCATCGCGGCGGTGCTGGCCGTCACGCTGTCACGCAACCCGTGGCTGCCGTTCGTGGCGGGGATGGCAGTGCTGTGGGCGCTGCGCTGACGACGACTCGCCCCGCCGTGATCGCACCGCGCGGCCTCGCATCACGATCACGCGGGCGCATACCCGTGATTCGAAGCCGCGCGATACGGATCAGCCGCCTCGTGATGCGGGCGAGCCGAGGCGAATCACGATCTCGCGCCCGCATTTCACTATCACAGGGCGGTGTGATGGCACAACGAGGCCACTAATCTTGATCACAAGGCGGTGTGATGCGAGAACGATAGGAAAAGCTCGAACAACGAGCCCTCGTGATTCGAGCTTTGGCTATCGTGATCGAGAAACGATAGGACTAATCATCATCACGAGGCCTCGTGTTAAGGGAATGTGCTATCGAGTCTTGAGATAGAGGGGACGAATCACGATAACGAGGGCTCGTGATCGTGAAACGAGGGGGCGTTGCAGGGGTGCAGGGCTTCTTCGTTGCCCGGCATGGACGAACTGGCTGCGTCGGGGCTTGTCGTCGCGTTGCTGGTCTTGGCGGGCTGGAGATCGCGTTTTCCTCATCCCTGATGAACAAGGCAGGCTCAATCAACGGCAGCTGCCTATCCGTAACGGTCCTTTGGATGAACTCGCCTCGATGCCCGCTTCGCGTTTCAGAGCGGTCCTTGATTACCGTCTTCAGCAGCTCCACCGACTTCAAGCAAATCTACACATCCCAGAGGCAACTCCCGACTGACCAATGCGAGAGCCAAGTTAGCCTTTGCGACCAACTCCAGCGGCTTTAGATTCTGGACATAGTGCCCATGCGTAATGCGGTCCATCCCTGCGCCAACAAGCTTGGCTACAGTGCGTAGGCTGGCTGTAAGCGCTACGCTGTCAAGCCTGGCCCCGTGAAGAATGAGGTTACGCTGTCGGTACAGCCGGTGAAACGACTCGCCAATCGCCTCTCGGATTGTACGCAGCTCAGGGCCTGGATTGGCGAGTAGCTTCTTCAGCCGAGCCGCCGCCGCTTGATCCGCCACGCTGGACATTTCCGGCATACGTCCGTCGACAATCATCGTAGCAAGAATGCGAGAGCGCTCGCGATTGGTCTGCGCGCCCTCAAGCTCTTGGCATTGCCCGGGATGTGTTCGCTGAGCGCGATACGACAATGCCGTGAGTTCAGCGCGTGGGAAAGAGCAGGTAACTAATGTGGCGAGATTGTCCGCGGCAGTGGCTCGGTCGTTCGGGTCTGCAAGCAACCCCTCGATAGCAGCCCAGCCGCCCGCGACCGCTGCCGTTGGAGAACTTCCCTCCAAGTGAGCCAGCAACTCCAGTGCGGCGTCCACGCTCTGGCTCGCACCAGTGGAAAAAACGCGGTCCTCGCGAAACAGTTCCTTCACCCCTACGCCGCGGGAGGCCTCCTTTAAGGGCGCAGGCGCGGTGCTGCCCTTGACCCAGAGCATCGGAACGCAATTCAGTGGTTCGCCGGTGGCGATCAAGGCCCGAGCAACGTAGCGGTCAACCTCATTTCGTGCCGCCTTCGCCGCACCAAAAGGATCTCTGGCTTGCACCTTAAGTACCATCGCGACAGGGGAGCGCACCCCTGCCGTGTTGAAACCATGTTCTTTCAGCCAAGCAATGATGGCTGCACCCTGCAACCACGAAGAGGGCACGCCATTGAGCCGTGCAGGAGTGCTAGTGAACGCCAGCAATACCTCAAATTCCCGTCGTGGGCTTGCTAACATCTCCGCCTGTAGCGCATCGCAAAGCTGCGACAGGGAGATCAATTCCGGCGCATCAAGCCGGGCCTTGATGAAGTTGTGTAGGTATTGACCGGCGAACCCCGCATCGAGCAGGTAAGCAGCAACACTGCGAGCGAAGTGCTCGACAGTGAACCTGTTGCCAGTGACGGCCCTTCCCCATCGTGTCAGATAGTCCGACGAGACGCGAGCTGAAAGCTCGCGAATCCCGAAATGGGCCACCCCATCGGCTCGGGGTACCTGCTGAAGCTGATGACCAAGAAACTGCTTCTCGGCATCAGTAAAGCCAGGATGCACCCCGACCCGCTTCTGGAGAGAGGAGGCCATTCGTTTGATCGCAGCTTCGCTCAAATGCCCTTGCCGCATGGCCGTACAGGCTTCATGCAGTTCCTCCATCGCCAACACAACGCCAATGCCCCACAGGGACCGATACCACGGCTTCGTCTCCGCCAGGAATTCTAGGAGCCTTACGGCCGCAATGTTCTCGAGTGGATTGACAAATGTGAGCATGGGACTTATTATGCATCATGTGCCGACAAAGCGTTGGCTAACCGACTAAGCGGGGCGCGACCCAAGCGGAGGCTGCAGTTCAACTGCTTAATCCAACCGGCTCAAGCCCCCATTTTTTAGAGGCCCTGCGTCGCAGGGCCTTTTTTACGCCTCGCGAAGGCGTCCCAGCGCAATGGCTTGCACGGAGCAAGCCATTGCGCTGAACAACATCGCTCTGGGCCGCCGTCTGCTTTCAGTCTGTCTGGGCACTCGTTCAATCTTCATCAGGCGGCCGTTCCTGACCAACAGCCGTCACTCTAGCGCGTCAGCATGAGTCTATGGTTCGGCCGATCTCCATTCCATACGCAACCAGATCGGCCCCTGCCAAGCGCTCTTCACACGGCGTGACCGCTCTCGCCTGAGGCGAGTCCCGCGACTCTTTCGCCCTCATCTGTAGAGCCTTGAGCCGGCGCCAGCCGGCCATGGCTGGGCTGCTGTCCGCCGACAGCAAGCCCCCCCTATTCGGCTGTGATCAACGCACGCGCCGATGGCGTCGCCGCCCCTGCCGTGTCTGCCTCACAACCCCCTTCATCGATTCCCCCATCCCCTGCAGCGGCCCCAGCGGGTTGTTGCGGACTTCGGTTTCTTCGATCTTCGGGCGGCCGCTCCGTTGTTTGTAGACGACCTTGTCGTTGATCACCACGATCAGCGCGCCGAACTTCCAGCCGGTGGTGAGGGTGTCGCGCTTGAAGTTGAGGAAGTCGAGCATGAAGTTGCCGACGCGCTTGCGGTCGATGTGGCTGGGTTCCATGAAGTAGCCGACGCAGGTTTCCTGGGCTTTCATGCAGTCGACGATGCCCTTGGGAATGGTGCCGAGCTCCTGCAGCGGCGAGGGGAGCACGGCGCGCACTACCTGCGAGTGGTTGAGGATCTGCACGTTGGGGGTCTTGGCGGGGTCGAAGCCGAGCTCACGCACCGTGTCCATGTCGGTGCGGTAGGGGACGATCTGGTCGAAGCTGTGCTTGGCGTCGTCGAAGCTCTGCCACTGGTTGCTGACGGCCTGCCTGGAGGTGGGCAGGAGGCCGGTGCAGGCGCTCAGCAGGGCGCTGGCGAGCAGGGCGGCGAGCCGATGCGGATGTCGGGTGTTGCGGGCGGGAAGGGGGTGAAGGCTGGGCATGGAAGGGCTCGAACTCCTCAAGCTTCCATTCAGCCTAGCTCCCGCCTCGCCGGGCGGCAAGGCGGGAATCGGCGCGGCAGGCGGGGCCTGCTCCGGTCCGCAGGGAGGGCTTACTGCATGAAGGGGTAGTCGGTGTAGCCGGCCGCGCCGCGGGTGTAGAAGGTGTTGGGGTCGGCGGGGTTGAGCTGGGCGCCGGCCTTGATGCGGGCGGGGAGGTCGGGGTTGGCGAGGAAGGGCACGCCGAAGGCCACCGCGTCGAGCTGGCCGCTCTCGACGGCGCTGGAGGCCTCGATGGGGCTGTAGCCCATGTTGCCGATCAGCACGCCCTCGTAGGCCTGGCGGGCGGGGGTGAGCACGTCGCCCTTCTGCTGGCCGAGGAAGTCGGCGCGCATCACGTGCAGGTAGGCGAGCTTGTAGGCGTTGAGGCGCTTGCCGAGCCAGCTGACGAGGCCCACCGGGTCGCTATCCACCATGCTGTTGAAGCTGTTGAGGGGCGAGATGCGCAGGCCGACCCGGTCGGCGCCCCACACGTCGCAGGTGGCGTCGAGCACTTCGAGGAGCAGGCGGGCGCGGTTCTCGAGGGGGCCGCCGTAGGGGCCGCTGCGGCGGTTGGCGCCGTCGCGCAGGAACTCGTCGAGCAGGTAGCCGTTGGCGCCGTGCACCTCGACGCCGTCGAAGCCGGCGGCCTTGGCGTTGGCGGCGGCCTTGCCGAAGCCGGCGACGATGGCGGGGATCTCGTCGTCGCGCAGCTCACGGGGGGTGACGTAGGGCTGCTTGCCGTCGGGGGTGCGCAGCTCGTTGTTGGTGATGGCGATGGGGCTGGGGCCGACCGGCTGGGCGCCGTCGTTGTAGTAGGGGTGGCAGGCGCGGCCGCCGTGCCAGATCTGCAGCACGATGCGCCCGCCGGCGGCGTGCACGGCGTCGGTGACCTGCTTCCAGCCGGCCACCTGGGCGTCGGAGTGGATGCCCGGCTCGTTGCCGAAGGCGCCTTGGCCGGGCATCGCCATGGTGGCCTCGGCGATCAGCAGGCCGGCGCTGGCGCGCTGGGCGTAGTGGGTGGCCATCAGCTCGGTGGGCACGTTGTCGGCGCTGGCGCGGCAGCGGGTGAGGGGCGCCATCAGGATGCGGTTGGGCAGCAGCAGGGCGCCGGCTTGCAGGGGCTGGAACAGGGCGGACATGGGCTCTCTCCGGGTTGGGTTGCGGGTGGGTTCGGGATGCTGGCGGGTTCAGGCCTGGCGTTTCGCGGCCCAGGCGGCCATCAGCAGGCCGGCGGCGATCATCGGCAGCGACAGCCACTGGCCCATCGACATGCCGAAGGTGAGCAGGCCGAGGAAGTCGTCGGGTTCGCGGCCGAATTCGGCGATGAAGCGGAAGGCGCCGTAGCCGATCAGGAAGACCGCCGACACCAGGCCGCGGGGCCGGGGCTTGGCCGAGAACCACCACAGGATGAAGAACAGGCTGAGCCCTTCGAGGGCGAACTGGTAGAGCTGGGAGGGGTGGCGGGCGAGGCCGTCGACCTGCGGGAAGACCATCGCCCAGGGCACGTCGGTGACGCGGCCGACGAGTTCGCCATTGATGAAGTTGCCCATCCGCCCGGCAGCGAGGCCGAGGGGCACCAGCGGGGCGATGAAGTCGGTGACGGCGAGCCAGGGGCGCTGGGTGCGCCGGCCGAACAGCCACATGGCGACGAGCACGCCGAGGAAGCCGCCGTGGAAGGCCATGCCGCCCTGCCACACGGCGAGGATCTCGGCCGGGTGGGCGAGGTAGTAGGCGGGCTTGTAGAACAGCACGTAGCCCAGGCGGCCGCCGAGGATCACGCCGAGCACGCCATAGAAGAGCAGGTCGTCGATCTGCTGGGGCGTCCAGCCGAGCTCGGGCCGGCGGCGGGCGTGGGCGCGGCCGAGCACGACGAAGAGGATGAAGGCGACGAGGTACATGAGCCCGTACCAGCGGATGGACAGCGGGCCGATGGAGAGGGCGATGGGGTCGAACTGGGGGTGGACGAACATCGGTGTGTCTGAGAGGCGGTGTGGTGGCCGGGTGGGCCGGGCCCTGCAAGTTGATGGGGGCCGGCCCGGCGGCGTGGTTGAGACGCTTACTGGAACTGCTTGCGGAAGGCTTCGAACTCGTTGGTGAGCCATTCGAGCTGCTGGCGCAGGCGGCGGACTTCTTCTTCGAGCTCGCCGACCCGGCTGCCGCGGGGGGCGGCGGCGTCGCCGGCGGTGTCGAAGGCGTGCTGGCTGGCGGCGGCCTCGCCGCTCATCAGGTGGGTGTAGCGGGCTTCCTTGGTGCCGGGGGCCTTGGGCAGCTGGATGACCATCGGCGGGTATTTGTCGCCGAGCTTTTCGAGGATCTCCTCGACTTCGGCGGGGCTGCCGAAGGCGTGCATGCGTTCGCAGCGGGCGCGGATCTCGCCGACCGTTTGCGCGCCGCGCAGCATGAGGATGGCCAGCACGGCCTGCATCGGCGGGGTGAGCGAGTGGCGCAGGCGGATCTGGTGTTCCCACTTGGCGACCCGCGCGCCGGCCTGGTGGCGCTGGCTGACGAGGCCGCGCTCGGCGAGGCGGTCGAGGGTGGCGAGCACGGTGGCCTCGGAGAGGCTCATCACCGGCTCGCGGCCGGTGAGCTGGTTGCAGCCGCTGACCAGGCTGTTCACCGACAGCGGGTAGGTGTCGGGGGTGACGAAGGCTTTTTCAATGAGCACCGCGAGGACGCGCACCTCGAAGTCGTCGAGGTCGAAACCAGGGCTGGCTTCGGGAGCGTCGGCGGGGGCATCGGGCAGGGTGTCTGTCATGGTGTGCTTCCGGTTACGGGCGAGGGCTTCATGATAGCCGAGGCGCTGTGACAAGGCCGCGGCGGGCTGGGTTCAGTTGGCACCGTGGCATTTTTTGTACTTGCGGCCGCTGCCGCAGGGGCAGGGGTCGTTGCGGCCGACCTTGGTTTCGTCGCGCCGGATGGGTTCGCGCAGGCTGCCCAGGGGGATGGGCGGCAGCTGGACCGGCGGCAGCTCGTGGAAGGCGGGCCACAGGGCGGTTTCGCGGGCGACGTCGTCGATCAGGCCGCGGCCGGCGTCCTGCAGTGCGGCGAGGCATTCGGCGGGGCTGCGCTGGATGTCGGCGGCGATGTCGGCGGGGGTGGCGTAGCTGTCGTCCACCAGGCCGGCGGCGAACCATTCGCGGATCGTCGGCAGATGCTCGACGGCGCCCAGGTCGGCGAGGCACACCACCAGCAGGTCGAGGAGTTCGAGCTCGGCGCCGGCGTCGGGCTTGTCTTTCAGCAGCAGGGCCTCGCGGGCGCCGAAGTCGGCCAGGAAATCGACCACCGGGCCGCGGGCAGCGCGCCCGGTGAGGGCGGCGAGGGTGAGGGCTTCGAGGGCCGCGGCGCGGGCCCACAGGCTGGCGCTGGCCGCGTCGGCGAGGCGGGTGAGGGGCGCGATGTCGCCGTCGCAGCACGAGGCCAGCGCGCGGCCGTAGCTGTCGTGGACGAGCTGGCCGAAGACTTCGTCGATGCTCGCTTCGTCGAGGTGGCCGAGCTCGGCCAGCGGCCGGTAGGCGCGGGTGTCGCGCCAGGCGGCGAGGAGCAGCATGGCGTAGAGGTGCAGCACGTAGCCGTCGGCCCTGGCCGGCGCGGGGTCGGCGGCGAGGGCTTCGAGCAGCGCGACGAGCGGGGGGGCGACCTCGGCCCGGTGGGTGTCGGCGAGGGCGAGGGCCTCCCGCGGCTGGGTGGGGCTGAGGTGCGCGAGCTGGGGGGCGAGGGCGGTCCAGATGTCGGTCATGGTGTGGGCGTGGTGCGGGTTCGGGTGGGCAGCAGGCGGGCGAGGTAGCGGCCGGTGTGGCTGGCCGGGTTGGCAGCGAGGGTTTCGGGCGTGCCGGTGCCCACCACGGTGCCGCCGCCATTGCCGCCCTCGGGGCCCATGTCGATGAGCCAGTCGGCGGTCTTGATGACGTCGAGGTTGTGCTCGATGACGACTACGGTGTTGCCGTGGTCGCGCAGGCGGTGGAGCACGCTGAGGAGCATCTCGATGTCGGCGAAGTGCAGGCCGGTGGTGGGCTCGTCGAGGATGTAGAGGGTGCGGCCGGTGTCGCGCTTGGAGAGCTCGAGGGCCAGCTTGACGCGCTGGGCCTCGCCGCCCGACAGGGTGGTGGCGCTCTGGCCGAGGCGGATGTAGCCGAGGCCGACCTGCATCAGGGTGTCGAGCTTGCGGGCCACGATGGGCACGGCGCTGAAGAAGGCCAGGGCCTGCTCGACGGTCATCTCGAGCACTTCGAAGATGTTCTTGCCCTTGTAGCGGATCTCGAGGGTTTCGCGGTTGTAGCGCTTGCCGTGGCAGATGTCGCAGGGCACGTACATGTCGGGCAGGAAGTGCATCTCGACCTTGATGAGGCCGTCGCCCTGGCACGCTTCGCAGCGCCCGCCCTTGACGTTGAAGCTGAAGCGCCCCGGGCCGTAGCCGCGGGCCTTGGCCTCGGGTACGCCGGAGAAGATGTCGCGGATGGGGGTGAGCAGGCCGGTGTAGGTGGCCGGGTTGGAGCGCGGGGTGCGGCCGATGGGGCTCTGGTCGACGTTGATGACCTTGTCGAAGTGGTCGAGGCCGTGCACGGCGGCGCAGGGCGCGGCCTCGATGCTGCTGCCGTTGAGGTGGCGGGCGGCGAGGGCGTGCAGGGTGTCGTTGATGAGGGTGCTCTTGCCGCTGCCTGACACGCCGGTGACGCAGGTGAACAGGCCCACCGGCACCTCGACGGTAACGTCTTTGAGGTTGTTGCCGCTGGCGCCTTCGATGCGCAGCTGGCGCTCCGGATCGGGGGCATTGCGCTTGACGGGCACGGCGATGCTGCGGGTGCCCGACAGGTAGGCGCCGGTGAGGGAGTCGGGGTGGGCGGCGATGTCCTCGGGGCGGCCCTCGGCGATCACCCGGCCGCCGTGCTCGCCGGCGCCGGGGCCCATGTCGACCACGTAGTCGGCCATGCGGATGGCGTCTTCGTCGTGCTCGACGACGATCACGGTGTTGCCCATGTCGCGCAGGCGGCGCAGGGTTTCGAGGAGACGGTCGTTGTCGCGCTGGTGGAGGCCGATGGAGGGCTCGTCGAGCACGTACATGACGCCGGTGAGGCCGGAGCCGATCTGGCTGGCGAGCCGGATGCGCTGGGATTCACCGCCAGACAGGGTGTCGGCGGAGCGATCCAGCGAGAGGTAGTCGAGCCCCACGTTGATGAGGAACTGCAGCCGCGCCGAGATTTCGGAGACCAGCTTGTCGGCCACCTGGCCGCGCTGGCCGGTGAGCTGGAGGCCGTCGAAGAAATCACGGCTGCGGGCCAGCGGCAGGCGGCTGACCTCGGACAGGTTGCGCCCGCCGATCAGCACGAAGCGCGCCTCGGTGCGCAGGCGGGTGCCCTGGCAGGCCGGGCAGGCGCAGTTGGCGCGGTATTTGGAGAGCTCCTCGCGCACCGCCACCGAGTCGGTCTCGCGGTAGCGGCGTTCGAGGTTGGGGATGATGCCCTCGAAGGTGTGTTCCTTGAGCACCTGGCGGCCGCCGTCGGAGAGGTAGCGGAAGGCGATCTTGTCGCGCCCGGAGCCGCCCAGCACGATGCCGCGGATCTTTTCGGGGAGCTCCTCGAAGGGCGTCTCGATGTCGAACTCGTAGTGGTCGGCGAGGCTGGCGAGGAGCTGGAAGTAGAACTGGTTGCGGCGGTCCCAGCCGCGGATGGCGCCGGAGGCGAGGGAGAGATCGGGGTGGGCGACGACGCGCGCGGGGTCGAAGAAATCGACATTGCCCAGGCCGTCGCACTTGGGGCAGGCGCCCACCGGGTTGTTGAAGGAGAACAGCCGCGGTTCGAGTTCGGCCAGCGCGAAGCTGCACACCGGGCAGGCGAACTTGGCCGAGAAGAGGTGCTCGGTGCCGCTGTCCATCTCGACGGCGATGGCGCGGCCCTCGGCGTGGGTGAGGGCGGTCTCGAAGGATTCGGCGATGCGGCCGCGCAGGTCCTGGCGCACCTTGAAGCGGTCGACCACCACCTCGATGACGTGGCGACGGTTCTTGTCGAGCACCGGCATGTTGTCGAGCTCATGCACCACGCCATCGACGCGCACCCGCACGAAGCCCTGGGCGCGGAGTTCGGCGAGGAGGTCGGCCTGCTCGCCCTTGCGGCCCGTCACCACCGGGGCGACGATCATCAGCCGGGTGTCTTCGGGCAGCGCGAGCACCGCGTCGACCATCTGCGAGACGCTCTGGGCTTCGAGGGCGTGCTCGGGGTGGTCGGGGCAGTGGGGCGTGCCGGCGCGGGCGTAGAGCAGGCGCAGGTAGTCGTGGATCTCGGTGACGGTGCCGACCGTGGAGCGCGGGTTGTGGCTGGTGGCCTTCTGCTCGATGGAGATCGCCGGCGAGAGGCCTTCGATGAGGTCCACGTCGGGCTTTTCCATGAGCTGCAGGAACTGCCGCGCGTAGGCCGACAGCGACTCGACATAGCGGCGCTGGCCCTCGGCGTAGAGGGTGTCGAAGGCGAGTGAGCTCTTGCCGGAGCCGGACAGGCCGGTGATCACCGTGAGCTTGTCGCGGGGGATGTCGAGGGCGACGTTTTTAAGGTTGTGGGTGCGGGCACCGCGGATTTTGATCGCGTCCATGGAGCGTTCGGGGCTGAGGGGCAACCTGTTAATATACGCCCCTTGCCCCTCACCTCGCAGCACGTTTAATGGCTTCTTCCGACATCGACAAGATGAGCCCGGCCGAGCGCCGCGCCGGTGCCTCGCTGGCGGCGATCTTTGCCCTGCGCATGCTGGGGCTCTTCCTCATCCTGCCCGTCTTCGCGGTGCACGCCCACGGCATGCCCGGCGGCGACAACGTGGCCCTGGTGGGCATGGCCATCGGCGCCTACGGCCTGACCCAGGCCTTCCTGCAGATCCCCTTCGGCGCGGCCTCCGACCGCTTCGGGCGCAAGCCGGTGATCGTCTTCGGGCTGCTTTTGTTCATCGCCGGCAGCGTTGTAGCGGCGATGGCCACCGACGTGCAGACGGTAGTGATCGGCCGCGTGCTGCAGGGCGCCGGGGCGATCTCGGCGGCGGTCACCGCGCTGGCCGCCGACCTCACCCGCGACCAGCACCGCACCAAGGTGATGGCGATGATCGGCTCGTCAATCGGCCTGGTGTTTGCGGTGTCGATGGTGGCGGCGCCGCTGCTCTACGCGGCGATCGGCATGAGCGGGCTGTTCTGGCTCACCGGCGCGCTGGCGGTGGCGGCGGTGTTCACCGTGATCTTCGTGGTGCCGGCCGCGCCGCCGGTGCCCCGCGCCACCGGACGCTTCGCCGAGGTGCTGGGCAACGGCCAGTTGATGCGGCTCAACTTCGGCGTGTTTGCGCTGCACCTGATGCAGACCGCGATGTGGGTGCTGGTGCCGGCCGGGCTGGTCGCCGCCGGCCTGCCGATGCCCGAGCACTGGAAGGTGTATCTGCCGGCGGTGCTGCTGTCCTTCGTGGTGATGGTGCCGGCGGTGATCATGGCCGAGAAGAAGGGCGCCATGAAGAAGGTCTTCAACGCCGCCATCGGCCTGCTACTTGTGGTGCAGGCCGGGCTTTACGCCACCGGCAGCAGCGGGCTGTGGCCGCTGGCCGTGCTGCTCACGTTGTTCTTCGTGGCCTTCAACGTGCTGGAGGCCACCCAGCCGTCCTGGATTTCCAAGATCGCGCCGCCCCACGCCAAGGGCACGGCGCTGGGTATCTACAACACGCTGCAGTCCCTCGGGCTGTTCCTCGGCGGGGCGCTGGGCGGCTGGCTGGCCCAGCACATGGGCCCCGGCTCGGTTTCGCTGCTGTGCGCCGGGCTGGCCCTGGCCTGGCTGATCCTCGCGGCGGGCATGGCGCCGCCGCCGGTGCGCCGGGTGGCTGCCGCCTGACGCAACCCCAGAATTTTTCAGGAGAGACATATGGCTTCGGTCAACAAAGTGATTCTTGTCGGCAACCTCGGCAAAGACCCGGAAACCCGCTACGCCCCCAGCGGCGACGCGATCTGCAACATCACCCTCGCCACCACCGACACCTGGCGCGACAAGGCCACCGGTGAGAAGCGCGAAGCCACCGAGTGGCACCGGGTGGCGTTCTTCGGCAAGCTCGCCGAGATCGCCGGCCAGTACCTGCGCAAGGGTAGCCAGGTGTATGTGGAAGGCTCGCTGCGCACCCGCAAGTGGCAGGACAAGGACGGCCAGGACCGTTACACCACCGAAATCCGCGCCGACGAGATGAAGATGCTCGGCAGCCGTCAGGGCATGGGCGGCGAAGGCGCCCCGGCCCGCAACGAGGGCGGTTACGGCGGTGGCCGTGATGCCGGCGGTTTCGGTGGTGGCAATGCCGGCGGCGGCGGTGGTGGTGGCAACTACGGTGGCGGTGGTGGCGGTGGCGGCTTCGGTGGCGGAGCCCCGGCCCCCAGCGCCCCGGCGGCGCCCAAGAAGCCGGCCGGTGGCGGCAGCTTCGGCGATTTCGACGACGATATTCCGTTTTAAAGTACACCTGCTTCGCTTCGAGCGGAGCCGGGCGCGTTCAAAGACAAACCCCCGCAGTTGCGGGGGTTTGTCTTTGTGGGCGCGGCTGTTTCGGCGCGGCCTTGGTGGATTCCCGCCGTCTCAGCGCTCCTGGGCTGCGGCGATCGGGCGCGTGGCGCCCGCATCCGCCTCGCGCCGGGCAAAGTACTCGCGGGTCAGGCGGACGATGAGCGGGGAGAGCAGCAGCAGCGAGATGAGGTTGGGGATGGCCATCAGCGCGTTGAGGGTGTCGGCGACGAGCCAGGCGAAGTCGAGGCTGAGCACCGCGCCGAAGTAGACCGAGATGGTCCACAGGATGCGGAAGGGCTTTTCGATGAGCGTGCCGACCAGGAACTCCCAGCACTTTTCGCTGTAGTAGCCCCAGCCGAGGATGGTGGTGAAGGCGAACAGCGTGAGCGACACCGCGAGCAGATATTTGCCGACGCCGGGCATCGCCGCCTCGAAGGCCTGGGCGCTCAGTACCGCGCCGGTGGCGCCGGACGTCCATACGCCGCTCACCATGATCGCGAGGCCGGTCATGGTGCACACGATGATGGTGTCGATGAAGGTGCCCATCATGCCGATCAGGCCCGAATACACCGGGTCGGGGGTGGCGCCGGCGGCCTGGGCGATGCCGGCGGTGCCAAGGCCGGCTTCGTTGGAGAAGATGCCGCGGGCGACGCCCTTCTGGATCGCCATCATCACCGTCGAGCCGACGAAGCCGCCGGTGGCGGCGGTGGGGCTGAAGGCCTGGGCGAAGATGGTGGCGAGGGCCTCGGGGATGCGGTCGGCGAACACGTAGAGCACGACGCCCACGCTCAGGATGTAGCCGATGCACATGAAGGGCACCAGCCACTCGGCCACCGCGCCGATGCGCCGGATGCCGCCCAGCACCACGGCGCCGGTGAGCACCACGAGCACGATGCCGGTGATCCAGGTGTCGACGCCGAACGCGTTATGCACCGCGCTGGCGATGCCGTTGGCCTGGACCATGTTGCCGATGCCGAAACCCGCCAGCCCGCCGAAGATCGCGAAGGCGGTGCCCAGCCAGCGCCATTGCTTGCCGAGGCCGTTCTTGATGGCGAACATGGGGCCGCCGGCGTGCTCGCCCTTGTCGTCCACCTCGCGGAACTTCACGGCGAGCACGACTTCGCCGTACTTGGTGGCCATGCCGACGAAGGCGGTCATCCACATCCAGAACAGGGCGCCGGGGCCGCCCAGCGCGATGGCGGTGGCCACGCCGGCGATGTTGCCGGTGCCGACGGTGGCCGACAGGGCCGTCATGAGCGCGGCGAAGGGCGAGATCTCGCCTTCGGCCCGGGCGCCAGGGTGGCGGCTTTGCCAGATCATGCGGAAACCGAAGCCGATCTTGAAGATGGGCATGAAGCCCAGGCGGATCTGCAGATAGAGGCCGGTGCCGAGGATCAGCACGATCATCGGGACGCCCCAGACGAGGTCGTTAAGGGCGGTGAAGAAGCCGTGGAGGGATTGCATCGGGGAGTCCTTGGGAGGTGCGCGGGCGAGGTGAGATGGGCCGGGGTCGGCCCCGTTTTTCGGGCAGCAGGGCGGCGGGCCAGGCGTCGGGCGGCAGGTCCGTGTAACGCTGGGGCCATTGCTCGATCATCGCGGCAACATCGGGGGCCTCGTCCATCAGGCCTTCCTGGGCCCATTGGCGGAGGGCCTCCCGGCCCCACCGGTTGTCGTGGGCGTGGCGCTTGAGGCCTTCGACCCGCATTTTCCAGATCGGATTGTCGTTCATGGTGGCGTGGGGGCTGTCGTGGGTGCGGTGCACAGGGGTGCTCCCGGCGCAAGCCGCGATTCTAACGGCGTGCGGCGCGGGCAGGGGCCATGTCATGCTTGTGTTGCCGACAATACTGACCCCAGCAGAAGGAGCCGTGCCCATGAAGATCGTGATTGCACCCGATTCCTACAAGGAGAGCCTGTCTGCCGCCGAGGTGGCGCTGGCCATCGAGGCGGGTTTCCGGGAGGTGTTTCCGGAGGCTCGCTTCTGCCGCCTGCCGGTTGCCGACGGCGGTGAGGGCACCGTCGACGCGATGGTGGCGGCCACCAGGGGCCGCCGGGTCGCCGTGCGGGTGACCGGGCCGCTCGGGCTGCCGGTGGAGGCGTTCTACGGCCTGACCGGCGACGGAGCGACGGCGGTGATCGAGATGGCGGCTGCCAGCGGGCTGGCGCTGGTGCCGCCGGCCCGGCGCAATCCGCTGCTGACCACCAGCTTCGGCACCGGTGAGCTGATCCGCGCGGCGCTCGATGCGGGGGCGCGTCACCTCATCATCGGCATCGGCGGCAGCGCCACCAACGATGCGGGGGCCGGCATGCTGCAGGCGCTCGGCGTGACGCTCGTCGATGGGGCTGGCCAGGCCCTTGGCCCGGGCGGCGGTGGCCTGGGCGAACTGGCGCAGATCGGCCTCGACGGGCTCGATCCGCGCCTGGCCGCGTGCCGTATCGAGGTGGCCTGCGATGTGGACAACCCGCTCACCGGCGAGCGGGGCGCGTCGGTGGTGTTCGGGCCGCAGAAGGGGGCCACGCCGGCCATGGTGGAGCGCCTCGACGCCAACCTGGCCCATTTTGCCGCAGTGCTGCAGCAGACCCTGGGCGTCGCGGTGGCCGACGTGCCCGGCGCCGGCGCGGCGGGTGGCATGGGGGCGGCGCTGCTGGGTGTGCTGGGCGCCCACCTGCGCCCCGGCATCGAGATCGTCACCACTGCGCTGGGCCTGGAGGCGGTGGTGGCCGAGGCCGACCTCGTCATCGTCGGTGAGGGCAGGCTCGACGCCCAGAGCCTGCGCGGCAAGGCGCCGCTGGGGGTGGCCCGCATCGCCCGGCGCCATGGCAAGCCGGTGATCGCGATCGCCGGCGGCCTGGGGGACGACGTGGCGGCGCTGCAGGCCCATGGGGTCGATGCCTCCTTCAGCGTGGTCCGCCGGCCCTGCTCTCTGGAGGAGGCCCTGGCCGCTGCGGCGGACAACCTGCGCGCGGCAGCGCGCAACATCGCTGAAGTCTTGCGCATCGGCGGCGGCTTGTCGGCCGGCCGGAGCGAGGCCGATGGCCGGGAGCCTACGCCCTGAGCGTCCCCTCTGCCCCGGTGCATCCATGGGCCGGTGGGCGAGCGGGGGAGGACCACCCGCAGCGCCATCTGCTTGCGCTTGCGCAAAAGCCTGTCTGGCCCCCAGCTGTTACACTCTCTACCTTGAGACCGTGTGAACACGGGCTTCCTGAGGCCATGGGCGGCAACATTCTCCCAGGTTTCCGGTGGGGCTCCGGGGGCAGGCGGTTCGTTTTGTTTCGATAGCTCGTGTCTGTGGCGCTTCCAGGCGCTTGCATGGTCAAGGCGTTTATTGATTTTGACGAATTCACGGCTATGCTAAAGTAATGTCCTGACTTGGCGGTGACACCGACGAAACTGTTACCATTGTAAAAATCACGTTATTTAGCGTTCGAATCCATGGCCGTCCCGCACGAATCTCCCGAAAAGGAATATTGCAGCACCTCTGAAGCAGCCCAGCGCCTGGGGTTGTCGCTAGGTACTGTTCAACAGATGGTCGAGAACGGCCAGCTGGACGGCTGGAAGACCGCCGGTGGTCACCGCCGGATCCGGGTCAGTTCGATCGAGGAGTTCCGTGCCCGGTCGATGGCGGGCAGCGGAGCCCAGACCCAGGCGCGTGCGCCGGCCAACACCCTGCAGATCCTCGTCGCCGAGGATGACCGCATCCTCCAGAAGCTCTACGAGCACACGTTTTCGTCGTGGGGCTTGCCGCTCCAGGTGCGCATGGTTTCCAGTGGCATCGACGGTCTCCTGGAAATCGGGCGGATGTCGCCGGATCTGCTGATCACGGACTTGCGAATGCCTGGGATCGATGGTTTCGAGATGATCCGCCGCCTGCGCGCCGATCCGCAGCTCCAGGAGCTCGACATCGTCGTCGTCAGCGGTCTCGCCGACGACGAGATCCTCGAGAACGGCGGGTTGCCTGCCGACGTCATCCTCTACAGCAAGCCGGTTCCCTTCCGGGAACTCAAGGGCTATGTGCAGGCCAAGATCATGGCCATGCAGCGCCGGGGCCGCGCCGCCTGAGCCGACCCGCTCCAGACTGACCCCCATTCAGAAACCCGGCAGCCCATCTGCCGGGTTTCTGCCGTTTACCCGCGGCACTTCGTGACGGGAAGGTGAGCCGCCGCGAGGGCGGCGGGGCGCTGGCCGCATGGCCGCGCATATCCTTCCTTCGCCAGGCCTCAGCACCGGGCACAGGCCAGCGCCGTTCATTGGCTCAACGAACCTTGCCGGGTGAATGGCCGCGCCCGGGCCGCTCCAGGCGCCCCGGGCGCGGCTCCGTCGGTGGCTGGCGCTTTCGTGCAGACACCCCTTTGTGAGCGGAAGTGTGATTTTTTTGCCGTCAGCCTTCATCGCCAGTGGGCTTGCGGATGTCAGCCAAGCTGTCTTTTTTATAAAATTTTGTCAAATTCGAATGCGTGTGGAATCCGCCTGCGCTAAAAATCTCCTCTGGCATTAATTTCTTTGTCAAATTTGAAGTTGTTTTCAAAAATTGAGTTTTTGAGGCGCCTTGCTTGGGTGCGGATTTTGATTTTGACGATTATGGCGGGTGGTGTCGGTGAAGCAGAAAGAAGATTCGCCCCCCCGGGGTGGTGGCGATGAACGTGATGAACATGATGGTGCCGCACGAGGAGCAGCTGCTGGATTTCGCCGGCGTGGGCCGCTGGGTCAATCAATGCGCCGAGGCCCACATGCGTGACTTGGTCTCCGATGCGGCCATCACCGGGGCAGCCCTTGTCCGCCACCTGGATGACGCGCGCTTTGCCTGCCTGCGAGCCTTGCGCCAGCTGCTGCGGGCCCTCGACGCCGAACGCATCGTGATCGGTTTCATCAGTCCGGACGGAGCGTTTCTGCATGAGGAGCTGGCGTGGGCTCAGGGGCTGGCGCCCTGCGGTGAATCCGAGCGGGTGATGTCCTGCGCGCCCTTCCAGGATGCGCTTCAGGGCTGGCTCGATTCGAATCGGCCGGCGGCGTGCATCGGTATCGATCCGGGCTCGGTAGCCCGCCACGACACGCCCTGTGACTACCTGCTGATGGTTCGGGGCGAGGGGGAGGCGGGCGCGCGCGGGTTGGCGGTGATTGCAGCCCAGCTGCGCAACCCGGTCGACCTCGAGTTTGCCGAGGCGCAGGCCGTCTCGCTGCTGATCGCGGAGTACTGCCGGCGGCGCGATCAGCTCAAGTGCTGAGCTCGCTTGCCGCCAGGCTGTCGATATACCGACGCCAGCAGGCGGGGTCGGCCTGCTCCAGACAACGCTCCAGATGGCCGCGCGCAGCGGCCAGGTTGCGCTCGGCTGCCGGGCTCAGGCCCTCGCCCAGGCGGAAGTCTTCGCCGCAGACGCACAGCACGAAGGCGGCCGGCGGGGGCCGGCGCTGGATGTCGGCGTAAACCTGCAGCACGGCCTCGGGGGCGAGCGCGTGGGAGCTGACCGGCCGGGTTGCTGCCGGGCCGATTTCGCGGAAGTCGAAGGGGGCCGGGGTGCCCGTGCCGGCATCGATGAAGAGGGCCAGCTGATGGCCTTCGAGATCGAGGGCGTGCTCGATCTGCAGCTGGAAGTCGCTCACCAGGTGGACGCCAGGCCGGGCCTGCTGCTCGAGCCCGGCCATCAATAGGGGCCCAAGGGCGTCGTCACCCCGCGAGGGGTTGCCCACCGCGAAAACCACCACCGACATGCCTCAGCCTCCGCTGGTGGCGCTATCCACCAGGCTGCCGTCGGCATTGACGAGCTCGACCGCCAGCGGCATCTTGCCCAGGGCGTGGGTGGCGCAGGACAGGCAGGGGTCGAAGGCGCGGATGGCGACCTCGATGTGATTGAGCAGGCCCTCGGTGAGCTGCCGCCCGTCGAGGTAGCGCCGGGCCACCTGGCGCACGGCTTCGTTCATGGCCTGGTTGTTGTGGGTGGTGGAGACGATCAGGTTGCAGTAGCTCACCAGGTCGTCGTCGCCCACGCGGTAGTGGTGGATCAGGGTGCCGCGCGGGGCTTCGATGATGCCGACCCCTTCGCGCTGGCGCGGGCCTTCGGCGAGGCGGTTGTCGGAGAGCAGGTCGGGGTCGTCGAGCAGGCTGCGGATCACCTCGGCGGCGTGGAGCATCTCGATCATGCGCGCCCAGTGGTAGGCCAGCGGGGCGTGGATGGGCTCGCCCTCGCCGTGGGCCACGAAGGCCTGGCGCTCGAGCTCGGCGAGCGGGCTGGGGATGAAGTCGCAGTTCTGCACCCGCGCCAGCGGGCCCACCTTGTACCAGCCCCGGGCGGCGCCGAGTTCGGTGATGAAGGGGAGCTTCATGTAGCTCCACGGCTTCACCTCTTCGGTGATGTGCGTGGCGTAGTCGGCGCAGGGCAGGTGGTCGAGGACGATCTGGCCGCGGGCGTCGCGCAGGCGCAGGCTGCCGTCGTAGAGGTCGAGGGCGCCGTCGGCCCGCACGATGCTGAAGAGGTGGCTGCGGAACAGCCCGAATTCGTCGTACAGCGAGCCGTTGGTCTCGTGGAGGCGGCGGGCCAGGTGCACCGCGTCGCGGCTCCATTGGATCATCTGGTCGGCATCCTGCAGCAGCTCGTCGCGCTCGGCGGCGGTGAGGGATTTATTGACCCCGCCAGGGATCGCCCCGGTGCCGTGCACGCGCTTGCCGGCGGTGATGCGGATCACCTCCTGGCCAAACTTGCGCAGCAGCACGCCTTGCCGGGCGACCTCCGGGTAGGCTCCGGCGACGCCGACGATGTTGCGCTGCTGCACCGGCGATTCGAAGCCGAACAGCAGGTCGGGCGACGAGAGGTGGAAGAAGTGCAGCGCGTGGGACTGGAGGACCTGCCCGTAGTGCATCAGCCGCCGGATCTTCTCGGCGGTGGGGGTGATGGTCAGGGCGCCGACCACCGGGTCGAGGGCCTTGGCGGCGGCCAGGTGGTGGCTCACCGGGCAGATGCCGCACAGGCGCTGCACCATCACTGGCACTTCCCAGTAGGGGCGGCCCTGGATGAATTTTTCGAAGCCGCGAAACTCGACGATATGCAGCCGGGCCTCGCGCACGTGGCCGGCCTCGTCGAGCAGCAGCGTGACCTTGCCGTGGCCCTCGACGCGCGAGACGGGGTCGATGGCGACCCGGCGCAGGCTTTCGCGGTTGGCGGCGGTTTCCAGTTCGAAGCTCATGGGTGCTCCTTTGGAGCAGGTAGGGGTAGGGAGTGAGGGGTGAGGAGGCTTTTCTCGAGCCTTTTGCGCTGCCGATCGGGAGCGCAAAGTGTTTCAGCAAGGCCTCCTCGCTCCTTCCTCCTCACGCCTCCCCGCCTCAGTCATAGTGCAGCAGGCCGCCCGACAGCCGCGGCGTGCGCCCGGCCAGCAGGTCGGTGAGGAATTTCCAGATGGCCGGCCCGGACGGCGGGCAGCCGGGGATGAAGTAATCGACCCGCACCACCTCGTGGATCGGCCGCACCTTGTCTAGGGGCAGCGGGAGCTCGGGGTCGTTGGGGATCTGGCCGTTGGCGACGCCATCGCGGAACTGATAGACCTCGCGCAGGCATTCGGCCAGCGGGATGTGGTTGCGCTGGGCCGGCAGGCCGCCATTGACCGCGCAGGCGCCCAGCGCGATCAAGGTTTTGCAGTTGCGGCGGAACTCGCGCAGCACGTGCACGTTTTCGGCATTGCACACGCCGCCTTCGATGAGGCCGATGTCGCAGGGGCCGACGTCCTTGATGTCGGTGAGGGGCGAGCGGTCGAACTCGATCAGCTCGACCAGCTCGAAGAGGTGCTCGTCGATGTCGAGGAAGGACATGTGGCAGCCGAAACAGCCGGCCAGCGATGCCGTGGCGACGCGCAGCTTGCGGGGCGAAGGGCTGTTCATGACGACTCCTTCAGGGTCTTGCTGCGGATCGTGGCCACGTCGAAGCTGCGCTCGCCGATGGGCACCGCGAAGCCCGTGCCCTTGGGCAGGATCACACCCACCGGGCAGATGTGGGCGGCGGCGTCGGTGGCGGAGAAGTCGGTGTCGCCGAGCTGGCCGGATTCGGCATTGACCACCAGGTGCTTGCCGATGCCGCGGCCGGTGAGGGCGAACACCGACTTGCCGTCGATCTCGCGGCTGGCGCGCACGCACAGCTCGCAGAAGATGCAGCGGTTGAAGTCGAGCAGCACATCGGGGTGGCTGGCGTCGACCGGGCGGTCGGGGAAGAAGTGGCGGAAGCGCGGGGTGAGCACCTCGTATTCGTAGGCCAGGGCCTGGAGTTCGCAGTTGCCGCTTTTTTCACAGGAGGGGCAGAAGTGGTTGCCCTCGACGAACAGCATCTGCAGCAGCCCGCGGCGCTCGCCGTTGATCTCGGGGGTGTTGCTCTCGACTTCCCAGCCCTCCTTGGCGGGGGTGGCGCAGGCCGACACGTGGCGCCCGGCGGCTTTCACGACGCACAGCTTGCAGCTGCCGTGGGGCGGGAAATCCTTGTGCCAGCACAGGCTGGGGATGTAGTGACCGGCCTTGCGGGCGGCTTCGAGGATGGTCTGGCCGTCGTCGAAGGGGACGGGTTGGCCGTCGAGCAGGAACTGCTTGGTCATGATCAGGCACCTTTCGCGCTAGGCGCCGTTCCGCCGGGCGGAAGGCTGGGCCTTGGGGGGCGGCACTGCGGGCTCATTTTTCGTCCTCCTCATGGGTCTTGAGGTGGGCGCCACTGTCGTCGCGGCCGGTGAGCTGGCGGGCTTCGGCGAGGGCGGCGTCGAGGTCGAAGGCGGGCTCGAAATCGAGCGACACCAGGCGCCGCTCGTAGGCGGGGCGGAATTTTTGCAAAGTGTCGATCACCGGGTTCGGGGCGGCGCTGCCGAGGCCGCAGTGGCTGGCGTTCTTGAGCAGGCGGTCGAGCCAGTCGATGTCGGCCAGGTCGGCCTGGGCGCCGTGGCCGTCGGCGAGCTTGTCCATGAAGCCCTTCAGCAGCGAGGTGCCGACCCGGCACGGGGTGCAGAAGCCGCAGCTCTCGTGGGCGAAGAAATGCACGAAGGCGCGGGCCACGTCGAAGAGGTCGCGGGTGCCGTCGAAGATCATGAAGGCGCCGGCGGTGGGTACGTCTTCGTAGGCAATGCGGCGGTGGAATTCGTAGCCGGCCAGGCAGATGCCGGACGCGCCGCCCACCTGCACGGCCTGGGTGTCGCTGGCGCCGCAGTCTTCGAGGACGCGCGAGATCGGCACGCCGAAGGGGTATTCGTAGATGCCGGGCATCGCGCAGTCGCCGGAGATGGAGAGCAGCTTGGTGCCAGCCGACTGGGCGGTGCCGGTGGCCGCGAAGGCCTCGCCGCCGCCGAGGGCGATGAGGCAGGTCTTGGCCAGGGTCTCGACGTTGTTAACCACCGTGGGCCGCCCCAGGTAACCCTTGGTGACCGGGAAGGGCGGGCGGATGCGCGGGGTGCCGCGCTTGCCTTCGAGGGATTCGATGAGGGCGGATTCTTCGCCGCACACGTACGCACCGGCGCCCAGGTGAATGGCGATGTCGAAGTCGAAGCCCGCCTGCCCGAGGATGCCTGTGCCGAGCAGGCCGGCGGCGCGGCGCCGGGCGAGCACGGCTTCGAGCTGCGGCAGCAGGTAGCGGTATTCGCCGCGCAGGTACAGGAAGCCCTGGCTGGCGCCCACCGCCCAGGCGGCGAGGCTCATGCCCTCGAAGACGAGGTCGGCGAAGCTGTTGAGGAGGACGCGGTCTTTAAAGGTGCCGGGTTCGCCTTCGTCGGCGTTGCAGACGATCACCTTGGGCGCGCCCGGGGCATTTTTGGCGCTGGCCCATTTGACGGCGGTGGCGAAGCCCGCCCCGCCCCGGCCGCGCAGGTTGGAGGCCTGCATCTCGGCCAGCCAGCCGTCGCGGCCGCGGGCTACGGCAGCCTGCAGTGCGGCGCCGGGGGGCATGTCGAGGCCGAGCAGCGCGTCGCGGCGGCGGATGTTGTCGTCGATCTGGAAGTATTCGGCGGGCCACAGCTCGAGCGGGCGCTGCTGGCGGATCAGCTCGGCGATCTCGTTGATGCGCCGGTGGCTGAGCTGGCCAATCGCCCGGCCATTGACGAGCATCGCCGGGCCCTGGTCGCACAGGCCGGTGCACGAGGTGGTGGTGACGCTGACGAGGCCGTCCTCGGACAGGTGGCCGGGCTCGATCCACAGCTTGCGGCACAGGGCGTCGAGCAGCTCGGCGTTGCCGAGCATGCGGTCGGTGATGTTGTCGGAGAAGAGCACCCGGTAGCGACCGACCGGCTGCGTGTACAGAAAGCTGTAGAAACCGGCGACACCTTCGACCCGCGCCCGGGGCAGGCCGAGGGCCGCCGCGATGTGGGTGAGGGTGGCGGCGGGCAGCCAGCCTTCGATCTGCTGGGCCTGGATGAGGATCTGCAGCAGCTCGGTGGCCTGGTGGCGGTGACGCAGCAGGATGTCGTCCAGTGATGCGACGACCGATGACGGGAGCACACTCACGACGACCTCCGGCGAAAGCTGAAGACGTGCCCATTATGCACCCGGGGCGGGGCTGAATCTTGCGCTGGATCAGAGAGTTCGGCGTGCCTCAGCGCAGGGTGAGCCGGCTCCCCAGGGCGAAGGCGCCGAGCTGGGCGTCCCAGCCCTGGGTGCCCTGGTCGGCGTTGGCGGGGCGGATGGCGTAGCGGGGGTCATTGGCCAGGCGCGGGTCTTCGTCCGGGAGGGCGATCAGCAGGGCGTAGGGGCCGCTGGCCAGCCCGGTTGGCAGGTCGAGGCGGCGGTTGATCTGGATGAGCTGGCCGGGTGTCCATTGGCGGGGATCCACGTCTGCCAGCGGAATCCGGACGACTTGCCCGCTGTCTTCGTGGCGGAGCAGCAGCTGGACGGGGCGGGCGTTGTGGAGCCGGGCCCAGCCCCGATTGACCAGCTCGAGGCGCAGCCCGATGGCCTCGCCGGGGGCAGCGCTGGGGGTGTGGGCCAGGCGGATCAGCTCGAAGCGGTAGCCCAGCCGGGTGAGCACGGTGCCGAGGCAGCCCTGGGCTGCCCAGGTGTCGTGGAAGGTGGGGGTGTAGTAGTCCTCGCCGAGGTAGCTCACGTGGTATTCGGCCCCCTCGCGCAGGATGTCGGCGCAGCTGTTGCGGGCCTGGGCCGGGTCGGGTGGCTGGCAGGTTTCGCCGCCGAAGGGGGTGACCGCGCTCAGCTGGCGGATGTAGCTGCGCTGGGGTTCGCCGTCCGGGTAGGTGCCCACGTCGGTGTCGTCGGCCAGAAAGCAGTCGTTGTGGAGGCCGATCCGGGCCTGGGGGCCGGTGCTTGTCTCCACCGCGGGCGAGGGGTACCAGCGCTGCAGGTCGGCGGGCTGGCGGAACTGCAGGCTGCGCCCGGGCGGCAGGGCGGCGAGCAGGGCGTCCCGCACCGCGAGCCGGGCGTCGGGGTCGTCCAGGCCGTTGGTGGAGTCGTGCCATTCGCCCCAGGCGCCGATGAAGCCGGCCTGCCAGTAGGCGATCACGTCGGCATTTGCGGCGAGCGTGGGGGCGAGGCGGGCGATGTGCTCATGGATGCGAACGAGGCTGGCGTCCCGTGGGTCGCTGCCGGGCGCGGCGGGGTCGTTGTAGCTGACCCGCAGCACCAGCTTGAGGCCGGCCCGGCGGACCCGGGCGAAGGCGTCGTCGAGCTGGTTCAGCAGGCTGTCCGGCAGGCTGGCGTCGCGCCAGGCGTCGAGGCGCAGCGGGGCGTAGGCGAGGCGCACGCCCGCCGCGGAGAGGGTGGCCAGCTGGCTGTCGGAGGCCGTGGCGAGGGCGTCCAGGCTGCGGGTCATGCCCCGTTCTGGGTTGGAAAAATCCAGGTCGGTGGCCGTAAAGGACACGCTGGCGTCGAGCGGCGGGGTATCGGATGAGCCGCCGCCACCGCCGCAGGCGACCAGCAGCGCGGCCAACAGGCTCAGGCTGCGGCGCAGGAGCGGACGGCAGGGGCGGCGGGCAAGGGGCATGACGAAGTCGAAAGGCATAGGGTGCCCCCGAGTTTAGCCTGTCGCCGTGACCGCGCGGTGGATGCGTTGAAGCGCTTCTTCGAGGCGCTGCGGCGGGCAGCCGAAGTTGAGCCGTACGAAACCTGGCAGGCCGAAGTCCTTGCCATCCGAGAGGCCGACACCAGCGGCCTCGAAGAAGGCTGCAGCGTTGGGGACGCCCCGGGCCGCGAGCAGGCCGCGGCAGTCGATCCAGGCCAGGTAGGTGGCCTCGACCGGGGCCATGGCGAGCCCGGGCAGCTGGTTGATCACGCTGGCGACGCGGGCCGCGTTGCTGCGCAGGGTGGCCAGCAGCGCCTGCCGCCATGGGTCGCAATCGCGGTAGGCGACTTCGGCGCCGACCAGCCCGAGCACATTGACGTGGGGCACGATGCCGGCCATGGCGCGCTTGTAGCGGGCCCGCAGCCCGGCGTCGGGGATGATCGCGAAGGCGCAGTAGAGGGCCGGGATGTTCCAGGTCTTCGAGGGCGCCATCAGGGTGATGGTGCGGCGGGCGACGGTGTCGTCCAGGGCTGCGATGGGGGTGTGCTGGGTGGTTGGGTCGAGCACCAGGCCGCAGTGGATCTCGTCGGAGCAGATGACGAGGTCGTGGCGCCCGGCGAGTTCGGCGATGCGGGTGAGCTCATCGCGGTCGAACACCCGGCCGACCGGGTTGTGGGGGTTGCACAGCATGAACAGCCGCGCCCCGTCGGCGAGGGCCGCTTCGGTGGCGGGCCAGTCCCAGCCCCAGCGCCGGCCGTCATGGACGAGGGGCGCGGTGAGCAGGCGTTGCCCGAAGTTGCCCGGTGCGTGCAGGAAGGGTGGGTACACCGGGGTGGCGGTGAAGACGCCGTCGCCAGCCTGGCCGACCGCCCGCACCGCCACGTTGAAGCCAGTGACCACGCCCGGCAGCCACACCAGCCAGTCGGGCTCGATGTGCCAGCCGTGGTCGCGGGCGATGCCGGCCTGCACGGCCTCGACAAGCGACGGCCACGGGTCGGCGTAGCCGAACACCCCGTGGGCGATGCGCGCCTGCAGGGCTTCGAGCACCGGCGGTGGCGCGGCGAAGTCCATGTCGGCCACCCACATCGGGATCACGTCGCGGCCGGCGTAGCGGCGCCACTTGATGCTGTCGCTGCCGGCGCGGTCGGGGCAGGCGGTGAAGTCGAAGGCGCTCAAGTCAGACTTCCAGATGCTGGAAGAGCACGGTGGACAGGTAGCGCTCGCCGAAGGACGGGATGATCACGACGATGAGCTTGCCGGCGTTCTCGGGGCGCTCGGCCACCTGCAGCGCCGACCACACCGCGGCGCCCGAGGAGATGCCGACCAGCAGGCCTTCTTCGCGGGCCAGGCGGCGGGCGGTGTCGAGGGCCGCGTCGTTGGGCACCTGGACGATCTCGTCGTAGACGCCGGTATTGAGGATGCCCGGCACGAAGCCGGCGCCGATGCCCTGGATCGGGTGGGGGCCGCGGTTGCCGCCGGAGAGCACCGGGCTGGCGGCGGGTTCGACGGCGATCACCTGGACGCCGGGCTTCTTCTCCTTGAGTGCCTCGCCGACGCCAGTGACGGTGCCGCCGGTGCCCACGCCGGCCACGAAGATGTCCACCTGGCCGTCGGTGTCGGCCCAGATCTCCTCGGCCGTGGTGGCGCGGTGGATGGCCGGGTTGGCGGGGTTCTCGAACTGCTGCGGGATGAAATAGCGCGGGTCGGCGGCGGCGAGCTCCTCGGCCTTCTTGACGGCGCCGGGCATGCCCTCGGCGCCGGGGGTGAGGATCAGGTCGGCGCCGTAGGCCTTGAGCAGCAGCTTGCGCTCCCGGCTCATGGTTTCGGGCATCACGAAGGCGCTCTTGTAACCGCGGGCGGCGCAGACCATCGCCAGGCCAATGCCGGTGTTGCCGGAGGTGGGCTCGAGGACGATGGTGTCGGGGGTGATCTTGCCGGCGGCCTCGGCGGCGTCGAGCATGGCCACGGCGATGCGGTCTTTAACGCTGTGGGCCGGGTTGAAGAACTCCAGCTTGAGGGCAACGGTGGCGCCGTTGGCCGGGGCGAGGCGGTTCAGCTTGACCAGCGGGGTGTTGCCGACGAGTTCGGCGACGTTGTTGGCGATGCGCATGGGGGCTCCTTCGTGAATGGATTTCTTAAATGTATTCTAGTGCTAAAAATCCACTGCTTTTAGTCAAAAATTGAATAATAAAATAACCCCATGCTGGGTTTTGCAGGGCTGTCAGAGCATCCCATTACACACATCTCACGCCTCCCCGAACTGCCGTGCATC